>NZ_CADEAD010000002.1 GCF_902825145.1 Bartonella phoceensis | reverse complement strand
TTGAAATACTTATACAATCAAAATGAGTCTTATCAATACATCTTTCTGTATCTCTATAGACTATTCACGAAAATGACAAGTTAAAAATTGACTTCTTAGCAATGGGGATTCTACTGTGCTCTTTTTTCAACAAGAGCGCGGAAAAGTATGCTGTAAACTCCTAAGGTTTACAGCACCATTAGATGTTGCACTCATCTCTAGATGACATACTGTTTAGCTGTGAAATTTCGCCCTTATCAAAAAATAAGGGCGAATATACGTACCGATAAAAAAATTGTTTGTTATATCGTCAATTTAGCTTTAATCTCAGGCCTACACCTACCTCCAATGACCGCGTTGCTGATATATTAGAACGCATCTTACCATCTTCTGACATATAACTAGCACCGATAGAAAGGCTGATTCACCGCATCATATACCCATACCAAGAGAGAAACTTAAAAATCCCGGGGTATCAAAATAATTTAAGTTCTATACTGCTAAACCAACAGCTGCTGCCTGTCTGGCCTCTTTTTGAAATGCCTTAATATCAATATCTTAATGCTTCAAATTTCGTATCCGTGTAAGATTTTGCCTCATTAAGAACATTACTCATCGAATAAAGCTGGAAACCATTGATTGCATCACTTGAGTTTTCAGCAATGCCATCATCGGCAAGAAAGTTAATCTTGCTATTGGTCTTTTCTTCACCTGCACCACGCTGGACGATAAATGCCTTATTATTCTCGCTCCATAATAAAGCATCACTTTTTGTTTTAGTAATCTGGTTGGTGATATCATTGGTAATTTTATTCTGAATATTTTTGACAGATGTGCCAATTCCAACAAACACTTTTGCTGAACTCGGATAGTTTTTTCCTCTTCTGTGCTATCTTCTTTAATTGCCTTAAGCGTAAAAGTAGGTACCATCCATTCTCCATCTTGATATCCAGCTCCACCTCCAAAAGTTTCAGCTATATTCGTAGCAGCGGTTTGGAGATTATTTGATGCCGTTATTACATTTTGATTTGTCGTAAACAACTGCGAACCAGTAATAGCTGTATTCGAATCTTTTAAAATGTTACCATCCTTTATACTTGCAAAAATACGCTTTTCACTTTTGTGATTGGTAATATCGATTTTATCACCATCTGTATATTTACCAATCGTGATGTATCTCGTTGTATCATCTTGTTTCACGAAGCTACTGGCTACGACTTGTTCTTTGACTTGTTTTTCAATTTTCTGCAGCTGTCCAAAATTTACTGCATCAGCATCTTCACTCCCAGCTGCTACGCTTGTAATTTTCCGCGATAGCATTTGAGATTTATTACCAACACTAACAGCACTTAGCCTACTCTTCCATACAGAACTTGGATCTTTCGATTTATCTTTTCGCAAAGGGTTATAACCAGCAATATCAGCTAAAAAATGCGTTCCTATAGCAACTCCTGATTCTGTTGCTGCTTGTGATTCCACCCCCAATGCTACAGACATCTTAGCAAATGCAGATGAGTCAGTACCAATAGAAATCACATCTTCCTGCTCACTCTTAGCCAAAACACCTATCGCTAAAGACTTACTACCACTTGCAAATGCTTCAGAACCTATAGCTATCGCATTTTCACCAAGTGCCTTGATGCGATGATTAAGGTCTTTGTTCGTCTCTTTATTTGGATCATTCGTATTGCTTATAGAGTTCAAATGCTGCGTAGAGCCTATTGTAATAGAGCCATTCACGTAGCTTGCGATGCATAACCTATAGCAATACTCGTCTCACCTGACCCATTTGCCCCATAACCTAATCCCAGAGCACCTTGCTGCACTACTCGTGCATAAGGACCAACTACAGCAATCCCATCAACCCCATCTTTTGTGACTATTGCATCGCTACCAATGGCAACGGAACCACTTCTATAGGCTTGCGCATTATAACCGATAACAGTGCCCCATAACAAATTGCCATCCCTCTCTAAAAATTTTGCCTCTGTATCAGCACCAATAACAACAGCATTATTAATTTTCACATCTATGTTATTATCAAAAATAACATTCTTTCCCAATGCGTCACGCTACAATTTTGAAGATAAATTATTCTGCGAGGTATCAGACACATTAAGAATCGCTGAATCGTCATCACCTTGATTAAACTGTCGAGAGGATAAGTTATTACGAACAGACAATTGTGGGCTAATGATAGATTGTTTCTTTTCTTCCGCTATACTTACTGCTCTTTCCACATCAGAGAGGGTCATTGTTGAATAGAACCATTCAAAATATGAACTTCTGATGTCAGCGCCCTGCTCAACACTGCTCTATAATTGTCTTTGAATACATTCATAAGCTCCAAATAACTGGTAGAGTCATCATAAACAGAGATCACACTTTGTGGATACTCCACCGCAACACTTCTTATGATATTAGAAGCTTCCTCTCTTGAAACAAGATTTTTTGAAAAAACAGAAGAAATACTCGATAAAAGTGCAGCTATTGAAGACAATGATACAACTTTAATAAAAGGAAAACGAGAAAATTTTAAATCACTCCCCGCTAATTTGGTATATAATTTTTTCATAACAAATTCCCCAATGAAAAAAATTTTAATTATAAAAACAAAAGAGACATATTTAAATACTAAACTGCTCTAACATGTTTAAAATTTAAAGCGTGCTTAAAAAAGCGAAGAGATTACGTTTTTAGAAATTGAATGTGTCTTGTTTTTCTGTATTTCCTAAAAAAGCTATATCTATTTTTTTGTATATTGGTTAAAATTTAATTAAATTTTAACTATGATAGTTTTTTTGTTCCTGAAACCAATACTTATCTACTATATCCCTTATCAATCTTTATATGCCCCCTTTAGCATATGCTTTGAAAACCGTCATTATATCTATTTACAGATGTAAAAACAATTCACCCCTGCCTCATGAGACAAGGGTGGAAAGAATTTTTTATGTGTTTTTTTGATTATCAATTCAATGTCATATTGAATCCCGCACCTACACCCCAATGACCGCCGGAAGTTGTGACAGATACATTCGACCGAATATTTCCCTTCTCTGATGTATAACCAGCACCAAAGGCAAACGCAGATTGACTACGCCATAAGCCACTACCAAATCCAACACTTAGTTTTCCAGGTGTATCATTATAGCGTAAGTTAGACACTGCTAAACCAATAGCCGCTGCTTGGCTTGCCTCTTTTCTTACATTTTCTATGCTATAATTTAAAGCATCAAACTTCATATTGGTGTAGTTATTAGCGCGTTCAACGGCATCGTCGATTGCATCAACCACGATATTGTTTACCCGCCGATCTGTGTAGTGCTTTGATTCATCGAGAACAAGTTTCATCTGTTCTTTGGTGTAATCATGAAGTTGTCCACCATTTACAGCTTCTTTTGAACCCTTCTCGATACGACCATCAGCAACATTGTCAATCAACACAGGTTCACTGGCATCGCTACCTTTCAAAGTAATTTTATTGGTTTTTTTACCGTTTTCATCTCTATCATAGCGAACAGCATCCTCAGCAATATCGTTAACTTTATTCTCAATATTATCAACTTTGGCATCAATATTGAGAACTGTGTTACCAATATCAGCAATCGTATTGGAAATGTTATCAACTCTGTTTGAGATATGCTTAACATCTTTTTCAACACCCGTAATACGTTCATTGGTTTCCCAAAGCTGTCCACCATTGACTGCGTCTTTCGAACCTTTTTCAATTTTGCCGTCAGCTACATTGATAATCTTACTTGGCTGACCATTGCGACCAGCATCATAGGCTCCTTTTTGTTTATTCCACTTTAAAGCATCTGAATCGACCTTGTTGATGACATCATCAATCCGATTATTAATATTCGACATACCATTATTAATACCATCAAAAGCTTCAGCAACATTATTATGGCTTTTCTCAACAGTTGTACCATCAGCATTGACTTGAACAATCTTGAAATTAGGTGCTGTCCATTTGCCATTCTCATATTTAGCACCACCACCGAAATACGCAGCAAGTTGATTGCTCATGAGAAAAAGCTGATTGCCCGTAATGGCATCGGTTGAACCTTTAGAAATGTCACCATCTAAAAGATATTTAAGCTTGCTGTTTGTCTTCTGTCCGTCCTTTTCATGACGTGCAACAAATGCCTGTTCTTCATCATCCCACAGTAAAGCATCTTTAGAAATACCTTCAATTTTTTGATTAAAGTTATTAGCTACATTCGTTAGACGATTATTCACACTTTTGACATTCGCATCAAGCCCTGTCAAAGCATCACCAACATTATAATAGTTAACTTTTGCTACCTGGCCATCTTCAACAATAGTAGATAAAGTATATTTTGGTCCTTTAAAAGTACCATCTTTGAATGAAGCATTACCACCAAAGTAATTCGCAATATCTCCTGATATTTTATTAATTTGGCTACCATTAACGGCATCATGAGAATCTTGAGAAATTTTACCATCCTTGACATTAAGGAGGGCCACTGGTTTTGCGCCCCTTTCGCCACCTAAAGTCACACTATCATAATTAACAGTACCATCTTCATTTTTATCGTAGAGAACAGCAGCAGCACTTGCTATCCTAACATCATTTGAAATCCTTTCTATGCTTTCATCAAGCTGGTCTTTGTTAACAGCTTCATCACCTTTCTCTGCTGCTTTTACACCAGAAATAGAACGTGCTACATTGCCATATCCTGCAATATTCATTTCAGTACCAGCTGTTTTCGCACCAATAGTGATAATATCTGAAATGCTTTTTTGTTGGACAAGACTATTTTCTTTCATCTCAGTAATTTTATTATCAATATTTGTAATGGAAGTATTTACACTAGAAAACGCATCTGTAACATTATGATATGGCTTACCCTGAATTAAGAAGGTTGGTTCTATACCGGCAAGTACATCTGTGCCGCCACCAAAATATTTGGATATATTTTGAACAGCTTTTGATAAGTTATCAGTAACAGTTTTGACATTTCCATTTGTCTTAAAGAGTTGTGAACCATTTACAGCTTCAGTGGATGTTTGAGAGAGTTCTCCATCTTTTACACCAGCAAGTGTTCTCTCTTGATCATTTTTATTTGTAATACTGATTTTTGTACCACCGGTTGCTTTACCAATAGTGATCAAACCGCTTTCTCCCTCCTGCTTCACAAGGCTATTTTCTGTTATATTAGAGATTTGATTGTGAATCTGGGCGAAAGAATTGTTTACACCTCCAAAAGCATCTGCAACATTATCATAGGGTTTCTCAGAGACAGTACCATCATCGTTGATATGATAGACATGGAAAGTAGGACTGTTCCATTCTCCATTGTTATTATATCCAGCACCACCACCAAAATGAGAAGCAATTTTACTGCTTATAGAATAAATTTGGGAACCATTCACAGCATCTGTTGATTCTTTATGAATTTCACCATCCTTAAGATAGCTAATCTTACTTTTTGTTTGATTCCCATCTTTCCCATGAAGCGCCACAAATGCTTGTTCTTCTTCATCCCAAAGTAAAGCATCTTGAGAAAGAACATCAAATTTTTTAGTAAATTCATTAGCAACATTCGTCAAACGATTATTCACGTTTGTGACATTCCCATTAAGACTTTCCAATGCGGAACCAACATCATGATGATCGACTTTTCCTATCGTACCATCTTCGAAAATAATAGGTAAGCTATATTTTGGTGGCGTAAGAGTACCATCTTTAAATGATGCTCCACCACCAAAATATTCAGCAAGTTTACTGCCCATAAAATAAATTTGGGAACCATTTACAGCATCAGAGGAATCTGGAGCAATCTCACCATCTAAAAGATAGGTAATCTTACTATCTGTTTTTCCGCCCTTTGGTCCATGAAGTGCAACAAATGCACGCTCATTTTCACTCCAAAGTAAAGCATCTTGAGAGAAATTATCAAACTTCTGATTAAATTCATTAGTAACATGTGTCAGACGACTATTCACGTTTTTGACATTCGCATCAAGACCTGTCAAAGCATCACCAACATTTTTAAAAGTATCCTGTTTTACAGTACCATCTGTAGAAACTTTAGATAAATTATATGTAGGACCTACAAAAGCACCATCCTGAAATGCTGCATCACCACCAAAGAATTCTGCAATATTTCCAGATATTTTATTAATCTGGCTACCATTTATCGCTTCTGTTGAATCTTCTGAAATTTTTCCACCTTTCACACCTGCAATAGTCCGCTCTCCACTAGTGCCTGTGATATCAATTTTCGTACCGCCTTTTTCTTCACCAATGGTAATACGTTTTGTGTCCTCATCCCATTTAACAAGGCTATTATTTGTTACGTTTGTAATCTGCTGATAGATATCCGTGATAAAAGTATCGACATCTGCAAAAGCATCCGTTACATTGTTGTGTGTGGTATGCTGAACAGTAAAAGTGGGTTTAAAACCATTAATCACATCTGTTTCACCACCAAAATATTCTGATACATTATCAGCATAATTGAAGAACTGAGAACCATTGATTGCTTCTTTTGAATCATAGCTGACTTTTCCATCTCTAACGCCATCAATAATTCGACTTTCACCTTTACTATTAGTAATATTGATTTCAATTCCTTCTTTTTGAGCACCAATGGTAATAAGTTTTTTGCCGTCATCCCATTTAACAAGGCTATTATCTGCTATTTGGACTTTCATTTCATTCAATTGTGCAACATTAACAGCATCGGTACCTTTTTCCCCCTTAAGCACGCCTGTAATTATTTTATTACCAGCATCAATACCTTGCGTAGTTATGCTTGCCCCATCCGTGACCCCAAGTCCTATTTCATTCATAAAGGCACCCTTGGTAAGAACAGTTTCTACTTCAATACGTTTATTTAAAGAAAACTCGACTTTATCATCGTTTTTTTTAATTATGATATTTGGTTCTTCATTCTGATCCGCAACAAGATCTACTGTACTCCCATTTACAATTTTGCTTTCGTTTTCACCATTGACCAAAAGATACCAACCTTGTGTTAAAACGATTTCTTGTAGATTTTTCAATTGCTTATAATTTACTGCATCGTTAGGTCTAGTCCCGTCTGCTACGTTTATGATATTTTTACTACCAGCATTAATACCATCCATACTTATCTTGGGACCACCATTAATAAACCCAAAGCCCTGGTTGCTCATTATGCTGTTACCTGTAGTGACACTCGTCACTGTAATATCCTCAGCTAAATCAAATGTGACGTTGCGTTTATCATCTCCTACAATCTTGATATTCTGATTACCTTTCTTGTTATCAGCTTGGAAATTTACTGTCTCGTTTTGTCCAATAGATGTAGCATTTTGACCATTAACGGTAAGTTGCCAACGCGTTGTAACAGAATCTTTTATATCTTTCAGCTGTTTATAATTTACAGCATCATAATCATCAGTCGCGTCTGCCACGTTTATGATCTTTTTCTTGCCAGCATTAATACCCTCAACAGTCATACTTGGAGCATTCTCATCACCAACCATAAAGCCATCAATAGACATTCTTGGCCCATTGTTAATAATAAAGCCATCATCACTCATCGTGCTTCGCCCTGTGGTGACGCTCGTTAACTTAAGATTATCATTTAAAGCAAATTTGATCTTATGCTTATTCTGTTGAGTTTCTCTTTTAATCGTTAAGTTGTCTTTTCCTACTTTCGCATCTTCTACTGAAAAATCTATTGTGCTGCCTGGATTCACGTCTGTAGAATTTTCATCGTTAACAGAAAGCTTCCAAGCTCCTGATGCCGCAGCGCTTATAGCTTTTAACTGTGCCACATTCACAGCATCAGTATCTTCCGTACCAGCAGCCACTCCTGTAATTTGTCGTGTTATTTTCCCTTCACTCGCACCAACATCACCAACACTAAAAGCTCCTGCTGTACTTTTCCATGCCACATCAATTTTTGTTGTCTCTTGACCTGTTGCAGGATCATAACCTTTAATGCCCTTTTCAACACGAGAGACAGACGCTCCACCTACAGCAACACCATCTCTAACAAGTGCTTGCGCATTTGCACCAATGGCAACAGAATCTTCCCCTTTACCGTAAGTATGCGTCCCTATAGCAACAGAATTTTCACCCTCCGCTATTACTTTTCTCTCAGGATTACCTGCTTCAGTTCTATCAGAGAGCCTGCTTCCTATTGCAATAGAACCTGAACCTTTGGCTTCAGAATCTAAACCTATCGCAATCGAATAATTCTTTGCTGCCTTTGCCTCTGCCCCTACAGCAATACTGTTGCTACCAGAAGCAGTTGCAAGCCCACCAACAGCAACTGAAGCTTCTCCCCCAGCTTCTGATCCCATACCTAACGCCACACTCACTGTACCGCCTGCAAGTGCAGAAACACCAAAAGCTTGTGCTCCAGCAGCTTTTGCAGTTGCTCCTGCACCAAACGCTGTTGAATAATTCCCCGTTGCAGAAGACCCACAACCGGTTGCAAAAGAATAAACACCAAAAGCCTCAGGCATAGCATTAGCAGTACCGTCAGTACTAGATTTTCCCATATAACTGTTATTGCCACTCAACCTTCCCTCACTTACCCAAGTAATCTGCTCACTGTGCGTACCATAAGGGTTACCCCCGCCTGGAGCATTGTAGCCTTTAAGGAATCTTAGATATTGTTCCTCTACAGTTATTCGTTGACTATCGGCAATATTTTTTTGTATTTCACCACCACGACCCTTAACATTATCTACCCCACAGAAGTCATCATCACCAATTAGAACAACACTCCCATGGCTTCCATTTTTATACAAAACACCAGGACCATTCGTACTTTTAACAGTTTGTCCTAGTATTGCAAGATTTGCAGCAAAAATAGGAGAAACACTTGATAATAATGCAGTTATCGCGACTCCTACTGAGACCGCTTTAACCAAATTTGGTTTTGAATATTTTTTCATAGAACCTCCTCCAACAGAGTCAATATCAACACAATGCACAAAAATCCCATGGCCAAACTCCATGTTTGCGCACCCCAAAAACAAATAAATAAAGATAAAACCTTCCCCCTCTGACGCCGGTATTCCTTACGGCATCATCCTAAAATCTCTGTAACAACATTGAATCTAGAAAAGTCCCCAACCCTTTTAGCTAGAAGGATTCAAGCTAAAAAATAAATAAAAACACAAACTTTAAAAATATTACATCATTTCCATCCAAAAATATCGCAATTCATCTCATACAAAAAACGTCTTATGAAAGAGCAATTCTGTCTTTCAGATAAAGCTCATAAGAAAAATGACAAGAGTATTAAAAATTATTTTTCATTAATTTGTAAAAATACTTATTATTAAATACAAAAAGTGATTTTTGATGATATCTATTTTTATAAGTATAAGTTTATGATTTTTTTAGACTTATTTAACAATGTAATATAGATTACGCATCATAAAAATATTAATATCTTGTATGAAATAATCTGATATATAATATGTTATGTGTCTTTGATAGAAAGATTTTTATCTATAATTAGGAGATTCATATAAAAAATATTTCATTTTTAATTTGATATGATTTATAAAAAATAGATAAGTTGTATAAAATTTCTTTTATTTTTATTTTTCTTTGTATATGTTACCTTTTATTTTTTCTCTATGTAAATCAAATTATTGTAATAATTAGTGTTTTTCATTTCCGTATGGTTTTTATAGAGCACATATAAACAAATATAATTCTTCATTCTATCTCTTATTTTCAAAATAATCAATTATATTTTTATTATTTTCTGTATTATTTTTTAAATAAAAGCATATTATAGAAAGTTTCTATAAAGACTATTTTCTTTCTGAAAAAAATTTCTACCTTGTTTGTTACATATCATATTATTTTATTATCTATATATTAACTGTATTCTTTTATAAGTAAATTTAACTTCATTAAACAGTATTCTTATGTTAAATTTTTCTTACAAAAAATTGTATAAAACATTCTTTAAACACATTTCCCATCGATAAATCATGAGATTTATTTAGATTTTTGCATGAACAAAACAAAAAAGATGCCGCCTGAAAATACATACGTCATAGATTTTTTACTGAGCAAACATGATAGAAAATGCATATAGCTTAATTTCAACGGTTATATCAGATACAATTTCTGATCTTCGTCACAGTCTAACATGTATATCCAAAATACGGGTGCCCCTAAAAAATGCGCATCCTATTATATAAAACAGTGAAGTGTTTTTCTATTTATTAATATGAGATTCCTACGGATTTTTCTTTTCATCAAATGGTATATTCTAAATAATTGCGCCTTTTCTTTTATTGAGGCTAATACAAAACAAAAAAATATAAGAATAGTAAAAAAGTAAATTATTTGCAGGTTAAACTTTTATTATAACTGTATTTGTCTTTTCACTGATATACCAATAATATAATTATTTGAATAAATATGTTTGTTGTGAAAATATTTCCCCACCTATTAAAACGATAAAATATGCCGAATAGACAAAAAATTCATTCCGTGAATCTGTTGTATCACATGAAGCTTTGTATTCAATGAAAGAAGATAACGTTAAAAAGGAATATATAATAACTTATTAGTCTGTACGGATATTTTATCATTCAATGCGCTGTCCTTTACACGGAATTTTACAGCAAAAAAGATTTTTCTTTTAGAGGGTTGTTAGTCCGTATACTTTGGGGCTGTGTAATGTGCTCTTTTAGCTTCGATTTGGCGTTTTAAGTGAAGTTTTAAAAGGGGCTGACTTCTTTCATATCGTTGATGTTTTGAATAAGTTCTTGCAACTTTCCATAAAGCTCTGCTGCCAATTCTGCTACATCTTCAGAGGGAAACGTTGTTTTTTACATCATGATAGATCGTATAAGCTAAATATCCAAGCTTTTTCATAACGCCAGCAGAGATCGCTTGCAGTCTAAACCCAATGTTTTCACCTTTACTATGTCTGTGAACATTTTACCTTTACCAGTTATAAGCCAATCTAATAAAACACCACAAATTTCTTGATATTTAGAAAGAGCAGAGGCTGTAGGTTCACTAATACCGGTTTTATAAATTCCTATGGAACTAGCAGTTAAATCAAGATGTTCAATAAACTGTTTACGCTCCGTGAACCCAAATATGCACTGCACTTCACGAAAACGTTTTGCTAGCTCAGTTTTAGGTGTCGCACTTTCAAAGCAGAAAAAAATACAATACCGTCGCTCTTGTTCACTCCGTCCTATGTAATATTGCTGTTTAAACCTCACTGCAAGGATATACAAACGCATTTCCCAGAAGTTTTTTTAATGACATAAGTTGAAAAGGTTTATCAATGTCTAAAAATCAACACGAAATGAGCAAAATAATTTTGATGCGCTATAAACAATAAGATCATCACCAATTATTCAAAAGCTGGGCATTTACAAGCTATGCCTGCTCGTTCTTTTAGGGATGAATAAAAGCATAAGTCCTTAAAAGCTACGTTTCCAATAAAACCAAAAGTGAGCCAATTTAGTTAAAGCAAGGGAGGTAATTAGCACTTAAAATGAATAATGACGAAACTTTGAAAGTGTAAAAATTTAATAAGCATTTGCACCAAGCTCTTAAACATTTTTCTTCTCAAAGTGAGGTGCATGAAATGATTCAACTTCCCCAGAAATAGATAAAGGAGATTATAATGAAGTATATAATAAACCTCATAACTAAAAAAATATCTTGGGTGCATACCCAAAACCAACCCAATAGATTAGTGCAAAACAGCAATAATCATGATACCATAAACCCGCATATGTGCAGTGTTTATGATATGTTAAATGGTATAGCAGCAGAACATAATGTAGTGGAATACAATCCCATCCATTTACCCCATGCCATTGACAAAAAATTAAAGCATGTGGGAAGTGGTGTGTTGTTGGTTATTGTTCAGGCACAAAATCTTATCATTAAAACAATTAATCGATTGCGCCATTTGATTGATATCAATGGCAATGATTTGGCTTTCGTTGGCAATCATAAGATCTTCAGGCATTTGGTTCATCATCAAAATGATCCCACTTACACGCAAATTAAAAACCACTTGGCAATACATCTTAAATACCGCAAACCCTATAGCGAAGATATTACCGAGCATTTTCATGATGGGGAAATTAAAAATTCTGAAGCAATAACGTTCCTGTTAAGCATTGGTTTAAAAGATGGCGTTTTGCACCAAATTGACAAAATCATGATGTTAGTATACATGGCAATTGTTGGTGATGAGAATGGGATGAAACCTAAACATATCAAAGTCGTATGGAAAAACGCAACGTGGAGGAATTAGTATGACCTCTTTATGCGATAAAGAATTATCCGATACACTTGTTGGTCTTTATGATGACTATCAACGCGGCTTTGATATTGGAGAAGAGCTTAAATTGTGTGTGGATTTAGCTTTATCTCTTGAACTGGAATTAAGTATTCACCGTTTAAGCGAAACAGATGTAGTTTTTAAAAAGGAAGTTATACAAACATTGCGCCGTTGTAGAAAATTTCATTCCAATGAAGACGAGAATGATACAGTAATTCATATGGGTTTTGAAGAACATAAATAACGTTTGGACGAAGAGGTGATCAATGCTTCCTCGTGTTTCCTCGACAAGCAATGTACATTTCATAATACACATCAGATTTATGTTTTATTTGTTAAAGACCTATCTTAGTCGTGGTGTTTGTCTGCTCTGCCCTTTTAAATAACGTGTTAGATATGAAGAATCGTCAATGATTGCAGAATAACAAGTGTTTACGGCGCCTGAATACAAGTTATTGTTTTCCATTCTCATAAGACAGAGCGGTAAATATTCCAGCAATTTCAATAATACTTTGAAAAAAGTATAGAGACTGAGGCGCAATACCTTTGGTATCTCTTTCCATAAGTGGATAAACTCCAAGGATAAGGCACCCAGATACCATTAAAACTGACCTGTCATCTTCCCTAATATTCTGGATCACAATAAAATTGTGATAAAGAAATTGAAAGATCCCAACTGAAAAACCCAAATCCAACCATGAAATAAACAGAAAATACAATAAAAATATATGCAGATAAAATAACAAAACCGATAGCTATAACAGCTAATAAAAGTGCGAATGTTTTTATTATGGATAAAACTTTATAAAAAAATGATGAAAGAAGTGTACCACTAAAAACGCCTGCTGAATAAAGCACTTAAAATATTGCAAAAGCCTTGATACTCGCTGTCAAAATTTCTTGTGTATAAGGAATCAGAATGACAAGAATAGTCTTCAAAAGAGTCATAATAATCATCTGACTTATCTAAGGCATAAAAAGAACTGAATTCTGCTTAAAATAACCAAATGAGGAGATATAATTTTCCACCAGTTTTTCTGGTTTCCCCTTTCATATCTTTGGGTTTTAGGTATCCTCATCACAATTAAATAAATCAGCAATAATGAAAGGAATATTACCTATCAAGAGAGTTCCTTTTATTCTTGCATCAGCAAGTATAAATCCACTTAATCCCATACCTACGATCGTGCCAATAGACAATATCAATAGTTGCATTTGCACTAATCAACTGTTCTTTTGAAACAATATTTTGAATTAAAGAAATAGCTGATGGCATATAAAAAGAGATCAAAATACCCAAGAGGGTAAATAGGAACATTAAATCAATTTCTATGCCAAACTGCCAAAATATTACCCAATCCACAATCACTAAATCTCTGATAAGGTTTGAAATAATAATCTGTATTTTACGATTGTATTTATCCGCTAATACACTCCAAATAGGTGAAAAAATAATACTCGGCATCCAAAAAAACATCAATAGCACTACACCACTGATTAAATTTTTCTGACTCTAAGCAAGCCATGACAATACGATATAATTTAGTCCATTTTTTCAAATTTCGCAAATAATCTGCTCAACGTACAATAGAGAAATGCCGTTCCTTCAAATTTGAAGCGAATATAAATTATCCACCTAATATAAATATTATTCTGTGTACGTTTTAACTCGCTTTTAAATAGCTATTTTTGTATGATTTTATATTTTAGCCGATTAAGTTTCAGAAAGCACAATTCCCCACTTTAATGCTTCTAAAATATGAATTTTTATAGTACGATGAGCCTTTCCATAAAAATAAAACATCTTAAGGAGAATGGGAAATAGTTTTACAATACTGATGTCTCTCAAACATCACTATTCGTATTAAGCGTTTTTATTTACGCTGTCAGATGCAATTTTCTAGTATTGAAATCAATTATTGTGGTTGTAGCAAAGAGTAACAGCTCAAAAGAAAACGGGGGATCTTATTTTTTTGCGATGGAGTGCTGGAGACTGATAATTTCCGTGAATAGATCGTAAATTCAATATTTGTTCAAAGCACCAAAGCAGTAATCGCAGTAGAAGTTGGATGGATTTTTAATCAAAATCCATAGAATCTCAACCTTCATTGCACTTGCGCTCCAACACACACTGTTTGAAGAAGGGGGAATTAAGTGTCAATCTTACAGATAAAATAAAGAATATCAAAGAGCAGACCTATTCCGCTCTCCTTCCAAATTTATGGTTAACACCCTAGACAAAGGAGAGCTGTCTAATTATGTATGTCAACAATTGTAACGAGGATACTACTCTATGACACAAAGTATTCAATAAAAAAGTGAAAAGTTTGATGGATTAGCCGATGATTATGATTGCTATCGTCCACACTACCCCCCTCACCTTATTTAAAATAATGCTGCTTACCTTTAGGGATAAAAAACATTTGTCCACTGTGGATGTCGGAGCTGGAACAGGAATCGCATTAGAGGAAATTGTCAAGCTTCTGGGAAATGAACACCAATATCATGCTATCGATATATCAGCAGGCATGGTTAAGAAGGAACGCAAAAAATTTCCTGCTGTGCAGTGGTATCAAGGCAAAGCCGAAAGCTTATTGCCTCAAATCAGCGAAGTTGATCTTATTGTTGCAGCGCAAGCATTTTAGTGGATGGAACGTCCTCAGTTGCTTTGTGCTGCTTCAAACCAACTTCGAACCAGTGGTGTAATGGCGGTCATTTAAAACAATCGTGATTTTAAACAGAGTGAATTTCTAGCCGATTATGAAACATTGTTAGAGGAAATAAGTCCTCATTATTCCCGTTATTATCGTAATTTTGATTTTTTACAGGAAATAAGTAATGGCCTTGGAGTAAATCCAGAAAAAATTTCTTTACATACACACAATTAGACAATGATAATCCCCTCCGAATCCTTTATGGGAATGAACGGTTCCTCTACTCAAGCACAACGCGTCCTTGCTCACTACGGGAAGAATAATGTGCTGCAATCGGCTACATTGATAAAACAATATGACGTGTAAGGAAGTTTATAGCTTTTTTATACGAAGTGAACTCTACATGTATACAAAGTGATCTTATATCTATCTCTGCTGTCTTTCGGCATACCAAAATAGGTAATTTCAAGGAAATTCGTGCATTATGAAGGCGCATATTTGAGGAATATTGAACAGTTTTTCTTCTTCGGTACTCAAACTAACATCTCGTTGCATTTGATCTTCACTATCCACTCGGTGAATGGAAATTTTCAAGAAGAAGCTTATTGGTTACGCCATAGCATTTGAGAAGAGGAAAAGCATTTCTTTAGCTTCTGCTCTGACAATCAATCCTAATTATCGACAGATGAGGTTAGAAAAAGCGTTTGTTACAGCCATAATATCTGAGGCCTGCAAACAACTTGGATGCATTAAAATTATTTTACGCAAAGTGTTGACTGAAAACACTCAGTTTTTTACCAATCAGAGATTTATTCGAACGATACCATTTAAATTGATCCTTCATTATTCATATGCATTAGAGTTAGTTAAATGAATGATAGATCGTTGTACGTTTTGGTTACCGTACTCGCTTGTTAAACACGGAATGCAAAGTAGACACAAAGTATTTATCATTGCTCCAAAATCAAAACATCGTCTTGATGATTTTCAATATTGTTTTGATCATAATTTAGAAAATACGCAAAGGAGGATTAAAACTCATCAAAACACTCCCATCAAAAAGCGTTTATGTTATCACTAATCATAAAGAAGGAGTTTTACAGTAATGACCACCGGGAAGTGCTTGTAATTGTCTAATCTTAAGTCTTACAACTTATTGCGTCATTTTCGAGATAAATACCTTTAAAAGTATTACTTCAAGATCACAGTCTTGCACACGATCTCTATTTCTCTTCGGACTATATATGCGGATGTTGTTTATTATTGGATTGCCCGTTCGTAACCAAATTTGCCAATGACGAAACTAAAAAGCGGTATGTCAAGTCTCGGGAAACATTACGGAGGTGTCGAGATGCTCTTCCTTGCAAAAGCATTTGAAACAAATATTTTTCAGTATGCTATCAGCCAATGCTCAGGATGTTAGAATAAGCCACAAAATAACGTCCCCCTAAACGGCTGGATACAAAATATCCTAAAGCTGATCCAAGAATGCTCCCTTCTTGAAAAGAACCACTATGTAAAAGCCGTTACCAGGACTGCACACTCACTCTGAGGTCACAAATGATTTTTTGCTTGACCATATAGAAAAATCTCAATCTTGAGCATAAACGGGAGAGCAGTCCTAAAAGCACAAAGCATACCTCTTTCAAGGACATAGTTATGCTACTTACTTAGCGAAGCAACTTCTTATCGGTAAGACTGTTCCACAATAGACGTAGCGCAAATAGCAACTACTGCCCTCCTGCTCTTTAATCTCCTAAAAATTAGCTATCGCTACAATAAATTTCAGCATTCAAATTTATACATACCCCTATTTAAAAAACTTGATATACCCAGCAATACGTGTACTAACCACTTGGTATATTAATTAAAATATTGTATATTTTTCGGTATGTAGTCATGGTGGGGGTGATATGCACAAAGAATTAATATTTCGGTTTTATGGACCTGTCGTTGCACTGTATTTTTCTGATATGGTGCTCTTTTTAAGTAACCTTTTGGAACGCTTATCACATAACATCCTCATCGGTTTTCCTGGATGTGACCATGGCTGTGGGAACCCTTACACCCTATCCTTTGAAAAAAAGCCGCCTTGTGCGTATTAAGAACTCACTACGATTGATAGATTTATACAAAAGGTGGATTATCATCTATAGCCTCCTTTTATTGATTGCTTTTGCCTTCTATATCTTTATGTGTTTATTTGTCACTTATTTTTTCAATATATTTTCGCAATATTATCAATGAATATTTAAAGATTATCATATTCATGTAACTTATTTTTATCTTGGTATAATATTTTCTCTTATATTGTTATCTCAGCTACTTACTAGTTTTCTATTTATAAAACTGAGTAAAAGAATGAATTTTATTTTACTACTGCTTCTTCCAGCTTCTATGATTTTTACCGTTGCTTTCTTCGAGCCGAGAAAAGAAATTATTGTTATTTTAGTATGCATGATTTTTTATCTCATTAAGTATACATATATTCGTGTAGAAATTACCTTGCACGATAGTATTAGCGACAATCTCAGGGCCACATATGAATCTTTCTTGTCAACCGTTGGAAAGCTTAACCTATTAGTATTTTTTTACATGAGCGCATATATGGTAAATATGTTTGTTTTTTTTCATTAGTTTACGTTTTTGGTGTATATTTATTCATTTATTTGTTTGTAGTGCTTTTTTTAGAGGGGACCCCAAAAAATCTCAGTGAGATTACCTTATCATTATCACGCGCGTTTCATGGGGTGTCGTAGTGGAGCATTTATATATCACTGTAGGATTTAGGGGCTTTCAACCTCCAATCTCCGCTTTTTATAAAGTTGGGCGCGTCATAGGCACGGTTGTGCATAGCTAATAGCAAATATCCGCAAAATTTTCCCCTAGGTAAAATATGATCTAGTTTGTTGTTTAATGATAATAACTGCGTACCGTCAAGTATTCCTACTTTTTCTTAATTGCCAGTAATTCTTGAGGAAAATAGTATAGCAAAATCTATACCATCTAGATTATAATAAACCTTGAATGAATCAATAATTATGTAAATTAAGGTAGCGAATAAACTTTCTTTATTAAACACGCACATTCCATAATACCAGCTGGCGTTTTTTCGTTTATACGAATAATCTGGCCAGCGCATACAACGTTTTGATGACTGTTCTTAAGAAAAGAATATGGATTTTAATATATTTTTTATTTGAAGGGGGGGCACACGGAACTAGCCTATATAGCATATTCAAGAGCTGGATTAACGTCTTGGTTATTGTATAAAGCGGATATTTTTTATCAATTTACTAACAGACCAACCATCTCATAAACTATGATGAAACTGTAGTTTTAAATATTTGCTTTCTAGCTCTTCATAAATACCAGCAACAAACAGTAAATTGTCAATCATATCAAATAAAAAATTTTTACTTGTCCAAATTGGATCTATGATAGATGCCTTTAACTAGCTCGTCAGATTTTGTATCAAGTTTTAATACGTTTTTAAAAGAGGAGTACCTAAAACAATATCCTCACTTTTTGATTAAAATTTATGTAAGAAAATACAAACAGTCCCTTCTGTTGGCCCGTAAACATTCCACAAATTATACTTAACAGACCAATCTTCAAGAAAACTGATTTTAAAAGTGTCTCCACCAACAATTAAATCTTGGAGTGTAGTTTCGTTTTTTAATAAACCATTGGCTACTATGGGGTAAGCAAAACTCTTTGCTTTATACAAGTTAATAAAATTAATTCACGCCGCAGTATCTAAAATTTGATTTTCTAGAATAACAAGCGCGTGCCCTTATAGGTCTACGCATAATCAAACGCAGATCGTGGCTATTTTCCCGCCAATCAATGTAACGGTTATACCCATAATCACTCTAGTTGGAAGAGGATGCACTTGAGCAACGCCGACTATTTGAGTGTAGCATTTTTTTAAACGCCCACAATCGCATTAAGTGGTGGCAAAAGCACTGAGCCTAAATTTATGTTAACCTCTGCAAGATCATTTTTCGGAAATTATAAGTTATTGGCAGTTGTATTAGTGCAATTGGTAAATTCACGTTGTATAGAACCTGCGCACTTGGTCCCATCATTGATCATATTTACAGCTTTTTTGGATTCATTAAGACTTCCCACCACCAACACCACATCGTCTTGATATTCCAAAAACTAAAGAGATCGAATATGCCTGGGCATATTTGCTTATCTATCCTCTCCATGGCTTCAAAGAATTTAATTAAAGCCCCTTGGGCATCTTGGCCGATATCTTTTTCAAGTTGCTTGGCACTCATTCCCATTCAACGCAAAACATCTTGGAGCTTCTTTCCTGATTTTTTCGCTGTTTTCAGTTTTCTGAGCATAGCATTAATAAAGTCGTATCTGCTTTTTAGGGATATTATCAAGGATGATAAAAACACCAGCAAGAGCACTTGCTTGCACAGTGGTTAACCCAAATTGCCGTGTTTACCATCAATGTAATTGAGGTCTAGCACCATATCTTTGGCTTTAGCTGGCGTATTATCAAAAAGACAGTTGATGACATCTTCAGACCTAGTTATTGTAGTTATGGGAATTTGATAAACATTGGCAAGCTTTACCGTAGCACCACCAGCTTCTTCTGCAGATCAAAAGCGGTTGCCATCTTTGCAACCAACCGTATTGATGAATACAGATAAGATTTTAGTGGCAATACTCAGTTACCCACCGCTTGCGGCAATTTGTGTAAAGTTTGCGACTGCAAAGAAGAAACTCCTGCGACATAGTTTTAGGGTTTTGCTTAGCTTCTCAAGGCCATCAGGGGTTTCAACATTGACAACTTTGCGTACAACCGGCTACAGCCCCTTTCAAAATCAATGGCTGTCTTAATAATAAGGGCAGACAAGGTCACTCTAATGTTGTGGCATTAACTAACTAACCTCTTAGATTGGTTCGTTATGCGAGAATACCCTGGTGTTTTGCACCAATCGATCAAGAGCGATAGAATGACCTTTAATTGCTTTTGGTTTTAGATTGAGTATTTTCACGATATTACTTAAGCAAATAAACTGCAGTATAGTAACAGGCATTTCTTAACTGCTCTCTTTATCCAGGATATCATACAGTTTTTGAGCTGCCAGTGTTTTAGTTGTTGTAAATTCTGTATAATGCTTTATTTTATCGCCATACTTTGTAATGTGGATGACATGAGCCTTGAAATGATCGTTTCTGATAACCCCATGATCTGAAGACTGACCACCACCCTGCGGATAAAAGGCTGTTTGATCAAGGATAATAAAGATACCTTTATCATCTTTTTCTGCTTCTTGAATCAAATCTTTAAAATGAAACTCGTGTGTATCTTCTAAGTACAATGTTTTAGTAGCTATATGTTCACCATTAATTTGTTGTGGCAATCAGTATTATCATTTTAAAATAAAGGATAGGTATAACCATAATATCATAAAATAAGGATATCTAGACTTATTATCTTAATATTATCCTGCTATTATCATAAGATCAAATGGTTCTCTCATTTAATCCCTATCGCTACTTCAGTTTTTGTCTCTAAAAAATGAAGAGTCAAAAAAATTTCATTTCCAAAAAATCAAGGTAAATCAATATTTTTATGACATACGCACCTCCACCAAAGTGTTCGTATACATCGGAGCAGGAGA
The DNA here is from genome assembly GCF_902825145.1 of Bartonella phoceensis. Classification (GTDB taxonomy): domain Bacteria; phylum Pseudomonadota; class Alphaproteobacteria; order Rhizobiales; family Rhizobiaceae; genus Bartonella; species Bartonella phoceensis. Next base: position 399,568 of record NZ_CADEAD010000002.1, on the reverse strand, counting down.
GGATAAAAAAGAGATTTTAGGGGTGAAATGGCGCAATTGGAAAAAGTGCAATATAGCTCTCAATTGTCATCGCAAACCCTGAAAAAGTGTGGCAATTCAGGCATTTACTGTATTGCTTCGTCATCTGCGATTCCTCACAATAACAGCTTTTGGTGATGGTAAGAGTAGTTTCCTTAAAAAATCTGGCGGTGTATTGGTGTTCTTTAGATTCAAATCTCATACGCCTTCTATTGTGTTGCAAAAAATAATCGCCTTTAAAACAATGAAAAGCAAGTTTTATATTGCAATGCCTTGTGCGGATTCAATTTCTGCTCTTAGTATATTTTCAATTGGGTTTTGCTGAAAACAATAAGTCTCTTGTAGGTTAGTAAAAAAAGCGTTCCTGCTTAAATGAACTTAAAATGAGGCCTTGTTCTAGCAGCTTCTTTTAATTTATATTTACTTGGTTTTTTTACCTAGCCAAAAACAGCTTAGTTAATTTACATTGCTACGTGTTTATTTTGGATAGATGTGCTGATTTAGCGTTTCGAGGTAGAGTTGGGGAGTCTGCGGCCTTGAATGATTTTTCCTTCGTTGCGATATTCTGAATAAGCTTGGGTGTATCTCTGTCTATGAGGAGATCATTCACCGAAATACCGAGTTTCAGAAGGTCAGCTTCAAGAAGGGGAAACTTCTTCTCCAGAAAGGCCTCGATTGTGTGATTGATTGTATCAGCGACGACTTGCGTGCCTCGATCGATCTCGACGTTGACATGATCGCCGGTGGAGAGCTTGTCAAAGATTGTCGATTTCCTTGTTTCCGGAATTAGCCAAACCTCAAACCAATGCTCAGTTTTTGAGAAATCAGCAATAGTTAGGCTCGCTCCATCTACGGCGATATATCCTTGCGAGAAAATATATGGGGTGAAAGTTTCGGGAATAGCAAAGCGAATGAGCTTGTTTTTTGCACCCGTTTTCACCTCAATCATTTCGGCTGTGGAGTCCACGTGACCAGATAAAGGGTGACCTCTGATCTCCGCGCCTTCCCTTTGCTGCCCGCTCAGCATTTACGAGGTAACCTTTCTTGATGTCACGAAGATAGGTCACTGTTAAGTTCTTCATCATAACCTCAAGGACCCACTTGTCTTTAGCCACTTCATGCGTGGCGGTAAGACATACGCTATTGATGGATATGCTGGCCTCCCCGGGTTAAATCACGACAGAAACCACTTGGGGATTGAATGAAGAAAGTTTAAAGTTCGTCATTTCCTTCGACAGACTCTACTTTTGCTATGCCTTGAATGATACCAGTGAACAAAATAATTCTTTCATAACGCAATGAGCTCAACTGCCATCACAAGCAGCACACAAGCGATTTGCACTTGTTACGCTTTTCAACTTGCGTTTCCTTGGCCTCAAGATCAAACCTGATCCGGCTTTAGAGAATAATCTAACTGGAGTCAAGATTTTGCTTAGAATGAACAAGGTTAGAACACCGATCTGATCAAAACGCGCTCTTGACTATTGCAAACCCAAATTGATGCTATCAATAGACTTATTGTTAATTGCACCATTTTCTGAAGAATTTTGATAAATCATTAAAATTGCACACGTTTTATGGAATCAGCCATTCGACTGAGTAGAGGGGGTTGTAGACGCGCCGCAGAAAACCCTTCAGTTGGCTGCATCCTTGTTAAGAACGGCCAAGTAATTGCAGATGCACGCGCAACGATTGTGGTCGACCACACATGGAAACCGTCGCCCTACTCATGGTTCTCACGCCCCGAATATTAATAAAGCCCGTTAGAGCGAGGGCAGTGCTCAACTCATTGAAGTTGAAGAGTAAAACGATCAGCTGAATTTGATACCGGTACGAGATGGGCTTGGAAGACTTGGTATTAATGAAATTCTCTGTGAAGGGAGGATGTCTAGGTTCTTATCTAACTGATTATGATTTAGTGAACGAAATAATATGCATTTACTGATGGGTGGATGGAGTTCCGGAACTGGGAGTGACTTCATTCAAAGCTCTCTCATTGGTTTCTAATTTTGTGCTTCATAGGAGCGGATCCCTAGGAGAGATCCTCTACGTTATATGGCGTCGGAAGACACCGAGTAAAAAAATAAAACCATTTTCAATTCAAAGTTAGCTTAGGAGATCTATAGTGCTCAGTGTTAGAAATAAGGTTTTCCTTTCGTACACCGACGTTGACGCTTCCATACGAATTGTTACATTCCGACAGGACGGCATCGATATTGAGCATTCTTCTTTTGCCATAAACGAGGCTAAAATCAGTGCTGATTGCAATGGCAGAGTGCATTACGGGTGGCCTCTTCGGATATCTGCTGTAGCGCAAGAGATTTATCGTCGAAGGAGGAGTGATTTGCTATCTCCGACAGGAGGGCCGTAGTATCGGCCTTAGTGAAAAAATAGCAGCCTACGCTCTACAGAAGAAGGGTATTGATACCTTTTCTGCTAATCTTGCGCTGGATCACCCGGAAGATGCGCGTGATTTTACGATTGCCGTAGAAATGCTTCACGTGCTTAGTATCAAGCGGATTTACTTTCACACCAATAACCCCGACAAGGTTCAAGCACTCGAAAATTCAAGATTGGATGAGCTCGAAGCTATCCCGGTGCCGACATTTCTATCACCCCAAAACAAGTCATATTTGGAAGCAAAGGCAAAAATAGGTCATCATTTGGAGACTTAAATTCAATGAACACTCTAATAATAAATTTTGTGCTGACAGGTATGGTTTAGACGAAAGAAATGGCGCATCACATCCTAATATTCGTCAGTGAAATAGTTGAAGATATATTGATGGCGGCAGAACTTGGGGCTACGACCGTTCATTTGCATACCCAGAACGAAGCAACGGGTCTTCCCACTTCAGATTTCGCTTACTGGAAAACAATCATCTCTTCGATTCGGAAATTCAATCCCGAGATTATCGTCTGTGCTTCGCTTAGTGGACAAAATATTTCTGACCCTGAAGTGAAGAGGACACCTTTGCGTTGCGAAGGAGAAGCTAAGCCGGATATGGCTTCATTGACCACATCATCTCTCAACTTCGCAAAATCAGTGAGTGTTAATAGTCCTTCGACGATAGATGTGCTAGCGAAGCGCATAACCAAAGTAGGCATCAAGCTCGAACTCGAGATATTCGATCTTGGGATGTCGAATGCCGTCCGATATTTTCAAAAAAATGGTCTGGTATCACAACGTGATCTTGGGCAATCTCTTTGGAGCTCAGCCGATTCCGCAGCACTCTTCGATTTTGGTGGATGAATTGTCGATGGGAAGATTAGACTGCCGCCGATAATGTTAAAACACAAAAGAAGGAACTGATTAGGAAACTTAAAAAGCATTCTGGCAGTTCGATGATCCTATACCTCACATTAAGGGAGAAGGTTATAAGTGCCGTTTTACCTGCAGAGCTCCAAAAAACACGTTGTAAATGCTAGGCATAGACTGGTGCGAACTGGTAAATTGCTAAACAATTGATTTTACATAGTTAAAAGCTCCGGACTTCGCTTTTTCAAGTACGGTGTTTTTCAGGAAAGAGACATATATTAAGAGAAAAATTAGAGAAAAACGGGGTGTTTTTATAGAAGGCACGCCAATTGCAAATAGCAAAAAAACCCGCAAATTCTGAGCTTTTGAGGTTATGCTATTTCGAGCATAAACAAATTCGTTTGGTGTTAATGGCGGAGAGAGAGGGATTCGAACCCTCGATATAGTTTCCCATATACACGCGTTCCAGGCGTGCGCCTTCAACCACTCGGCCACCTCTCCAGAGGCCTGCACACTATACCCATAAAGAAACAACGTGCAAGTCTAAACTATATACTCAAAATTCAAAAAACACTTCATCTATCAAAATGAAGTGTGATACTTGTTGAATAACAAGCACATCCTCTCCTTTTAAGAAAAAAATTTTCCGTGGATACTCTATATCTAGAATACAATCCCTAGTTTATCATAAATAAGCTATTTTTTAGTTCATACACACATTTTCTCACTTATAAACAGCATTATCTTCAAAGAGATTATGCTCCCATGTTTTTTCAAAAACCAAACGATGAAGCAATACCACCAACCTATTATTACTTATTTTATCTAGCAATCAGTAGGGTAAGTTACTGTATTAATTTTTTGATACCCGAAAACGTACTTCATGGGAATCATGAAATTTATTTCAACAAAAATGAATTTATAATGCGCTTGCTTGATCAAACTGTAAATTGCCGTACTCTTCCTCTTAAAATTCTCGTTACTTTATATCATTGCTAAGAGCGCGTACAGCTCGCGCAGTCTCACACTGCAATGCTTTTTTTGCTAAAATTTTCATATCTTCAATACTATGGGTCTGCAAACATGCTTTTACTGAAGAAATATCACAAGCTATCATAGAAAGTTCATTAATCCCCAATCCAGACAAAATCATCGCTGCGAAAGGATCTCCAGCCATACCACCACACACACTAACCCAGCACTTATGTTTTTCTGCACCCTGAATAGTCTGATGAATCATACGCAAAACCGCTGGATCAAGACTATCAGCTTCAGAAACAAGATAAGGATTCTGTCGATCAACAGCCATGGTATACTGGGTTAAATCGTTGGTTCCAATCGAGAGAAAATCAACATAGGCACTCAAAATATCTGCCATAACGGCAGCTGCTGGAACTTCAATCATAATACCAAGCTTTAATTTTGGTGCACCAATATCATTGCGAATTTCTTCTGTGATCTTTTTTATAGCAAAAATCTCTGAAACAGACACAATCATCGGAAACAGAATCCATAAATCTCCGCCCTCTTTTGCTGCTCGATACAAAGCACGCAACTGAGGAACAAAAAGATCACGCCGACGTAACAAAAGCCGTGTTCCCCGAACACCTAAAAAGGGATTGTCCTCTTTAGACAAATGCAAATGGTGAACCTGTTTATCCCCACCAATATCGAGCGCACGGATAATTAATGGCTTGTCACCTACTGCTGCAATCATCGCGCGGTACACATCAAATTGTGCTTCTTCGTCTGGAATATGTGGACCATCTAAAAACAAAAATTCTGTACGCATGAGTCCAATACCTTCAGCTCCTAAATTGAGTGCAACAGGAACTTGATTCGCGTAATTGACATTAGCCATGATACGGATCCTGTGACCATCTGTCGTTTGCACTGGTAATCTACACACACGTATTTCACTGTTACGCTTTTGCGAAACTATACTCATCTGCCTTTGAGCATCTTCAACATCTTCAGGAGCGGGATCAAGATAAATGAACCCATTATCACCATCAATAATAGCCTGAACATCACACTTAATCTCTAAAACGTCCACACCCATAGCAACAACCATTGGAATACCAAGAGTGCGTGCCAAAATAGCTGTATGAGAGAGTGGTCCCCCCCATGCCGTAGCTAATCCCTGCACTTTTGCACAATCAAGCTGAGCTATATCAGAAGGAGAGAGATCATCTGTAACAAGAATAACACCGTATGGAATATCATTGAAAAAGAATGATCTATACGATGGATTGATTTCACCTAGAACACGACGACCAACATCAATTAAATTAACAGCACGCGCCGCTAATAAAGGATTATCCACCTTAGAAAACATATCTGCAAATTGCCGAACCGCTCTATCCCAAGACCAAGCAATACCATGACCTTCTGCCATAAAACGGCAGGCTTGAGCTATCAGATCTTCATCCTCAAGCAAAATCATTTGCGCAGAAAAAATCGCAGCAGAATCTGCCCCCATACGTGCCGTAATATCAGCAATAACAGAAGCCATTTTATGTTTTGTTTTTGTAAGAGCATTTTCAAGACATGCCGCACCAACTGCAAAATCTACTGGCTGATCTACTATGGAAATATCATTTTGTTTTAAAACAAAAATATTGCCAAAAGCCAGCCCTGAACTTGCTCCAACACCAGAAATACTTCCTTGTCTGAAACGCGGATACCAACCATGAAAAGTCTTTGTTTGAGATTCTATTTCTCTCATCATACATTTTTCACTTACACTTACTTTCTTCACAACAGAAATCGCATCCCTAAGAAGTCGCGCGCCTTCTGCAGCATCCGTTGAAAAAATGAGAACATCACCGTTTTTTGCTCCTAATTGCAATAAACCAACCAAACTTTTCATTTCAACGGCATACTGACCATGTCGAACTCTGATAGAGCTATGAGCTTTTTTTGCGAAATCAACCCAAAGAGAAGCTGGGCGGGCATGAAGCCCACTTGGATAATCTAAAATCCATTCCTGACACACCGAAAGGTCACCTATAACAGCCTTTCTCATTTTCATACCCTGACCAAAAAGAGTTGTAATAATCTGTTGTTTGTCAGCAGTCGTCAAAAGCGCTTCAAGCCGTTCCCTATCAAATAAAAGATGCGTCAATTGTTTGCAAATCTCTCTATAGCGATCTAGACAAGCTGCAATCGCAATAACTAAACGCGCTTTATTTCCTTCCCTCCATTCAACACCAGCAGGAATCTGTATAACAGCAACAGCATCTCTAATAATTAAATGACGACTTTCAACCATTCCATGAGGAATTGCTATACCATTCCCAAGCCAAGTATTTGTTACTGCCTCACATTTGAGCATGCTTGCCAGATAACATTTATCGACTGCACCAACCCGCATAAGTAATTTAGCAGCAGCATGAATCGCATCATTTTTATGATCAAAAGCAGCTGCAAGTTGTACAGATCTTATAGACAAGACTTCACTCTCACTAAAATCTGTATTCATCGTTTCTACTTCCTCACATCTCATAATGCATTTAAGCCGCCTCACATTTGAATATGAACATGTCCGATAAATTTTATTTCAAAGCAACATTCCCCAAAATACAAATTATAAATAACACTACGATTTTCCTTTTTGTACGGAATATAACCAAGTAAGGCGTTTAAACACCCGAACATGAACTATCAAAATTGGATATCGCTGTCCCCCAAGGAGCTTAAAATCACTATAAGAAAACCTGTTTCCTACTTTTTACTGCGCAAAGATAAATACTCTGATTTTTACATACCCAATTAACTGAAAAGCTATTTTTTAAAATGCTCCCATCATTTCAAGCTATTCGATATAACTTGTCATCATTCCTCATATAAGAAAGCAACTCCCCAATCACCCGCAACTTTAACTGACATTCTAACTGATCCCCCTAAAGTGAGCAACCCACCTTTTTCTTTTTCTGCTCCATTATAGGATCACAAATTTCTACATGTAGTTTATCTTCTTAAAATTTTACGTGGCTAAACATCTCATGGCATCAAATCTTCAAGGTATAACCTTAACGATATTGTAGGGTTTCTTTTTCTTAAATAAATATAGCAACTACAGCATATTCTTTGTCTACATCCTATAAAGTATTTCTACCTAAAACCCATATGCTAAACAGCTAAAATTAATCAAAATGCCACACACGTGCCTTTAATTTTTAGGTACCCTGATAAATAAAATCAAAAAATCTACACACTGAAAAATGCTTTTATTTTAAACCACTCTTTTCTCTTAAATATTCATAACGTTTATTCACAATGCTCCATAATAAATCCATCAAAAATACTTTTGATATTACTGATTACACACCTGACATTTCGATTATCTCAAACCCAATCCCTTTGAATATCGCTTTACTTTAGATTCATTGCCCCTCTAAACGCACATCATTTGCAAAATAGTTTTAGTCAGTAACTCCCATAATCCCTCTTACATATTTTTTTCTTCTAAACAGAAAGCCTAAGCAATATCCATAACCATTTAAAAAATATTATGAACACCATCGATACCCATAAACTGGCTTATCTTTACCAAAATGATCGTATAAATATTCCCATAAAATTTCTTTCAAATGCTCTGAAAATAACTCATTTAGCACTTTTTCATGCATAAAGAGAAAAAATTTTTCTCATAGGCATACAATAAATTTATCGATGAATTCTAATCACTTCAATGTCCTCAGTGCAAACCAAACAAAACAAAAATCTTTTAATTGTTTGAGGAAAATAATTATTCTAATCTTGCTTTTTCAGTTTTCTATATACAGCTCATTTTATTATGGCATCAACGCAAAAAAGGAAAGATAGTGTTCTATCTTTCCTTTCTAAAATTCATAATTTCAAAACTGAAGCCCAACGGCACATCAGCTTATAAAAAACGTCATAGCCTATTCTGCTACTTCTACCATAGGAACGACGGAAACATAGGAACGGTCATTTGCTTTTCTTTGAAAAGAAACCGTGCCATTTGATAATGCAAAAAGGGTATGATCTTTTCCAATGCCAACATTATCACCAGGGTGCCAGCGTGTACCACGCTGGCGAACAATAATATTTCCAGCGACAACGGTCTCACCACCAAATTTTTTAACGCCAAGACGTTTCGATTCTGAATCGCGACCATTACGCGAGGAACCACCAGCTTTTTTATGTGCCATGAAGTTCTCCTTTAATCTTCTTTACTCTTTGATGCCACAGCTGCTTTTTTCTGCGACGCAGCCTTTTTTTCAGCGGTTTTGTCAGCTGTTTTCTTAACAGAAGCAAATGCTTTTGTTTCCTTTTTTGCCTCTTTTGATGCAGCTGATTCCTCTTTAACTGATTTTGTAGCTATCTTTTTAGGCTTTGCACCACCCATTAAAACTTCTAGGATGCGAAGTGTTGTTAGTTCTTGGCGATGACCACGTGTACGCTTCGAATTTTGACGACGGCGCTTCTTAAATGCGATAACCTTACGCCCACGTGTTTGCTCTACAATCTCAGCCGTAACCAAAACATCAGCGACAACAGGCGCACCAATAACCGCATTACCTTCTTGCCCAACCATCAATATGTCATTGAACTCAACAACATCACCCGCATTGCCAACAATTTTTTCAACTTTCACCATCTGGTCAGCAACAACACGGTATTGCTTACCACCGGTTTTAATGACTGCGAACATTTTTTGTCCTTTCGTTCATTCCAGCCCTTATTTGATTTCCACCTCATCAATAAGAGAAAATAGGCTGCTTTTTATCAGTCGTAATCGGATTTCAAGAAGGATAAAGACACCCTTCTAAACGCAAACACGCGCAGATCCCTCCCCGCTTGTATTTTGCATATATGACGGAATTTCTATTCTCTGTCAATAAAGTCCCACAAAAAAGCAAAAAAAGGGTTGTACTAAAAGCAATTGGAGGTTATCTACCCACCATATACTTAAACAATATGAAGTTTTGTCGCACTTTATATGGAGAGATGGCTGAGTGGTTGAAAGCACCGCACTCGAAATGCGGCATAGGGGCGACTCTATCGGGGGTTCAAATCCCTCTCTCTCCGCCAGAGTATTGGATAAAATACTCCCTTTTAAAATATCTATAGCTTGTTTGTAGCTTGTCAGCAGGTTTTACATCAATTTCTTTTTTTCAAAGTTTTTTTAAGGGGTTCTCAAAGAGTCTTCAAAATTCGTTCAAAGATCATTTAAAGACCCTTTTAAGGATCTTTCTCTTATTTGCTAAAAATTACAATTTGCAATTATGAGCTTCTTAGCAGAAGTTGGATTATTTGAACTACATGTATAAGATGTATTTACCCTCTTTTATCTTAAACTGGCTAAAGGTTTCTTGGATCTGAAGCACATCATTAAAAGACAGTAGAAACTTCCCCTTTAATTACGCAAGTAGCGCAGACATCATCTGGTAATTTTCCCGCTTAAATAAGTTCTTTCCATAGTAATCCTCAACACCAAAATAAGGTGGATCAAGATAAAACAAAGTATTTAGTCGATCATAACGTACAAGAAAATCAAACCAATCTCGATGTTCAATGGGAACACCCACTAAGTGGCAGTATATAAACTTTAATAATCCCTCAAATTTAAAACGATTAAACCGTGCACCACGGTTAGGATCAACGCCAAATGTTCGTTTTGCCACCTGCCCACAAAAACCCAAACAATGCAAATATAAAAACCGTAAAGTCCGCTCTAAATCCGTGAGGAGTTTTGGATCTTGTAAAGCGAAACATTGAAGCACCTCACGGTTGCTTATCTGGGACTACAACAAGATCTATAAAAGGGTGATAATGGCGTTGTAACATCTGAAAAAATTCACCATATCACCTGAGTGATCATTAATAACTTCATATAAGGATATTGATTTCCTCCTAAAGAATATTCCTCCCATTCCAATAAAAGGTTCAGCATAAGTGCCAATGGGGGATAGCTTTTATGATTTTGATATAGGTACTACACTGGCCATGCAATAACGCCGACTAATCCCCAAGCCAATTAGACCACCTGCGGAAACAGGAAGGTTGTGAAGCCGAAAGCAATAGAACAGTACCGAACGGATAAGCCACGCATCATCAGTAAGCCTCTAGCGTGCATAGCTTATAGATTCTGGAAACAGACAATTATTATAATTCAGACAATTAAAAATCGGGTCTTAGGCTTTTTAATCCAGTGGACAAACACGAATGATATGGCCGTCGGGATCTTTGGTTAGGAAGGTACGTCCAAATACAGTAGTATAGGGTTTCTTTAATACATTTATCTCAACGCTGGTTTGCTCTTGCCATTCTGCATAGAGCTTATCTACGTCCTCTCCTGTCGGCAACATAATGCCGATTTCTGAAAAACGAGGCACATTTCTCTCAGGCACATCACCTCCAGACCATAGTGCAAAAAGCGCATCTCCCGAAGAAGTAAATGCAACATAGCGTGGTGAGACGAATACAGGCTCTTTTTTGAAGATGAATTTGTAAAAAGCGGTAGAACACTCTACGTTTGATACGTATATCAACTATAGATTTGGGGTGACAGAATAAGTAGGTATATTGCTCACGAATTCCTCCTATTTAGTCGTGATCTTCCGAGTCTCTATACCTATGTAGAGAATATTTCAACAAGAGTTTGTGATGCTGCCGTTCACGGTGTGCTCTGTTTATATGTTTTTACTCGCTTATTGCTATATGCTAAAATATTGAAACCGCTATTACATAGTTTTCGCCAACTTGATTTTGCCACCAACATAAGCAGCAGCTGGTTCTATAGGACCAACAATTTTAATGTTTCTTTACAAAGTGTATCCATAATTTTTTAAATATTCTTCTACCTATATACTAGCCATCTTCTCATTGTTTTAAGTAATAAGAAGTGGCTGCTATGTTGCGTTGTCTGATCTCGGACGGATTGGTCACTAACTTGTCCCGTTGGCTGAGTGGCCAACCCAGTCTTTATTCTTTGTTACTTTTTTCCTTATCGCGTGCTTCTAGAGTAATTTCTACGGTGTATCCACTTTATTCTTCATAATAAATGCACGGATACTGTTCTCATAACCTCAAAGATGATTTGCAGCCCACTGTTACTTTGTGGAACCTCTAAATCATTGCCGCTATCGTTAAATTCCACTTCAAATGTATCGGCTTCACTGCCTGCATGTTCGGTGATAGTTGCCATTGACAAAGACGCTGGTAAAAATCTCATGAACAAGCTTGTTCCTACTTTCACCCCTATAAAGGGATGTATGTGCATTAATCGCATATCCGCTCTACCACGCTGTTTTCTCATGCATCATCAGGCAGAATAACAGTTAAACCCCGTGGCAAAATTGGTCCATATTCTATAATCTCTGGATTGGCTGCCAAGCTGACTTCTAGATAACACAACGGCATCAATTTCGCTATAGCCCAAAAGCTCAGCAGCATGCAACCGACGTGCTCCAGCAATCAGCGCGTAATTTCCTTCTTTAGCATTGGGCGTATGGCGCACAGTGATCGGATTTATCAATTCCTCTCACACCATCGGTTGTGCCAACGCCTTGGCACGCCCATCATCAACAGGGCGAATACACTCGGGAACAACAACCACATCGAGAGGAATTGTTTGAAACTGTGCCATAACGCCCCCGCTTTTTCTATTTCTTCAAAAAAAATCCATCGCACACCCTGCCCATCTTCGATAAGCTTTGGCAAAAACTGATTCAATTATATTTATTCTGCACGTCTTGCCTGAATATGTGCCAACAATCCTAATGTTGAACTATCGCGTTTATCAGCTTGGTTTTCTCCTCGGAGTATTGGTAACAATTCATTTGCCAATTCTTTACCAAGTTCAACACCCCATTGATCAAATGAATTAATGTTCATTAAAATGCCTTCGACAAAAATACGATGCTCATAAAGTGCAATGAGGCGACCAAGGGTAAAGGGTGTCAACAAATCTTGAACTAACGTAATACTAGGGCGGTTTCCCTCAAAACTTCTATGAATAGCTAAATTGTCTGATTCACATTTATCAATTTCATTTTTTACAAGGATACTCCGAGCATCTTCAACACTACGTCCTTTCATGAGAGCCTTTGATTGCGCTAAGCAACTCGCTACTAACATGTCATGCATAGTATGTAAATTTTGCTCATGTCCTTTTATAAATAAAATAAATTCTACAGGAATAACATCTGTTCCTTGATGTAACAGTTGAAAAAAAGCATGTTGTCCATTCGTCCCTGAATCACCCCAAACAACCGGACCACTTGAAAAATTTAATGGTTTGCCTTCCAAAGAAATCTGCTTACCATTTGATTCCATATCAAGTTGCTGCAAATAAGCTGGAAAATGTGCTAAACGCTGTGCATAGGGAATAATAGCACGTGATGAATAACCACAAATAACACGATGCCAGAATCCTAAAAGAGCAAATCGAATAGGAATATTTTTATGTAAAGGCGCTATTTTAAAATGTTGGTCCATCTGCAAGGCGCCTTTCAGAAATTGACGGAAATTCTGCCCTCCTATTGCTAACATAACAATAAGACCAATCGCTGACCAAATGGAATAACGCCCTCCAACCCAATCCCAAAATCGAAAAACTCTTGAAAAATCTATGCCAAATTCCGCTACTTTATCAAGCGCGCTCGAAACAGCAACAAAATGTGTGCAAACAGCTTTGTCCCCTAAATGTGAACGAATCCATTGACGCGCAACTTGAGCGTTTGCCATTGTTTCAGCTGTTGTAAAAGTTTTAGAAGCAATGATAAACAGCGTCGTTTTTGGATTTAAAACAGAGAGAATATCAGAAATATGCGCACTGTCAGCATTAGAAACAAAATGACAATGCGGACCATCATGATACGGTTTTAAAGCATTTGTAACCATTGCAGGTCCAAGATCTGAGCCGCCAATACCAATGTTTACAATATCAATTATCTTCTCACCACCACTTCCCTTATAGCTGCCATTACGCACTCTTTCAGAAAATCTTTCCATATCGTTAAGAACAGCTTGAATATCCGGAATAATATCATAGCCATTCAACATAAGAACTTTGTCAGCAGGCAAACGTAATGCAATGTGAAGAACCGAGCGCTTTTCAGTTGTATTAATGATCTGGCCCGAAAACATTGCCTCACGCCGACCTAACACATCCGCTGCAACAGCCAAGTTATCTAGAAGTTGTAATGTCTTAAATGTTACGCCACATTTCGAAAAATCGAAAAGGAGATCATCAAGTTTTAAAGAAAAATGAGAAAAACGTTTCTCATCTTCTAGGAAATGCCTACGGATATCATTCACCCCATCCTTTGTAGCATGTCTTCTCAAAGCTTTCAAAGCTGCCTCAAAAGCTTCTTCATTCCGCATCAACAAGCCATCTCCTTTAGTCTTATTTTCCAATTATCATTGACTATGAAATTTACACTCATACAATAATAAAATAGAGAGCGTCTCCTTTATTGTAACCAATTTTTACTGTTTGCATAAAAAATGAAGGTGGAAAGGTAAAATACAAAAATGACATTTTTTAAACACAAATAAAAAATTTAAAACTTCTCTATAAAGATAAATCATTCAATTTGTCTAAGTCCCTTTGTTAAGTGTAGTGCTTCTTCCGATTTTGGTCTTATAAAACGCCCAAGAAAAAGGTAAACAACCGGAGTGAGATACAACGTAAAAACAGTTGCTAAGCCCAAACCACCAACAATAACCCAACCTAAAGCTACACGTGCTTCCGCACCAGCACCTTTGGCTAGAACTAAAGGAATCCCCCCTAAAATGGCACAAATCATTGTCATACAAACTGGACGAAGACGAATATTCGCCGCCTCTTCTACAGCTTCACGTACACTTCTACCTTGATCACGTAACTGATCTGCAAATTCCACAATCAAAATCCCATTTTTAGCCATAACACCAATCAATAAAATTAATCCAATTTGACTGTATATATTAAGACTCACTCCGCTCAAAAGCATAGCAATGACCGCACAACCAATCCCTAATGGGACAGTAGCCATGATAATGAAACCTGAAATAAAACTTTCAAACTGTGCAGCCAAAACCAATAAAATAATCAAAAAGGCAATTCCAAAAACAATTGTAAAATTGGAAGATGTTTCATTAAGCGTTTCGGCTTCCCCTAAGGGGATCACGTAGGTTCCTTTCGATAACAGAGGAGATGCAATTTTCTGTACAGTCTGGTAAGCATCCCCCAAAGCGATACCTGGAGCAATATTTGCACTTAAAATGATAGCATTCATGCGCTTTTCCCGTTTTAACTGGGGGGCGATAGCTTTTTCATGCAAACGCGCAATAACCGATAAAGGAACATATCGATTGTCTTTGGTCTTTAAAAAAATATTTTCTAAATCACTAGGACTCTTCATAGAATTTTTACGTGATATCAGTTTAACATCGTAAGAATGATCATCTACGTTAATGGAACCAATCTTTTTACCATCCAACATTGCTTGTAATGTATCACCCAAATTGGTGATATCAATCCCTAAATCGGAAGCTTTTTTTCGATTGATTTCAATAAAAAATTGCGGTTGTGTGGCATCAACAGTAAGACGTGGACGAATAAAACGCGGATCAGCTTGTAAAGCACGCACCAACTTATCAGCAATGGGTTGTAATGTTGCATAATCATTGCCAAGAATTGCAAATTGTAACCCTTGCCCCGTTCCTCTCACACCTAGAGAATTTCCCTCCGCAGCAAATACAAACACTGCCGGAAACTGTTTAACCTTTGCATTAACATCTTTTACGATTTCTTTCTGACTGCGTAAACGTTTATCCCAAGATGAAAGCAATAAAACCAAAAAAGCAGTATTGGGTGAACCACCAATACCAGCGATAGAGTAACTATTAGCAATCTCACCTGCATCACGTAATGGCTGTAGACTTTCTTCAATTTGCTCTACCTGCTCATTCAAATATTGTGTTGAAATACCTTGTGGTCCATTAATGACCAAAAAGATAAGAGCCCTGTCTTCTGCTGGCGTTAATTCTTGTTGCAACTTCGTATAGCCTCCAAGGCAAAGAACTGCAAAAACAAACGAAGCAAAAACAACCGTCCAAGGCTTTTCTAAACACTTATGTAAACTGTCGGTATATGCCTTATGAAACAAAGAACCCAATTTATATAAAAAAGTAAAATGATGATGAGTCTGTTCCTCTTTCTCCTCAATATGTTCTTTAAGAAAACGTGAAGCCAACATAGGACAAAGCGTTAAGGCAACAACTGAAGAAAGCAAAATAGAAATTGCCAAAACAAAACCAAATTCTCTAAAAAGTCCTCCAACTTGTCCAGGAAGAAAGGAGATAGGGACAAACACAGCCACTAAAGTCAATGTTGTTGCGACAACGGCAAAAAAGACTTCACGGGTTCCTAACACTGCTGCAGCTCTAGAACCTATCCCCATATTGCGCCATCGAACAATATTTTCCAGAACAACAATGGCATCATCCACAACAAGCCCTGTTGCCAAAACAAGTCCTAAAAATGTGAGAATATTCAATGAAAAACCTACGAGATAAATAGCTGCAATGGTACCAATCAAAGCAACTGGAAGAGATACAGCAGGTATCAGCGTTACACGAATGTCTCTGAGAAAAAGAAAAATAACCAAAATAACGCTTAAAACAGCAATAACCAACGCCACTTCAACCTCATGAAGAGCGCTTTTAATAAAAATTGCATCGTCACTAATAACGTCTATATGTACAGAAGCAGGAACGATACTTTTGAGATTATCAACAACGGTTCTCACACCTGCCGAAATATTAAGGGTGTTGGACTGTGCTTTACGCACAATCCCTAATCCAATCCCCGTTTTTCCATTGATACGAAGAATAACATTTTCTATATCGGGTGATAAAGTAACATGCGCAACGTCACCAAGATGTACATGAGGCTTTAAAACAACTTGTTCAAAAGACTCTGGTGTTGTTAAACGTGCCGTGGCATGAACAACTAAAGTTTGCTTAGAATTGCGTAACGATCCTACTGGCACATCCGTTGTCATATCAGCAAGAACACGTGAAATATCTGCGACAGTTAATCCATAACTTGCAAGTTTTGCTTGATCTATATCAATCTGAAAAATCTTTGTGCGAGCACTATCGACCTGTACATCACCGACACCATCAACAGCAGAAATCGCATCAACAATCTGATCGTCTACAACTGTTGTTAAATCATCAATACTCATTGTTGGTGAAGTGACAACTAAATACATCATGGCAGCAGCATTCGAATCTGCTTTAATAATCAAAGGTGAATCTGCATTTTTGGGTAAAGAATAAGCAATGCGGGACAGAGCATCCCGAAGATCAGATGCCGCTACATTCAAATCAACTCCGACATTAAAATTAATCTGCACACGGGAGCGTCCAAAAGAAGATGTTGAAGAAATCGTCTTAACACCTGAAACACGAGAAACAGCATCTTCTATAACTTTTGTTACTTCACGATCAATTGTTTCCGCTGATGCACCAGAAAACATCGTCACAATCGTTGTTACTGGCGTATCAACATCGGGTAATTCTCTCACATCAACATTCAACCATGCTGCAAATCCTGCAATGATAATCATGGCATTTAAAACAAAAGTAAAAACTGGTCTGCGAATAAATAAAGCAATGAGACCACTTTGCTTCACCTGCGACATTGGCTGCTTTGTGCTCAATTCTTGGCTCATTGTATATCTGTTCCATAAATTAATGATAATTGCTGTTGATGGGTTTGTGGATCATCTATAGTTACTTTACTTCCTGGATAAAGCGTTTGTACTCCTTGAATGACAACTTGATCACCATCTTCTAGGGGAGCTTTTACAAAAACCTGATCCGCTCTATGTTGAATAATTGATACGGGAATAGACTCTACTTTTCCTTCTCTCACACGCCAAACGAATGACCCTTTACTATTCCATTGAACCGCAAGAGGATTAACGACAGGGAAAGAACCACCATGAAATCGCAAGACGACAGAAAAGGACATACCAGACATGAGCGTATCTTTTTCATTATTGATTTCAACCTGAGCATGAAGTGTGCGGCTTTCTGGATCAACAATATTATCAATTGCATAAATATGACCAATAAAAGATTTATTTGGTTGCGCAGTTAATGTTGCCGTTACCTCATCTCCTTTATGGATGAGTGATACATATCGTTCAGGAGCCCATATATCGACCAAAATCCGTTCTCTATTCTCAATACGAGCTATTACGGTATTAAGGGTCACGCTATCTCCCGCATCAACTGGTAAAATACCAACAACTCCAGGAATCGGCGCACGAATCGTCCGCCGATCAAGATCTACCTCAGCATTCCGCAAAACCAAATTTGCGTTCTCCAGCTCTAAACGTGCTGTAATTTCTTGAACTTCCGTTGCTGTATTGCTAGCACGTAATTTAAGAATGCGTGAAAGCGTTAACGCATTATTATCACGTTGTACTTTTGCTTTTGCAACCGCTATTTCCTCTTTTTTAGAATCAAGCTTTGCAATCACATCACCTACTTGTACTTTCGTACCAGCTGACACAAATAGCTTATCAATAACACCTGAAGATAAAGGGGTAAGCTCAACTTTTGCAAGTGCTTGTCCACTGCCTAGAACATTAAGTTGTTCATAAAAAGCTTGAGTTTTTACAAGATCAACGACAACATTTGTCGGTGGCCTTCCTCTTTTTCCTTTTGAAGCTTTATATGATACACTCGTTTTATCCACTATAGAAATGGGTTGTTCTGCACTCTGTTTCCCAGCCCAATAAGTAATCGTTAGAACGACAATTAAAAATACCAATGGAAAAATCTTTTTTAATAATGCCATATACCCACCCTTGCTGTATCATGAATACGTAAATTATTCTGAAACAGTCCTCAACAGTAACATCCGAGTTTCATATAAAGATTGAACTGCAGGCAGCATGTCTTATCCCCACCGAAAAAAACATATCTCATCTTTTGCTTGACTATCTTTCGTAAATTAAAACGTCAAGTTAACTATCGTTCATCTTGAATTATACCGTTCATACAACCAAGAAACAGTCATATCACAATACAGCTAAACCGAAAATATACGGTAGCCTTTTTTGAAATGTATCCTTGACAAAATGATAAAATTTTCAATTTCAACAAGTTTTACTTGCAATTCCCCAATGAAACGATTAGGAACCCCTTGTCTTGATAAGACAAAATTGGATAGTGTGTGCACCCGTAGCTCAGCTGGATAGAGCACCAGACTACGAATCTGGGGGTCAGGAGTTCGAATCTCTTCGGGTGCGCCATTGTGTGGATTTTCCATTTTTTCAGTAATTGTTGGAATTGTAAATAGTATCCCTTCTCATTGGATCACTTTCCATTTGTATTTTATAGTGTTGCCAGATGGCACCATACGTGCTTCTCTTGATTGCGAATCAGAGCTTCTTTTCGAGTTATTTTTAGATGCATCAGATTCTAAGGTGTGCTTACTCTTCAAAGATGGCAGTTTTTGAAGATCTCTTTCAGCTCTTAAAATACAAAACAAAATATTCTGTCTTCTTTTGAAGAATCTTTATCATTTTCATAAAAACTCCTGCCACAAAATTTTTAGGCCTTCAGCATTCTTTTTTAGTAAGATAGAAAAAGTCCTGAATAGAGTGAATTGTTTAGAGAATCAAAAAGTGCAATAGAGTGCTCCCATAAAAATTATAAATACTTCCATTTTACGAAAGCATTCTTGCTTGCACAGTATGCTATCAAATTTTATAATGCACTATCCTATCTCTACATGCTATAGGCTTTCTCATCCAATTTATAATACACGCCTCGATGTCAACTAAAGCTAAATTTAAAGAATTTTCCTATGACTAAAACAGATATTGAAATTGCTCGCACTGCTCAAAAACAACACATTACTGAAATTGCACAAAAAATTGGTATCGCACATGAAAATCTCATTCCTTATGGACATGATAAAGCTAAAATTTCTTCTGCATATATAAAATCGCTTAATAGAAATCCGGATGGTAAACTTATCCTTGTCACGGCAATCAATCCAACACCTGCAGGAGAAGGAAAAACAACAACAACAGTTGGACTCAATGATGCCCTCAATCTCATCGGAAAAAAAACAATAGCTGCCTTAAGGGAACCGTCTTTAGGTCCGTGTTTTGGTATAAAAGGTGGTGCTGCTGGCGGTGGTTATGCCCAAGTCGTACCAATGGATGATCTTAATTTGCATTTTACCGGTGATTTTCATGCCATTACAGCTGCTCATAATCTTCTTGCCGCAATGATCGATAATCATATCTACTGGGGAAATACTCTAAATATTGATCCACGCCGCGTTGTTTGGAAACGAGTCCTTGATATGAATGACCGTGCATTACGTGATGTTGTTGTTTCATTGGGTGGAGTAACCAATGGCTTTCCTCGCCAGACAGGCTTTGATATCACTGTTGCATCAGAAATTATGGCACTTTTTTGTCTTGCCACAAATCTAGAAAATCTTACGCAAAGACTCAAAAAAATTATTGTTGCCTATCGTTATGATAAAACACCTGTAACAGTTGCTGATCTCAATGCCGAAGGAGCAATGACGGCTCTTCTCAAAGATGCTATGCAACCCAATCTCGTACAAACAATTGAAAATAACCCTGTTCTTGTTCATGGAGGACCTTTTGCCAACATTGCTCATGGTTGTAATTCAGTTATAGCAACAAAAACTGCTTTAAAACTCGCGGATTATGTTGTTACAGAAGCAGGATTTGGAGCCGATCTTGGAGCAGAAAAATTTTTCAATATTAAATGCCGACAAGCAGGTATTGTACCAAATGCAACAGTGATTGTTGCAACAATTCGTGCATTAAAAATGAATGGTGGTGTGAACAAAAATAATCTGGCAGAAGAAAATATCACTGCTTTACAAAAGGGAGCAGTCAACCTTTTACGGCATATTAAAAACATAGAATACTACGGCATCCCTTGTATCGTTGCCATTAATCATTTCAACACTGATAGTGATGCTGAAATAAGTACATTACAAAAAATAGTCGCAACAACCGGATACAAAGCTATTGTCTGCAAACATTGGGAACAAGGGGGTAAAGGTGCTGTAGAACTTGCACAAGAACTTGTAACTTTGATTGAAGAAAAAGATTCCCATTTCAAAGTTCTGTATCAAGATGATTTGTCACTCGTTCAGAAAATTAATTCTATTATAAAAAATCTCTATGGTGGCCGTGGAGCTGTAATTGCAGATCCCATTCTCAAACAGCTGGAATCTTGGGAAAAAGAAGGTTATGGTACATACCCTATTTGTATGGCAAAAACACCCTATTCATTCTCTGCTGATCCTACTCAATATGGTGCTCCTGTCGATTTTGAAATTCCTGTGCGTGAAGTTCGTCTCTCAGCAGGCGCAGGCTTTATTGTAGTTATTTGCGGAGATGTTATGACTATGCCTGGCTTACCACATTACCCTGCCGCTGAAAAAATTTATCTTGACGAAAATGATCAAATCCAAGGACTTTCATGACCTTAGACTTATAAACTCAATCGTCCATTATAAAAAAGTAGCCCATAGTAACAAAGAATAGAATTTTAAAAAGCGATATAGACAAATGCTTTCTTTATATGATATACACTATTACAGTATATGTCCTTTTAGATATTCTTCTAAAAGGAAATGGGTTTTTTCCTATTATTTATGACACTAAAACAAAGCAGGATAAATAGTGCAAGTACTTGTTCGTGATAATAATGTTGAGCAGGCGATACGTGCGTTGAAGAAAAAAATGCAACGTGAAGGTATCTTTCGTGAAATGAAAATGCGTGGTTATTATGAAAAACCATCAGAGAGGCGTGCTCGTGAGAAAGCTGAGGCTGTTCGCCGTACACGGAAGCTTGCTCGTAAACGTGCACAGAGAGAAGGTTTTGTTAGTAACGGTCGAGTTACTTCATCAAAATAGTGTGCGATGAACTTTTTTAGAGTCGTGTAAAAGCTATATCGTTAGGGATGTAAACATGATTGGGGAGGGGTGTTTTGTGTTTGCAAGCTTATGGGTGTGGTTTTTCACTACTTTATTTTCTTGTTGTTAGATATAAGGTTTATGCTTTTTTGATGCGTATTGTAGTTTTTACTTTACTTTTAGCTGTTTCAAGAAAAAATGATAAGTTATTACTTATAAAGTGTTAGAGTTTGTTGTTACTCTATGAGGCATGCAACAATTGTAGGGTGTTTTTTAAATTCTCGCAATCATCTTGGATCATAAAATATAAATATACTGTCATAATATATAACTATGTATGCAAAGGATAAAATATAAAATACACAGTACTCTTGTTTATTTTCAATAAAAGCAATAAAATTCTATAATTCTTGATATCTCTTGGCTTCTTTTTCTCACCCTAAAAGACAAAGATTCTGAATCACCAACAATCTCATTAAAAATTAGTTTTTTAATTTGTTTTCTTACTTACCGCTTATGTGATTTACTGTATAGATTCTACGAGCAAGTTCTATTCTGAATCTTCCGTTCAACTTTACACTTCCATACTTAATTGATGCAAAAAGTTTAAATCAGGTATCAATGACAAATGTGTTTTTAACATGCATGAATGTGCCTTCTATCACCGCCCTTCAGAACGATTGTTCTACAGTGCTACAAGATAATAATCTGAAATTTATATATGCCCATGTAGCCCGTTTTATTTTTTAAAGCACTGTACACAGTATTACCCATTAATCAGATCTTAGTACCCTATAATCGCAAAATCTGTAGAAATATTAACACTCATAACCACTATCGTTATGTTTATGAAATTACAAAAAAACCATCACGCCTTGGCTTTTCCCTAATACAAGGGCGGTTAGATACACTTTGAACCAGTAAACAAAATGATGATACCAGTTTATACCTCATATAAGTAAAGATGGTAATACTCAATGGATTTTATATTATAGCATTCAGAGATGCTGTCGTGAACTGGAGGTTGACTGAAAAGTATCCCCCATAAACAAATCTGTATTAAAAAGTTCAAATTTTTATCTTATTTATTCCATTATTTTTGTAATAATTTCTTTATTATTTAGATCTCTTTAACCAGCGATATGCCATAGCTTTAATCAATTCTCGATCCTATCTTCCAATTCCTAGATGGCCAATATATGAAATGAAGAGATAAAAAGGTTTAAGTGTGCAACATTCTAGTTGGTTTCGATTCTTAGTATTTGCATTATGTATTCTAATAGCAGGTTTTTTTGTATTAAGTTCATCCCGCTTTTTGCACGCACAAACACTCAATGTAGGACCAAGCGGTTTACCGCTTCCACGGTTTGCTTCAATTAAACCCACCCGTGTTAATGTGCGCATCGGACCAGGAAGTAATTATTCTATCATTTTTACCTACAAAAAACCGGGCTTGCCTATTGAAATTATCCAAGAATATGATCAATGGCGCAAAATTCGCGATGCTGAAGGCGATGAGGGGTGGGTATATCAATCGCTTTTATCAGGAAAACGAACTGCTATAACTATTCCATGGCAAAAAGATAAAACAAAAAGATTGATGCTACGCAAAAACCCCACTGATAACGCGGAACTTGTAGCAGAAATAGAGCCAAATGTCATTGGTCATATCCGCCAATGCGATGGATACTGGTGCGAACTAAATATTAATAATATCCGAGGATGGCTACTACAATCCCAATTATGGGGAATTTATCCGGATGAAAAAATTAAAAGCTGGTAAAGTTCTCCATTAATCAAATTCAATCTTTATTCCTTATTGAACTTTCCCTGTCCTATAATAAAATTAGTTCTTCGGTTTCAATCGAACTATCAAATCAACATGTGAAATTTCCATGCCCTCTGGTGGTTGAGGCAAATTACCAATAATAGGGGCTTCTCCTAAATTGCAAGGAATATCAAGAATACGATTTTCACCTTCTATATAAAAATGATAATGATCAGATGTATTAGTATCAAACCAAGTTTTCGAACCTTCTACAGCAATAATCCGTAATAATCCTGCTTCAGTAAACTGATGAAGTGTATTATAAACCGTTGCTAAAGATACCGGAACACCTAACCTACTTGCCTCTTCATATAGCTCTTCAGCAGCAATATGACGATTACCTTGAGAAAAAATCATATGAGCAAGTTCTAACCGCTGACGTGTTGGCCGTAAACCGCTTTGGCGCAAACGTTTTTCCAAAATAGAACTGGAATAATAACGTATAACATTCCCACAATCTTCCGCAGTTTGTTGTTCTTCATTTAAACTTAAATTGTCTGTGCTCACTGACATGTTAAAAACCACAATATATTTTTGTTCAAATAAGATTAAAATACAAAAAATGGAAATAGTACAATACAATTCTTATATTCCATTTTTAAATACAATTCACGTAGAATACATAAAAAAGGGCTTTTGTCATTAAAAATGGTATAAAATCATTTCCCTCT
The DNA here is from genome assembly GCF_902825145.1 of Bartonella phoceensis. Classification (GTDB taxonomy): domain Bacteria; phylum Pseudomonadota; class Alphaproteobacteria; order Rhizobiales; family Rhizobiaceae; genus Bartonella; species Bartonella phoceensis. Next base: position 375,835 of record NZ_CADEAD010000002.1, on the reverse strand, counting down.
CCTTAAAATTTGCTCTAAAAGTAAGATGGGGAAAAGCGCAGAAATCAAAATATACACAAATAAATGGAGTAACAATGGCTGAACAAAAGTCTCGCTATACTTATGAAGAACTTCTAAGCTGCGCTCGCGGCGAAATGTTTGGTAAGGGTAATGCACAATTACCAGCACCGCCAATGTTAATGATTCATCGAATCACTCAAATCAATGAAACTGGTGGTGAATATAATAAAGGAATGGTTCGCGCTGAATTTGATATTACTCCGGACCTATGGTTTTTTGATTGTCACTTTATAGGTGATCCAGTCATGCCAGGATGTCTCGGTTTAGATGGTATGTGGCAATTAACAGGTTTTTTTCTCGGTTGGTTAGGTGAACCAGGAAAAGGAAGAGCTATATCAACAGGTGAAGTAAAGTTATCCGGTATGGTCACTCCACAAACCCAACTTCTTGAATATGGAATAGATTTTAAACGTATCCGACGTGGGAATTTAGTTTTGGGCATAGCTGATGGATGGGTAAAAGCAGATGGAGAAGCCATCTATAAAGCAAGTGATTTACGTGTTGCCTTATTTAAAGAAGACTGAAATAATTTCCAGTAAAAAGAATATTTTATTATTCTGTATGAAACAAGGAGGTATGGATGCGTCGAGTTGTTATAACTGGAATGGGAATTGTCTCCGCAATTGGAAATAATCCTGGTGCTGTTTTGTCCAGTTTGTATGAAGCAAAATCTGGAATTTCCTATGCACCCCAATATGCCGAATTAGGCTTTCGTAGTAGAGTTTATGGCAAACCTGATATTAATGTAGAGGAACTCGTTGATCGGCGTGCTTTACGCTTCCACGGACGTGGAACTGCTTGGAATCACATCGCTATGGATCAAGCAATCGTTGATGCAGGTTTAGAACTTCATGAAGTGTCAAATGAGCGTACGGGCATCATTATGGGCTCTGGAGGTGCTTCAACGCAATCCATTGTTGAAGCTGCTGACGTTACACGTCAAAAAGGTCCAAAGCGTGTTGGTCCTTTTGTTGTACCAAAAGCAATGAGTTCTACAGCATCCGCAACGCTTGCAACTTTTTTTAAAATTAAAGGAGTGAACTATTCAATCTCTTCAGCTTGCGCCACTTCTAATCATTGTATTGGTAATGCTTATGAATTAATACAATATGGCAGGCAGGATCGTATCTTCGCCGGTGGCTGTGAAGATTTGGACTGGACATTATCTGTTCTATTCGACGCTATGGGCGCCATGTCTAGTAAATATAATAATGTACCAGAGAAAGCTTCACGCGCCTATGATGCTAATCGTGATGGATTTGTTATTGCTGGGGGAGCTGGTGTTTTGGTTCTTGAAGAGCTTGAACTTGCTAAAGCACGTGGCGCAAAAATCTACGGAGAAATTATTGGGTATGGTGCTACATCCGATGGTCATGATATGGTTTCTCCGTCTGGTGAAGGAGCAGAACGGTGTATGCGCATGGCGCTTGCGACCGTAAATGATAAAATTGATTATATCAACCCTCATGCAACAGCAACGCCTGTTGGTGATCCCCCTGAAATAGAAGCGATTCGTCGTATTTTTGGAACAGGTGATCAATGCCCACCAATTTCTGCCACAAAATCTCTGACAGGCCATTCTTTAGGAGCGGCGGGTGTTCATGAGGCAATTTACACATTGTTAATGATGAATCATAACTTTATTTGTGAAAGCGCCCATATTGAAGAGCTTGATCCGGCTTTTGCCGATATGCCCATTGTTCGCAAACGTCGTGATAATCAACAACTTAATACTGTATTGTCGAATACATTTGGTTTTGGCGGTACCAATGCAACGCTCATTTTCCAACGCTATACATAAATAAGGATTCTTAGCTGGTTGAAAAAAGCATGGTCTTACGGAGAATAATATGAAAGGTTTGATGGAGGGCAAACGTGGCCTTATTATGGGGGTTGCAAATGACCATTCAATTGCATGGGGCATTGCATGCCAACTAGCAAAAGCAGGAGCCGAATTAGCATTTACCTATCAAGGAGATGCTTTCGGGAAGCGGGTTCAACCACTAGCGGAAAAGCTCGGTTGTAAATTGTTACTTGAATGCGATGTCGAAAAAATTGAAAATATCGATCGTGTCTTTGAATATCTTGAGAAAGAATGGAAAACTATTGATTTTGTTGTACACGCTATTGGCTTTTCAGATAAAGCTCAACTAAAGGGACGTTACGTTGATGTTACAACACGCGAAAATTTTAAGCGCACAATGGTCATTTCAGCTTATTCCTTTACTGAGATTGCCCAGCGTGCTGGTAAGCTTATGCCCAATGGAGGTACGCTTTTAACACTCACCTATGGAGCTTCACAGCAAGTTGTCCCTAATTATAATATCATGGGTGTAGCTAAAGCTGCTTTAGAAGCTATGGTACGTTATTTAGCCGCAGATTTTGGTCCACAAAATATTCGCGTTAATGCAATTTCAGCGGGACCTGTGAGAACTTTAGCTGGTAATGGTATTGCGGCTGCGCGTGCAATTTTTTCGTATCAACGCCGTAATGCGCCATTGCGCCGCACCGTAAATATTAATGAAATAGGAAAATCCGCTCTTTACTTACTCTCTGACTTATCATCAGGTGTTACTGGAGAAATTCATTATGTTGACTCAGGTTATAACATTATGTCTATGCCAACACTTGAAGAATTAAAACAAAGCGAAGAAACTCGTGGTGAATAATGAACTACAGTACTTTTAAAACGTACAGAAGGGGTCATGTGCCAATCGTTTGAAACGTGTCTTATTGGCTATTTTCTCTAAGGTATAATGCCTATAATTGAAAGAAATAGCTCGTTTTCAAAGATATAACTCAAGCAATAAAGCAGATTTTTTTCATTTAATTAATTTATATACCTCTCCAATGCGCTAAAGCATTAGCGTCTTACCTAATAGTCAACGCAACCTTTCTCAAAGTTCCATTAACTATAATCGCATTTCTCATGTGTTTGAATAATTTAAAAGCATACTGTATCATGCATTTCATCTTTAAGTGACCGGTTCAGTAATGTACTAGCTGCTTCAATCACACTTTTATTACAGAACAGAACTTGATAAATTTGCTCTGTAATGGGCATTTCTACCCCTATACGTTTTGCTAATGTATATACTTCTTTAGTATTTAAATAGCCTTCAACAACTTGACCAACCTGTTTGGCTGCTTCTTTTGTATTCACTCCTTGGCCGAGCAACATTCCAAAACTTCGGTTTCGTGACTGGTTATCAGTACACGTCAAAACCAAATCGCCTAAACCTGTCATACCCATAAATGTGGAAAGCTCAGCACCCATAGCAACACCTAGCCGACTGATTTCAGCTAAGCCTCGTGTAATGAGAGCTATTCGAGCATTTGCTCCAAATCCCATGCCGTCTGATATTCCTGCACCAATAGCAATGACATTTTTAACCGCTCCTCCTAATTGAACACCTATCATATCCGAACTTTTATATACTCTAAAACTTTTGCTACAATAGAAAAGTTGCTGTAACTCTTTACTAAATTCAGGATCAGAAGCTGCTACTGTAATTGCAGTAGGTAAACCGATAGCAAGTTCTTTAGCAAAAGTTGGTCCAGAAAGGATAGCTAAAGGAATTTTATCGCCCAAAATTTCGCGAGCAACTTCTTGTAAGAGACGTCCTGTACCATTTTCCAAACCTTTCGTTGCCCAAATAACACGTGAATGTTGATCCAAATAAGGCTGAACATTATATAATACCTGGTGAAATACATGGCTTGGAACAGCAATTAATATATCGCGACTTGCTGTTATTGCAGTTTCAAGTGAGGCTTCAAGCAATAGATTTTCAGGAAATCGAATATCTGGCAAAAATACTCGGTTACAGCGATACTTCTGTAATTCTTTGATATGTTGAGGATTATATCCCCAAAGTAAAACACGATGGCCGTTACGGGCAAGAGCAATAGCCAAGGCAGTGCCAAAAGAACCAGCACCAATAATTGTCATCGAAATGGCTTTCATTAAATTTTCTGATTATTCTCCAAATTTCAGCTTTTAATACTAATTATAGGCTATTGCGGTAAATACTCTCAAGTAAGATACTTTTAATAGAAACTCGCTTTTAAGAACACTACTCTCTTATAGTTTTATTCTAACACAACCTAAAACCTTTTCAAGATTCTCATATTCTTTGAATTAAATTATATAAATGTTATTCTTGGTATTTTCTATAAATGACTGTTTCTCTCAAATCAAAATTAAGGTTTCACTAAACTCAACTTTATTGTTCAAAATAAAAGCACATTCAAAATTGTATGATTATTCTATAGCTCCTGTATCTATTTCTTACCTTCCATCACACAAATTTTTTTGCAACTCACACATACAAAAAGAGCCAATGCACTTGGCATTGGCTTCATGGATTGTTTTTTATTTTTAGCAACCTACTTTACAGAAGTCTGCCCATTTGGCACCTGTTCCATAGGCATTTCTACGCCTGGTGCCTGCTCTACAGGGGATTGCATATTTGGTGATTGCCCCACGGGCATTTCTACGCCTGGTGCCTGCTCTACAGGGGATTGCATATTTGGTGATTGCCCCATGGGCATTTCTACGCCTGGTGCCTGCTCTACAGGGGATTGCATATTTGGTGATTGCCCCACGGGCATTTCTACGCCTGGTGCCTGCTCTACAGGGGATTGCATATTTGGTGATTGCCCCACGGGCATTTCTACGCCTGGTGCCTGCTCTACAGGGGAGTCCATACTCGGTGATTGCTCCATGGGCATCTTGTCACTCAATAAACCTCCCTCAGTCTCTTGCGTATTTGATGATTTCTCCGCTGATATAGAACTATCCCTTTCCGATCTTTCCAACTCAACGATACGTCCTGAACCACCCATCATATTATAATTCAAATGTGAAATAGCCCACCACGTACCTCCAATAATCAGAAAAGCACAAATAACCGCAAACCACAAAGCGCTTAAATTCCATTTAGCATCTGGACCAGAACTCAAATGCAAAAAGAAAACAATCTGCACGATAATCTGAATAATCGCCATCCCAATAAGATAGGTAACCTTTGTGCTAATTGCCCAACTTCCCATCATTCCATACATCACAGGAATAAAAGAACCTAAAGTGAAGAATACAGCTAGAATAAAACCAACTAAATAGGAACCAGTGCTGGGACCATGTACTTCGTTATGCGTGCTCATTACAGTGCTCCTAATAAATAAACCATGGTGAAAACACCAACCCACACAATATCAAGTAAATGCCAGAAAATTGAAAGGCACGCCAAACGTGTTTTATTATCTTGATCTAAACCATGACGGCGAAGATGAAAAAACATCACCACCATCCAGAGAAGACCGGTACTCACATGAAGACCATGGGTGCCAACCAAAGCAAAGAATGCTGACCAATAAGCGGATAAGACTTCTCGTCCAAAAAGCTGTAAACCCGTTGCAGGATCAATACCAGCATAAGCACCAGGATCGTAATAGTACACCTCACTCAAAAGTTCATGAAATTCATAAATTTCCATTCCAACAAAGCAGCATCCAAGCACAAATGTGATAGCCATCCATAAACGGACGCCACTAAGCTTACCTTTATGCGCTTGTACCATTACAAATCCATAAGTAATTGATGAGAGCAATAAAATAGCGGTCTCAACCAAAACAAATTTTAAATCAATAAATTCGTTACCCGCTTTTCCTCCACCATAAGAAGCAGAAAAAACGGCAAAAGCTGAGAACAGTGTTGAGAACAGTATTAAATCCGAAAGAATATAGACCCAAAAACCAAATACCATTGTCGAGCTATTGTCATGATGATGCTCATCAAGGTGAGTATTATTCATTGTTATCGTACTCATACGGTTGCTCCTTGTTTTTTAAGAACAGCTGTAAAAGCATCTTCTGTCTTTTGCACTTCTTCAGCTGAAATGTAGTAACCATGGTGATCACCTTTTAACGAATGACACACAATCGTTGCAACAAAGCCGATCATTCCAATCGCAACAAGCCACCATATATGCCAAACAAGCGCAAAACCAACAACTAACGAAAAGAATCCCGCAACAATTCCAGCCGATGTATTTGACGGCATATGAATTTTTGAAAAACCACTTGTTGGACGCTGATAACCATTCTTCTTCATATTCCAATAAGCATCATCAGACTGTACATTTGGAAGTATCGCAAAATTGTAAGCAGGAGGCGGAGAAGAGATAGACCATTCAAGTGTCCGTGCATCACCCCAAGAATCATTTACGGTTACCGGTAAGCGTCCCTTATGCTTAATACCATACCAAATTGCCAAAACAACTTGGACTACAAAACAAAGGATACCAAGCAAGATAATAAAAGCACCTACTGCAGCAATTATAAACAATGGCTGCCAACTAGGCTCCATATAATGTTGAAGACGGCGCGTCGCACCCATGAGCCCAAGAGCATAAACTGGGAAAAAAGCAAGATAAAAACCAATAAACCAACACCAGAAAGATGCAATACCTAGCATCCGATTCGGTTTATAACCAAAAACTTTTGGAAACCAAAAAGCAAGCCCAGCTAAATAAGCAAAAACGACACCTCCAATAATTGTATGATGGAAATGCGCTATCAAAAAGAGCGAGTTATGAAACTGCCAATCAGCAGGCACTATAGACAACAAAACACCCGTTAATCCACCACCAACGAACGTAAAGATCATCCCCATGCACCAAAGCATTGGAGGCTCAAAGCGAATTCGCCCCTTATACATAGTCAGCAACCAATTAAAGACTTTCACACCTGTTGGAACCGAAATAATCATCGTAGCAATACTAAAGAAGGTGTTCACAGCTTCACCCCCACCCATCGTAAAGAAATGGTGTCCCCAAACAAGAAGGGAAAGAATCAAAATAACCAACATTGCCCATACCATTGAAGTATAACCAAATAGGCGCTTTGAAGAAAAAGTTGAAACAACTTCAGAAACAATTCCAAAAGCAGGAACAACCAAAACATACACTTCAGGATGGCCAAAAACCCAAACATAGTTAACCCATACCATCGGATTTCCACCACCAACATTGGTAAAAAAATTCATTCCTAAATAACGATCACATGCCAAGAGCGCAAATGCTACAGCTAAGACCGGATAAATAACTAAAATAAGAACATTGCTAACAAAGGCGCTCCAGCAAAAGACAGGCATTTTCATCATTGTCATCCCAGGAGCACGCATCTTAATAATGGTTGCGACAAAATTGATTGACCCCATTGTTGTCGCAATACCAGAAAGCTGAAGTGACCATAAATAATAATCTACCCCTGTATCTGGACTATCTTGCAACTCTGTGAAAGGTGGGTACATCAACCAACCACCACGACCAAAATTCCCAACACCGAGTGATATGTTAATCAACACCGCTGCCGCAACTGTAATCCAAAAACCCAAATTATTTGCGAAGGGAAAAGCAACATCACGGGCACCAATCTGAAGTGGTATAAGATAATTGAACAAACCAAATAAAATCGGCGTAGCCATGAAGAAAATCATAATAGTGCCATGTGCTGAAAAAATCTGATCAAAATGCTCAGGAGGTAGATAACCTGCTGTCTCACTCCCAAGAGCAAAAGCTTGATGCGTCCGCATCATAATTGCATCCGCAAAACCGCGAACGAGCATAATAATACCAAGCACGATATACATAATACCAATGCGTTTATGGTCGACTGTTGTAATCCAATTTCGCCATAGAACTCCCCACCAACCAAGTACTGTCAAAGCAATAACAGCAACTAAACCACCCACAACAATCGCAATACATGTGTATAATACAATCGGTTCATGTGCTAGTGCATGAAAAGCACCAGCAGTAGGATCTGTAAGTCTTCCAAACATTTCTTAACCCGTATCAAATAAACTTCACTTTAAAGAGCCTTATTTTAAAAAGGCTCTTTCTTGATCGATACTCTAATAATATTAGCAACATTCTAAATAACATCAGGATCAAAAACAGAACAAAGTGCACCCCAAAGCGTCTGAGCCGCAGCACGCTTCATTAAATCTTCATTACATACCGTATTTTCATCAACACATCGATTAACAATCCGGTAATAAAGCCGATCCTCAATGGGTGCAAAATAACGCACTTCAGCATCCTTTTCCTTTGCAGGAATATCACCCATACGAGGCGCAATGGAAAGTTGACGATAAGATGTACGATCAAGGATTTTGCCATTAGCACGTGCTTTAGCAATCCAATCATCAAAATCCTGCGAAGATACAGAATGCCACTTAAACCGCATCCCTGAAAAACCATCACCACTGTAATTTGCCGAAGCCCCGTTGAAGATCCCTTGCTTATCAGCTAACAAATGCAACTTAGAATTCATCTGTGGCATAGCATAAAGAACCGTGCCGAGTTTTGGTACCCAAAAAGCATTAATAGAACTATGTGATGTTAATTGTAACAAAACCTGACGGCCTGCAGGCGCGTAAATTTCATTGATAGATGCAACACCATATTCAGGAAACATAAAGAGCCATTTCCACTTAAGAGCCACAACATCCACTTGCAATGGCTTCCCTTCACCAACGACTTCTACTGGAAGTGGATTTTCTGGCTCAAGTTCATAGGTATAATAGGCTGCCAATGAACCTAAAATCAACACAATAATTATTGGAATACCCCACATAAATGCTTCAATTTTATTTGAGTGCCCCCAATCAGGTAAATACTCTTCCGTCGTGTTCGATGCACGATATTTAATGGCCAAAAATACCACACTCACCATTACTGGGATCACAACGCAAAGCATAACAGCTACACAAATAACAATTAACATGAGCTGTTGACGTGCTACATAACCCGCCGGTTGAAGAACATCTACTTTACAACTCGACAAAAGCAATGCTACTCCTAAAAGTACGGGCATCTTTATTTGTTTAACAAAGTTTATCATTTCACCTGCCCTATCATATATATCGGAAGTTGTTATCAAAAAATAACAAAACCTTAATGATATGCTTACCTATTTAAAAAGAATTATCAAGTAAATTAAAATGCACTCACCATTCTTATACAAGTTTTGTCTTTTCTATAGTAAATTTAAGTCTTTTAGCAATATATTCAAGCGCAAACCAATACCCATTACTCCCACAACCAGAAATAACTGCATCCACACCAGCAGACGTATAAGAGTGATGCCGAAAAGCTTCACGTTGATAGATATGAGATAAATGAACTTCTACTTTTGGCCCTGAAAACATTTTTAAAGCATCAAGAATTGCAACAGATGTGTGACTATAAGCAGCTGGATTGATTATCAATCCAGCGCTTATCCCAATTGCCGCCTGTATCCATTCTACCAATTGCCCTTCATAATTGCTCTGATGAAACCGCACTATCACACCAGCTTTTTTTGCCCATTCTTTGCAAAATTTTTCAATATCTTCTAGAGTTTCAGATCCGTAAATTTCTGGCTCACGTTTCCCGAGAAAATTTAAATTAGGACCATTTAAAACCGTTATAATTGTAGACATAATAAGCCTCTTCTTTTCAACGATCATTTTATAAAAAATTTTAGCATGTCTCTTATTGCAACAAAACTCCATCCTTAATCTCAAAAAACTCTGCTCTTCCTTTTAAGACATCAAATAAAAGGCGATCTGTTCCTGTCATAAATGTTTGCCCACCTAACTCATCAAGAATATCAAATAAAGCAGCTCGTCGATGAGAATCAAGATGAGCAGCCATTTCATCAAGCAAAAGAATGGGAGCCTTCTCCGATATCATACCTGTTAAACGTGCATGACATAAAACTAAACCTATCAGTAAAGCCTTTTGCTCACCCGTTGAACACGATGTAGCAGCCATATTTTTATCAGCATAAAAAACCTGCAATTCTGTGCGATGTGGTCCTTCTAATGTCCGACCAGCCGCACGGTCTATTGCACGGTTATGTCGCAATCGATCACAAAATTGCTCTTCAACCTCAACCGCTGATATCTTACTCAGAGCCGCTTCTAAAAAACCATCAATTTGCAAAAAAGCCCGTGGAAAAGGTATCTGAGATGGCATCTGCGCAAACAAATCATTTAAAAGCCGAATAACATCGATACGCGCCGCAGCAATAGCCGTTGCTAGCTCTGCCATTTGCTTTTCTAAAGCATCAAACCAAGCGCAATCTTTATTTCCATTCAAAAACAAACGGTTACGTGCACGCATGACCCTATCATAATCTGTTATGCGGCGGCTATGTAAAGGATCAATAGCCAAAACCATACGATCCAAAAAACGACGACGCTCAAGAGAAGGACCTGTAAAAAGTCCATCCATAGAAGGAGTTAAAACACTTATATGGCAATAATCTGTTAGATAATCACTTGTTTCGCTCACACCATTAATATGTATTTTGCGACTGTTCTCATCAATGTCCAAGGCTGTACCAATATTGACTTCACCATAAAGAGCACATTGAAGACGCGCAAACACAACAAACCCTCCACCTATACCATCTGCAAAGCTAACATCAGAATAAGCCGCACGCCGTAGTCCACGACCGGGAGAGAGAAAAGATAACGCTTCTAACAGGTTTGTCTTACCAGCACCATTATGACCAATGAAAACTACATGCTGACCTGAAAAACGAATATTAAAAGAAGGATAATTGCGATAACGCACAAGCCTAAGCTGTCTCACTGCTACTTTATGCACATGACCAGCCATGCATTGCAAAATAATTGTCCCTAAACGCGTATAGGCATAAGCACGTAAAGCACATCCGCATTATCATTATCACGAATCAAAGCCGGCGCTACAGCATCTGCCAACATAAAAATCATCTCATCGCTTGAAAGTTGCCCAGCAATATCTAAAAGATAACGCGAATTAAACCCTATCTCAAGCGGATCAAATGCGTAAGTTGCTACTAACTGATCTTCTGCACTTCCTGAATCAGGATTATTAACAACAAGCCTTAATTGCTCATGTTCAATCGTTAACTTTACTGCACGCCCACGATCACTTGAAATTGTCGAAACACGATCAACCGCAGAAGAAAAGTCCTGCCTATTGACGATTAATTTTTTATTATTCCCTAGAGGGATAACACGTTGATAATCTGGAAATGTCCCATCAATCAATTTTGATGTAAAAACTACTGAACCTACAGAAAAACGAATCTTTGTCTCTGAGAGCTCTACGCACACATCACCATCAATCTCTTCTGAAAGAAGTTTTTGTAATTCTCCTATAGCTTTACGAGGAATAATGACACCTGGCATATTATCAGAACCTGAAGGAGCCTCCATGTCAACTTGTGCCAAACGATGACCATCAGTAGCAACTAAACGCAGCTTTAAAATACCATCATTAATAACATGAAAATAAATACCATTAAGATAATAACGGGTTTCTTCAGTAGAAATAGCAAATTGCGTACAATCAAGTAAACGTTTCAACTTTGATGCCGATAGGGAAAAACGATAACCAAACTGACCCGGAAGCGACTCTGGAAAATCTATCTTCGGAAGGCACTGAAGCTGAAAATGTGCATAACCCGAAACAACGGACATCCTATTTGCTTGTTTCTCACCAACTGACAACATAATCTCGCTGCCATCAGGAAGTTTCCGAACTATGTCATACAACAAATGTGCTGGAACAGTTATTGCCCCTGCTTGTTCAACATTGACTACAAAAGATTCTGTAATCTCTAAATCAAGATCTGTTGCCTTTAATTGCATACTCCCATTCTCTGCATCAATCAGCACATTTGACAAAATAGGAACAGTATTACGACGTTCCACAACACGGTGAACGCGACCAAGAGACTTGAGAAATTGACTGCGATCAACTGTAATACGCATAAAATCTCCGTTATAATTTACCAAAAACTACAGAAACTCTTTAGAAACATAACTGATCCTCTTAAGAATCATCTGCAAAATTCTATTCAACCCCTTTTAAAATGGCAAGTGAATCCTTTATAAGAAAAAATAGCTGTCTTCATGAAATACTCTCGAGATTTCCTCAAAAGAGGCCAAACTATAAACACTACGCAGCCTGCTCTCCAATCAAACGCTTAAGCAATTCAAGCTCTTTGGCCAATGTCTGATCACCACAAACCAAATCTTCAATTTTACGGACAGCATGTAACACTGTCGTATGATCACGCCCTCCAAAACGGCGTCCAATTTCTGGCAGTGAGCGAGGTGTCAACATTTTTGCTAAATACATTGCAACTTGTCGCGGTTTCACAACTGTACGTGTCCGACGATTAGATAACAAATCCTGTTTAGAAACATTATAATGACGCGCAACTGTACGCTGAATTTCTTCGATCCGGATCCGTTTAGGTTCACCAGAACGTGTCAAGTGACCTAATAACTCATCAACCCGTTCTAATGATAAATCAGACTCGAAAGACTGACGGAACAATAACTGATTAAATGCTCCTTCAATATCACGTCCTGACCCTAAAACTATTCTCGCAATATACTCTAAAATATCATTAGAAATCGAGACCATATTATCATCTTGTTGTGCCACCTTTAACCGCTGATGTAGCATTTTCAAACGCATCTCATAATCTGGCGCTTCAATTTCAAGGGCTACGCCTCCCTGAAGACGAGACCGAACACGAAGATCAAGCGATTCTAATTCTGCTGGTGGACGATCGGCAGCCACAACAACTTGTTTTGCACTATCAAGCAACATATTAAGCAAATGACAAAATTCGTGCTGTATCGATTTTCCCTGCAAAAATTGCATATCATCAATAATGAGGATATCAATATCACGAAGCTGCTCTTTAAAAGAAAGAGCATCGTTATCACGAATAGCTGTTGCAAAACGCCACATAAAATATTCAGCGGTCAAGTAAATAACCCGCGCAGGTGTTAGACGCTTCAAAGCTGCAGCTGCAATAGCTTGAAGCAAATGCGTTTTCCCTAAACCGACAGATGCATGAATAAAAAGAGGATTAAATCTTAAAGCACTTTTATGTCCTTCTGCAATCGAACGTGCAGCGGCTAAAGCAACACGGTTAGAAGAACCTTCCACAAAACTTTCAAAAGTATAGCGAGAATCAAGCGGTGAACCAAAAACACCCGCTGGAACATTCTTTACGGAATGCTCTGTGTAATTCTCAACAAAAGATGGAGGCGTTCGCTCTTCCAGCGCAACAGGAGCTGCACTCGTTTTACAGACTACACCTCCTGAAACACGCTTCATACCGCGAACTATGACTTCAACGCGAAGAATTGCTGAATTCTCTTGTTTCCATAAACTGGTTAAAAGAGAACCATAGTGGTTATTAATCCATGAACGCAAAAATGCTGTAGGAACAGAAAGCTTTACAAGATTACGGCTATATTCAGCAAGCTTCACACGACCAAACCAACTCGTATAAGCCTCAATGCCAACCTGCGCTTTTAATTGCGCCATCACACGCACGAAAGCCGCTGCACCTTCTTCTTCTGAAATAATAGGATGCTCTCTAGAAGCATTTCCGTCAACTGCCCTACCTCTATCCGTCATCCTACTCTTTATTATTTTCTCTGCCGATAGGACATTCACCAAAACCCCTTTACAGGAACTAGCTTTAGAGTTCAATTTATCCACCATCTTTCATCCTGATAAAAATAAAAATTTTGTCCTGCCAAACAGCTAAAAATAAACTTAGCAACGGCAAAACGCCCTACCCCAAATAAGATTACTCATCCCCCCTAGGATAGTTTCATTACAACCCCATAAATAAAGATGACCAATAAGATTTACTTGCCCTCATGATACGATCCATTCTTCTAAAATGGCAAACATACCGATCAAAAAAATTAAAAAACACGCTAGAACACCTATACAAAATAAGAGCCCATAACAACCTAAACCAAAGAATCTTACACTCAACATAACACAGGATAATGAGTTGACGTGACCCCTGTACATTTTTTAATTTCCATAAGAACCATACAAAACAGCAGAGGTAAAATGCAAGGGGTCAAAATAAAATCAAAAGCCTCTAAAAAACCGCTATAAATCTGCTCACATAAATAAGGAATGAGAAAAATAATTGATTCAATTCATTTTTTTTCTCTAAATTTACCGATAATTAAAGAATCTTTTCCGATTAAAAAAAAAAAATAAAAATGCTTGACAAAAAAGACTCTGTAAAAATTCACAAAGGTTGTGGATAACCATATAAATTCTCTAAATCTTCTCTGCCTTTTCATGAAAAGAATCGCTGCAACTTCCCCTCTTTTAAAAATGTCGGATTTTTTAAAAATAAAAAAAACCAGCATCTGTAAAAAATGCTGGTCCAATTCTAACAAAATGAAAAAACCTTAGTTAAGAGCCTTTAACCGCTTCGCTAAACGCGATACCTTTCGTGCAGCAGCATTTTTATGAAAAACTCCTTTAGAAACCGCACGCATAATTTCAGGTTCAAAGTCCTTAAACGCCATCTCTGCAGATGCCTTATCGCCACCAGCCAAAGCATCATCAAACCTACGTATAAAAGTACGAACGCGTGAACGGCGTGCTCTATTAACCTGCGTGCGTGCTGCAACTTTGCGCACCGCTTTCTGAGCGGAAGGTGTATTCGCCATAAATATATCTCTCTTTCAACACATTGGATAGGACCAGTCTAAACGACAACTCTACCAATCCAAACAAATCTAAGCTACACAACATTATAAAGTTGCTGATAATTGCATAGTTTATAATGCAATCCTCAAGTCAACGTCAATCGAATTTTCAAAGAGAGGTATAAAAACAAAGCCAAATTCCTTGAAAACTCCATTTATAATTTAAATTATTCCCCAATGAATAATGCATTTAAACTGCCAGATTACGCAAAACATATTGCAAAATCCCACCATGATGCAAATAATCCAACTCATCTTCAGTATCAACACGGCACAATAGTGGAACAGTTTTTATTATTCCATCAGAAAAAGTGATTGTGGCTATGGTTTTCTGACGCGGTTTTAAGTTATGAATCCCTTCTATCGTTATTTTTTCATCTCCCTTTAAGCCCAAAGATTTCCAACTCGCCCCTTCTTCAAATACAAAGGGAACAATTCCCATACCAACAAGATTAGAGCGATGAATCCGTTCAAAAGACTGAGCAATCACTGCTTTTACACCAAGAAGATTGGTACCCTTAGCTGCCCAATCACGCGATGACCCATTACCATATTCAATACCAGCAAAAACAACAAGCGGAACGCCTTCCCGTTTATACGCCATTGCTGCATCATAAATTGCTTGCTCTGCTCCCGATGGATAATGAACTGTATAACCTCCTTCACGACCATTTTCTCCTAGCATGAAATTACGAATGCGGATATTGGCAAAGGTCCCACGCATCATCACTTCATGATTCCCACGGCGTGTTCCGTACTGATTAAAATCAACCACTTGAACCCCATGATCTGTTAAATATTTACCCGCAGGAGAATCAATCTTAATGGAACCAGCAGGAGAAATATGATCTGTCGTGATTTTATCACCAAACAGACCTAAAATTCTTGCGTCTTTAATATCTGGTAAAACATCAGGAATTTTCCGCATATCATCAAAGTATGGTGGATTACGCACATATGTCGATTGCTCATCCCAGGAATAGGTAGAACCCGTTGGAACCTGCACTTTTTGCCAATTTTTGTCCCCCTTAAACACATCCGCATATTTTTCAGCAAAAATCTTACGGGTGACATTTTTTTCGATAAACTCTTGTATTTCTTTAGAGGTTGGCCAAATATCTCGCAAATAAACTGGTTGACCATCTGAACCTACTCCAAGAGGCTCCTTTGTTAAATCTTTACGCACCGTTCCTACCAAAGCATGTGCAACAACTAAAGGTGGTGAAGCTAAATAATTCGCCTGCACATCAGGTGAGACACGACCTTCAAAATTACGATTTCCTGAAAGAACCGCAGCTGCAATTAAACTGTTATTATTAATTGTTTTGGAAATAGCTGGGTACAAAGGACCAGAATTTCCAATACATGTCGTGCATCCAAACCCCACCAAATTAAACCCTAGCGCATCTAAATCTTTTTGCAGACCAGAATTATGCAGATAAGCTTCAACAACTTGTGAACCAGGTGCAAGAGAAGTCTTAACCCATGGTTTACTTTTGAGACCTTTTGCCACAGCATTACGTGCCAAAAGACCGGCTGCGATAAGAACGCTTGGATTTGACGTATTTGTACAAGAAGTAATTGCAGCAATTACTACATCACCGTGGCCAAGCGCGTATTCTTCACCTTCAACTTGATAACGCTTGTCTTGTTCAGAAGTTTTCTTATAATCCTCGATCAATGCCTTCTCAAAACCTTGACCAACACCTTCCAATGCAATACGCCCTTCAGGACGTTTAGGACCGGCCATAGAAGGCACAACACTTCCCATATCTAATTCAATTGTATCACTAAAAATGGGATCAGTTACGAATTCATCATGCCACATCCCTTGTGCTTTGGAATAAGCTTCCACTAAAGCTATCCGATTCTCATCACGCCCTGTCATATTGAGATAACGCACCGTTTCCTTATCAATTGGAAAAAAACCACAGGTTGCTCCATATTCGGGAGCCATATTCGCAATCGTTGCCCTATCGGCAAGCGTCATATGTTCCAGACCAGGTCCAAAAAACTCAACAAATTTACCAACAACACCCTTCTTGCGTAGAATTTGTGTTACCATCAATACCAAATCGGTAGCCGTTACACCTTCTTTAAGTTTACCTGTTAAACGGAAACCAATCACTTCAGGCAACAACATAGAAACAGGCTGGCCTAACATTGCCGCTTCAGCTTCAATACCACCAACTCCCCAACCCAAAACACCTAAACCATTTACCATAGTCGTGTGCGAATCAGTTCCCACACAGGTATCAGGGTAAACGGTCTGATGCTTCGCCTCATTCTTCAGCCACACGCATTGTGCTAAATATTCTAGATTAACCTGGTGACAAATCCCTGTTCCTGGAGGTACAACGCGAAAATTCTGAAATGCCTGCTGACCCCATTTTAGGAAACGATAGCGTTCACCATTACGTTCATATTCATGCTCCACATTTTCCTTAAAAGCCATAGGATTGCCAAAGTCATCAACAATAATTGAATGATCAATAACAAGATCGACGGGAATAAGAGGATTGATTTTTTCAGCATTCCCTCCAAGTTTGACCATAGCATCACGCATCGCAGAAAGATCAACGACTGCAGGAACACCTGTGAAATCTTGCATAAGAACGCGTGCAGGGCGATAGGCGATTTCTGCACCAGCACTCCCTTTATCGTTTAACCACTTTGCAACATTTAAGATATCCTCTCTCTTCACCGAGCGACCATCTTCAAAACGTAATAAATTTTCAAGAATTACTTTCATTGAAAACGGCAGGCGAGAGACACCTTGAAGTCCATTCTTCTCCGCTTCAATCAAACTATAATAAGTATATTCCTTGCCACAAACATTTAAAGTTCTACAACAATTAAAGCTATCAATTTGAGTCACGACTGTCTACCCTCATACTACAAACCATACAATTTCTCGGAACAAACAACACAAACTACGAGTCAAGGTCGCAGCTTGAGTGCAGACGTAATCACTTTTATCTTCTATTCCCTTCTTTAGTAAATTCGGAAATCGGTACTAAAAACTATTCTACACCAGATCTTGATACAACATCCGCGTTATAGAACTATTTCTAGAACTATTCTAGGTACAATTGCATAAAAAACGTATTTTTTTATCCTAGAATGCAATAAAGGTTATAGAAAAAAGTAAAATAGGTAAGCATATGATGTTATCGGGCGAAAATTTAGCAGCTCACAGAAATGCAGAAGTTCTGTTTCAGGGCCTTTCCTTTTGTTTGTTGCCACAGCAACTTATGACCATTACAGGCCCAAATGGAATCGGAAAATCTACATTATTACGAATCATCGTCGGCCTTTTTGAAGCTGCAGAAGGCAATATAATACTCAAAGATCAGGAACAAACATACCCGGTAGCAACTGCATGCCATTATCTCAGCCCTCAAAATGCTATGAAACCTTTTTTGTCTGTTATCGATAATCTGCAATTTTGGTCAAAATTTTATGGACAACCTCTACGTTATCCACATGAAGCCCTTGCTGATATTGGCCTTTCTGATCTTGAACACTTATCCTTCAATGTTCTGTCAACGGGACAAAAAAGACGTGTAGCTATTGCCCGCCTTTTGCTCTCTTATCGTCCTATTTGGATTTTAGATGAACCAATATTAGGAATTGATAGCTACGCTCACACCCTTCTTACCAATATTTTTCAGCACCATCTCAATCAAGGCGGTATGATTATTGCTGCAACCCATAGTCCCCTCGGCATTCCAGAAAATCATAAAATTGCTTTGGAAAAATTCTTACCTCCCCAGGAGAGAAGAGAATGAAAGCACTGTTCTGGCGTGATCTTAAATTAACCCTAGCGCCACAAGCCTCTTCTTTAAGAGGGCTTTTATTTTTCATCGCTGTTATTGTGGTTACCCCTTTTGTCATCGGACCAAATCCTAAAGTGCTTGCACAGATAGGTCCAGGTATATTATGGTTCGCAGCCCTTCTCGCAGGACTTCTTAATCTCAATAAGCTTTTTCAAACCGATCGTGATGATGGAAATCTCGATCAATTTATCCTTTCTGGACAAAGACAAAGTTTCATACTGATTGTGTTTATCAAATGCCTTGCCCATTGGGTTGGAACAATGCTTCCCCTTATTTTTGTTACGCCTCTTTTAGCACTCATGCTCCATTTAAATGCCACGATAACTTTCACAACGACACTCACTCTCTTATGCGGAACACCTGCTATTATTTTTATTGGTGCTATAGGAGCAGCACTTGCAACAACATTATTACACAGCACTCTCCTCATTTTTATTATCATTTTACCATGGATCATTCCAATCATGGTTTTCGGCGTTTCAGCTGCTACAGCTCCAATAAATCCAAATGCTTCTTTTCTCACTTCCTTGACTCTTCTTATCGCTTTTTCACTTCTTTTGAGCCTTTTTAGCTCTTCTGTTGCCGCTATAACACTCAAGCTTTTAGCAGAATAATAAAAGATGATTGCCGCACAGTAAAACTCTGCCTATTATAAACTTCATGAATAAAATATCTCGCACACATAAAATGAGGTTACTCCCAATAAGTTTAATCCGTTTTATGAAAATAAGTAGTGTCGTTTTGCCCTGGTTAACTGGTATAACATTATGCCTTCTTATCTTAGGGCTTATTCTTATTATGCATTCTCCTGATGACTATCAGCAAGGTATCACCGTCAAGATCATGTATATTCACGTGCCCTTCGCGTGGCTTTCTACATTTTGTTATATCATCATAAGTATTGCTGCCTTAGGAAGTTTAAGGAGATATCCTCTTGCTTATGTAGCACTCAAATGTGGTGCACCCATTGGAGCAATTTTTACAGCTTTGGCTCTGATGACAGGTGCGCTTTGGGGACGCCCTACATGGGGAACATGGTGGGTATGGGATGCGCGACTCACATCGGTTTTTATCTTGTTTTTCATCTACCTTGCCATTATCATGCTTGCGCGCGCTTTTGATAATCAAGAAAAGGCTGCATACGCAACAGCAATTCTCACACTCGTTGGACTTGTGAATATCCCCATTATCAAATTTTCCGTTAATTGGTGGAATACACTCCATCAATCCGCATCGCTTTTGCGTTCAGGAGGCCCAACAATTGAGAATGCTATGTTATGGCCCCTCATAACAATGCTATTTTGTTTTATCTTTATGTTTATTTTGCTCTATTTGATGTCCATGCGAAACGAAATCAATAGTCGTTATATTCAAATACTTCAGATCAAAAAAGCCCGTCGTGCACAACATAAGGATTCCTCATCATGTTCCACCTAAATAGCCTTCACAGCGGACTTTTAGGAAATCTCTCTCAACAAATTGACTGGTTTCTTGGTACCCTTCACCACGAGCAAATTGTTGTTTTGAGCTACATACTTTCTGCAATTTCCCTCTTATGCCTTATTGGGCATATCCTTTGCAAAGCTGCATACCAAAAAAAAATCCTTCAACAGCTAAATAAAAAAGAGTTGTTTCGGAAAGAAAAACATAATGAAAATCACTCCTAAAAAGCCTAAAAAAAACATATCTTTACCCCTCTTTTTAGGTCTTTTTGGACCATTTGTATTTTTTTTTCTTCTTATGATACTTTTCTTCTACTTTATAGAGAACAAGCATCCCCATGATGCTTCTCTTCTTTCAAACACATTCGCTGGAAAACCAGTTCCTAAAACACGTCTTCCCATCCTTGGTAATGAAAATAATTTTCTTAATTCAGAACACTTTAAAGGGCGTGTAACATTAGTCAATTTTTGGGGATCTTGGTGCTTATCCTGTCGCGAGGAGCACTTACTTCTTATGAAAATTGCACAAGATCAACGTTTTGACCTCATTGGCATTAATTACAAGGATAGCAAAGAGAATGCCCAACGCTTTTTGAATAATTTTGGTAATCCTTTTAAAGTTATCGGTCTTGATGTTTCAGGTCATACAGCCATTAACTGGGGGGTGTATGGACCACCAGAAACCTTTCTTTTAAATAAGGAGAGCATTATTATTGCCAAACATGTTGGACCCTTAACATGGCAAATTTATCAGAAAAAAATCCTGCCAAAAATTGAAAAAGCTATCATAACAAAAGATATAATACATTGATTCATAAAATTAATTCATCATCACTCTCTATTGAATAAGAGCATTGTTAGGTTTTCTTATTTCACTCCACCTTAAGATGAATCCTTCAAAATATTTATTTGCATGTCACAAAAAAAAGCGATGCATAGGTAAAAGCTATTTGAAAAAAGGCAGAATATATTTCTTATGAAAACTTTTAATATTAAAAAAAGATATAACATTAGAAACTGATAAATATAATAATAGTACTGATTTGTATTTTCATAAGTATAACAATGTTTCTACCCTACCAATCTTACATTATACTATTCTCACACGGGATAAAACTTGGAGCAAAAAAGAAGTCTCTTTCAAATAAGTATATTAATAAACAAATAGTGTATTGTTCCTCATGCAAAGTACAATTCCACTACAGAATGTAAAAGACAGAAAGATGAGGAAAATGGATACAAATTTGCATCTTTACAGCACATAATGATACGAAAATACAAAACGTGAATAAATTCTTTGATGGAAATAGCCTCTATTTCACGAGAAATCTCACCTTCGCAAATATCTCTCTTATAACAGAACTCCATCATTAATGACTAAGATAGAGAAGACAATATGAAATTACATTGCAAATTTTATATTCTTATACGTCGTCTTTCAGATACTGGCTGAAATGCTATTTTAGCATGAAAAGCACAGTAAGGACTATTTTCACCAGAATCAGCGCCACAAAAATGAAAATCTGATGCTAAAGGATCTCCAACAGGCCATCTACATGTGTTTTCACTCAATTGTAAAAGATTAAGCTGGCGTGATATAGGAACCACTACATTTGATTTCGCCTGCACATCCGTTTCTGTCATATCTTCCGTTACAGACTCTATCTTTAAGGCTGTTGCTCCAACATTGCAAGACGTAGCATTTGTTGGCAAAACCGTCGATGGCGTGCGCCGCACACGCGGAGATGATGGGCTAGCAGGTGTCTTTTGTGCACGCGATGCCCCTTGTGCTGTCTTACCACGCCCCGGTAACTTCAACCGATGCACTTTACCGATTACTGCATTTCTACTGACCCCACCTAACTGAGCTGCAATCTGACTTGCACTTAACCCCTCACTCCAAAACTTCTTAAGAAGTTCAACGCGTTCATATGTCCAACCCATATCAGCACTCCATTCTGATCACCTCAATGAGATGCACCCCTTTGCATCCTCAAAGGTCTGAATAATGTCCCCAATGAATCAAATGAAAAATTCTATGCCTACCTCAAACATAAAAAACTCATTCAACCTACGGAACTTATAAACTAACACATAATTTTATTTACTGATTCAAACTACAATATGCACTCACTTTATGACAAGAGCCTTTCCTTCCTAAAAAGTCTATTTAGAATGTTTTCCCCAACTTGCAAATAAAGTACAAACTAAATTATTGTATTTGCTTAAAACTTTTTTCTGCAAACGTTTCTTATAAAAGCTTTATTGCTTTTTTCTAAGCAGTATAACGACCTACCATGTGGATTGTAAAAACGTGCTGTACATAAAGATAAAATACTGTCTTATTTGCAGCAGTGTTTTGTTTATTGTACGATAACATTTAAAATATAAAGGAAATAGTAATGAGCTCTACCGCTATACAATCACTTTATAAGTGCTTTACTCGACGTAATTTGCATTTCAAAAAAGGCAATGGCGTATGGCTTATTTCCGATAAAGAAGAGCGTTATCTTGATTTGACATCTGGTGTTGCTGTCAATGCATTAGGGTATGCACACCCAAAGTTGGTCGAAACCCTCAAAAGACAAGCTGAAAAACTTTGGCATATTTCTAATCTTTTTCAATCACCTGAACAAGAAGCTCTTGCCACACGACTTTGTGTAAACAGTTTTGCCAATAAAGTCTTTTTCTGCAATTCTGGCGCTGAAGCACTTGAATGCGCATTCAAAACTGCTCGTCGTACTCATTACGCATCTGGCCATCCGACACGCGTTGAAATTATTACTTTTGAAGGTGCATTTCATGGACGTACACTTGCAACGCTTGCTGCTACCGGACACGAAAAATATCTTGAAGGCTTTGGACCAAAAGCTGTTGGATTTATTCAAATTCCTTTTTGTAATGAAAACGCTTTGCGGAACGCTATCAATAAAAATACTGCAGCTATTCTTATTGAACCTATTCAGGGTGAAGGAGGAATACGAATGGTCTCTCACGAATATTTAAGATTTTTACGCAAAATCTGCGATGATAATAATCTGTTATTAATTCTGGATGAAGTCCAAACGGGCATTGGACGAACAGGAAAACTTTTTGCTTATGAATGGAGTGATATCACACCTGATATTCTGACCCTCGCAAAAGGACTGGGTGGAGGATTTCCGTTGGGAGCTTGTCTTGCAACAGAGAAAGCTGCAAAATGTATGATACCAGGGACTCATGGGTCAACTTTCGGAGGAAATCTTCTTGGAATGGCGGTAAGCAATAGTGTTCTCGATACTATATTAGAACCAGGTTTTCTCGACCACGTTCAAAACATGGGTAATAAGTTCAAAAGTGGACTTTCGAATATTCTCAATATCTATCCTGATATTATCTGCGCAATTGAAGGTGTGGGCCTTATGATAGGCATTCAGTGTGTTGTTCCCTCAAATATAGTCATAAATGCTTTGGAAAAGGAATATGTTCTAAGTGTTGGTGCTAACAACAATGTAGTGCGCTTCTTACCTCCCCTTATCATTAAAGAAGAAGAAGTAAATGAAAGCTTGTTTCGTATTGAAAAAGCAATTGCTTATATTTCGCAAACAAACAAAAAAAGTAAGTATTATAAAACATGACAAATGCTTTTCGCCACTTCACCGATTTATCCGTTTTAACCCCATCAACAGGCCGTGCTCTTATTGATTGTGCGAAAAACCTGAAAGCTTCTTTTAAAGCAGGGAAAGGTTCAAAGCCTTTTGTGAACAAAATACTCGCGATGATTTTTGAAAAACCATCTACACGAACCCGTATTTCATTCGATATCAGCATGCGCCAACTTGGTGGAGATACAATCATGCTTACAGGGTCAGAGATGCAGCTTGGCCATTGTGAGACCATAGCTGATACTGCACGCGTTTTATCGCGTTTTGTGGATATTATTATATTCCGTACAACATACCATCACCGAATGCTTGAGTTAGCACAATACGCACAAATTCCTGTCGTTAATGCCCTCACAGATGATACACATCCTTGTCAAATTCTAGCAGATATCATGACCTATGAAGAACATCGTGGACCAATTGTAGACAAAATATTTGCATGGATGGGAGATGGAAATAATGTACTTCATTCTTTGATTGAAGCTGCTGCTCTTTTTGGCTTTCATCTGCGTATTGCAACTCCAAAAGGCAGTGAACCACAAGAAAAATTTGTAAACTGGGCATGTGAACGAGGGGCACATATTACACTGACCCATGATCCACAAAAAGCAGCTAAAAATGCTGATTGTATTATGACTGACGCATGGGTTTCCATGGGACAAGAATTTCGTGCTCACAATCGCTCTATTTTTCAGCCTTATCAAGTTAATGACGCTTTAATGAAACTGGCCAAGCCCGATGCCCTTTTCATGCATTGCCTTCCTGCTCATCGTGGTGAAGAAGTTGTAGATTCTGTGATAGATGGAGTACATTCCGTTGTTTTTGATGAAGCTGAAAATCGCCTTCATGCCCAAAAAGCAATTCTTTCCTGGTGTTTACAAGATACGTTTTTCTCTTCACAATAGCTTATACAACAAATCATATAAAAGGCAAAAATATGATGCACGAACAAGCCACAGATACATCCTCTCACAACAATATCCACTTGAGTGAAGATGATGTTGTTATTCCTTTTCAAGTCGAAGAACTTGATATCCGTGGACGTGCTGTACAACTTGGAGAAACTTTGAATTCTATTCTTAAAAGACATCAGTATCCTGAACCGGTTTCTTACCTTCTCGCAGAAGCTTTAGTTTTGACTGTTCTGCTCGCGACCTCTCTAAAAATTAAGGAGAAATTTATTTTACAAACCCATTCCAATGGACCGGTTAATATGTTGGTGTGCGACTTTGCTTCCCCTTCCAGTTTACGCGGTTATGCTCGCTTTGATAAAAAACAGTTAAAAAAAGCCATAGACAATGATCAAATATCTTCAGAAATACTTTTGGGAAAAGGTACTCTAGCGTTCACCATCTACCAAGGACCCCATACACAACCCTATCAGGGCATAGTGGCATTAGAGGGATCAAATTTACAAGAAGCTTCCCGTATCTATTTTGATCAGTCTGAACAAATTCCCACCGATATCTGTTTGGCAGTTGCCATCTTGATCAAGCGAGATCAACAAGGGAAACCACAGAAAAGCTGGAGAGCAGGAGGACTTTTGACTCAATTCTTGCCCAAAGCATCATCTCATCATAAAATATGTGAACCGGACAAAAAACAAGAAGAAACGAAAATCCATGCACAACTTGAAGACCAGTGGCAAGAAACAAAAGCACTAACAGCAACCATTGAAAATGCAGAATTGACAGATCCCCAAGTTGGCAGTAAACGTCTATTGTTTCGTCTTTTCCATGAACACGGTGTTAGAGTTTTTAATCCCTGTTCTCTTGTCGATCAATGCTCTTGTTCACGTGAAAAAATTAAAGAAATGCTGGAAGGTTTTCCCATTGATGAACGTAATAAAATGGTTAAAAATAAATATATTTCAGTCACATGTGAATTTTGCTCAGCAACTTATCGTTTTGAACCTCAAGAATTTTCTGAAAATAAAAATAAAACGTAACACATATTTCTTACAAATAAGAAAATGCTTCTTGCAATTACAATCCCTTTAATGACACTATTAAAAGTGAGAAGTAGCTGACATCAACCGTTAAAAATTTTGTGTATCTTGTAGAGCACACTGCTCTTTTATTGTTGATGCAATCGTACACTTATTTAAAGCAGCATATACTTTCTCTGTTCTTTATAAAAATAGCACATATTTTAAAATATATTTTTCTCTTTCTCAGAAAAGCTTTCCTTTACTTTTGAGATTTCAAACATTGGTTTCTTACAATGAATAAATCCTCAGAAAAACCCTTTTCTCTTTTGACAAGAAATTGATTTGAATAATAAATTTTTTCATTGATATTGAATAAAATCTCCGAATATAGCTGTATTTTATTTTTCAAATCTTCCTATTGAGAAGCAAAAAGATGTACTTGTCGTGGAGGTAAAAGAAGTGGAAAATAGCTCTTATGTATCATCTTGATGCAAATACAGGTATAGTATGAAAATAGTAAATATAATAACGTTATTAGTATGTTATTTTATACATATAAGAATAATATCAATAAAACTTCATTACCGTATATATTCTTAAGAAAAATAACAAAAATAAAATGTTGTATGATTTTTGGTAATTTAATTGTCTGTAGCCTACAACAATACAAATATGTTATTATGTTTATCTTCAGTATCAAAAAATCAAAAAAACAACCATTTTATTGTTGTAGAAAAATCTGGATTTCTCAAAAATCATGTAACGCTTTGGATATTTTTATACAAATCACTTATTCTACAAATATTTTTTGGCGATAAGGGAAATATTCTTATAAAAAATTGTCTCAGCAGAACCATTGTTTGTAAAAACTGGACGCAATATCATGAATCTTGTGATAAAATTCTATACGCTTACATCTCTTCCAAAAAACATAGCTTGTAAAATACTATAGCTGATAAAACTCATATTGAAATTGAAACAACCCAAATAACATCATGCTCCTTTTCCCGGCACAAAACGGCGCAACCAAACATAAAGCGCACCTCCCCCACCATGCTGACGAGCCGCTCGTTCAAAGGCATGAACATAACATCGAAAAGCTGGTGTTGATAACCAAAGGGGAACAAACTTATACAAAGCACCATCACTTCCAAATGACCGACCTTTTCCTGTAATCACAAGCACATAACGCAATCCGTTTTGCTGAGATGACTGCAAAAAATCTTTTAAGAAAAAATAAGCTTCTTCCTGTATACAACCGTGAAGATCAAGACACGCCTCAATAGAATAAGAACCGCTGGCAATTTTACGATGTGTAACACGATCAAAGAAATGAATCTTATGTATTTGTGCAATCGTTCTTCTTTCTTTTTTAACCACTGTTGGTTCCTGTTGGCTCTTTTGAAATAATGAAAAGATTGGTGTTTCGCGCTGTTTTTTATGATCGATATTTGTAGCGTCTTTTTTGACAGATAAATGAAGCTTATCACGAAGTGGCACTACTGTGCGACGGACCCTCTCCCATAAAAGACGATCCTGTGAAGTTAATAAATCCTCCTCCTGTAGCCATTCATCCGTGGACATTTCAATTTTCAATCTCTTATTAAAACTTATTTATACGATCTTATGAACAAAAGAGATCTTAATTTTCATCTTCTGTTGCAAAAAGTTTCCAATTTGGATTCGACGATAGGCTATTGCGAACAAAAGTCCAAATATCTTTAATTTCTACAATAGCCTCAGGATCTCCATCTATACGCTCTCCCTGCTCATTATAGGTTACAGAAATCATTTCACTTATAATCCGCACAGTTATAAATTCATCCTTGTCTTGTATTGCAGCTGAAATAAACTCGATCTTATTAATTCCAACAAAAGTAAACTCAACCCTTTCATTGTTGTTTTTTCGCTTCTCAATGGCAGCACAAAAACTTTCAAAAACATCCTGAGAAAGCAAACTTTTAAGTTGATTTTGATCACCTTTAGCAAAAGCTGTTACAATCATTTCATAAGCAACTTGCGCACCTTTTATAAAAAGTTGAGGAGAAAAATGAGAATCAATCTTGCGGAGCGCTCGCAAACCCTCATTCAGTGCACTTCCTTCCGGTGCGATAGCATCAATTTCGCTAAAATCACCTTTTTGCGAATTGCCCTGATGAGGGAACGAAACAACATTGTCACCCGTTTCTGCCTCAACCTGTTTTTTAGAAGAATGCGAATAAGGATCAAAAGGAGGCTTTTCAAAACCAATCCGTTTTCCTAATACATTACGGAGTTGCACAAAAACGATAACCATAATGACAAGAGCTATGACAAGTATAACGTCAAATTCCATAGGTATGATCAATCTCCAAATCTAGGTAATCTGCAATAAACATTGCAGTCAATATCATTTATCAATAAATATGTAAAATAAGGAATCCATCATTCAAATATTTTTATAGCCTTTATTTATTTATTGTTAAAAAGATGGCTCTTATAATTTTTTACCTTAAACCTTAAGAAGGGAATTTTCATGTGATAAAATCTTACCCTATAAAACCTCGCTTTTTTATTATTATCCTCCTCAGTGCTTTCTTGATTGAAATCGCTGGTTTTATTTTTGTTGGAAAAGAAATTGGAATTCTAGCAACTTTGAGTTTGATTGTCCTCACAACAATAATCGGAAGTATTTTGTTGCGAATCCAAGGAATTAGTCTTTTAAAAAATATACAAAATGAATTGATCCAAGGACATCCATTAGAAAACAATATTCTTGATAATGCCTTCGTTATTCTTAGCGCAATTTTGCTTATTCTTCCTGGTTTTGTCAGCGATATTTTAGGAATATTACTCCTTATTAGACCAATCCGTTCTCTCGTATGGTATTTTTTTTCATCACTAAGAAATAAAATAAATATGCATACTAAAAATAAACCCAATGCTCAAAATAATTTTGAAAAAATAATTGATCTTAAAGTAGAAGATTATAAAGTTCATAATACCACAGAATCTCCATGGCATAAAAGTGATGATAATCATTGAAATGCCAAAAAAATCTGTAACGAACTCAAAATAATAATCACGATAAGGAGGGCGTTTCTTGCAACCTTTTGCAAGGCGTGATAACCAGCTTTATCTATAGATCTAAAAGAGAAATTATACATTATAATAATGAAAAGGTTTGTACTATGGCCGAAAGTGAAATGAACAACAGTGGTGGAGAGCCGATCTTTGCTGTATTATCTCAATATTTAAAAGATTTTTCATTCGAGAACCCTAATGCTCCTCGTTCACTGCGTCCACGTGAAAAGACACCACAAATTGATATCAACATTAATGTCAATGCTAATCCAGTTGGTGATGATAATTATGATGTCGTTTTGTCTCTCTCTGTTAAAGCGAATGATGATACTGAAACGTTATTTCATGTAGAGCTTATTTACGGTGGTGTTTTTCATATTAAAAATATTCCACAAGAACATGTTATGCCTCTTGTTTTTATTGAATGTCCCCGTCTTTTGTTTCCATTTGCACGACAAATCATATCTGACGCCACTCAAAATGGTGGGTTCCCACCTCTGTGGATTGATCCGATCGATTTTGCAGCATTGTTTCAAAAGCGTCTTGCTGAAGAACAAAAAGATAATCAGAGTC
Source organism: Bartonella phoceensis (assembly GCF_902825145.1). Taxonomy (GTDB): domain Bacteria; phylum Pseudomonadota; class Alphaproteobacteria; order Rhizobiales; family Rhizobiaceae; genus Bartonella; species Bartonella phoceensis. Next base: position 346,688 of record NZ_CADEAD010000002.1, on the reverse strand, counting down.
AAGCACAACCATCTTAAAAGTTTGTTTTTTTATTATAAAAAAGGCCCTGAGGTATCAGAGGCCTTTATTTTTTATAGCTTTTTCGCATGATACGCAGCCAACATTGCGATATTAACGATATCCGTATCGTTTCCACTAAACGGTACAATTTGAACAGATTTTTCTAATCCAATCAGCATAGGTCCAATAATGATTGCTTCACCAAGTTCTTGCAACATTTTGCTCGCAATGGAAGAAGCATGATATCCAGGCATTACCAAAATGTTAGCTGGTTCTGTTAGTCCCATAAAGGGATATTGTTGCATCAATTTAAAATTGAGCGCTACATCAGCACTCATTTCTCCATCAAATTCAAAGCTAACTCCGCGTTCATGCAAAATATTAACAGCATCCTGAATATGCTGTGTAACCTGCCCTTTCATATAACCAAAAGTAGAAAATGCTACAAACGCTACCCGTGGCTGATATCCGAAGCCACGAACGAAAGATGCTGTTTGTTCTGCTATATCAGCAAGTTCTCTAGCATTCGGCTTCTCGTAAACGGCTGTATCGGCAATAAAAATAGTACGCCCACGGCAAATAGCCATTGAGATACCAATCAAACGTTCTTTTGGTTTTTCATCAATCGCTCGGCGTATATCAATCAAGGCTGTTTCATAATTGCGTGTCACCCCTGTCACCATTGCATCAGCATCTCCCAATGCTACCATACAAGCAGCAAAATAATTTCGATCATTATTGATACGACGATGACAATCACGTAACAGCCAGCCTTGACGTTGCATCTTTTTATAAAGATAATTTGCATAAGTATCTGTGCGACAGGAGAGCTTAGCATTCATGATAGAAATGCCTGCACGCTCAAGGTCAATACCGGCAACAGCAGCAGTTTCTCTCACTTGTTCTTCACGACCAATCAAAATCGCTTGCCCTAATTTTTGATGAACATAAGAAACAGCTGCCCGTATTACAGGTTCTTCTTCACCTTCTGCAAAGACAATTTGTTTGGGTGCTTGACGGACATGATTATAAACTCCACGCATTATAGAGGAAATAGGATCACGTCGTGCATTCAAATCACGTTCATAAGCCTCTAAATCATCAATGTGTTTCTGAGCAACACCACTTTCCATCGCCGCTTTTGCTACCGCCATTGAAACAACAGTAAACAAACGTGGATCAAAAGGAACAGGAATGATATAATTCGGTCCAAATTTCAATCGCTTTCCACGATAAGCTTCTGCAACACTGTCAGGAACTTCCTCATGTGCCAACTGAGCCAGGGCCCTTGCCGCAGCGATCTTCATATCTTCATTGATAACCGTTGCACGCACATCAAGCGCACCACGAAAGATATAAGGAAAACAAAGAACATTATTCACTTGGTTTGGATAATCCGAACGACCCGTTGCTACAATGGCATCACTGCGCACTTGCGCAACCTCTTCTGGCGTAATTTCTGGATCGGGATTAGCCATGGCAAAAATGATCGGCTGAGGTGCCATTGATTTCACCATTTTAGGAGTAATTGCACCTTTAGCAGAAACCCCGAAAAACATATCAGCACCTTCCATTGCTTCAGCAAGTGTGCGTTTATCTGTCCGAATAGCATGCGCAGATTTCCACTGATTCATTCCTTCTTTGCGTCCTTCATAGACAACACCCTTCGTATCACAGAGTATGATATTCTCAGGTCGAAATCCCATCGCTTTAATCAATTCAATACAAGCAATTCCAGCAGAACCAGCGCCATTACAGACTAATCGCGTATTTTGCATATTGCGCCCAGTCAGATATAAGGCATTTAGCACACCAGCAGCGACAATAATCGCTGTACCATGTTGATCGTCATGAAAAACAGGAATATTCATGATCTCACGTAAGCGACTCTCAATAATAAAACACTCCGGCGCTTTAATATCTTCAAGATTGATGCCGCCAAAAGAAGGCTCCAAATGACGCACTAAATTTATAAAATTTTCTGTATCATTCGTATCAATTTCCAGATCAATGGAATCAATATCCGCAAAGCGCTTAAAAAGCACTGCTTTGCCTTCCATTACTGGTTTAGATGCCAGCGCACCTAAATTGCCTAAACCCAAAATAGCTGTTCCATTTGATATAACAGCCACAAGATTACCCTTTGCTGTATAGTCATAAGCTAACGCTGGATTTTGAGCGATTGCTTTAACCGGAACAGCAACACCTGGTGAATAAGCAAGTGCTAAATCATGCTGCGTTGCCATAGATTTTGTCGCAACAATTTCAAGCTTCCCAGGCCGACCACGGCTATGAAAATCAAGAGCTTCTCGCTCGCTAGCACTATAAATCATTTGGGGCATTTTCTGCTCTTGCTCCCTTTTTTTCATTTCACTCAATTTTCTCCAAAAACGGTGTAAATTCTGCTCTATGATGCATGTAATGACTCGATTTTAAAATTTGATTCATATACTAGAAATCGTTATGCTTGCCTTAACAAACCTGATCATGTGTTTCAATTGATAGATAATGAAGATAAACCTTGAAGTAAAATAAAAAAGGGTATTAAAGCTTTACTTGAAGGAGACAGGCACGTAAAAATGGATAAGAAAACTAGTTATAAAAGTCATTTAATCCCACAGCCTGACACTTCATCTACTCCCCATCAACAGCGCCTCACGCCTATGATGGAGCAATATATAGAAATCAAAGCAATTCATAATGATTCTCTTCTCTTTTACCGAATGGGTGATTTCTATGAATTATTTTTTAATGATGCCATTGAAGCTGCTCAAGCTTTGGGGATCACACTCACAACACGCGGCAAACATTTGGGTGCAGATATTCCTATGTGTGGGGTGCCTGTTCATGCTGCTGATGATTATTTGCAAAAACTCATTGCGCGCGGTTATCGTGTGGCTGTTTGTGAACAAACAGAAGATCCTGCAGAAGCAAAAAAACGTGGATCAAAATCAGTCGTCCGGCGGGATGTTGTCCGCCTTGTAACACCTGGAACCATAACCGAAGAAAAACTCTTGGATCCAGCGTGTGCAAATTATCTCATGACACTTGCGCGTATTAAAACCAGCGACGGAGAGGATTTTGCCCTTTCTTGGATTGATATTTCAACAGGCATATTTCGTGTAACAGAAAGCCGTCAGGAAAAGCTTTTGGCAGACATTATGCGTGTGGATCCACAAGAAATCATTGTCGCTGACTCTTTTTTTCATGATAAATCCCACAAATCACTTTTTCATGTTCTTGATCGCATCGTTTCACCTCAACCCGCTAGCCTCTTTGACGCAATCACCGCTGAACGCGATATTTGCAGCTATTTTAAACTCTCAACCCTTGAAGGTGTGGCCGATTATTCATGCTCCGAACTCTCCGCAATCGCCGCTGCCATCCGTTATATTGAAAAAACACAAATTACGCATCGCCCTCCTCTCATGCGCCCTGAACGCCAAAATGAAAGTGCTACTCTTTTCATTGATGCAGCCACCAGAATAAGCCTTGAGCTTGTTCGAACCACATCAGGACAACGTGATGGAAGCTTATTAAAAGCTATTGATCGTACCGTAACAGGAGGAGGATCACGCCTTCTCGTCGATCGTCTCATCGCACCTCTCACAACACCTTCAGCTATTGATCGTCGTCTCGATTCGATTGCCTTTTTTTTACGAAACACATCCCTTGCAGAAGCCATAAAGCTTATTTTAAAAGGGGGACCAGATATGCCCCGCGCCGTTTCACGTTTAGCTCTGGGACGAGGAGGTCCCCGTGATATGGCTGCAATTCAACGTGGTTTTGAAATTATCCGTGAAGTTCATCAGCTTGTGAACAATGAATTGCTTCCTCAGGAAATAAGTGATGTACAACAGATCTTCTCACATTTACCTACAGCTTTACATTGTCATTTAGAACAAGCATTAGCTGATGATCTCCCACTGCTGAAACGTGATGGCGGTTTTATTCGCCCTCGATATCATAAAGAGCTTGATGAAATGCGTGCTTTACGTGATGAGTCACGCCGTATCATTGCTGAACTTCAAGCACAATATGCTCAAGAAACAGATATTAAGACTCTTAAAATTAAGCATAATAATATTCTGGGCTACTTCATTGAAGTTACCAATGTACAAGCATCCGCACTCACAAATATCCCTCAAGCTAAAGCACGTTTTATTCATCGGCAAACAATGGCAAATGCTATGCGCTTTACTACAACAGAGCTTGTCGATCTTGAAAGCCGTATTGCTCATGCTGCAAATCACGCATTGACGCTCGAATTGGAAATTTTTGATACTCTTGTTTATGAAATTACTGAGCAGGTTGATTTCATCCGTAAAGCCGCTGAAGCACTTGCTGTTTTGGATGTATCCGTTGCATTAGCGCATCTGGCTGAAGAACAAGGATATTGTCGCCCTAAAATTGATAATTCCCTTACCTTTCATATCACCGCGGGACGCCATCCTGTTGTAGAGCAAGCACTCCGAAAACAAGCAGCAGAACCCTTTGTTGCTAATAATTGTGATCTCTCTGTGCAAGAAAATCATCAATATGCAGCAATTTGGCTTTTGACAGGTCCCAATATGGGAGGTAAATCAACTTTTTTACGGCAAAATGCCCTTATTGCTATTATGGCGCAAATGGGTTCCTTTGTTCCGGCAACTTCCGCACATATTGGCGTTGTTGATCGCTTATTTAGCCGTGTTGGTGCTTCTGATGACCTCGCACGGGGACGCTCAACCTTTATGATGGAAATGGTCGAAACAGCAACGATTCTTAATCATGCAAATAACCGGTCTCTCGTTATTCTTGATGAAATTGGACGGGGAACATCAACCTTTGATGGACTTTCGATCGCTTGGGCAGCCGTTGAGTATCTTCATGAAGTGAATCACTGTCGTGCAATTCTCGCCACACATTTTCATGAAATGACAGCATTGACTGAGAAACTTGATCGCCTTCATAATGTAACTATGAAAGTCAAAAATTGGGGTGGTGATGTGATTTTTCTTCATGAAGTAACACCAGGAGCAGCAGATCGGTCCTACGGCGTACAAGTTGCAAAACTTGCTGGACTTCCCGAAGCAGTTATTACCCGTGCTACAAACGTTCTATACCAATTAGAACAAGGAGAAATAACTGGAAAAGGACATAAACTCATTGATGATTTACCACTCTTCTCTCTTAAAGCAACATCTCCTGCCAATCAAGAAACACAAAAACATTCTGCACTTTATGAGGCTTTTAAAAATATCCATCCTGATGAACTATCTCCTAAGCAAGCTTTAGAAGTACTTTATCGCCTTAAACAACTAGAAGAAAACTAAATCCTTTATAGAAAATAAAAGAAAGTGTTTTCTCTGATTATTCTTGTTTATATTTAATCTTCACCAGATTATCATCGTTTTTATGTAAGGTTTCTTAAGACGCTCTCAAGTCATTACCGAGAAAGTAAGGGTATAATACTTCTTGAAACAAATTGTTTATTTTAGATAAAAAAAAAAATTCATAACACCCAATAACTGTATTACTCCATTTTTACTTCTTTGCTCAAATCTTATGCATTCTGATTTAAAATATTTTTCCAGAGTATGTAAAATAATCAATTTGGAATATTGTGAAAACTCCTCACAAAACCTCTACCTATCCTTTTCATCCTCAAAAAACTGGACTTTCACTCAAATCATATACTACGAACTGCACCCTTTGCGGCAGAAGTCGTCATTGCTGCATAAACTTGGAGAGCCTTTGAGACCTTGCGTTCACGCTTTTCAAAAGGCAGATTTTTCAAGTGCTGTATCAAGTTCTTCAGTATCAACATCTTCTTCACTATTTGCTTCCGCTGCTGCGACTTCAAAATACGAACGCGGATAAGAAATACCCGTATAAGGCGACACAATAGGGTCGCGATTAAGATCATAAAATTTCTTTCCCGTTTCTGGATCAACACGCTTAGTTCCAAGATCCTGTTTTGTCATGAACCGTGCCTCTTTAGTTAACTATAATTTCATTAAAAAAATAAATCTCATGGTGCTTAATCAAAAAATAATGTCTTTGTCAAAGATAAATACATCGTTTCATATGGATTTCCTCATGACGACTTTAAATCCATATGCTAAAGGGGGCTTAATTTAATCAAATGCAAATAAAAATAAATAGAAATTCTATGCAAAAAGCAATACCCATAACCGCCTACAAATCTGCCAGTCTTTCTGGAAAAATTAAAATACCAGGAGATAAATCAATTTCTCATCGATCTCTTATACTAGGAGGGATCGCAAGTGGTGAAACGCACATTTACGGACTACTTGAAAGTGATGACGTTCTAAAAACAGCTGCCGCTATGCAAGCTATGGGCGCCTGTATTAAAAAGAAAAATGAGCTATGGATCATACGAGGAACCGGAAATGGTTGCCTTTTAGCTGCACAAAACCCTTTAGACTTCGGCAATGCTGGAACAGGTGTTCGCCTGGTTATGGGATTGGTGGGCCCTTACCACATGAAAACAACCTTTATTGGGGATGCCTCTCTCTCCAAACGCCCCATGGGACGCATTCTTGATCCGTTACGTCTCATGGGTGTTGAAATTGAATCAACCTATGGTGATCTCCTCCCTTTAACACTTTATGGTCCTAAAATGGCCAATCCGATTTGCTATCGTATTCCAATGGCTTCTGCTCAAGTTAAATCAGCACTGCTGCTTGCTGGACTCAATACAGCCGGTACCACAACAGTTATTGAATCAGTTCCCACACGAGATCATACGGAAAAAATGTTAAAAGCGTTTGGTGCTACACTTGAGATAGAAACAAATGCAGAAGGTACGCGTTTTATTCATCTCAATGGCCAACCACACCTTACTGGACAAACTCTTGATATCCCAGGTGATCCCTCTTCTGCAGCTTTTCCTCTGGTCGCTGCTCTTCTTGTAGAGGACTCTGATATTACTCTTGAAAATGTTCTTATAAACCCTTCTCGAATGGGATTTATCGAAACATTGTGGGAAATGGGCGCTCAAATTGAACTTTTAAATCAACGCCAAACAGGTGGAGAGGATGTTGCTGATTTGCGCGTCCAATCATCAATGTTGAAAGGTGTTACCGTGCCCAAAGAAAGAGTTCCATCAATGATTGATGAATATCCCGCTTTAGCAGTAGCAGCAGCTTTTGCTGAAGGTACAACAGTTATGCTAGGAATTGAAGAATTGCGTATTAAAGAATCAGATCGACTATCTGCACTTGCTCAGGGACTAAAAATGAATCACGTGGAATGTGAAGAAGGGAAAGATTTTCTTATTGTTCATGGAAAAAGCTCCGAAAAAAGATTGGGTGGTGGAAACGTCACTACATATCTTGATCATCGAATTGCTATGTGCTTTCTTGTCTTTGGGCTAGCATCAGAAAAACCTGTTACTATTGATGATAAACGAATGATCGCTACTAGCTTTCCAGAATTTATCCCTTTTATAAAAAAACTTGGGGGGAAAATTGCTTGAAACCTTTTGTTATTGCAATCGATGGTCCAGCAGCTTCAGGGAAAGGGACATTAGCATGCAAAATTGCTGCCCATTATCATCTTCGCCATCTCGATACTGGTCTTACTTATCGCGGTGTGGCACATGCACTTTTACAGCAAAAATTGGCTCTCGATGATAAAAAAAGCGCTTTTGCTTGTGCCACAGAGCTTGATTTTGATACTTTAAATCCAGCTCTTCTCTCTTCTCACGAACTTGGCGAAGCCGCTTCAAAAATAGCACTCAACCCTGCTGTTCGGGAAATTCTTGTCGCCAAACAACGCAACTTTGCCGAAATTCTGCCCGGCAGTGTACTTGATGGACGTGATATTGGAACTGTCGTATGCCCCAATGCCGATATTAAGCTTTATATTCTAGCCAATGTTCAAATACGCGCAAAACGCCGCTATCAAGAGATTTTAAAAAAAGGATTCCAAGCGGATTATCATGAAATCCTTGCTCAACTTGAGCAACGTGACAGTCGCGATATAACCCGCGAACATAGCCCTCTCAGACCAGCGAAAAACGCCCACTTGCTTGATACGTCAGAATTGAGTATAGAAGCAACATTTGCAATTGCATGCACTTTTATTGATCCGATCATAAAAGGGCGTATAATTGTATGAAATCGTCAAGGTGATTTCCGGCCTAGCGCTAATTTTTCTTCCTGTATTAAGGAAAAAGGCAGGAAGTTACTCGGTGTCAACACTAACCTAGCGCTTATACCTTTTATAATGAAGGTATGTATCAGGAGTTCTTATGTCACAATACAACCCCACAACAGCGGATTTCGAAGCCCTTCTCATGGAATCCTTTCAAACTAATGATCTTAATGAAGGATCCGTTGTTAAAGGCCGTGTCATTGCTATTGAAAAAGACATGGCCATTATTGATGCTGGACTTAAAGTCGAAGGACGTATTCCACTCAAAGAATTTGGAGCTAAAGGAAAAGACGGTTCCTTGCAAGTTGGCGATGAAGTTGAAGTTTACATTGAGCGCATTGAAAATGCGATGGGTGAAGCTGTTTTATCGCGTGAAAAAGCACGGCGTGAAGAAAGCTGGATTCGTTTGGAAGAAAAATTCAATGCCGGTGCACGCGTTGATGGAGTTATCTTTAGCCAAGTAAAAGGAGGCTTTACAGTCGATCTCGATGGCGCTGTTGCTTTCTTACCTCGCAGCCAGGTCGATATTCGCCCTATTCGTGATGTCTCACCTCTCATGCACAATGCGCAATCCTTTGAAATTTTAAAAATGGATCGTCGTCGTGGGAATATTGTTGTCTCGCGCCGTACAGTCTTAGAAGAAAGCCGTGCTGAGCAGCGTTCAGAAATCGTACAAAATCTTGAAGAAAACCAAATTGTTGAAGGTGTAGTTAAAAATATCACTGATTATGGTGCCTTTGTTGACCTTGGTGGAATTGATGGCCTTTTACATGTTACGGATATGGCTTGGCGGCGTGTTAACCATCCATCTGAAGTTCTTACGATTGGTCAAACAATTAAAGTTCAAATTATTCGTATCAATCAAGATACACACCGTATTTCTCTTGGTATGAAACAGCTTGAAAGTGATCCTTGGGAAAGCATCAGTGCAAGATATCCCGTTGGTAAAAAAATTACCGGTGCTGTTACCAATATTACTGATTACGGTGGTTTTGTTGAAATAGAGCCAGGAATCGAAGGGCTGATCCATGTTTCTGAAATGAGTTGGACTAAGAAAAATGTCCATCCGGGAAAAATTCTCTCCACATCGCAAGAAGTGGAAGTGGTTGTTCTTGAAATTGATCCTTCTAAACGGCGTATTTCTCTTGGCTTAAAACAGACATTTGAAAATCCATGGATTGCTTTTGCCAATAAGTTTCCTGTCAATTCGCAAATCGAAGGAGAAGTTAAAAATAAAACAGAATTTGGTCTCTTCATTGGCCTTGAAGGTGATGTTGATGGTATGGTTCATCTTTCTGATCTTGATTGGAATCGTCCTGGTGAACAAGTTATTGATACTTACAACAAAGGTGATATCGTTAAAGCTGTGGTCCTTGATGTTGATGTTGAAAAGGAACGTATCTCTCTTGGGATTAAGCAACTTTCCAGCGATAAAGTTGGAGAAGCAGCAGCCTCAGGTGAACTGCGCAAAGGTGCTGTTGTGACATGTGAAGTTACAGCTGTTAATGATAATAGTATTGATATAAAATTAATTGACCATAATCTTGAAACGACTATTCGACGTGCTGACTTGGCACGTGATCGTGATGAACAACGTCCGGAACGTTTTTCAGTCGGTCAGAGGGTTGATGCACGCATCACTGCATTTGATAAAAAGACACGTAAACTTTCAGTGTCTATCAAAGCTTTAGAAATTGCAGAGGAAAAAGAAGCCGTTGCACAGTATGGTTCTACAGACTCAGGTGCTTCTCTTGGTGATATTCTCGGCGCAGCTTTGAAAAAACAAGAACAAGATTAATATTGCATTGTAAAACAATTATATGAAAACGAAGGTCGCTCCCCGTTTTGGCGGCCTTTTTTTATTTTTTAAAGAAAGTGTCTGCTTATTTTTTCAATTTTCTCATTAAAAATTGTAAATACTTTTAAAAGAAAATAAAAAGTTTATTTTTTTCCTATTAACTGCTCATTATTAAGACAAACTGCTTATAGCCTCTTAAACTTAAACATAAAGAAACTATATAATTGAATAGCAATTAGAATATTATGGCATTCACAATACCTTTCATGAAGTGTTTTTTTTCTCAACAAATAAAAACACTTCATCTTACTAAAACCAATTTTCCTCTTCGCTCACATTATAAATCGCAAGATGAACTTTATACATTAGGCCATGATATAGCTTCTCAAAAAGACATATTACTTCCAGAATACAAAGGGGAAAATAATTTTCATAAAAGATTAAGTGAAAATGCTAAACTTATCCTCCATGCCTTTCATACCTGTGATATAGCCACTCGGAATGACGAAACTATTGCACCATCTGCCCAATGGCTGCTTGATAATCATTATACCATTGACAAAACTATACAACAGCTACGTCGTAATTTATCTAAGTCTTTTATCAAGCAACTTCCCCTTTATAAACAAAAGGCAGGCATACCACGTATCTTCGCTCTAGCTTGGCTTTATATTGCACATACTGATAGCAATTTCTCACAAAAAACACTCACAGCTCTCATCAATGGATTTCAAGAAGTTTGTGCCCTTAAAATTGGTGAATTATGGGCTCTGCCTTCTGTTATGCAAATGCTACTCATTGAAAATGTTTGTCGTATTTCACAGCGTATTGAACAAACACGGTATATGCGTCATCTTGCTCATAAAGCAGCTGATAAAATCTCTCTCGCGGAAAATGAAACAAAACTCCATACTCTTTTCACACAATATGAATCATTCACTGCTGATCCAACCTTTTCAGCTCTTTTATTCTATCGTCTGCGTAGCGCATCTGTTGACTCAACAACCGCGTTAACTTGGCTTGAAAAGCAACTACAAAGCCAGAGTAGTAGTTTAGAAATTGTAACAGCTGATGAACATACCCGCCAAGCAGCAGATGGTGTAACTATGGGTAATATTATTCGTTCCCTTAAAGCTATTGAGGATGTTGATTGGACAGTATGGTTTGAAACTGTCAGTTCTGTAGATTCTATTTTGCGTGAAAATAGTGACTTTTCCGAAATTGATTCTCATTCACGCAATATCTATCGACAAGTCATCGAAAAAATTGCACGTCTTTCACCTCTTAGTGAATTGGAAATTGCACAAAAAGCTATAGAAATGGCGAATCCTTCTTCTAAAGAGATTTTTCATCATAATAATTTGTCTGTTGGATGGCATCTTGTCGATGATGGGCGTTTTGCATTTGAAAAAGCTTGTGGATACACACCACCTCTACTCATAAAATGGGCACGGTCCCTTTCCTGCCTAAAGATAAAAATCATTGCAATTCCGGTCTCTTTTCTAACACTTGCTTTTTTGTTTGCCATCTATGCCTTTTTACAAAGATCCAACATCATTCCTTGGATGTCACTTCTCTTTACCGCATTGGCAATTTTTCCTGCTATGGATGCTGCCTTTGCCTGCTTCAATACTGTTGTTTCATGGTTTATTCCACCAAAACAACTTATTGGTTATGAATATAAAAAAGGTATTCCGGGACATGCACGCACAATGGTTGCCGTACCTACTTTAATCACATCACGTGATTATATTGATGAGCAAGTGCATAATCTTGAAGTCCATTATCTTTCCAATCCCAAAGGTGCCATTCACTTCGCCCTCATTACGGATTGGGTGGATTCTCTCTTCGAACAAACGCAAGATGATCTTGATCTCTTGCGTTATGCACAAAAAAGTATTGATAAACTCAATCACCGTTATCATCGTGATGATATTCCTCTCTTTTTCCTTTTACACCGTCGACGCCATTATAATTTCAGCGAAAAATGCTGGATGGGATGGGAGCGAAAGCGGGGCAAACTTCATGAACTTAATCTTTTATTAAGAGGTAATAAAAATACAAGCTTTTACCCACCAAATCCACATCTTCCTATGGATTGCCGTTTTGTTATGACTCTCGATGCAGATACACGGCTTACCCCTGAAAGTATCACAAAACTCGTTGGAAAACTTAATCATCCGCTCAACTACCCGGTTTTTGATCCACACAATAGGAAAGTTGTGAAAGGCTATAGTATTTTACAACCTCGTATTACATCTTCTCTTACAACAGGAAAAGAAACATCAATTCTGCAACGAATTTTTTCTACTAATCGTGGAATTGATCCTTATGTTTTTGCTGTTTCTGACACTTATCAAGACCTTTTGGGAGAAGGAACTTTTATTGGTAAAGGTCTTTACCATATTGATGCATTTCAACAAGCACTTGATGGTAAAATTAAAGACAATACTGTTCTTAGTCATGACCTCTTGGAGGGAGGATATGCACGCACGGCATTGGTAAGTACTGTAGAAGTAATTGAGGATTATCCAATAGCCTATAATGTTGATGTTGCACGTCACCATCGTTGGATTCGCGGTGATTGGCAACTCTTGCCTTATCTTTTCTCCCCCCATCAAATTAACTCCACAACACGTTGGAAAATACAAGATAATCTGCGTCGTTCTCTCACCCCGCTTATGTGGTTGATCGCAGCAATAACGGGATGGACTTTTTTACCATTAAAAACAGCGATCATCTGGCAAACACTCTTGCTACTTAGTCTCTTCGTTTCACCAATTTTAGGCATCTTACAAACTTTTTTTTCATCTCATCTTGACTCTTCCTTGCGTCAATACATCCAATTCATTTTGAACAAAATTATTCTTACCAGTGCAAATATATTTCTTAAAATTACATTTCTTGCTCATTCAGCTTATTTTATGACAGATGCCATTATCCGCACGCTTTATCGCATGATAATTTCAAAACAACATCTGCTTGAATGGAAAACTTCCGCCGCAACAAAATCGATTCCCAATAGTCTTGGCTGCTATATCCTCACAATGTGGCCAGCATCACTCATGGGTATTCTTGCCATAGCACTGTCTCTCTTTTCTGATATTTTCGCAGATTATATTGCTTTACCCTTTGGGCTCATCTGGCTTTTTTCACCCTTAATAGCGTGGTTTGTTAGCCAACCTTCAACGTTTCAAGATACCCTTGACATATCTTCTGAGGATAAAAAAACACTAAGATCTATTGCACGACGAACATGGCTTTATTATGCAACCTTTGTTAATGCGCAAAGCAATTATTTACCACCTGATAATTTTCAAGAAGATCCTGAACCTCTTATTACTCATCGCACATCCCCTACCAATATTGGAGTTTATCTTCTCTCTGTTATAGCTGCGCGTGACTTTGGCTGGATTAGTTTTCAAGAGACTCTAACACGCATTGAATGTACATTAAACTCTCTTATAAAAATGGAAAAATTCCGTGGACACTTCTACAATTGGTATGCAACAGATACACTTAAACCTCTTTTGCCTACCTATGTGTCAACCGTTGATTCAGGAAATCTTGCCGGCCATTTGGTAACACTTTCTTCAGCCTTGAGTGAATGGGCTGAAAAAACCCATGTATTGTTTCATGGGGATCGAGAAGGCTTATCTGATGTTCATACTCTTTTTGTCGAAACAATTAAAGAAATTCCAAATGATGAACATAATTTACATCCTTTACGTCACCAAATCGAAGAGCATATCATAAATTTTCATCGCTCCCTCAGTGCTTTTGTAGAAAAATCAGATAAAAACACTTTTTATACCACTAACCTTTCGCTCATTGCCCGTGATATTGTGCATTCGACAAATGAACTGAATGAAAAAATTCAAACGGTAGAATCTGCTCGTGCTCTTTCCTGGGCTCAATGTCTTTTAGAAACCTGTAATGCTCATCATCACGATGCTACAAGCAACTATGACAGCGAAAAATTACGCAAACAATTAAATACCTTAGCTATAAGAGCGCGGCAAATAGCTTTTAGTATGAAATTTGACTTTCTAGAACAGCCTGAACGACATCTCTTATCTATTGGATATCGTGTTCAAGAAAATAAACTTGATGAAAGTTGTTATGACCTGCTCGCTTCAGAAGCACGCCTTACAAGTCTTTTTGCCATAGCAAAAGGAGATATCAAAATTAAGCATTGGTTCCATCTTGGTCGGCTCCTCGTTCCTATTGGTTGGAAAGGTGCACTCTTATCATGGTCTGGATCCATGTTTGAATACCTCATGCCATCTCTTGTTATGTACGAACCTTTAGGATCTCTCCTGGACCAAACACATCGTCTGATTATTCGTCTTCAAATAGAATATGCCCACAAACGAGGATTACCATGGGGTATTTCAGAAGCTGCATTCAATGCTCGTGATCACTTAATGAATTACCAATATGCCAATTTTGGTGTTCCAAGCCTTGGCCTTCAACGCGGTCTTTCACGCAATGCTGTTGTTGCCCCCTATGCCAGTCTTCTAGCGGCACAATATGCACCTCACAAAGCGGTAATAAACTTAAAGTGGCTGCGTAATCTTGGAGCTTTAGGAACATATGGTTATTATGATTCTATTGACTTTACCCCTTCACGGGTGAAGGTAGGAGAAAAATATGCTGTTGTACGTAATTATTATGCACACCATCATGGCATGTCTATTCTCGCTATCAACAATGTTATTTTTCAAGGGCGGATGCGTGATCGCTTTCATCGTGATCCAATCATTGAAGCTGTACAATTGTTATTACAGGAAAGAGCGCCGCATCAAATTCCCATCATTCAGAACAAAATTGTTCATCGTATACGTTATAATTCTCAGGAATTTGATGATGCCCCTTTGCGTATTATAAAAAACCCGCTGCTTAAACAACGTGCTACTTTGCTCTTATCCAATGGTTCCTATTCTACAATGTTGTCAGCCAGTGGTTCTGGCTACAGCCGTTGGCATGATTATGCGATTACGCGCTTTATTCCTGATGCAACAGAAGATCAACAAGGTATTTTATTCTTTCTACGTGATACACATAATGGGCGTTGGTGGTCTATTACTGCTGAACCAACACGCGTCGTTGAAGAAGAGGCAGTCTGTATTTTTACAGATGAAAAAGCTGAATATACAAAAATGGTTGATGGCATTCAATCAACACTTGAGTGTCTTATTGCATCTGAAGGGTGTGGCGAAGG
Source organism: Bartonella phoceensis (assembly GCF_902825145.1). GTDB lineage: Bacteria > Pseudomonadota > Alphaproteobacteria > Rhizobiales > Rhizobiaceae > Bartonella > Bartonella phoceensis. The sequence goes on along the minus strand of NZ_CADEAD010000002.1, from coordinate 331,503 downwards.
CAGACGTATTCAACTTATGAATACAACACATAAAGATCGTCTCATTGAAGTAACTTCTTATGGTGAACTTGCACTCGCCACCATGGACTCGGATAGTGCACATCCTGTTTTTTCACGTATGTTTATAGAGACAGAAATTGCTGAGGAAGGAAAAATAATTTTTGCTAAAAGGCGTAAAGGCTCGCCTAATGATCCTGAGATTTACATTGTCCATTTTGTCAGCAATACAACGGGAGCACTCCAAGAAACAGAAGCTGAAACTGACCGTTCGCTGTTTATTGGTCGGGGGCGTTCTATTCACCGACCTGCAGCATTTGATCAAAATGCCCGTTTTAGCAACAGCCAGGGTTGCGTTCTTGATCCGATTATCTCACTGCGATGCCGTGTAAAAGTTCCAGCACATGAAAAAGTTGAACTCATTTTTTGGACTTTTGCTGCACATGCAAAAGAAACACTACTCAATCATCTTAAACATTACCGACAGCCTAATATATTCCAGCAAGAATTTTCAATGGCATGGACACGTTCACAAGTCTCGCTGTATCAAAGTGGTATTGACCTTAAAAAAGCTATTATCTATCAAAAGTATGCAACACCACTTATATATCCTGACCGAACATGGCGTCTTCCTGCAAAAAACTTAGCTAAAACTCTTGGTCAACAATCCGATCTTTGGCCAATGTCAATTTCAGGAGACACTCCAATCTGTCTTCTCAGGTTAGATCATGAAGAAGACATAACTGTCTTGCGAGAGCTGCTTAAAGCACATGAATATTGGCGTATGCGTGGTCTCATTGTTGATCTGGTCATTCTCAATGAACAAGCATCTTCTTATATACAAAATACACAACATGCGATTGAATGGGTTTGTGAATCCTATCGCCCCCACATGCATAACACAGATGAATGCCAACATATTTTTACGCTTCGGCGTGATCAGATGAATGAACAGAGTTTTAAGACACTTCTTGCATCAGCCCGTATTGTTCTTCACGCTCAAAACGGGTCTTTATCTGAACAACTCAAACGGCTTGATAGGAGTGATTTCGATTTAGCAACGCGTGAGAGTAATCAAGAGTCCCATTATAAATCAAACTACCAAAAACATAGCAAAGAAAGACAAAGCACAACACAAACTGAACGAAGTCTTTTTTCTTCTATTGGTCTTATCAGTCAAAAGAAAACTTCTCCTCTCCCTATTGAGGGAAAAGACCTACAATATTGGAATGGTTATGGCGGATTTAATCACAACAACTATTATGTGATCCGTCTTCATGGACACACCACCACACCACACCCGTGGATTAACGTCATTGCTAATAAAAACTTTGGCTTCCATGTCTCTGCTGAAGGTGCACTTTTTACTTGGGCGAACAATAGCCGCGATTATCAATTAACCCCTTGGAGTAATGATCCTGTTTCTAACCGTCCAGGGGAAGCACTCTATATTGTAGACCGCCTATCTTTAAAACGTTTTTCTCCTGTTTCTGCTATTGAATGTGATAAAAACGTTGTCTATGAGGTTTGCCATGGTTTTGGATTCTCAACCTTTAAATCCACACATTCAGAGATCACCTTAGAACTAACCCATACGTTAGATCCAGGAAATCCTGTTCGTCTTTCACGTCTCATCCTCAAAAATGAAGGGGAAAAACCACACAGTTTACGCCTTTATAATTATGTTGAATGGGTTTTGGGCAATGTCCGCACAAAATATGCACCCTTTATACTTCCCTCTTATGACGTCAAACGTGGCGCACATTTTATTCAAAATCCTTATCATCTCGAAAACTCTCAACAGGTGACATTCTTATCAGCTTCTGAAATGCCAACCAGCATGACTACTGATCGCACTGAGTTTATCGGTACAACGGGAACAGTTATATATCCTCATGCAATCCGTAAAGCTTATGCTCTTTCAAATACAGTTGAAGCAGGATGTGATCCTTGTTCAGCATTTGCCTATGATATTGATCTTCAACCAGGGCAAATAAAAGAAATTATTTTCTATCTTGGCAGTGCAGAAAATAGGCAAGAAGCTGAAAAATTACTGGATCAAGTCCGTACAAATGATTTTGAAACTCTGCTCACAAAACAAAAACAGCAATGGAGTGATTTTGTTTCTCCATTCCAAGTTAAAACACCTGATCCCTCTTTTGATATTATGGTCAATCATTGGCTCCCTTATCAAATCTATGCTTGCCGAATGATGGCACGTGCAGCTTTTTATCAAGCCAGTGGTGCCTTTGGCTTCCGCGACCAATTGCAAGACAGCTTGTCTCTATTATTATTAGAACCACAGCTGGCGCGTGAACAATTGTTAAATGCTGCGGCACATCAATTCCCTGAGGGCGATGTACAGCATTGGTGGTTGCCTGACACCAATGCAGGTATTCGCACACGTATTTCTGATGACATTGTTTGGCTTGCGTATGGAACAGCGCTTTATGTCAACACAACTGGCGACGACACACTTCTTGACACTCTAATTGCTTTTATTGAAGGAATCTCCCTTACGGCACAACAACACGATGCTTATTTCAGGCCCACACAATCCTCAAAGGTCGCCACAGTTTATGAACATTGTGCTTTAGCTTTAGATCTTGCCATCAAACACTGTGGACAACATGGACTCCCCCTTATTTTAGGTGGTGACTGGAATGATGGCATGAATTTAGTAGGTGTACAAGGAAAGGGTGAAAGCACTTGGTTAGGATGGTTCCTTGGCTCCACATTACAGGCATTTATCCCCCTTGCAAAAAAACGTAGTGACAACACCCGTATAGAAATATGGACTGCCTATCTTGAACGTTTGAAAAAAGCCTTAGAAAAAAATGGTTGGGACGGTGCTTGGTATCGACGCGGTTATTTTGATGATGGAACGCCCCTTGGCTCTAAAATAAATGATGAATGTCAAATTGATAGTATTGCTCAATCTTGGGCTGTCATTTCTCAAATGGCACCGCTTAAGCGTCAAAAACAAGCAATAGCATCAATGCTTGAGCATCTTTATGATGAAAAAGGAGGGCTTTTACGTCTTTTCTGGCCGCCTTTTGATAAAACTACTCTCGAACCCGGTTATATAAAAGGTTACCCTCCAGGAATTCGAGAAAATGGTGGTCAATACACGCATGGAGCAATTTGGAGTATTTTAGCGCTTGCACAAATGGGTAAAAGCGATAAAGCTTATGCTTTATTTTCCATGATCAACCCAATCACCCATGGGCAAGATCCTGCAATTTATCGTGTTGAACCTTATGTTATAGCTGCAGATATTTACGCCACTGAACCACGGCGTGGACAAGGCGGTTGGACATGGTATACAGGATCGGCAGGATGGTTTTATCGCGCCGCAACACAAGCCATTCTTGGGATTAATCGTCAAGCTGATCGGTTATTTTTACATCCACATTTGCCTTCTTCATGGCCCGAATATGAAGCAAAAATGAAATTTCATGATGCTCTTTATACCATTAAAGTGAAATGGGGCTCTGAAAATACGCTCAGTATTGATGGTAAGAAATATGCAAAAGTTCATGCAGGAATACAATTACAAAAAACGGGAAAACATGAAATTATACGTATTCTTCAATCCTCACAGTAGAAAATATAACAAGATTTTTTATTCTTGCCCAAAATCTTAGAATTGTTATAGTTTCTGCAGTCCCTATATTGATCGTGTTAGTGCACAATAATTTTAGATTCTACAAGATTGAAAGAAAGAGGGTTATGAATCACCCAGATATCGCGAGACGTGTTTACAATCATACCTGGAAACTTGATCCCATTATTCGTTCACTACTTGATACAGATTTTTATAAGCTTCTTATGGTACAGATGATTTGGGGACTTTATCCCAATGTGAATGTTACTTTTTCTCTCATAAACCGCACCAAAACAATACGTCTTACCGATGATATTGATGAAGGTGAGTTGCGTGCCCAACTTGATCACGCTCTCAGTCTGCGTTTTACGAAAAAAGAAATGATATGGCTTGCCGGTAATACATTTTATGGACGTAAACAAATCTTCAAGCCAGATTTTCTTCATTGGCTTGAGAATTTTCAACTACCAGAATATGAACTTACCCGCAAAGACGGCCAATATATTCTTCATTTCCATGGCCCATGGGCCCATAGCTCCATGTGGGAAATTCCCGCTCTTGCTATCATCAGTGAATTACGTTCACGTGCTGCTATGAAAAACTTGGATCGTTTTGCTCTCGATGTGCTTTATGCACGTGCTAAAGCAAAAATGTGGAGTAAAGTTGAACGTCTTAAAAAATTGCCTGATATTAAAATATCTGATTTTGGTACAAGGCGTCGTCATTCTTTTTTATGGCAACGCTGGTGTGTTGAAGCATTAAAAGAAGGTATTGGCGACTCTTTTACCGGGACTTCCAATGTTCTTCTCGCCATGGATACAGATTTAGAAGCTCTTGGTACAAATGCACATGAATTGCCCATGGTCATTGCTGCTCTCGCCAATAATGATAATCAATTGCGCAAAGCACCTTATAAAGTTCTACAAGATTGGAGCCGATATTATGGTGGAAATCTTCTCATTGTTTTACCTGATACCTTTGGTACAGAAGCATTTTTACGCAATGCACCAGATTGGGTAGCTGATTGGACAGGTTTTAGACCTGACAGTGCTCCACCCATCAAAGGTGGCGAGCGTATTCTTCAATGGTGGAAAGAAAAAGGAAAAGATCCGCGCGAAAAATTATTGATTTTTTCTGATGCTCTTGATGTCGATACAATTGAAAAAACCTACCATCACTTCCACGGAAGAGTCCGTATGAGTTTTGGGTGGGGAACAGATCTTACCAACGATTTTGCAGGCTGTGCACCCCAAAAAATTGCAACCTTTGATGCTCTTTCCCTTGTTTGTAAAGCCACTCATGCAAACGGTAAACCGGCCGTAAAACTTTCAGATAATCCTGAAAAAACTGTTGGGGACCCACAAGAAATACAACGCTATCTCAACTTTTTTGGTAATGAAGAACACTTGTTAGACCCATAAAGACTTGACTATAAGCTCATTTATGCAAAATTAAAGACAAATAGGCTGTAAAATGCGTTACTGACGGATCAGCTATATGTGCATTTCTTTTATGCATTAACAGAAATATCGTCTCTCTATGAAGGTGGTTTATCATTGCCCATCAAAGCGACTTTACGAATATTTATTAAGATGCTTGCACACAGTTCTCTCGACGCATAAGATTGTTTTACGAATATATCATTTTATCTCATGAATTATTCTAAAAAACTTATTATCTTATACATCCTTGATCTGTGATCGTTTCTCTAAATTTCGCAGATAAAAATCTTTGTCGATCATTTTTACAAAAAAGCCAAGATAAAAAGACATTAAGCTCATAAAGCCTTTTATTTCCGCCATTATGGAGATGGGCGTGTCACAATATAAACGGCAATAAATAGCAAAATAGCAGCAACGAACAACGCAAACCACAAAGCAGGATGTGCTATTACCATAAAGGATAAAAAACCACCGGCCATACTCACCACCGCAAGAACTTTAACAAATGTGGAAATAGCTCTCTTTTCTTCCCATTGCTTAATAGGCGGGCCAAAAATGCGGTGATTATTCAACCAACGATGAAAATGTGGTGATGAACGAGCAAAACACCATGAAGCGACCAATAAAAACGGTACTGTTGGCAGAATAGGTAACATAACACCAACAATACCCAATCCAACCATTATCCATCCTACTATAGCAGTACCAATACGCCAAAAGTGAGATGTCTTAAAATCTTTTTTCATCCTTTATCACTATTTTCCTCTCGATAAGACCATTATGTATTCTTCTACTTTTCAAACGCTTTAACACACAATTATTCTCCAATATCTATTTTGTTCATAAACACATTTCTTGTGATAATTTTTCTAAAGTGCAAAACAGCTTACGCAATATGATGATCATTTAAAATTTTTCAAGGAAACAGCATAAACTTTTAAGTAAACCGAAAACAAAAAGGCTGCAGAATAAATCAATACAGCCTTTTAACTACGAATGCAGCGTTGGGGGGGGAGAATACATACTGCACCCATCCGCTAGACATTAGGAGGAAAACAGTCTAGCAGCGTGCTTTCTAGTTAAAACAAACATGAGAGACAACTCATAAAAATGTATGGCTGATATGCATAAATTGGTATACTTAGATTTTTTGAACCCTGATCTGACGAAAGAAAATCGATATAAAAATAGCCATAAAAATTAGCGTTAAAATCAACACAATTGTGGAAGCAGAATCAGAACCAACAAATAAGCTTAGATAAATTCCTAAAAAACCAGAAAAAGCTGCAACAAACACAGCAATTACCAACATAAAAGAAAACCGGTTCGTGATAAGATAAGCAATTGCTCCTGGCGCTATCAATAAAGAAATAACAAGAACAATACCGACAGCCTTTAAAGCTGCAACGATTGTAAGAGAAATCATCGTTAAAAGAGTATAGTGGAGAACAGATATTCGTAATCCCATTGCACGACCTTGAACAGAATCAAAAATATACAGCATAAAATCACGCCATTTTGCAACTATAATAAAAGTAACAATAGCAGAAATAACCGCTGTCTGCGTAATATCAAGCCAATTAACCCCTAAGAGATTACCAAACAGAATATGATTTAAATCAAGGCTACTATAAATAGAAGTTGCCAAAACAAGTCCTAAACCAAACATCGATGAAAAAACAACACCCATTACCGTATCTTGTTTGATACGGCTATTGCTCCCTAAAAAACCGGTCAGGAGAGAACAAATCATACCGGCAATAAAAGCTCCACAAGCAATCAAAGACATTGTAATATTCTCTGGACGCATATGCTGAAACCAAGCAAATGGCAAAGAAGCCAAAAATGTTATCACCAATGGCGTTGTCATATAGCCGACAACAACACCAGGAAAAACCGCGTGAGAAATTGCATCTCCTAAAAGTGCCCATCCTTTCAAAATAAGAAAACAAGAAAGCATCGCCATTGGAATAGAAAGGATCATAACAATAAGCATGCCCTTAAGCATAAAAGAAAACTGAAAAGGAAGTAGTAATTGATCAATCATAATAACATCATACTTTTTTTGCTGCATTGATACGTAAACGTGCAATAATAAAACCGTGTTTAGGAGCAAAAATAAAAGCTAAAATAAACAGAAATGCTTGAAAAAGTACAACAACACCACCTGTTTGCGCATTCAAAAAATAACTCACATAAACACCTAACACGCTTGTGAATGTCCCAATCACCACTGCAATAACCAGAACATTCACAAAACGGTCACTTAAAAGATAGGCTGTTGCTCCAGGTGTCACAACAAGACAAATAACCAAGAACGCTCCCACGGTTTGCATAGCGGCAACAGTACAAGCGGCAAGCAGTGTGAAAAAAAGAATTTTTAAAAACTTTACATTTAATCCAATAGCACGCGCGTGCGTTTCATCAAATAAAGAAACGAGGAGATCTTTCCATTTCAAAAGCAATAAAAGCAAAGAAAAAAAACCAATAAAAGCTAATTGTATAATATCTGATGAACTGACTGCTAAAATATTTCCTAACACAATCGTATCAATATTAACAGCCATAGGTTTTAATGATTTAAGAAATAATCCAAAAGCAAAAAAAGAAGAAAAAATGAGACCAATAATGGTATCTTCTTTCAGTTTTGTCCGGTGGTTAAAAAACAGCATCGCTGCTGCTGCAAGGCCACCAGAAAAAAAAGCTCCAAGCGAAAAAGGTAATCCTAAAAGATAAGCGCCTGCTACACCAGGAACAATCGAATGAGAAAGCGCATCACCAATGAGCGACCAGCCTTTTAACATCAAAAAAGCGGAAAGAAAAGCACAAACACATCCAACTAATCCCGAAACCCACATCGCATTAACCATATATTGATAGCTCAGTGGTTCAAGCAACCAAGAAATCATGCGACATGCTCCATTCTTTGAATATTCTCACGCATTCCAGACTGTTGTTTCCCCATGAAAACCTCATTTTTTTTTGCATCTTGAAGATCAAAAATATGATGATGCAAAGCACCACCAAAAGTTTTCTCAAGATTTTCTTTTGTAAAGACAGTTTCAGTTAACCCAGAATCCAAAACTGTGCCCTTTATTAAAACCGTGTGATCACAAAATTCACGAACAGAACCCAAATTGTGCGTAGAAACTAATATCACAGCCCCTTCTTTACGAAGATCTTGTAACAAAGCAATAATTTTATCTTCTGTTGTGACATCAACCCCTGTAAATGGCTCATCTAATAAAATAGCTTTTGCCTGCTGTGCAAGAGCACGTGCTAGGAAAACACGCTTCTTCTGCCCACCAGAAAGTTCACCAATTTGACGCTTGGCAAATGCCAACATATCAACACGTTCTAATGCAACACGTACAGCTTCATAATCCCGTGCCCGTGCATAACGAAAGAAATTCATGTGACCATAGCGTCCCATCAAAACAACATCTTCAACCAGAACAGGAAAATTCCAATCAACATCTTCACTCTGAGGAACATAAGCAATAAGATTTTGCTTCAAAGCCGTGTCAACAGGCAAATCAAAAATGCGAATTTTTCCTTTTGAAGGACGCACAAACCCCATAATAGCTTTGAATAATGTCGATTTGCCTGATCCATTTACGCCTACCAACGCTGTAATAGAACCTGTTGGGCTCTCAAAATTTACTTCGCGTAAAGCTGTGTGCCCATTACGATAAGTTACAGTTACCTCTTGAGCAAATATCCCAGATTTCGTCATTGGCCTTTTACTCCCTCTAATAAGGCATTACTAATGCGCTCGCTTGTGACACGTAATAAATCGATGTAGGTTGGGACCTCACCATTCTCCTCACTTAAAGAATCAACATAAAGAACACCACCGTATTTAGCCCCTGTTTCTTTCGCAACTTGTTTAGCAGGTGCCGGAGAAATAGTGCTTTCAGAAAAAACTGCATGAATATTGTGTTTACGAACAATATCAATAACATGCTTAACCTGCTGCGGTGTCCCTTGCTGATCAGCATTAATTGGCCATAAATAAAGTTCTTTCAGGTCAAAATCACGCGCCAAATAGCTAAATGCACCCTCACTCGTTACAAGCCAACGTTTGTCTTGAGGAACCGCTGCCAATTCAGCCCTGATGGGTTCAATTGTTGCACGAATCTTCTGCTTATAAATTTCGGCATTTTCTTTATAAATAGCAGCATGTTCAGGATCGTATTTTACAAAAGCATCACGAATATTATCAATGTAAATTAGAGCAGAGATCGGTGACATCCATGCATGGGGATTTGGCTTACCACTAAAGGGACCTTCACCAATTTTAATTGGTACAACGCCTTCTGACACAACGACACTTGGAACATCCTTGATATTTTGAAAAAACTTTTCAAACCAAAGCTCCAACTCTAACCCATTCCACAATATAAGATCTGCTCCCTGCGCGCGCATAAGATCACGAGGTGTAGGTTGATATTCGTGAATTTCAGCACCTGGTTTTGTGATTGATTCAACATCAGCAGCTTCACCTGCTACATTCCGCGCCATATCAGCAATGATGGTGAATGTTGTAACAGCTTTAAACTTACCAGCACACAAAGCAAAATTGGGTGTAAAAAAAATAATACTCCCCAAAACTATGGTAAACAATGTTTTTATGTTCATTAATATTCGATCTTCTCTTTCTTTCATAGTTTCCCCTATTTATTGCGAATGATTTGCATTACCATTTAGCATTAACAGTTATCTTTCATATTGGCAATGAAGGATTATGAGAAAAAATAAATTTTAAAAATGTTGAAAATATTCTTTCTCACCTTGAAAAAGACTTATGACTTAAAGAGCACTACTGTGGTATAATTTTCTTTCAAAAAACTCTATGGCTCTTAAATGGCAAAAAAATAAGGGAGCACATAAAAATGCTCCCTTTTTGTAAAATAATCCAAGAGAAGATAAGAATATTCAGCAGCGCAAACAGGCGTCTGTCTGCTTCGTGACATTTTCCACTATCTTTAAGGTAAGCACTTCTAAATCTTCATCCGTGAGAGTCCGTTCCATGGGCTGAATAGCAACTTCAATCGCAACAGATTTTTTATCTTCACCAAGGCTGGGATCTTCAAAAACATCAAAAATCTGTACGGAATGAATAAGTTTTTTATCCGCTCCACTTGCAGCACGTACAATAAGAGAGGAGGCAACTTTTTTATCAACTACAAATGCAAAATCACGCCGCACCATTTGAAAAGGGGATACTTTCAATGGAGAGCGACTTTTGATTGCTTTTTTCTTTGACTCTGGAATTTGATCAAGAAAAACTTCAAAACCACATACAGGTCCACTGACATCTAATTTTTCCAATGTAGCGGGATGAAAAACGCCAAAAAAACCAAGAATAATCTTCGATCCAAGCTTTATGACGCCCGAACGACCAGGATGATACCAATCAGGTGCTCCAGCTTCAATTTGAACTCTGTCAATATCTACGCCGCATGCTTCTAAAACAGCTAATGCATCTGCTTTTGCATCAAAAACATCAACTGCTGCCGCATTTGCATTCCAAAAGCGCCCAGCCCCTTCAAACTGTTCTGTTCCACGACGAATACCGCCCGCAACATGTTTCTGCTTATCAGGAGTATCGCCCTCGTAGATGCTGGAAACCTCAAACAAAGCAAGATCTAGAAAACCACGATCCGCATTTCGCTGTGCCGCCATCAGCAAACCGGGTAAAAGAGAAGGACGCATAACCGACATATCAGCAGAAATAGGATTGACTAATTGAAGCTGTGCTTGGCCGCCTCCAAAAGCTAACGCCTGTTTTTCCGAAATAAAAGACCAGGTTACCACCTCCTTCATACCGCGATGCGCCAAAGCCAAACGTGTGATACGTGAACGAAACCGTAAATCTGTTAAAATTTGACTGGTTCCCTCTGCAAAACTTTCCAATGGAATAGGCTCAATTTTATCCAACCCATAAATCCTCATCACCTCTTCCACTAAATCAGCTTTACCGGCAATATCAGGGCGCCATGTCGGTACTTGAACCGTAACAATATCTCCTTCTCCTTCAACACAAAACCCAAGCTTTGTTAAAATCGCCACGACTTGTTCACGCTCTATTTGCAAATATGTTAAACGTTGAATTTCAGAAAAAGGAAATACAATCTGTTTGACTTCTGGTTGATGATAACCAACGATTCTCGTTTTTGACACTTCACCACCGCAAAAGCGTAAAGACAATTCTGTTGCAATTTCAAGACCGGTTTTCATAAAAGCTGGATCAACACCCCGCTCGAATCGATAACGAGAATCACTGATAAGGCCTAATGAACGCCCCGTCTGTGCAATGCTCTTTGCGTCCCAAAGTGCTGACTCAATAATAACGCGACGCGTCGTCTCATTACAGCTTGTTCTCTCACCACCCATGATACCGGCAATTGAAATAATCCCCTCTTCATCGGCAATGACACAATCTTTAACACCCAAATTATAGATTTTTCCGTTTAGTGCGTGAAGCTGTTCACCTTCACGAGCACAACGTACATACAAATTGCCTTTAATTTTATCTGCATCAAAAACATGAAGTGGACGACCAAGATCAAAACTTATGTAATTGGTCATATCAACCAGGGCATTAATCGGTCTCAAACCAATTGCACTTAAACGCTGTTGTATCCATTGTGGAGATGGCCCATTTTGAACATTTCGTACCTCACGCCAAGCAAAACCTAAACATAATGGCGCGCTTTGTGCAAAATCTAAAGAAACATCAAGCGATGTTTCAAAAGAAGTGTCAAATTGTGGTAAGGATAATTCTTTTAATTGTCCAATTCCAGCGGCAACAAGATCACGGGCAATACCACGAACACCCGTGCAATCAGAACGATTAGGAGTCAAACCAATATCAATGATCGGATCATCTAAACCTGCATAAGCTATAAATGAACTTCCAATAGGTGCATCTTCTGGAAGTTCAATAATTCCATCATGCTCACTTGATAGTTCAAGCTCTGCTTGTGAACACATCATTCCAAAACTTTCAATACCACGAATTTTACCTACCGATAGCGTTACGTCAAGTCCAGGTACATAAGTGCCAGGTAATGCAAGAACACCAATAAGCCCAGCGCGTGCATTTGGTGCCCCACAAATAACTTGCAGAGGTATACCAGCCCCCGTATCTACCGACAAAATCTGAAGTTTATCTGCATCAGGGTGTTTTACTGCCGTTAAAACTTTTGCAATGACAAAACCTTTTAAAGAAGAACGGTCATCAACATGATCAACCTCAAGGCCTATCGCCGTTAGTTTATCACAAATTTCATCCAAAGATGCATCTGTTTCTAAGTGATCTTTTATCCACGACAATGTAAATTTCATTTTAAAACCTCATATGAAAACTGTGATAAGATCACACATTGCTTAAGCCGGAAAAAAAGCAGGCATATCAAAACAGCGAAAACCATAATGATTTAACCAACGCAAATCAGCGTCAAAAAAGGCGCGTAAATCAGGCATACCATATTTCAACATGGCAATGCGATCAATGCCCATGCCCCACGCGAAACCTTGATATTCATTGGGATCTAAACCAACATTCTTTAATACATGAGGATGTACCATTCCACATCCTAAGATTTCTAACCAACCCTCTCCTTCCCCGAACTTTACCTCTGATCCAGAACGATCACATTGGATATCCACTTCCATAGACGGTTCAGTGAAAGGAAAAAAAGAGGGACGAAAACGCATCTTTACTGAAGGAACTTCAAAAAAAGCTTTACAAAAAGTCTCATGGAGCCACATCATATGGGCAATGGTAGAGGTTTTATCAATTACAAGACCTTCTACCTGATGAAACATAGGTGAATGTGTTGCATCCGAATCCATACGATACGTTTTTCCAGGAATAATGATACGTATTGGTGCTTTTTGTTTTTCCATCGTACGAATTTGTACAGGAGATGTATGGGTACGTAATAATTTTCGCTTTCCTGCGTCATCAACATCAAAAAAGAAAGTATCATGCATTTCGCGCGCTGGATGACCCTCAGGAAAATTCAATGCCGTAAAATTATAATAATCCGTTTCAATATCTGGTCCCTCTGCAAGGGAAAAACCCATTTTTGTATAAATGGCTATAATTTCTTCAATAACCTGTGAGACAGGATGAATGCGCCCTCGTTCTACAGGTGAAGAACGTACAGGTAGAGTTATATCAACCGCCTCACGAGAAAGGCGTGCATTCATTGCCTGGCATTTCAGAAGATCACGCTTTTGCGTCCATAATTCTAAAATGCGATTTTTTATCCCATTAAGAACTGGTCCGACTTTTTGGCGCTCTTCAGCATCCATTTTTCCTAATGCCTTTAATTTTTCAGATATGCTGCCTTTTTTGCCTAATGCCGCAATACGCACTATTTCAAGTGCCTGTTCATCACTAGCTGCCTCTAAAGCTAAACAAATTTCTTGTTCCAGACGCTCAATGTCTCTCATATCTTTGCCTACTTTTCTTGAATAGAAAAAACCCGCACTAGCAATAAACCAGTACGGGAACCCGAATAAATAAATGCTTTAAGAAACACGACTGGCTTATTTGACAGCGCCTTCAAAAGCATTAGGCGTTGTGTTTTTCAGATATTCCAAAGCCTTCTTTGCAGAAGAAACTAAAGCAGAAAATGCTGCCTTTTCGTGAATCGCTATATCTGAAAGAACTTTACGATCAACCTCGATACCCGCTTTCGATAAACCATCAATAAAGCGCCCATAAGTTAAGCCCTCTGCGCGAACAGCCGCATTAATTCTCTGAATCCACAAAGCGCGGAAATTACGCTTTCTATTTTTGCGATCACGATAAGAATACTGTTTTGAACGATCTACCGCCGCCTTTGCTGCACGAACGGTATTTTTACGCCGACCGTAAAAACCCTCAGCCTGTTTCAGAACTTTTTTGTGTTTAGCGTGCGCTGTCACACCTCTTTTTACACGTGCCATGTAATACTCTCCTAAAAATCAAAAGCGTCAGATTTAAAAACCATTCGGCAAATAATAGTGCATAACTTTTCTGGCATCTTGTTCACACAAAAGCATTGTTCCACGTGCATCGCGAATAAATTTATTCGAACGTTTAATCATACCATGACGTTTACCGGCAGCTGCAACCTTAACTTTGCCTGACGCAGTGATTTTAAACCGCTTTTTAGCGGATGATTTGGTCTTCATCTTGGGCATTTTGCTACTCCATACAATTTCATTCATTAACAACTTTAATTTATTAAAGAGAATTTACTGACTCAAGCGGACCGACGCTTGAACAAGCATTTAAACAGCCACGGCATGCCCTGCCGGGCGGTTCTAACAGCTTTCTCATAAGCTAGTATACAGAAAATAGCAAGAGTGTATCAAAAAAAAATGGGAGCTCCATTGCCTTGAACTTCAACCAAAGGCGCTGGAATTGCATTTGTTTTGATTGTTGCTTTACAGAGATCAGCAATAATACATCGTGTACATTGTGCTTTACGCGCTTGACAAATATAACGCCCATGCAAAATGAGCCAATGATGCGCATGACGAAGATAATGGATCGGTATAATCTTGAGCAACTTTTCTTCGACAATTTCTGGTGTTTTGCCAGGTGCTAAACCAAGACGGTTCCCCAGGCGGAAAATATGCGTATCTACTGCCAGTGTAAGATGACCAAAAGCAACATTCAAAACAACATTCGCCGTTTTACGCCCCACTCCAGGAAGGGCCATAAGTGCTTCACGCGTATTAGGCACTTTACCGCCATAGTGATCAATTAAAAAGCTACAAAGCGCATAAACATTACGCGCTTTAGCACGCCAAAGACCAATCGTACGAATGTAACGTGCAATCTCTTCTTCTCCTAATGCTACCATCTTTTCTGGTTGATCCGCGAGGCGAAATAATTCTTGTGTTGCTTTATTAACACTCGTATCTGTTGCCTGAGCCGAAAGAACAACCGCAACCAAAAGAGTAAAAACATTGGTATAGAAAAGATCACTCTTAGGTATCGGACGTTGAACAGAAAAACGGCGAAATATTTCTTCAATTTCATCTTCTGCATACAATATTCCAGAAGATTCTTGCGTCTTTAACAATTTTATTGCTTTTTGAGTCATTGAACTCTCTCTATCTGCTCTCTTGAAGTTATCATCCACACTCGCCATATGAGGGGAATGCAGCAAACACTTTTTAAGAGCTTGGTCAAACAAAACCGCTTTGAAGAGGAATTTCACAATGACACATGTGACGCCTTTCTCCAATCCCTTTCTTTTAGGATTTGAAACGGTAGAAAAAATACTGCGACGTATTGGTAAAGCTGATGAAACTTATCCAGCTTATAATATTGAGCGTTTACACAAAAACAACAATGCAAACCATATACGCATAACTTTGGCAGTTGCTGGATTTAAAGTCAATAATCTCAACATCTTGCTCGATGACAATCAACTGATCATTCATGGCAAGCAAACAGACAATCAAAATCACCAATATCTGTATCATGGGATAGCGGCTCGCCAATTCCAACGGACCTTTGTTCTCGCTGAAGGAATACACGTTACAAATGCCG
Source organism: Bartonella phoceensis (assembly GCF_902825145.1). Lineage (GTDB taxonomy): Bacteria > Pseudomonadota > Alphaproteobacteria > Rhizobiales > Rhizobiaceae > Bartonella > Bartonella phoceensis. The sequence goes on along the minus strand of NZ_CADEAD010000002.1, from coordinate 315,890 downwards.
AGTTGAAAAATGGTCTTTTATCAATTAATCTACATCAACCAAAATCAAAAAAACAAATAAAACAGATTCCGATTAAAGTCAGTAGTGATGAGTCATAAAAATCAAGGCGTAAAGGAACAATGAAATGGGAGAGCATAAACAAAATGTGTCGTTGCATAACACGTCTTACTTTGAGGCAGGGCAGATCGCTTATTTAAAAAAAGTTTGTACAGACGATCTTGCTAAAAACTTTCCAGATCTTCCACCAATGACCCCAGGCATTACAATATGGGCTCTTTTTGGTGAGACAGGTTATCCAATTATTTTATCTGATGAACGCTCTATCGCTCTTGCAGGAGCTGATGAGCATGAGCTACAAATTGTAACTCTACACTAGATTGTTTCATAAAAAATCATTGGGTATCCTTACAAATTTTGTCGACCATGCCTGAGAAAGTGTGGTATTGTAGTTTTTTATGAATAAATTGGAAAAAAATCATTCCAGTTTCAGAGATACTGTAACTGCTTTAATCAAAAAGTGCGATCACACTTAACTCCACGCTCTCTCTTATAGGTATAGGTTATCAACCTTTTTGTATGGTAGTATCTATTCTTTTTTCACTTTTACACTCTAGTGTTTGGCTTTTATAAAGAAAGAGCTTTTCTGATTGGTGCTATTTTGTATTATTCTGTTAGCAATCTTTTAGATTGAACGTGTTACCTCTTAATCTTACATTTTCTGTTTCACAAAAGTTTGTTGAAAAAAACCTTTTCGTTATGTTCTCAAATGCATTGAAAGAATTTTCTGTTATATGGATTTATGTAATTTGTCTGATCAAAAAAGCGACAGCTGCTTATTCTGCTTATGAGAAATTCCGTCCTTAAGCCAATTGCGAATCAACTCAATTTTTGATCATGTATTCTGATAATCTTTCCTACCGCCGCCCACATGCTTTTAATTGCTGATCGTATTGTCTAGACATTCTTGCCATACGCTGGGCAGCCTGTACAAGTGCACTACTCACTCGCTCCTTACTGCGCGCATACCCACCATGCCCCATATGATAATTTAAATAAAGGTTATATGCATCATCAAACCTCACACCATTACGCTGAACAGTTTGGCGATGGTACCAAGCAACAAAATCAGCGGCATCTGCAAAATTCGTACGCCGTGCAAAAGACCTTCCTGTAGAGCGGAGATACATTGCCCACGTGCTGTCAAGCGCTTGAGAATAACCATAAGCTGTCGATCGGCGCTTCCAGGGAATAAAACCAAGCAATTTTGTGCGTGGAGGACGTGCATTATGACGAAAACTCGATTCCATATTAATGGTTGCAAGAATAATAGGCATAGGAATCCCGTAGCGCATTTCTGCTCTTTTAGAAGCCTTTCCCCAATTATCAAAAAAACTGTCTTTTTGAGCTAAAACGGCACAAGCATTGTTTGTATAAATCGGGACAGTTGTGGCACAACCTTCCAGCAGAAACACCAATGCCCCTAAAAACAAAAGGTGTCGCATATTCTTTCTTCCTCTCATTAAAATAATGAGGTATGGGTACTAAAAAATCATTACCAATCCATAAAGGGTATAACTATATCAATAATACTGAGAATCTTGTCTTACTCCTCATCAACAAAACACAATGTTTGTGACTGAACAGATGTTGTCATTGTCGTTGGTTCAGAATTATTGTCCTTTAATTCAAAATTTTCAATGCGGTTAGCCCGTTTCATAATTTTGGAAGATGATATTAAAATTCCCTCTATATCTTCACCTGCTTTGTAAAAATGCTTCTGTAATGCACGAACACGGCTATCCATTCGTCCAAAATCTTCCATTAATTTTGCTACTTCTGACTGAATCAAATTCGCTTGTTCACGCATCCGTGCATCTTTCATAATGGTTTGTACAACCTGAACAGAAAGCATCAACAAAGATGGTGATACAACGATCACATGTGCGCGGTTGGCTTTTTGTACCAATGGTTCAAAATCCTCATAGATTGTGGCAAAAATAGATTCCGATGGCACAAAGAGAAAAGCAGTGTCGTATGTTTCTCCAGGAATTAAATATTTTTGTGCAATATCACGAATATGAACTTCCATGTTGGTACGAAATTGGCGTTCTGCCTCTTGACGTTCTTGAGCTGTCATTGCTTTACGCATAGCATTCCAGGCTTCTAGAGGAAATTTAGCATCAACAACAAGAGAAGGTGCTTTATTGGGCATATAAATGAGACAATCTGGCCGCTTTCCATTTGAGAGAACGGCCTGAAAAGCATAAGCATTTGCTGGTAGAGCATCGGCAATAATTGCTTCCATCCGTCCTTGACCAAAAGTACCACGCGTCTGTTTATTGCTTAAAATAGCCTGTAGCTGAACAACTTGACCTGTAAGTGACTGGATATTATTTTGTGCTGCATCAATCACCGCTAAACGCTCTTGTAAACGATTTAAATTTTCATAGGTTGATTTGGTCTGTATCTGAAGCGTTTGACCCAAATTGGCTGTCATCCCATTGAGCTGCTCACTTAGTGACTTATTCAATTCAGCCTGTCTTTGACCAAAAATTTCTGCCATGGTTTGCATCCGTCCTTGCATTTCAGCTTGTGTTTTGAGTAATGCAGTTATCTGCATTTGTGTTTCACGGGCGCGTTCAGCAGCTTCTCTTTGCCAGAGTGCTTTTTTCCGATGAGAATGTATCAACATCAAAAATACTAAGCAAAAAATTACCAGTAAAAACAAAGCACTTAGTTTAACAAAAGACTCATCAGCGAGCATGAAAGAAAAAAACGAATCAAACATGGAAAATAATATAACGCTCTTAATATAAAAAAGCGCAAGATTCATTATTCAATATTGACCCATAACAAAGCATTGATTAAGCTGTGCTTATGCCGATTAAACCTTTAGTTATTTTACCAGACCCGATTTTGCGGGAAGTGTCTAAACCTGTAGAGCATGTTGATTCAGCTGTTCAAACCCTTGCTGATGATATGGTGGAAACCATGTATCATGCCGGAGGTGTTGGTCTTGCTGCTATTCAAGTCGGTATACCTCTACGCATGTTGGTCATAGATGTCTCTGGGAATGATACCCCGAAAAATCCGCTTGTTATTATAAACCCAGAAATCTTATGGCTTTCAGATGAGCGCAATATTTACAAAGAAGGCTGTCTCTCTATTCCTGAATATTACGCAGATGTGGAACGTCCCAAACGCCTCTGTGTTCGCTATATAGATCGCGAAGGGAAACAAACAGAAATAGAAGCAGATCATCTTCTAGCCACTTGCTTACAGCATGAAATGGATCATTTAGATGGTCGTCTTTTTATTGACTATATTTCAAAAATCAAACGCGATATGGTAATACGAAAATTTAAAAAACGCGCAAAAGAAAACAATACACAGGAATCAGTTTTGTAATGGCATTACGGTTAAGTTTTATGGGAACACCTCATTTTTCTGTTCCCATTTTACATGCTTTGTTAGACGCAGGCCATGAGATTGTAGCTGTTTACAGCCAACCTCCTCGCCCAGCAGGGCGTCGTGGTCTTAAACTGATCCCTTCAGCGATTCAAAATGCAGCACAAGAAAAATCCATTCCTGTATTCACGCCCCAAACACTGAAAACAACTGAACAGCAAGCACAATTTGCAGCACTTTGTGTTGACGTTGCTGTTGTTGTTGCTTATGGACTCCTCTTACCGAAACCTATCCTTGAGGCACCACGTTTTGGTTGTTTTAATGCACATGCTTCACTCTTGCCACGTTGGCGTGGCGCTGCACCTATTCAGCGTGCAATTATGGCTGGTGATAAAGAAACAGGGATGATGATTATGAAAATGGATGAAGGACTTGATACAGGACCTATCGCTCTCTCCCATTCCATCCCTATCACCGATACCATGACCGCCTCTGAACTTTCAGATAAACTTTCACATATAGGTGCAAAACTTATGGTAGAAGCTCTCTCAGCTCTTGAAAAAGGTCAGCTTAAACTTACCCCACAACCAGATAACGACGTAACCTATGCCTCAAAAATCACAAAGGAAGAGACCCGCATTGATTGGACAAAATCTGCAGAATGTATTCACAGATATATTCGTGCACTTTTGCCCTATCCTGGTTGCTGGTGTAACATGATTATCGGTGAAAAAGAAGAACGCGTAAAAATTCTTGGAAGCCGCTTAACAACAGGTCCTTCTCTTGAAATTGGTCGAATAGAACCAGATTCTTTGATTATCCATTGTGGACAAGGACGTCTTGAAATCACCCATCTCCAAAGATCTGGTGGTAAAATTCTTGAGAATGCAACCTTTTTGCGAGGCGCTCATATCTCTGCTGTTTTTTAAAATGCCACGTTTTAAACTTACTCTTGAATATGATGGATCAAATTATGCTGGCTGGCAACGTCAAGTAGGGCTTCACACTATCCAAGGAGCTCTTGAACAGGTACTTTTTAGCTTTTGTGGCCAACAATTAACCATTACGACAGCAGGTCGAACTGATGCAGGTGTACACGCTACAGGACAAGTTACACATGTTGATTTTGAAAAAAGTTGGCCGACGTATACTGTTCGTGATGCACTCAATGCATATTTACAAAAACAAGGTGAAGATATTGCAATCTTGAATGTAGAAAATGTTTCTGATAGCTTTGATGCAAGATTTTCCGCAATCAAACGCCATTATCTTTTTAAAATTCTCAATCGCCGCTCGCCACCAGCTCTCAATGCCAAACGCGTGTGGTGGTTGCCAAAACCCCTTAATGCGCAAGCCATGCATGAAGCAGCCCAAAAACTTGTAGGAAAACATGACTTTACAACTTTTCGCTCAGTACATTGCCAAGCCAAAAGTCCTATCCGTACTCTTGAACGCCTTGATGTTCAAAGAGAAGGAGAAGAAATTTTTCTCTATGCACAAGCGCGTTCTTTTCTTCATCATCAAATCCGTTCATTTGCAGGGAGCCTTATGGAAGTTGGTATTGGGCGCTGGACGGCTCAAGATCTTGAAGCAGCTCTTCACGCTAAAGACCGTACACGTTGTGGTGTTGTCGCACCCCCTTCAGGGCTTTATTTGACCAAAGTGGAATATTAACTATCTTGCAAAGTTACTTCTTCAAAAGTGATTAAGGAAGTGTATGAAAAGCACAAATTTCTTCAAAAGCTTCAGTTGCTGTATCGACAAATTTTACCAAATCAACATCGGAAGGAGAGATAGTACCTTGCGCTGACAAATAATCAAAATTGACCACTTTGTTCCAAAATTCTTTGCCAAAAAGTAAAATCGGAACTTGTTTCATCCGTCCTGTCTGTATTAAAGTTAATGTTTCAAACAACTCATCTAGAGTACCAAACCCTCCAGGAAAAACAGCTAATGCTTTCGCCCGCATGAGAAAATGCATTTTACGCATCCCCAAATAATGAAAATTAAAACATAAATGTGGTGTCACATAAGAATTAGGCTCTTGTTCATGCGGTAAAACAATATTTAAACCAATCGTTGGTGCATCAGCATCAATGGCACCACGATTTCCCGCTTCCATTATCCCTGGTCCTCCCCCTGTGACAATCACAAATTCACGATACTCGGTTGTGGCAGAATAGCGTGAACACAAACGTGCAAATTCTCTTGCCTCATCGTAATAATGCGACATACTATGCAAATTTTTCTTTTGCGTTTCATTTTTTGCTGCCCACGCTTCTTGCTCAGGCGCAGGAATACGGGCACCACCAAATAAAACAACGGTTGATTGAATACCATATTCTTGAAGCGTTAATTCTGGCTTTAAAAACTCAAGACCAATACGTTGTGAACGTAATTCAGGACGCATCATAAATTCTTGATCAATATAAGCCAAACGATAAGTAGGGGAACGCATTTGTGCTGAATCAGAAACTTTTTTTACCTGTTTTAGGGCATCTTTCACATGAGTCAGTGGCACCCAATTTTTTTGTGCTTCTTCTCTTTTTTCTTTATAGCCTTTTTTCATACACCTACCCTACTTTCTCTTCTTTATCGTTTTGTTGACTGAAAATATTTCTTCGCGTAGATCATAAAGGATAAATCTTGAAGCTTTCAACTTATTTAATGGAATCTTAATCATGACGCATCTCACAAAACTTGAAATGATTATTGAAAAAACATTTGAAGATCGCAATTCTATCAATATCAACACAAAGGGTGAAATTCGTGAGAGTGTCGAACATGCATTAAACCTTCTCGATAAAGGTGAAATCCGTGTTGCAGAACGTCAACAAAATGGACAATGGCATGTTCATCAGTGGTTGAAAAAAGCTGTCCTTCTTTCTTTTCGCCTCAATCCTATGCGTATCATTTCCGGTGGAGTCAATGAAACATATTGGTGGGACAAAGTTCATTCGAAGTTTTCTGGTTGGCAAGAAGCTGACTTTCAAAAAGCCGACTTCCGATCCGTTCCTGGAGCAATTGTACGCCACTCTGCTTATATTGCACCAAACGTCATACTTATGCCATCCTTTGTGAATCTCGGGGCTTTTGTTGATGAAGGTACAATGGTTGATACATGGACCACCGTTGGTTCTTGTGCACAAATTGGTAAACATGTTCATCTTTCTGGTGGTGTTGGAATCGGAGGCGTTTTAGAACCACTACAAGCAAATCCAACTATCATTGAAGATTATTGTTTTATCGGTGCACGATCTGAAGTCGTTGAAGGTTGCATTATCCGTGAAGGCGCTGTTTTAGGGATGGGAGTTTTTATTGGAAAATCCACAAAGATTATTGATCGTACAACAGGTGAAATTTTTACAGGCGAAGTGCCTCCCTATTCTGTTGTTGTTCCAGGTTCTCTCCCCGGAAAACCACTGCCAAATGGTGAAGCAGGCCCCAACCTTTATTGTGCTGTTATCGTAAAACGCGTTGATCAAAAAACACGAGAGAAAACATCTATTAATGATCTTTTACGTGATTAAAAAATATTCTTTAACAATCCCAAGCAATCAACAAAATACAAAAGTATACTCAATTAAGGGAGTAACCTCCATTTTTTTATTATTTGTTCATTTTAAGTGCTTGAATAAAAGCTGACTGTGGAATTTCTACTTTTCCGAATTGGCGCATACGTTTTTTACCTTCTTTTTGCTTTTCTAAAAGTTTTCGTTTACGCGTGACATCACCTCCATAACATTTCGCCGTTACATCTTTACGCAAAGCACGAATTGTTTCACGCGCAATGATTTTACCACCAATTGCTGCTTGAACTGGAATTTGGAACATATGCTGGGGAATAAGATCCTTTAGTTTTTCACACAGTGAACGCCCACGTTTTTCTGCAATAGTGCGGTGCACAAGCATTGACAATGCATCAATAGGCTCTCCATTCACCAAAATAGACATTTTAACTAAGTCGCCTTCCATATAATCCGTTATCTGATAATCGAAGGAAGCATAACCCTTTGAAATTGATTTTAAACGATCATAAAAATCAAAAACAACTTCATTGAGCGGCAAATCATATGTCACCATAGCACGCGCCCCAACATAGGACAAACTAACCTGTCTCCCTCGACGTTCTTGGCAAAGTTCTAAAACTGATCCAAGATAGTTATCAGGAGTCATTATTGTCGCCCTAATCCATGGTTCTTCGATAGAAGAAATTTTGATAATATCAGGCATATCCGCTGGATTATGGAGTTCTTTCACAGTACCATCATTCATATTCATGCGGTATACAACTGAAGGTGCTGTTGCAATTAAATCCAAATTAAACTCGCGCTCTAACCGCTCTTGAATAATTTCAAGATGGAGAAGCCCTAAAAAACCACAACGAAAACCAAACCCTAAAGCCGCTGATGTTTCCATTTCAAAAGAAAAACTTGCATCATTTAAGCGCAACTTCCCCATAGCTGCACGCAAATCTTCAAAATCGGCTGCATCAACTGGAAAAAGTCCACAAAAGACAACCGGCTGAGCTGGTTTAAAACCCGGCAATGCCTCTTCACAGGAGCAGCGTTCTTCCGTAATGGTATCACCAACCCGTGTATCAGCAACTTCTTTGATAGAAGCAGTTATAAAGCCAATCTCTCCAGGCCCTAATTCATCGACATGAATCATTTTTGGTGTAAAAACTCCAACCCGTTCAACTGGATATTTTGCCCCGGTCCCCATCATGCGAATGGTTTGACCTTTTTTCAATACACCATCAATTATTCGCACCAAAACGATGACACCAAGATATGTATCATACCAGCTATCAACCAACATCGCTTTTAAAGGCTTGTTTACTTCACCAGTATGGGGAGGGGGTAATTGTGCGACTATTGCTTCTAAAACATCAGAAATACCTAAACCTGTTTTTGCTGATATTTCTACTGCTTGAGATGTATCAATACCGATGACATCTTCAATTTGTTCTTTTACACGCTCAGGTTCTGCAGCTGGAAGATCAACCTTATTGAGTACAACAACCAATTCATGAGAATTATCAATAGCTTGATAAACATTCGCCAATGTTTGCGCCTCAACGCCTTGGCTCGCATCCACCACCAACAGTGAACCCTCACAAGCTGCTAGCGATCGGGAAACTTCATAAGCAAAATCTACATGACCAGGCGTATCAATAAGATTTAAAATATAGGTTTCACCACTCTTTGCTTTATAGTGTAAACGTACCGTTTGTGCCTTAATCGTAATGCCACGTTCACGCTCAATATCCATAGAATCGAGCACTTGCTCTTTCATCTCACGTGTCTCAAGCCCTCCTGTCATTTGAATCAAACGATCAGCTAAAGTCGACTTCCCGTGGTCTATATGGGCCACTATGGAAAAATTACGAATATAATTACGATCTATTGTCATACAGGCGATTTAGCAAAGAATAGTACAAAACGCAAAGACCAATTGTACCCCTTTGAAAACCTTTCAAAAGAATATAAATGAAAAAAGCTTTTTCAAACACAACTTCGCATAGCATAAAAAATGAGGCTTTTATTTGCTAAACACAATCTCAATGATTAGAACTATTCAAATGCTCTTCATTTTTTCATACGCGCTGACCTTATCACTCATATATTCTTGTATTATGAGCAATGCATATAACGCCTCCACTTGCGATTAAAATTCACAAAAAGCACTGTTTTGCCTTTGCGCGCAGTAACCAGCTTGTTTTATAAATTTTATATAAAATCAAAAACTCGATACCGAAACCAATGACTTTCTCAACTGTCAAAACTTTAGAGATGTATTTTCTTGCGTAATATTCTTGTAAAAAAGTACGTATCTTCTAAAAGATTCCTTTTCTTTTTTCTTAAAGATGAAAAAACATCAAAAAATTACTTAATTTCATTAAAAAAACAAAATGATATTTCTTCCAACACAAATATTATGTGGTAAAATTACGACAAAAGAGATGTAAAGCTAATCAATTTTTTTAGTTACTTTAGCTTTCTTACGCCATTGTGAAAGCTGGAATTCAGCCACTACAATCCCAATCAGAATAAGTAATCCCCCCAATAAAGCTAAAGGAGACAAACGCTCACCAGCTAAACGACCGACAATACCAGCCCATACAGGTTCACCTGCATAAATGAGTGTTGCACGCGTAGGCGAAATAGACTTTTGTGCCCAATTCATTGCCAATTGAATGATGGCACTCATCAAAGCCAATCCTATACCAATATTCAGCCATACCCACGAAAATTCAGGAATGCTTTCACCCATCAAAGGCATACAAAAAAACGAAAAAAGACCGCTAAAAAATAACTGTACAATTGTTACGCGCCGGCTATCAACACTGCTGGCAAAAATGCTGATGAGTATAACTTCTCCTGCAATTGCTAAAGCGCCTAACAAAGTCAGAATTTCACCTTTTGAAAAATCAAGACTTCCTGGCTTTTGTCCAGAGATAAAGACCAAACCAATAAAAGCAAAAATAATACCAATCCAACAGGCTAAACGGGGTGGCTTTTTAAAAACAATCCATTGTAATATTGGAACTATCGGAACATAAAGCGCCGTAATAAAAGCTGACTGACTACTAATAATCGTTTGAAGCCCCATCGCTTGCAAAGCGTAACCCAAAAACATTCCTAAACCAATAGCCATTCCAGCAAAAATCTCATAAACAGTTATACTTTTCATAGAGCGCCAAAAAATTGTCCCACATATAAGTGATGCAACAATAAAACGAAATCCAACAAAAAAGAGAGGACCGCTATAACGTACCGCGATGTGAATGACTAAAAATGTAATACCCCACAATATTGTTGCAAAAAATAAAGCGAGTTCCGGCTTGCTTAAGAAAGAGTGTTTCAATCGTTTTATATTAATCATGAAAGTTTTCTTCCTCCAATTTCTCTGTATGCCTTATGAAACAATAAGCGTTCCAGCTCCTTGTTCAGTAAACAGTTCTAGCAATACAGAATGGGGAGTCTTGCCATTTAAAATAGCAACACCTTCCACACCATTTTGAAGGGCTTTCATACAAGTCTCTACTTTTGGGATCATACCCCCTGAAATTGTTCCATTTTTGATAAGGTTTTCTGCTTCAAAAATTGTCAATTCTTTTAAAATTTTACCCTGTTTATCTAAGACACCAGGAACATCAGTAAGAAATAAAAGACGTTTAGCCTCTAATGTACCAGCAATGGCTCCAGCAAAAATATCAGCATTAATATTATAGGTTTTGCCATCGCGACCTGGAGCCACAGGAGCAAGAACTGGAATCATCTCAGAGCACGCCAAAAGATCCAATAACGTACGATCAACTTCCACAGGTTCACCAACAAATCCTAAATCTAAAACACGTTCAATATGCGAATCGGGATCAATGACAGTTTTATAAGCCTTTTCAGCAAAAACCATATTGCCGTCTTTGCCACATAATCCTATCGCCCATTCACCCTCAGCATTGATGAGAGCAACAATCTCCTTGTTTATGGAGCCTGCCAAAACCATTTCCACCACTTCAACGGTCCGCTCATCAGTTACGCGTAAACCGTTTTCAAACCGTGATTCAATCCCCATTTTTACCAAAATTTCAGCGATTTGAGGACCTCCTCCATGAACAACGACGGGATTGATTCCCGATTGCTTTAACAGAGCGATATCTCGCGCAAATGCCCGCCCCAAAGCAGGATCACCCATAGCATGACCGCCATATTTTACAACGACCGTTTCATTTTCATATTTTTGCATATAAGGTAGAGCAGACGATAAAAATGCTGCTTGTTTTTCAAAGACATCTGTAACACCACTTTCAACATCATCCATCAAAAAGCCTCCTCATCACTTTTACCTACCCTTAGTGGAACTTAGGAAAAGCGCAAATAAATTTTAAAACAAGTTTTACTTTATCCATCCCCCCTGAAAAACATTCATTTTCCTTTAAATTATCACAAAAGTAATAACGAGATGAGACAAAAGCAGCTTTCTTAAAAAGAATTACTATCTAAAAATCAAACAAAATAGGTGTACAAAACATCATTATCTTATGACATCATATCTAAAACCTGGAAGCAGAATTCAGAATAATTTCCAAACCACGCCGTACACTTAACTCACTAATTTTACCCTATGGATCTTTAAAAATGAATACAAATATATATAATCATTGATTTTATAAGATAAAAATAAAACCCTTCTATAATGACGAAATAAAGTGCCATGTCGCCAGTATAGAGCTATATCAGAAAATTTCTAGCACAAATACAGTTCTGTACCTCTAGACCATACAAAATTCCTTGAAGAGAGCTATAAAATCATTCAATTTTTTCTTCTGTTCATTATAACTCTAGTATCTGAAACCATCTACAGATAGCAACAGAAAAGTACCTAGCCTTTCCCTCTTCAAAAAAGAAAAATGTTCATTCTTCCAAAAATTGTGATGCACATTCGTTAATTTTTTCCCGAGATATTTTCAAAAAATTCTTTCATACGTGAAAAAAAACCATGCGATTGTGGTGAATTCTCATGATTTGAAAGCTTCTCAAATTTTTGCAATAATTCGCGTTGCTCCTGTGTCAACTTTTGTGGTGTTTCAATAGTGATATGAATATAAAGATCGCCCCTTTCTTGCTGACGGCGCAACATGGGCATTCCTTTTCCTCTCAAGCGGAATTGACGCCCATTTTGTGTACCTTCTGGAACCTTAACGCGCGTTTTGACACCATTAAGGTCAGAAACCTCAAATTCACCTCCTAAAGCAGCTGTAACCATTGAAATAGGAACACGACAATGAAGATCTGCCCCTTCTCGCTGAAAAAACTCATGAGATTTAATGGAAAGAAAAATATAAAGATCACCGCTAGGACCACCACGAATGCCAGCATCTCCCTCACCAGAAAGACGAATACGCGTACCATCTTCAATGCCAGCTGGAATATTCACACTCAATGAACGGTTTTTTTCTACCCGTCTTGTCCCCTGACATTTTGGGCATGGATCCGTAACGGTTTCACCACGTCCATGACATGAAGGACATGTTCGTTCAATAGAAAAGAAACCTTGTGCAGCACGCACACGACCAGATCCATGACAAGTTCCACAAACTTGTGGCTTAGAACCCTTTTTCGCACCTGATCCTTCACAGGTATCACACGTAACCGAACTTGGAATATTAATTTGTGCCGTTTTTCCTGAAAACGCTTCTTCCAAAGTCACTTCCATATTATAACTTAGATCAGCACCACGCTCGCGGCCATCACCACGTTTGCGATGCACCCCTCCCATGATTTCACCAAAAAAATCTTCAAAAATATCGGCGAATCCACCACTTGCGGTAAAACCACTAAAGGGATTTGCTCCCTCGCGGCCATTCCCTTCAAAAGCCGCATGGCCAAAGCGATCATAAGCAGCACGTTTTTGAGGATCTTTTAAGACTTCATAAGCTTCACCAATTTCTTTAAATTTTCGTTCTGCTTCTTTATTTCCTGCGTTGCGATCAGGATGATATTGCATTGCCAACTTACGAAAAGCAGATTTCAACTTTTTATCATCACATTCGCGAGTCACGCCAAGAACTTCATAATAATCTACTTTCATCATGTATTCCTGATAATTTTCTGTCATCCATCTTTATGAATAATATTTGCTTCCAATTTATATTTTTAGCAAAAAAGTTGCAACTTATCCCATATAACAAAGCCCAGCCTTATATTTCAAAGGCCGGGTTTATTAAGTGATCACCACATTTGCTTACATTATTTCTTCTTGTCATTAATTTCTTCAAAATCAGCATCAACCACATCATCATCCTTTGTATCTGTTTCAGTGTTAGCTGTTGCTGTTTGTGAAGCTTCATACATAGCCTGTCCAAGCTTCATACTCACTTCTGCTAATTTCTGCATTTTTGCTGTTACTTCTTCAGTATCAGAACCATCAAGTGCAGATTTCAAATCAGATATTGCAGTTTCAATTTGGCTCTTATCTTCAGCTGATACCTTATCACCATATTCTGTTAGCGCTTTTTCAGTTGAATGGATAAGAGCTTCTGCTTTATTTCTCGCCTCAATACTTTCACGGCGCTTTTTGTCTTCAGCCGCGTGTTCTTCTGCATCTTTCACCATTTTTTCGATGTCGGTATCACTTAAACCACCTGATGCTTGAATACGAATTTGATGTTCTTTACCAGTTCCTTTATCCTTAGCAGAGACATTGACAATACCATTCGCATCAATATCAAAAGTAACCTCAATCTGAGGCATACCACGCGGTGCTGGCGGAATACCAACAAGATCAAATTGAGCTAGTAACTTGTTATCGTTGGCCATCTCCCGTTCACCTTGGAAAACACGAATAGTCACAGCGCTTTGATTATCATCAGCTGTTGAAAAGACTTGTGATTTTTTAGTTGGGATAGTGGTATTGCGTTCAATGAGTCGTGTAAAAACTCCACCCAACGTTTCAATACCCAAAGATAAAGGTGTTACATCCAAGAGCAATACATCTTTTACATCGCCCTGCAATACACCACCTTGGATGGCAGCTCCCATCGCTACAACTTCATCAGGATTAACGCCTTTGTGTGGATCCTTACCAAAGAAGCTACGCACAACTTCTTGAATTTTAGGCATACGTGTCATGCCACCCACTAGAACAACTTCGTCAATCTCACCAGCTTTTAGCCCTGCATCTTTCAATGCGGCTTTACAAGGCTCGATAGTACGCTGCACCAAATCATCAACGAGCGATTCAAATTTTGCCCGAGTCAATTTCATTGTTAAGTGCTTGGGACCAGATTGATCTGCCGTAATAAATGGCAAATTAATTTCCGTTTGTTGTGAGGAAGAAAGTTCAATCTTTGCTTTTTCTGCCGCTTCTTTTAGGCGCTGCAACGCTAATTTATCATTTTTCAGATCAATGCCTTGTTCTTTCTTAAATTCATCGGCAAAATAACCGACTAATCGCATATCAAAATCTTCACCACCTAAAAAAGTATCTCCATTGGTCGACTTAACTTCAAAAACACCATCTCCGATTTCCAACACAGAAATATCAAATGTACCACCACCAAGATCGTAAACAGCGATGGTTTTTCCGTCTTTTTTATCCAAACCATACGCTAAAGCAGCAGCTGTCGGCTCATTGATAATCCGCAAAACCTCAAGCCCAGCAATTTTACCTGCATCTTTGGTAGCCTGACGTTGGGCATCATTAAAATACGCAGGAACTGTAATAACCGCTTGCTCAACTTTTTCACCAAGATAAGACTCCGCCGTTTCTTTCATCTTTTGCAAAATCATAGCGGAAATTTGCGATGGAGAATATTTTTTACCCGCTTCTTCAACCCACGCATCACCATTATCGCCTTTGATAATTTTATAAGGTACAAGTGCTTTATCTTTTTCAACCATGGGGTCATCAAAACGGCGACCAATCAAGCGTTTAACCGCAAAAACCGTGCCTTCAGGATTTGTAACCGCTTGTCGTTTAGCAGGTTGCCCAACAAGCCGTTCTCCCCCATCAGTAAAAGCAACAACAGAAGGTGTTGTCCGCGCTCCTTCTGAATTTTCAATAACCTTTGCGTTTTTGCCATCCATAACAGCGACACAAGAGTTCGTTGTCCCCAAATCAATACCAATTACTTTTGCCATATTATAATCTCCATTTCAGCAAGCTACCTCAACCTTCATCAAGCATTTTTTTAAGACAGCTCCTCATAACACTTAAAGGCCGCATCTCACTTCAAATTATACAAACAATAAACTTCAAGTCACAACAAGCCTTTCTGCTCCGTATATAAGAACAGGCTCTTATCGCTACAAGAGAATAACGAGAGAAACATTCTCAAAATAAAATTTTTCTTTTAGAATAGGCATTTTACTTAGACGTAAATACCATCTCTACTGAGGATATGAACATCATAGCATATCTTTCTTACAATGTTCATAATGATATATCGATCTATAAAAATTGGGAAAATAAAGATTATAACCACACATCTCTCCTCGGTTTCTCACAACCACACGAGATCCTGATAGGAAGACCCTCTTATAATATTGCCACAAGCAAGTGGCTTACACCACAAATATCACAACCATTTTTAGCTAAACCTCTATAATGAATACCAATCTTTATACATCAACAGATGTTGATGTATTTTACATCACTTACTTATGACGTTAAACATCATCTTTTTAAATATATTATTTATGAGGATATCTTCTTGTTAACCTATCCTTAATAATTCCATTTTTGAGTTCTTAATTGCTCTTTGAAAGACACGTTCTGAATACATCCAACATGACCTTTTCTTTAATATATATACGAAATTTGCAAAATATCCTAAGGCTGCCTTCTTCG
The DNA here is from genome assembly GCF_902825145.1 of Bartonella phoceensis. GTDB lineage: Bacteria > Pseudomonadota > Alphaproteobacteria > Rhizobiales > Rhizobiaceae > Bartonella > Bartonella phoceensis. The sequence goes on along the minus strand of NZ_CADEAD010000002.1, from coordinate 300,125 downwards.
CCTTGAAATGGACTGCTCCTTTAAATCAGATCTATGCCCTTCTATCTTTGTTCATATAACGATAGGTAATTCTTTCTTTTATTTTGAACAAAAACTCTGCTAAAAATAAAAGAAAACATAAAAAAGTAAATCTAATGAAGGAGGGTTAATCAATGATAACATTTCTCGTCGTGAAGAGAAAGAGGCTCGCCTCTCAATATACAGCTCGCACACAACACCCATTCAAAGAAGTTATAATAAATATTGTGTGTGTTCTTCTTTTTGCTTGCACAGCTTTACCTGCAACCGCTCAGCAATATAGAGTTGGAGACATAGAAATCCTACATCCCTGGACACGCGCAACACCTGAAGGTATAAAAGTTGGAAGTGGTTATCTCTACATAATTAATCATGGTAATACCCCAGATCGTTTGATTTCTATTTCAACACAAGGGGTACAAACAACGGAAATTCATTCTATGGCAGTCGTTAACGACATCATGAAAATGGAAAATATTCATCATGGCATTGAAATTCCGGGCAATGGTGAAGTTACCCTTAAGCCTGGGGGTGATCATGTTATGTTCATGGGGCTTTCACAACCATTCAAACCAGGTGACAAAATCAGCGCAAAATTGACGTTTGAGAAAGCAGGAACCGTTGACATTGATTTCTCTGTGAACGCTATGGTAGGAGGATCACCCTCCAAATCCACTCATACTCACTAGGTTCTTTTATTATCACTTATACCGATAAACAAGAAGCGTGACAATCTTTTTACGCTTCTTGTTTTGTTTAATGCTGGAAAATATAGTGTAAGAAAATATAAAAAACTTATCTTCTGCCTTATTATTTAAGCGTGATTAAGTTCAGGAATACGCAAAACTTGTCCCGGATAAATTTTATCAGGAGATTTTAGCATCGGCTTATTTGCTTCAAAAATAAATGTATTTTTATTACCTTGTCCTTTTCCATAAACTTCTTCGGCAATTTTCCAAAGATTATCACCAGATTTAACTTCATAAAAACGAGAAGCTTTAACCGACGTAGTATCCGCAACCTTTAATTGATCAATATCAACAGAAGAAATACCCTGCGAATTGCCAACAACCAAAAGTGCTTTCTCAAGTGTTTCCCTATCTGGAACCTCACCACTCAAAACAGCTTTGCCATTTTTAACCTGAATATTCACTTTTTCCGTACCAAGCTGAAAATTATCAAATGCAGCCTTAAAATCTTTTTCTTCTGGTTCATGATCGCCAATACCTAGCTTTTCACCAACCGTTTTCACAAAATTAAAAAATCCCATTATGGCCTCCTTTGTTTACAGTGGAAGTAAATTTTTTACGCACATGTCATCACACTCTTTTCTTTGCTCTTAAAAAGAGATAGGCAGTTTTTCTAAACTTCAACAATCAAAAATAAACCTGTTCAATTATGGGACAAATGTAGCTATAAACTTTGTAAAAAAACGTCTTTATAAAAATTTTCTCTCAATCGAAGGGATCTTAACACGCGCAAAGGCATTATAAAATTACAAAGATAAAACAAGCTTTTACCGTAAAAATGAAAGGGTTTTTACTTTGCTACAATTTGTATCATATTTATTTTGCAAAAAAAATGTGAACTCCCATATAAATAGCGTGAGTAGTTTGCTACCACGACAATAGAAAGGTCTAAGAAGCCATGAAAGATACACCAGCAATCACGCAAACGATTGTACTTGTTGATGATGACCGTAATATCTTGACATCTTTATCTTTTGCGCTTGAGACAGAAGGCTATAGGGTTGAAAGTTATACAGATGGAGCATCTGCCCTCAAAGGTTTAACACTTCATCCCCCGCATTTAGCTATTTTTGATATTAAAATGCCCCGCATGGATGGAATGGAACTCTTGCGCCGATTGCGTCAAAAATCTGATATTCCAGTTATTTTTCTTACCTCTAAAGATGATGAAATCGATGAGCTGTTTGGCCTTAAAATGGGAGCTGACGATTTTATCACCAAACCTTTCTCGCAACGCCTCCTCATTGAACGCGTGAAAGCTATTCTACGCCGTTCCAATGCGCGCAACCAACCGCTTGTAACAGGAACTTCTCCGACCTCTTCTCTCAAACGTGGAGATCTTGTGATGGATCAAGAGCGTCACACCTGTACATGGAAAGATAAACCTGTTATTCTGACTGTTACAGAATTTTTGATTCTACAGACTCTAGCACAAAGACCAGGAGTTGTAAAAAGTCGTGATGCTTTGATGGATGCTGCGTATAGCGATCAAGTCTATGTAGATGACCGTACCATCGATAGTCACATTAAACGTCTGCGTAAAAAGTTTAAACAGGTGGATGATGATTTTGCAATGATTGAAACACTTTATGGTGTAGGCTATCGTTTCCACGAAATATGAAGCTATTTTGTCGCACAAGTTTGAACGGCGATCAAATCTATGACAAAAGATCCTCAACTGGAAACTTTACAAAATACAACACCCAATGGAATGATTTTGACGTTATTTGCTATGTTTATGCATTTGCGTCTTAGGGTGCAGCGTCTCCTTAGACAGTTGTTTTTTTCCAGTCTTACACGCCGTATTGTTATGTTAAATATTGCTGCCCTCGCTATTTTGGTTACGGGTATTTTGTACCTTAATCAATTTCGTGATGGTTTGATTGAAGCTAAAATTAAAAGTTTATGCATCCAAGGAAAAATTATTGCTGGGGCCATTGCCGCTTCTGCAACAGTAGATACGAATTCTATTCTTATTGACCCACAAAAACTTCTAGAATTACAGGCTGGAGAAAGCGTCACGCCTGCACCTCAATCAACTGATTCTTGGGACTTTCCCATTAATCCTGAACAAGTTGCCCCTCTTTTACGACGCCTCATCACACCTAAAACAACAAGAGCACGTATTTATGATCGTGATGCTACTTTACTTCTTGATTCACGTGTTCTTTATTCTAGTGGCGAAGTTTTTAGCTATGATTTGCCCCCACTTAAAACTGAACAAAATATATGGGAACGTTTTTATTCATGGTTCTCAAGTAAATTTTATAGCAATGGTATTACTCTTGATAAAGAGCAAATAAAAAATAGTAATATTGCTTATAAAGAAGTATATCAGGCATTAAATGGATCTCTTTCTACTGCCAAACGACGCAACAGACAAGGTCAATTAATCGTTTCTGTTGCCGTGCCTGTTCAACGCTATCGTGCAGTGGTGGGAGCGCTTCTTCTTTCAACCACTGGTTCAGATATTGACAATATTGTAAAAGGTGAAAGACTCGTTATTTTTAAAGTCTTTGCCGTCGTAGGCAGTGTGCTGTTAGTGCTTTCCCTCTTTTTGGCACACACGATTGCGCATCCCTTGAGCAAATTATCTGCCTCCGCCAACCGTGTACGCAACGGAAATAATAAGCGCGTAGAAATTCCTGATTTTTCAATGCGTGAAGATGAAATTGGGCACCTTTCAACCTCTATTCGTGATATGACAAATGCCCTCTATACACGTATTGAAGCTATTGAACGTTTTGCCGCTGATGTAAGCCACGAATTAAAAAATCCTCTGACTTCACTGCGTAGTGCTGTTGAGACACTCCCACTGGCTAAAAATGAAGAAGCGCAGGAACAATTGTTTGAAATTATTCAACATGATGTGCGTCGTCTTGATCGTTTGATTACTGATATTTCTGATGCCTCGCGGCTCGATGCAGAGCTTGCTCGTGAAACTGCACAGATTGTTGATATGACACTGCTTTTAGAAAGTCTTGTTCATGCTGTTCAGGAAGTATATCGTAATAGGCAAACTATTGATATAAGCCTTAAGATTGTTCCACGTCCTCATGGAAAATCCTATTTCGTGTTAGGACATGAACTTCGTTTGGGGCAGGTCATTTCTAATATCATTGAGAATGCACGTTCCTTTATTCCTCATGATAGTGGTAAAATTTCTATAACTATGAAAAGTCATGCTTCAACCCTCACTTTAACTATTGAAGATAATGGTCCTGGTATTCGTTCAGAAAATATTGAACGCATTTTTGAACGTTTTTATACTGATCGTCCAAATGAAGATACTTTTGGTCAAAACTCAGGCCTTGGCCTTTCTATTAGTCGGCAAATTATAGAAGCTCATAATGGAACAATTACAGCCGAAAATATTGTTGATTCTGAATTTGGAAGTAATAAAACTGGTGCACGCTTTATTATTATGCTTCCCTTAGCTAAATGAATCTTTTATTTAAAGTAGAAGGTATGAAAACAAAAAATGAAATACTACACGCAAACTGCCTTCAACTGGGAGGAAAGGGGCTTTTGATTATAGGCCCATCGGGATCAGGAAAATCAACCCTTACCCTTTCTTTGCTCGACCGTGCTGAATGGTCAAAACGTGAGGCAAAATTTATCAGTGATGATTATACAATGCTCCGTGTAGAAAATGGAAAACTTTATGGGTGCACTCCAGAAGATTTGCAAGGCGGTATTGAGATTCGCGGTGTTGGCCTTTATATGATAGAGTTTGAAAAACAAGCGGCTATCGATTGCGTTATTCTTCTTGGGCCTGAATATGAGCGTTTTTCTACAAATCAAACTTTTCAATTTGCAGATATACATATTCCTCTTTTAAAACTCCCTAGCCTTCGTGAAGCCGATTGTACAGCCATCTGTCAGGCCATTGAAGCATTCTTTTTTAGAAAAATATGGTGTAAATCTGTATAATTTTTTTCTAAATATAAAAAAATCATTATTTTTGCTTTTTTTGCAAATTTTTCTTGGCAGCAGGCTAAAGCTTTGTAAAATATACTTCCCACCACTATGGTCGGATCTCTAGTTAACAGGAGTTTGTGTAAATGATTGGACTCGTGCTTGTAACGCACGGTGAGTTGGCTGTTGAATTTCTACATGCAGTGGAACATGTTGTTGGAACACAAGAAAAATTCGCAACAATATGCATTCATCCCGATGATGATATAGACCAGCGCCGTGGTGATATTATAGCCGCAGTTTCCTCTATAGATACAAACCATGGCGTTATCATATTAACGGATGTGTTTGGTGGAACACCGTCGAATATAGCTATTCCTGCTATCGAAAAAGGACGCGTTGAAATGATCGCAGGAGTTAATTTACCTATGCTCATTAAACTAATTTCTATTCGACAATGTCCTGATATTTCGTTATCAGAAGCTTTAAGAATAGCGCAAGAAGCAGGACGTAAATATATTAATGTACCAGTATGATTTTATAGCGGATAATTAAACACTGATGTTTTCTAAAAGCCCTCTTCCATCCAAACTAAGCCGTCATTTTAATATTTGTAATAAGCGTGGTTTGCATGCACGTGCATCTGCGAAATTTGTCCAAATTGTTGATAATTTCAACGCTATTGTTGAAGTTGAAAAAGATGGAAAAATCGTTGGCGGTTCATCAATTATGGGACTTATGATGTTAGCAGCCTCTCCTGGTTGTAACCTTACCATTCGTGTTTCGGGACCAGAAGCAACTGATGTTCTCGATGCTCTTGAAAAACTTATCAATAATAAATTTGGAGAAGAGAACTAAAGTTCCTTACCCAAAAAAAGATATAAGATCACTCATAAGATAAGCAAAGACTTCTTGCTATGATTATTCTGATTTGCTTCTTTGTTTTTCTCTTAAAAGTACCAATATTCGTTATGGATTGATGTTACGGTTATACTAAGCATAAATGTTCGTAGTAATTGTGTCGTGCACAATATTTGTGTTTGCTTTCACTATTAACACTATTTGATCAATTTGTATGTTTGTTACACATTACAACTGTTTTCACACTTAACATGTAAGATGAATTATTTACAGAAAAGAGGGATATTTATCCTTTGCTAAATATGCTAATTTTAAGCTATTTTAAGGAAATGTAAAAATGTTCTCACGCTTATAAGTCTCTCCACTTTTCTTATCTTAAGCCGTGTTTGTGGTGTTGATAGATGAAAGCACAAAAAACTTCCCACTCCACATCCTCGTGATAAAACGCATATGAATCTAACTTTTATTATCATAATAGCCATTCTTTCAAAACTAGGAAGCTTTATGAATGCAATTCATCATTATAGCAGACATTTTTTAAACACTATTTTTCTACACCATTTTCTTATCTTTAGTGACGTACACCACTTTTAACTTCTTCGCCATCGCGTTTGCGGTAGCATTCTTTTACTGTAAGGAGATATTATGTATCGTTTATTTAGTGCCCTTCAGATTCCCCAACAAACAAAAGAAGCACTCATATCACTGCAAAATGGCTTATCAAACGCACAGTGGATTAATCCGCAGAATTTTCACATTACTTTATCTTTTTTTGGTGAAGTTGAAAGTACTGTAGCAAATGAACTTATGCATGCTTTTGATACAATAAAGTTCCCTCCTTTTTTACTACAGATAAAGGGTTTTGAAGTTTTTACTTCAAACGATGTTCCACATTCTCTTGTTGTCCGCATTGAGCCTTGTGAAACACTCAACCTTTTACATGAAAAAATGCAATCTATTCGAAATAGGTTGGGCTTAATGCCTGATGAAAAACAATTCATTCCGCATATTACTGTTGCGCGACTGCTTGATATTAAACCTGAAGATCTTCCTTCTTATCTGGCTTCTCGAGGTGATTTTTCGTTTCCTCCTTTTGAGATCAATCATTTTGTTTTATTATCATCGCCCTCTCCCTCAAGCAATGCCCCGTATATTTTAAAAGGAAGCTGGACACTTCAAGAATAAAAGGGTGCTTAACACCCTTTAGAATTCTCTTTTATAGATGCCTTACGAATGTAGGATTTTATGCTGTGTTATATTTTACACTGCAAACGTTGTCATGGTACATTTTAAGTCGAATCAGATTCTATAGAAGATTCTTTCGTTCCCCCTTTGGCCACACCTACTATAGCAGGACGCAAGACACGCTCACCGATAATATAACCAGCCTGAACAACTTGCTGAACGGTATTATCTGGCATATCAGAATTAGGAATTTCAAACATCGCTTGATGAAAGTGAGGATCGAATTTTTGCCCTTCGGGATGAATTTTCTGTACTCCATGGCGTTCTAGCGCTGCCATCATTGCACGCGCAGTCATTTCTACACCTTCAGCCAATGTTTTCAAACCAGCATCATTCTCTTTTGCCCCTTCTGGAATAGCTTCCAAAGCACGACTGAGGTTATCAGAAACAGATAACATATCGCGCGCAAAATTAGCAATTGAATAAGCTTTTGCATCCGCTACATCACGCGCGGTACGACGCCGAAGGTTTTCCATATCTGCAGCAAGACGTAAAAGCTGATCTTTCAGCTCTTTATTTTCGTCCTGCAAAGCAACCAAGGGATCGATAAACTCATCTTTTTCCTCTTCAACCTCTGCACGATCTTCTGCTTCTCGCGTTTTTAAAAACGCATCAGCTGCTTGCTTAAGCGCATCGCGATCAGTTGGATTTTTCAAATCGCGATTTTCAAATGAAGCATCAGTAAATTTGTTTTTTTCATCAGACATAAAAATTCCATTCCTTCATCAGATTTGTTATTCTCGATATCGAAATTTTGCAGACAAAAATCAAGGGGTCTTTACATATCTTACATACAATGAACATCTATAATATAAATATTCACTTTGTCGTTTTAACGCAACAGTTGTGAGACAAGTTGAGCGGTATAATCAACCATAGGCACAATCCTTGCGTAATTAAGCCGTGTGGGCCCAATAACTCCTAAGGCTCCAATAACTCTTTGTTTTGAATCACGATAAGGTGCCACTACTAAAGAAGAACCAGAAAGAGAAAATAGCTTATTTTCTGAACCAATAAAGATACGAACTCCCGAACCTTCATCCGTTAAATCGAGAAGCTGTGCCATACTTTCGCGCGTTTCAAGGTCATCAAAGAGATGCCTTAACCGCTCTAAATCTTCTTCTGCCTTCACATCTTCAAGCAAGTTACCGCGCCCGCGAACAATAAGATGTATCTTATGATCAGCATCTTCTCCTCCCCAAAGAGCTAAACCCGTTTCAACAAGATGATGAGACAAATGATCAAGAGCAGCCCGTGTTTCTAAGCATAAACGTGCTATTTCTTCTTTAGCTTCACTCAATGTACGCCCTTGAATATGCGCATTGAGAAAATTCGTTGCCTCTGTTAATTGCGCATGGGTAACCCCTTCTGGTAAATGAACAATACGATTTTCAACCTCACCTTGTTGAGTCACCAAAACGGCAAGAGCATGTTCCCTATCAAGGCGCACAAATTCAATATGCTTCAATGTCCCTTCATGTTTCGTTGCTAAAACGAGACCCGCTCCACGTGAAAGATCTGAAAGAACCTGGCTCGCTTGAATAAGAAAGTGTTCAACTGATTGTGCATGGCCAGCTTCCTTAACTTGCATTTCAATACTTTCGCGCTCATCGCTTGGTAAATCACCTGCTTCCATAAATGCATCAACAAAAAACCGTAATCCCGATTGTGTCGGCATTCGCCCCGCAGATACATGAGGTGCATAAATCAAACCAAGATGTTCAAGATCACTCATCACATTGCGAATCGTTGCAGGCGATAATGTCTGTCGCAATAGTCTTGAAAGATTTCGTGATCCTACAGGTTCACCATCACTAAGGTAGGCTTCCACGATATGACGAAAGATGTCACGCGAACGCTCATCAAGATATTTCAGTTCCTCATCAATAGGTTTGTGCTTCATTAAGACTCTTTATACTACTTTAAAAATACTTCTCTCTTATATAAGTTTTGCTAAGGTTTGGTCAAATAGGCTAAAGTAGCGCAAAAGCATATTATATATTATTATAAAAAAATACTATCATCAAAAAAAGGGGCCAATTATAAGTCTTTTTGATCATTATCCTTACAAAATATTAAAGATTTTATTTGAGTGGAATATCAATAAACATGCAAAAAGATTGTGTTGCATAAAATCTAGCAGAACGCGTATATGTGAATGTCTAAGCTAGTTTTTAGCACAGACTATTCCCTTTTCATTTTTGGAGAAATGTCTATGAGAAACAGAGCAGCCAAGAATCTGGTAATTGCTACACATAACACTGGTAAATTGCACGAAATTACCACTTTAGTTGCTCCCTTCGGTTTAACAATACAATCCGCAAAAGAGCTCGGATTACCAGAACCAAAAGAAACGGGAACAACATTTGAAGAAAATGCATACATAAAAGCTTTTTCGGCAGCAAAAAGTACAGGATTTCCTGCTCTTTCTGATGATTCAGGTTTGGAAGTGTATGCATTGGATGGGGCACCAGGCGTTTATACAGCTAACCTTGCTCTTCAACCTGATGGTACACGTGACTTTTTAAAAGCTATGCAAAAAATAGAAGATGAACTCCAAAAAATAGGAGCGCAGGAAAAAAGTCAACGAAAATGTCGTTTTATATCGGTCATTTGTATTGCCTGGCCCGATGCTCATGCAGATTATTTTCGCGGCAGCGTCGAAGGAACATTTATTTGGCCTCCACGTGGAAATAAAGGTTTCGGTTTTGACCCCATTTTTTTACCAGATGGATATGAAAATACCTTTGGAGAAATGTCAACGGAGCAAAAACACGGCTGGAAACTCGATGATAAAACACCCCTCTCGCATCGCGCACGTGCTTTCAAGCTTTTAGCAGAAAACCTTTTGTCACTTTCATGAATAAATCTTTTGGTATTTACATTCATTGGCCCTTTTGTGCTGCAAAATGTCCTTATTGTGATTTTAATTCCCATGTTCGCGTCCATGGTGTTGATCAACCACGTTTTGTAACTGCTTTTGAACGCGAGATGGAAACGCAGTACCATAAAATAGGTCCACGTCATATTACGAGTATTTTTATTGGCGGGGGAACACCCTCTCTTATGACGCCTCAAACTGTTGATGCCCTGTTGCAAGCACTTACAAAAAAGTGGACAATTGATGATAAAGCTGAAATCACATTGGAAGCTAACCCGTCAAGTGTAGAAGCAGAACGCTTTCGTGGATATCGCGCAGCAGGCGTTAATCGCTTATCCCTAGGTGTACAGGCACTTAATGACAAGGCGCTACGACAACTTGGCCGTCTCCATGATGTAAAACAAGCTCTTTATGCTATCACTCTAGCACGAGAAATCTTTCCGCGTTTATCCTTTGATCTCATTTATGCGCGCCCTGAACAAACAATTGAGCAATGGAAAGGTGAACTTTTTCAAGCCATTGATTTGGCAGCAGATCATCTCTCTCTTTACCAACTGACGATCGAGGAGGGAACTGCTTTCAAACGGCTTCATGCTGCAGGAAGGCTTATCCTCCCCGCTGCAGAACTCGCAGCAGACCTGTATCATCTTACCCAAGAAATAACTGCCACACGTGGGCTTCCAGCCTATGAGATCTCAAACCATGCAATCCCCGGTTCCGAATCAGAACATAATCTTCTCTATTGGCGTTATCACGAATACGCAGGCTTTGGTCCAGGAGCACATGGTCGCTTTATTGAACATGTATCGAATCATTCCTCCACCTCTTCAAAAGCACTTTCCTTTCCCGTTGAACATCGTAAGCGTTATGTGACAATAAATGAAAAATATCCCGAACATTGGCTTGAATTGGTAGAAACTACGGGGCATGGTTGTATTGAAACAGAGCTATTGACTCTTAAGCAACAAGCAAATGAAATGCTCCTCATGGGTTTGCGTCTTTGTGAGGGTTTAGATCTTGCGCGTTATGAAACCTTAAACGCAAAGAGCTTACCAATGGAAAAGCTTATCGATTTACAACAACAAGGGCTGGTAGAAATGCTAGGAAACCAGCGCTTAAAAGCGACAAGCAAAGGACGGATCCTTCTTGACTATATCATCAACCAATTAGCAAATTAAAATCTCCATAACTTACACCTACTACATATTACTTATGATATAATTTCACAGTTTTCAATTCGTAGTAAAAAGACTTCTAAAAAAACAGTGAATTCTTTTTTACGCGAAAAAATCAACAATAAAACGTTCATAAATAGTTGTGAGGGTTTCCATTGCATCAAGGGTCACACATTCATCAACCATATGCATAGTTTGCCCCGGTAAACCAAATTCAATCACGGGACAATAATCTTTAATAAATCGCGCATCCGACGTCCCCCCTGAAGTTGAACATTCTGGTATATTCCCTGTTACACTTTCAATAGCGTTTGATAAAGTTTTAACGAGTTTATCATTTTTAGTCAAAAAAACATCCCCCAAGCTTGGAATCCATTCAAGTTGGTAGGAGGGGTATTGATCACCCTTGTTTTTTGAATGCGCTGAAGAGAGACGCTTTTCAATTTCTGCCATAAGCGCTTCTTTTGTCCAAAGATCATTGTAACGTATATTAAAACGAACCATCGTCTGCGCTGGAATAATATTTACCGCAGAATTACCCGTATCAATGGTTGTTAATTCCAAATTACTTGGTTGAAAATTTTTTGTGCCTTGATCTAAAGCCGTTTGTGTCAACGCTTGAATGAGCTTACTGACTAACGGCAATGGATTGGCTGCCCGCTCGGGAAAAGCAACATGACCTTGACGCCCTTTAACCGTTATAATACCAGAAATTGATCCCCGACGACCAATTTTGATTACATCACCAACAATCTTGGCACTCGTTGGTTCTCCCACAAGAGCTGCGGTCCACTTTTCACCTTTTTGTTCTGCCCATTTGAGAAGTTTGACTGTACCGTTAATTGCAGGACCTTCTTCATCACCGGTAATCAAAAGGCTTATCATTCCTTTTATGAATCGTTTTTCAAGAACCCGAGCAAGTGCTGCAACAAAACAAGCAATGCCACCTTTCATATCAACAGCGCCCCGCCCGTATAACTTGCCCTGATCTATGACAGCTTCAAAAGGAGGATACCTCCAGTCTTCCAGTGCTCCTGGTGGCACAACATCTGTATGGCCTGCAAACATAAGATGCGGTCCTTCTCTCCCTATCTTTGCATAAAGATTTTCAACATCTGCTGTATTTTTATCTGAAAAAATAGGACGCTCAACACAAAACCCTATTTTTGTTAAAAATTGTTCTAAAGTTGATAAAACACCCGCTTCATGAGGTGTAACAGAAGGGCACCGAATAAGCGCCTGTAAGAGCTGAAGTGGATCTGTAAGAACAGGCATAGGTGCTTTTCCCATTTGAACTTAAGAATTATCAAAGATTATTAAGCTGAATTCCCAAAAAGATAAAGCAAAAACATTGAAGACACTCAGCAAATAAAATAGGGGAAGATAATATTGCTGAGGCTTCAATGAATTCTTCATCAGGTGATGAAGCACATTTATAATGAAATACCTCGTAAAAAGTTCCGGTGAATATTCCCTCTTGCAAAATTTTCTTCATATTTCCAATTATAGGAATGAAAATTGATCGCTTGTAGCATATGACCATTTTCCTTCAACCAAGCACGAGATGTTTTACTTTTGGGGCAAAGTTTTTCACAAAGAGCCCAAAATTTCGGTCCATGATTCATTTCAATAAGATGAGCAACCTCATGGACGACAACATATTCAACAATTTCTCTAGGTGCCATAACAAGACGCCAAGAAAAGGAGAGACGTCCTCCTCGTGAACAAGAACCCCAACAGCTTTTCGTATCTTTATAAAAAATTGATTTTACTTTACGCTCTACTTTATGTGCATAATATCCTACCAATGGCGTCATAACGAACGCAGCCTGTTTTTTTAAAACATCGGCAACACGTCTTGGCAAATATTCTAATTGACCATAAACAATAATTTGAGGATCTTGTCCCACACCTCCTGCAACGATTTCTGTTATTCCACGCCCTGCTTTATGCTTTATAGTGTGTGCAATACCCAATATAGGTACCGTTGTCCCCTCTTTGAGATAAGAATTTTCATGAGAAATATGTACGCGAGCAAGGCGTGCCTCAATCCAGGATCGGTGCTTTTCAATAAAAGTTTGAACTGAACAAAGACTAATCGCTGGTGGTGTTGTTACGCAAATTCCTTGGCCGCTCGTATCAATACGCAATGTGAGACGGCGTGCACACTTATGTTCCCGGACCCGTATAGGCACAACGCGATCAGAAAAAAAAAGCTGTTCATAAACTGTCATACACCACGTCTACATCATCAACGAATTCGACTCTTCCCCTGCACTAATTCGATCAATCAATGAACTCAAAACCGTTGCAAGGCACTTTAAATCTTGTGGACGTGAAAACTGATGATCTGCATCACGAACAAGAGTCAATGTCACATCATGTAACGGCAAATGATTCAGTAAAGTTAATGTATGCTGATAGGGTATCTCCACATCTTCCATACCTTGTAAAATATGGACTGGACATCCGGTATCAATGCATCCTTTCATAACACAGTTGTCTCTGCCATCTTCAATAAATACTTTTGTAAAAGGAACTGGCTCTGTATAACTAATTTCAGATCGGTCAATATGCTCTGTTTCATCGAGAATTTTCCACTTCTTCACACCTGTTCCTGATTCTATTAATGTTTTTGTAAAATCAGCAGCAGGTGCAATCAAAACCATACCCGCAAGACTCTTATTTCTCTGCGCTAGCAACCTAGCAAGCCTTAAAGCTATCCATCCCCCCATAGAGGTACCAATTAAAATCTGTGGTCCTACACAATAAGCTTCAAAAATCGCTAAACTTTCCTGAACCCAACGTGAAATTGTCCCTTGAAAAAAATCACCTCCCGATTCTCCATTCCCAGAATAATCAAAACGTAAGCAGGACAAATCATGATCTTGAGCAAAATTATCAACGAACACCGCCTTATCCCCTAACATATCAGATAGATAACCAGGAAGCCAAACTAAACCAGGAGAACGTTTTCCCTTGCGATAACGTACCGCAAGAGCAGTATCTTCAAACGAAAAAAACTGGAGAGAAACATTTTGATCCATTATATTTTTCCTTTATAAAACATTCTTATTATAAAAGAAAAATTTTTATTTTCCAAACCAAACCTCAAAGTCATAAATCAAATATGAAAAAGCACGAATTCTTATTGTTTTTCTGTGTATAATTGTATATTAAATTACATGTAGATGAATCAGAACTAAGGAGCATGGACCATTCGTAGACCATTCAAAATGACACCTACCCAGAAAGACGGGCCACGTTCAAATCAGGATATTAGGGTTCCTCATGTTCAACTTATCAATGATGAAGGACAACATCAGGGAATTGTTGCGATACAAGAAGCACTTGCTATGGCTGCAGACGCGGGGCTTGATTTGGTTGAAATTGTGCCAAATGCAGAACCGCCCGTGTGTAAAATTATTGATTTGGGCAAATTAAAATATCAGACCCAAAAAAAGGCGGCTGAAACACGTAAAAAACAAAAGATCATCGAAATCAAAGAGATTAAGATGCGTCCAAATGTTGATGTTCATGATTATGGTGTAAAACTCAAAGCTATTCATCGCTTTATTGGTAATGGTGATAAAGTAAAGGTTACTTTGCGTTTTCGTGGTCGTGAAATGGCACACCAAGATCTTGGATTGAAACTTCTTCAACGGGTTAAAGAAGATACAAGTGAAATTGCCAAAATCGAATCTGAACCAAAACTCGAAGGCCGTCAAATGATGATGGTGATAGCAGCTAAATAGTTTTCACTGGAACTATGGAGAGAATGCAAACCATCTAGAGTCGAGTATATTGGATATGCTTTAAAAGCATCATAGGGCGGTGGTGTGGTGCTTTTAGGTGTGTGGGGGTGTGTACCAATTTCTTTATTTAAGAGAATGCTCTTTTTATCTTAGAGACTAGATGTCTTTAAAGAGAGTGCTTCAAATTTGCAGAAGACAACGATAAATAAAATAGAGAAGCGCTTCATGATAAAAAAACAAATTTCTGCTTTTGATAAATATCTTATCATCCGTCTCTTGCGAGAAAATTTTCATAAACATGCATGTTGGTACAGTGCTGCTGTTTTTTCAATGATCATCATTGCTTGCACAACCGCAGCCAGCGCGTGGATTATGCGTGATGTTGTCAATTATATTATTGATGCGCAAAATTTTAGCATGATTGTTTCGATTTCCAGCATCATTGCTTTTATTTTTATTCTCAAAGGGATTGCAACTTTTTCCCAAACTTACTTTTTGAGCAAAGCAGGCAACAGCATTGTTGCCGAACAACAGCGCAAAATTTATGCACGCCTTATGGAACAAGGAATCTCTTTTTACCACCATCATACTTCATCTGATCTTCTTGTCCGCGTAACCCACAACGCTACAGCAGTACGTAATATCATTGATACAATTATTACAACTTTTGTGCGTGATTTGCTTTCCGTTAGTGGCCTACTGCTCGTCATGTTTATTCAAAACTTTACGTTAATCGCCATTACTTTAATAGTGGGACCACTGGCTTTTTTAGGGGTTCGAATGGCTTCAAAACATGTTCGTCGCCTTGTAGAAAAAGAACTTCTTTCGTTTGGTGAAATTATCAAAATTGTACAAGAAAGTTCTATTGGTATTCGCGTTATAAAAGCTTTCTCATTAGAAGAAATCATGAAAAAACGTATGGATAAAGCCATTGGTGATGTTGAAAAACAAGCAAATACTATTGCAAAGCTTCAAGCCATTACAAGTCCAATTATGGAAACACTTGCTGGTGTTGCTATTGCGGGTATTATCTGTTTTTCCGGCTATCTTGCAACGCAACGTGCAGGCGTTCAAGGTGAATTCATGTCTTTTATTGTTGCTTTACTTCTCGCCTACGAACCTGCGAAAAGGCTCGCAAATGTGCGTGTTAAAATTGAAGCCGGATTAGTCAATGTCCGTACAATGTTTGAAATTCTCGATCATCCTCTAACAATTGTAGAACATGAAAATGCTAAAGATCTAGATAAAACACAGGGAACTATCCGTTTTGAAGATGTTTCTTTTGCATATACGGATGACCAAATGGTGTTGAGAGATATCAATCTAGAAATAGAGCCTGGAAAAATGACAGCATTGGTGGGGCCATCAGGTTCGGGAAAATCAACTCTTATCAACCTCATTATGCGCCTCTATGACCCCTCAAAAGGGCGCATATTGTTTAATGATCAAGACATCCGCTACACTACATTTCGCTCTCTTAGAAGTCTGATAACCTACGTGGGACAAGATACTTTTCTTTTTCAAGGAACGGTCAAATATAATATCGGACTTGGAAAAGCAGGAGCGAGTGATGATGAAATTATCAAAGCAGCAAAATCAGCTAATGCACACGACTTTATTATGGATCTACCAAATGGCTATGATACACAAATCGGTGATAATGGCTGTAATCTTTCAGGTGGGCAAAAACAGCGACTCGCGATTGCTAGAGCAATGCTTCATGACAGTGAAATTCTTATCCTTGATGAAGCAACAAGTGCTTTAGATTCCCACACTGAAGCGCAAATTAATGAAGCACTTCACCATCTCCCCAAAGGGCGTACGATTATCGTTATTGCCCATCGCCTTTCGACAATTGCTCACGCCCATAAAATTGTTATCATACAAGATGGTCAACTAATTGAACAAGGTAGCCAAAAGGAATTGTTGGAAAAAGAAAATAGTTTTTACAAAAAACTCTATAATATGCAATTCAAGAAGCACACATCCTAGTTTCTCAGTATTTAAGTAATATTTGAGATAATAAGTGGATAATTAATATTGTTTCTTTGTAAAGAATAGTGAAATACCATGGAGAGTTAGTACATTACGTGCAGTGATTAACAAAAGATGTACAGTTTAATAAAATAAATATCTAAGCTCGCGATTAAAAAATTTCCCCGTTGTTTTCTTGAGACTGTTTATTTTAAAAACAGGAGTTCAATAGCAGGAGTTTTCCCCATTCTTCAAAAAAGTAACGTAGCATTTTTAAATGGTATGCTTTTCATATGCAGAAAAGAAGATAACACCAGGTTTTGAAAGAACTTGCTAAGAGTTATAGATAGTGGAGCTGTTAATTGATGCCGCCTTTTTCCGTGCTGATCTATGCATTACACGTGTAAATTAAAAATAGTGTTAGAAAAAAGCAAAAAAATATCTTATAGAACTCCATGCTGCGAAGAATATCCGAGATCAAGTTTTGTATTTCATTCTTATATCTAGGAATTATAATTTCTATTACTTAAATACCTCAATCCTTTAAAGAATATGAAAATATACATGTTATTGTTGAATCTATCAAAATTATGATTTAGATGCATGAAGAAAATGGATGAGAAAACAAAATGCTATTCTTATAATTCTTTATTATTCAAACAGAAAAACACCACATAACTATGACAAACATCTTTATAAAGAAAGCCATTTTATTGAAGGCTTGTTCAAAAAATGCAATATTTTGATTTATAATAATTCATTACTTTGCAACTTAAATGTGTGCTTGAAATACTATAAGATTTTTTATTGCAAACTCTCTTATGATGAACCAGAAAAGATCGTTCACTTACACATCACAAATGGAATTGGTGTGTAGACAAAATCGTTTAAAAAGGAATTAAAGATGCCTCTCATACATCATCTCAATGCAAAAACAATCACAACATTTAGATCCGCCAAAAAATGATGATGTCAATTTTTATCTTCATAAACGTAAAAAATAACGGTGCCCAATAGATTTCCATTTTACCATTCATAGGTAGCGCTGTAAGAAAGAATGAGAGCAAACAGAGATATCAAATTAAGTGTATGTTAAGTGTATGAATGAAAAGTATAAGGATACTCTATTCTCCGTGAAAAACTTTATCCCATGAGAAAACATGATCAACAAAAAACAAATACTTTAAACGTCTCTTCTCACGATTTTGTAAAAAAGCCTCCTCTTTGTATGGAATCTTTGGTATATACTTCGTTTTTTCTATGGCTTAAAGAATTAAGTGCATAAAAATTAAGAAATTGGAATTTCAATTCTTAATAATCTTTTTCATAAAATATACCAACACTGGAATTCTTTTCATTTCCTATGGCGCCTTTAGCTTTGAGATGACGGGAAATGTCTAAGTTAATTGTCCCTTTCGTGGTTCCATCTGACCCTGCTTCAAAACCTAAATAAATATTATTGTGTATATAGCGTCCAATACGTAGACCCGTATTCCCTTTTCCATCAACAACAACATCAAGATCATCAAGACCAATTTTAGCCCGTAGAGTGTTCAATAAAGATGTATTAGAAGCACCCGCAAGATCAGCTGCCGCTGCCGCAAGCTGAGCAACCTGAAATGGTGATAACTCACTAAGAGAGCGATTAAAAATCAAACGCGCTAAAATTTCATCCTGCGGCAAATTCGGTTGTGAGAAAAAACGAACATCAATATTATCAATCGTTCCACTTACAGTTACAGTGACACGAATATCACCACTATTATTGTTGCTCACAAAATAAACTGTAGGATTAAGATTACCACTGAAACTTGCTTGTCCCTGATCAAAATTAAGACGCTGTGAAAGAATATCAAAACGTCCACGAATCATCTGAAACTCACCAACTGGGTGTACATCATTTAATGGACCTGCTATGTTAATGCGTCCCCCTAATTCAGTATCTAACCCTCGTCCACGTACAAAAAACTGATTGCGTGCCGTAATACGCATATTTGACAGTATAACAGAGGAAGATTCTTGAGAGACATTAGAACTGGTATTAGTATTTTTAACATCAGCACGTTCAAGTGTTGTTTGAATCGATTTGGTTAAATTCTTATTTTTAACATCAAGAAATTTTGCATTTTGAAAATGATCCGGAACAAAAACTTCAGCTTTTTCAACTGTGATATCACCACCAATAACAAGGTTATTTACAAAATGACCTGTCATCGTCATCTTTCCTGACAACGTTGCAAGGATCATAGAACCATCATTATAATTAGCGTGGTCAAGGTGAAATACCAAATCTGGCTGTAGATCATTAGAAATACGGCCTGAAGCGGAAACCAGCCCACCCTCAGATGAAAAAGCTGAAGCTTTCTCTATAAGAATGTGATCGCCATTTAGTTTGCCTTCAATGGTTATATTGTTCAATCCTAAATTTATTTTTGAATCAAAAAAACTGCCATTAACTATCGAAAGATCTCCTCTTAACTGTGGCTGAAGGAATGTACCTTTGAAAGCTGCATCAATCTTTGCTGTACCGGTTATATATGCACCGCGCTTAGCTAAAAACAAATCAACGAAAGTAAGAGGCGTTGTTCCCTTAACATTTAAATTAACTTCTGCGCCATTTAAGGAAACAGGCCCATTTATGGAGAGATCTAATCCTTTATCTCCAGTTGCCACCATATTTTCAATGTGAAAAGTTGCCTTTTTGTAAGAACCACGCGTATTCATATTGAACGACATAGGGCCTTTATGCGTCATAGCGGTCAAGTTTTGACTAGAAAGCTCAAAAGAAGCAGATGGATCCTTTATTGTTCCATCAATATCGACCTTACCTACAATCGTTCCTCCAAGCGCTTGCCCTTCAACAAAACTATTAACCAAACGTACAGGAAAATCTTGCAAATTAACATGAAGATCAAGCTTGTTTTGATCTAAAGATATACGACCCTGTGCTTGTGCCTGTACTCCTTTTCCTGTTAAATTTGCATTTAAAGTTAGATTTTTGTCTACTGTTTTACCTGTAGCAGTAAGCATAAAAGGCGTTATTTTTTTATCTTGAAGAGCAACGGTTGTCAGCTCTTCCCCTTTTATATCATACGTTACATCAGGCTTTTGAAAACTACCACGAATCATAGCCTGCCCTGTTACAGTACCAGATGCTCCAAGATCAGATTTCCACAGATTCATTAAAGCAGCAGGTAACGCATCCATTGTAATATGCAAATTAAGAGTATCTTGCACATTCCCTGCAAGCATAACTTTTCCTCCATTCATCGCAATTCCTAATTCATTTATTGTCACTCCATTTTTATCAAAAATAACCGTAGCCATTTTAGGTAATGTTGCGTGAAGATTGCGTTGTTTAATATCGATGGTTTCAATCTGCACTTCTCGTTTTATGCCTTCTGGAAATCTCACCGCAACCATACGGCCAGAAAGTTGTGCATTTGTATTATTAGGCAACATCGCTTGAGCAGTAAAAACTGTTTGCCCATTTTTACCATTGGCCTGAGCTTTTAAACGATTAATCATCATCAAAGGTGTTTGGATATACTCTGCATTGATAAAACCCTCAAACTGTGTCATACTAAAAGGGTTAAATATATCTGCTTTGACTTCCAACTTTTTAATTTTATTCTTTGCAAAATTTAAAGAGTCAACATACGCTTTTAGATTGGCTTTTTGTCTACCATTTTGCTCATCAAAAACGAAATCTCCTTTTATTTTTCCACTGCCTTCCTGCAAAAATAACGCGGAAAGCACTGAAATATCATCAGAATCAATATGCAAAGCACCTTTAATAAAACCTTTCGTTTGAGAAAGATTACCAGTTATTTTTGTGTTTCCTCCTTTTATATTGATATCTTCAAACTTTCGAATCTGATGAGAATCCTTAAAAGAAGCCGATAAATACAATGGCTCCTTAGCAAAAGTTCCTTCACCCTTTACAGAGCCCGTAAAAGAAGTAACATGCGCTGTATTATCCACAAGTGTTTTTATCGTAAGTGTTGTGTTTTGTAACTTTTTACCCATTAAAAATGCTTCAGCAACATTGGCATGTGTGTTAAGCTTTATAAGGTTATTGTGCCCTCTAGCCGTACTTTGAATTGTAAGCGCACCTCTTATTCTTGAATCCAATTTGGCAAGATCAGATATTTGAGCATAGAAATCCATTTTAGCTCTCTCACCTGAAAAATATCCATCCGCTTTTATGTTTGTGTATTGATTCTTCAAATCCAAACGACGCAAAATCAAACCCGCTGTGTCATAAGCAGCACCACCTGAAAGAGTAAAATTGCCTTTAAAGAAACGATCAAAAGGCTCCATGCCTATCTTCATATTGTCAGCCGTCCCTGATAACTCAAGGTCAAAAGTGCGACTCATTAAACCGATCGTTCCTGTAGCTTTAACATCTGCACTACCAGAGAGTGGTTGTTGATTCAACAGATTAAAAGGAGCAAGAGTTTGTGTTTTTAAACCAAGATCACCTTTAAAAACAAAATGATCTATTTTTCCTTTTAACCAAGCAGAAAAACCCTGACCTGTAACACTAAAATCATGAATCAAAATGGGCTTTCTAGAAAAAATATCCGTATCCAGATGGACATGAACCGTTTGACCTACCTCTTTTTCCAATGTGTCTGTATTTTTTTTTATCTCTCGAAGCGTTCCCTTAATCTGAACACCAACATGACGAGAAGCTGCATTATCAAGATTTTCGCTCACTCCCCCCATATCAAAAATTGCATCGCGAATACGAATGTTTTTATTGCTTACATGATGTACAACAAGCCGTCCATTCCAGGATTGTTTCCCTTCACGGCCATAATCAATATTTAAAGTGAGATCTTTCACATGCATTGGCACTTCTGATGCCGCTGAATGTGTGCTCCCATTTTCCTTATCAAGAGCTATTTTGCCATCAACAAAAAGCTGCCGCAAAAATCCATCTGCTGTTATTTCAGCATTGGCCGTAACATTCATTGCTTTATTCTGAAGCACCATATGATCAAGATGTGTTACGCCTTGTTTTGTCATTCTTGCTTCTGCTTTCAACGTAACATCAGATTGGAAAAGATAACGATATTGAAGAGGCATTAAAGGACTCAATGTTCCCACTAATGTAGTGGAAAAACTGTGTCCTTCTTCAACAGTTGCAAAAATAACATTGCCATCTAAAATAGGATGGTGATCGACTTCCAAATAAAGTTGGACAACCAAATCATCAAAAGTACCATTACCTTTAATAGCAAAATTTAATGCAGGGTGCTTTTCAATTTTCAAAATATTGGCCAAAATTCCATTTTGCGGCTCATCAACAGAAATATCAATCTTAGCTGTACGGTTGCTATCAGATATCTTTGTTAAAACAGAAAAAGATCCTGGTGCATCTAAACGATGCGCTGCTATATCAATATTAAAGTTACCATCCACCAAGGCTAGAGTTCCCTTTAAGGATACACCAGCAAAAAAACCCAAAAGATCCTCTTCAAACGCCACATGTTGAGCGGTAAGTGAATTGATAGAAATAGCAAGTGGCAATTTTGGTAAAGATAATTTCCCCGACTCAAGCAAAGAAACAAGGGAAGAACTGTTTTGTGGTTTGCGTAAAAGTGTAATCTGTTCCATCGAAAGCTGATTAATATCCACACGTCCCTTCAACAATGCTAGACGATTCCAATCCATTTTAGCATTGGTAATTTTCAGCCAAACGCCTTTTTTATCACTCACAGTGATATAATCAATTGACATTTGAGAAGACAGCGCCCCCTGCACATTATGCAAACGAACTTGGCGATTAGGTGCTGAAAGCCCGTTTTCAATTAAAGAAACAAACCACGAACGATCATCGGCTCTCGCCTCGCTAGAGAGCAAATTACTTCTCTGCACAAAAATAAGAGCACTCACAAGAAGAACCAAAAATCCAAATAAGAAAGCCGATAAACATACAGTTTTTTTCATTAAAATGCTTGCCCTATACCCACATAAAAACTAATATGAGGATCACCTTTCTCTCGCTTAAGAGGAAAAGCTAAATCAACCCGTAAAGGGCCAAGACCTGTCATATAGCGCCCCCCAATACCTGCACCCCATTTTATTTTTTGAGAAAAATCAAAATGCGCCTTTTCCCCTACAATCCCCCCATCAAGAAAACTAACAAGTCCTATCTTGTCATTTAAAGAGAAACGTAACTCTGCCGCCCCCTCAACAAGTGACCGCCCACCAACAACAGCATCAGTATCTGTTTTGATACCAATATTACGATAAGCATAACCACGAACAGATCCACCACCACCAGCAAAAAAGAGCGTATCCGAAGGTATTTGTCCTTTATCACTCCCAAGAATTGTGCCAAGCTTTGCCCGCGCTGCAAAAACAAAATGGTCCTTTTCATCCAATGCCCAATAAGAACGACCTTCTACAGTCATTTTTGCTACAAAATTATTAGAGCGTATTTCATAAAAAGGTTCAACACTCACTTCACCGTATAAACCTTTTATCGCATTAAATTTATTATTACGACTATCGTAAATCAAACTACTGGGTAACCCAATTGTTGTAAAATGACGGCTCCCAAAATAAGCATCACGTGAATAACCATTAGAAACTTCTACAGCAACCTGTCCCGATAGAGTACCATTAAAGATATGTGTTATACCGAATGTTCCTTTGATGGCTTTTGTTGTATAATTTTCTAGCACATCTCGTTGTATTTTTAATTTTGTCCTAAAGTCTGTATCAGGAGTAAATATACCCGGCTTTATAAATGTGCCACAGAAAAGATAATCAAAATTTCTCAGATTATACGACTTTTTCTTGTGGCTGCCAATGCTACTTACTTTCGTCTCAATTTTCAAGTGTTCTGCATGGCCAAAAAGATTGTTATGCATCCAATAAGCTTCAAAACCAGCACCATCTAACGTTGAATAGCTACCACCTACACCAAAACGACGTGGTTTACGTTCTTCTACAACAAGCGTAAGCGGTAAACTACCATCCGGATTAATTGTATCAGCCTCACGTATACTTATAGAACGGAAAACGCTAAGTCGTGCAAGTCTTTCATCCGCTTTGGCTAATGCATTAGAATCGTATTTTTGGCCTACCTTCAATCCTGTCATCCATGCAATATATGCTGAATCTACGCTTGGCTTCTTACCAACATTACGCACAGTTAAAGGGCCGTAATAAGCTTTTTGTCCAGGATCAACAACAATCCGCGCATCAATAAGACGTGCAGCATGGTCAGCAACCACTTCACTCTTAACAATTTTAGCTTTTGCGTAACCTTGTCGACGCCATCCTTCAATCGCCCATTTTTCTGCTTTCAGAATAGTTTCAGATTTGGCAATAGCCCCAACCTTATAACCCAATCTTTCAATTGTAGGCATTTTATTGGTTTTATATTTTATGAATGGAGTAACTTTATCGATACCTGCAACACTAAAAACATATTGTGGGCCAGCATCAATGGTAATAACAATATTGGACTGTGCTGGGAGTTGAGTTACTGGACTTAAATCGGCAGCTTCTAAACCATTAATCTTAATACTAATTGTACTTCCATAACGTCCATCAGCATAAAGAGCAGAAAGAATTGCTCGATAATCTGAACGAGCTTTAGCTAACAAACCAGAAGAACTAAATGCTTTATCTTTATCAGCAACAAGAGAAGAAACAATTTTAACTATTTTAACACCTTCTGATGGTGCCCCTGGTGGTGCAACGACATCAACCTTATAAAATTTTTCCATATCACTGACATTATATGAAGAGGAATTTTTTTTCTTTTGGCCAAAAAGGGGGATGCCGAAAAAATCAAATGCTGCAAGTGGCTGAGGAAAAGCACAGATGAAACATAAACTTATGAACACACTGCGCATGGCTCCTGATTTTGAAAAAAATCCCATCTGGTATACCATCAAATCAGATACCTTATAATATACTTCGTATTACTTTGTACTATAAATAACATCAAACAAGAAAGATAAATATGCCTATTCTTGAGATTTCCTACGTTTTATCACATAAAATAACACTCTATTTCTTGCGATGCATAACATCTCCTCGTTTTATATTCACAAAATCCTGCACCACCGCACAACAAAAACAGCCTTGTTTCTTTTTCCTAACACATTCATTTAGCGTACTATAAATATTTTATTTAACCGCATATAATCATGGTTAAATTTATGCAAATTATTTTCCCCAGCTGCACTCCAAAATCTTGCTTACCTATATAGATCTCTTTCTCCCAAAAGCCACATAGAGACTTCTTGATTTTTATGTACAGATATGTTTGTCTCTTTTAAGTTAAAAAGGGGGGAATAAGCTAATGATCGCGCGTGTCACAACTGTTGCTTTTCGCGGTCTAGAAGCAGTACCTGTCGATGTACAGATTATGGTTGCCTCCGGCAAAATAGGAATGGCTATTGTTGGATTAGCCGATAAGGCAATCGCAGAAAGTCGTGAACGTGTGCAAGCAGCTCTCTATGCCTGTGGGCTTTCTATGCCCAATAAACGTGTTACTATTAATCTTGCACCAGCTGATTTACCTAAAGAAGGATCACATTACGATTTGCCCATTGCTGTAGGTTTAATGCTTACTATGGGTATTCTTCCTCCTGAAGTCGCACAAGATTACGTCATTTTAGGTGAATTATCATTGGATGGTTCTATCACATCTGTTAATGGTGTTTTACCAGCCGCAATGACAGCTTTATCGCTCGATAAAGGGCTCATTTGTCCCCATACATGCGGCCCTGAAGCAGCATGGGCAAATGCAGAGATGAATATTCTCGCCCCCGAGACTCTTCTTACTATGGTCAATCATTTTAAAGGAACCCAAATTCAAAAACGTCCAAAACCACGCCAATATACGCTTCAAACTGAACTTCCAGACCTTTGCGAAATTAAAGGACAAAAAACTGCCAAACGTGCATTAGAAGTTTGCGCAGCTGGGCGACATAACCTTTTATTTGTAGGTCCTCCTGGCGCAGGAAAATCTATGTTAGCCCAACGCTTGCCTTCTATTTTGCCGCCTCTTGATAGCCGTGAACTTTTAGATGTTTCTCTGATTGCCTCTATCACAGGAGAAACAATCAACAATACCATTTCACGACACTGCCCCTTTCGTGCTCCACATCATTCTGCTTCCATGGCAGCAATGATCGGTGGTGGTCTTAAAGGACGACCAGGAGAAGTCTCACTTGCACATAATGGCGTTTTATTTCTTGATGAATTACCTGAATTTTCTCCACAAGTCCTCGATTCCCTTCGTCAACCTTTAGAGAGTGAAGAATGCGTTATCGCCCGTGCAAACCACCATATCAGCTATCCCGCCCGCATCCAACTTATCGCCGCAATGAACCCTTGTCGATGCGGGATGGCAGGAGAAAAAGATTATGTTTGCGCAAAAGGAATACGCTGCCAAATCGATTATCAATCCCGTATTTCTGGCCCCTTACTCGACCGAATTGATTTACGAATTGATGTCCCTGCTTTAACAGCTATGGATCTTATGCAACCAGAACAATCAGAAAAAAGTTGTGATGTTGCGAAACGCGTCGCACGGTGTCGTATGATTCAAGCCAAACGCTTCACAGCACTAGGGTTTGATCATATTCGCACTAACGGTGATTGTCCTGCTAAAATCATTGAACAAATTGCCATTCCTGACCAAAACGCTGCTAAACTTTTACGGGATGTGAGTGAAAAGATGCATCTTTCTGCCCGTACCTATCATCGTATTCTCAAAGTTGCACGCACTATTGCTGATCTCGAGGAAGCAAACCATCTTGCACGCCATCATCTTGCGGAAGCGATTTCTTACCGACTAGGCACTGAAAGATTAACAGCGCTTTCTTAAGAAAAACAGTGATTAATAAAAACCAATTGGAAAATAACGCAGATAAAGTTCTATAAGCTTGCCATCATCTTCTAAAGATTTTAGAGCATAATTGAGTATATCAATTAATTTTTCATTTTTTTTTGCAACAGCAAGTCGCATTCCTGGCCCCAATAGCTGCGGAGCCATATATGCTCCTCCAACAAAATGACAGCAATCAGCAGATTTTTGATTATTTAACCATAAAGATAATGCAAAGCCATCATCAAAAATAAGATCAATTTTATGATCCTGTAGCGCTTGATAAAGCTCCGCCCTATCTTTAAATCCTTGCCATTTAGCTTTAGGGAAATAACTATGGAATAGCTTTTCGTGAGCGCTTTTGAGCAATAATCCACTACTTAAATATGTCAGCTTATCGCTTATTGATTCATCAAAATTCACAAGCTGATCTGCAATAAATTGAGATGCAACAAACCGAGCTGGAAAACGCAAATAAGACCTTGTAAAAACAAGGTCTTGATGCGTTTTAATTGTTTCTTTTAAACCTGCAATAATGACTTCTGCACCACCATTTTTGACATGCTCTACGAGCTCTTCCCAAGGAACAACTTCTACCTCACAAACTTTTTCTAAATTTAATTTTGAACAAATAGCGCGCAATAAATCAATATTATAGCCTGCAAGATGCCCTGTTTGATCAAGAAAGTTAAAGGGGGGAAAATCAAACGTTGTTATAAAACGCAAACGCATTATATCTTTCGTATTAAGTTGCACCAAATATTTATATGAATTAAAAAAAGAAGGGAGCCTATCGGCCGTTTTAACTTCTGAGAAAGAAGAAAACAGAAATCCCCACACCACAACGATCCCCCCCAAAAAAGCATTGAACCTATATATAGGTTTTCTTATTTTCAAAATCTTATCCCCCATTTTCAAAGCGAATAGACAACTCTTTTCAGGCGTAATATCTAACGCACTTCGCGGAAATATCTGCTACTTTAATGAATGAAATCTCTTTAAACTGTCAAAAAATTTAACAGTTTCCCTATAGTTTCCAAAATATACTAGGAGTATCAGAATTTTGGTGCAAAGTCCCTTACATAAACATATAACAGGAAACTGTTTGTGAGAAAAGCTATTTCTTTAGCGTAAATTGTCAATAAAATTCTCTCCTCTTATCAGCTTTATTCTCTTCTCAAGACTTCATTAAATAAAAAACATTTCGCGTGTTTTTTTTCAAAAAAACGTAAAATTTTGCTCTTAAAAAAAGTATCTTGATTTTTCTTCTATAATGATAATTTGTACACAGCTTTAACTTCATCTAACAATTTCATCAGTTTTTAAATATTCTTCAAGAAGAAGAAAAAATTACATCGTCTTATGAAGTTATTTATTATATATCTTACAAATAATACTTATCAAAAATTTAAGAATTTTGTTTTATTCTTAATCCAAAAATAAACAACGGTTTATTCTTCGCGTAATTACAAATTTCAAATAACAATACCATCTCAAACATTGGTTATTCCCAACTCATGGAGAGAAATTTCACCACCTCAATTGTCACTGTTCTCTTCATTTAGCCAAAACGCAACGTAATAACTCTCCATGGGTTGTGTATGCAAAAATCATTCTTTCTATTCTCTACTGACAAATGTTGAATATAGATTTGATATACGGTAAATTTTTAATGTGGTTATTCTATAGATAATTGGCTAGAATGTCAGACTGCGAAAGCATTTATGAAATATCACACATTGAATACAGAAATGGATGAACTTATGAGTGATGAAAGAACCTCACCGACACAGCATAATAACTATGGTGCTGCTTCCATCAAAGTCCTTAAAGGTCTTGACCCCGTACGCAAACGTCCTGGCATGTATATCGGTGATACAGATGATGGCTCAGGCTTGCACCATATGGTCTATGAGGTCGTAGACAATGCTATTGACGAAGCTTTAGCTGGTTATGCCACTCTTGTAAATGTCACACTCCATGCTGATGGTTCTTGCTCTGTTCGTGATAATGGACGTGGAATTCCAACGGAGATCCATCCGACAGAGGGTATTTCGGCAGCTGAAGTTATCATGACACAGCTTCATGCAGGTGGAAAATTTGATCAAAATTCCTATAAAGTTTCAGGTGGACTACACGGTGTTGGTGTCTCTGTTGTAAATGCATTATCAGTTTGGCTTAAATTGCAAATCAAACGCAATGGTAAAGTTCATAAAATGTCATTTACTCACGGAGTTGCTGATTCTCCACTCAAAATTGTTGGCGATTGCGATACAGAAAGTGGAACAGAAATCAGATTTTTACCAAGTTCGGAAACCTTTACTATGGTTGAATTTGATTTTGAAACGTTAGAACGCCGTTTGCGTGAACTCGCTTTTTTGAATTCTGGCATACATATTCTTCTTGTTGATGAACGTCATGCTGATATTCAATCCGTTGAATTACATTACGAAGGTGGATTGATTGAATTTGTCAAATACATTGACCAAACAAAAAAAGCACTGCTTGACACTCCTATTTACATTACAAGTGAAAAGGACGGAATGAATGTCGATGTTGCTCTATGGTGGAATGATTCCTATCATGAGAAAGTCTTATGTTTTACAAATAATATTCCTCAACGTGATGGTGGAACGCATTTAGTAGGTTTCCGAAGCGCTTTAACACGGCAAATTAATGGTTATGCTGAATCTTCAGGTATTGCTAAAAAAGAAAAAGTTAACTTAACGGGTGATGATTGTCGTGAAGGACTCACAGCTATTCTTTCAGTAAAAGTTCCCGATCCTAAATTTTCTTCACAGACAAAAGATAAATTAGTCTCTTCTGAAGTGCGTCCCATTGTTGAAAATTTGGTAAATGAAGGTCTTTCAATATGGTTGGAAGAACATCCTAATGAGGCAAAACTTCTCATTAGTAAAGTGGTAGAAGCTGCAACAGCGCGTGAAGCAGCACGTAAAGCACGTGAGCTTACAAGACGAAAAGGAGCGCTTGATATAACTTCTCTACCGGGAAAACTTGCCGACTGCCAAGAACGTGATCCAGCAAAATCAGAAATCTTTATTGTCGAGGGAGATTCGGCTGGTGGATCAGCAAAAAGTGGACGTTCCCGTCAAAATCAAGCGATTTTACCCCTACGTGGTAAAATTCTCAATGTTGAACGAGCACGATTCGACCGAATGCTTTCATCTGACATGATTGGAACACTTATCACCGCTCTTGGAACTTCCATTGGTAAAGATGAATTTTCACCAGATAAACTGCGTTATCATAAAATTATCATCATGACAGATGCAGATGTTGATGGCGCGCATATCCGGACCCTTCTTCTCACCTTCTTTTTTAGACAAATGCCTGAATTGATTGAGCGTGGACACCTTTATATCGCTCAACCTCCCCTTTATAAAGTGTCGCGAGGCAAATCTTCCCAATACATTAAAAACGAGATAGCATTCGAAGAATTTCTCATTGAGAGCGGTCTGGAAGAGACAAGATTAGAATTATCAACAGGTGAGATACGTACAGGTGCTGATTTGCGTCAGCTTGCTGAAGATGCACGTATATTACGCCAACTTTTAAATGGTCTTCATACACGCTATAATCGCACGGTTGTTGAGCAAGCAGCAATTGTTGGTGTTTTTAATTCTGAAGGCCTTTCGACACCCGAAAAAGCACAAAAAACAGCGGATAAAGTGGCAAATCGTCTTGATTTAATTGCTGATGATATAGAACGCGGTTGGAGTGGTGAGTACACAACAGAAGGAGGTTTACGTTTTGAACGTATTTTACGCGGCGTTAAAGATGTTATTACTTTGGATGCAGGCCTTATGAATTCAGCTGACGCACGTCAAATTGATCGTGTTTCTAAAAGCTTCACAGAAATATATAGCCCTCCACCTCTCCTTCATCGCAAGGACAAATCAGAGCGCATTTTTGGACCTATGAGTCTCTTAGAAAGCATTTTTGCGAACGCTAAAAAAGGTATCATTCTCCAACGTTATAAAGGTCTTGGAGAAATGAACGCTGAACAACTTTGGGAAACAACCCTTGATCCTGAAACGCGTTCTCTTTTACAAGTTAAAATCAATGACGCAACCGACGCAGATTCACTGTTTTCTCGTTTAATGGGTGATGAAGTTGAACCTAGACGCATTTTCATTCAAGACAATGCTTTAAGCGTTGCCAATCTTGATATTTAAAGGTACTCTTTTGTTTCTAGCTGTATAGATGTCGCAGTCTTATAAGGTATTTTTCGTATTTAAATATTCTCTCTATACTTCATTTACGATAAAAGAAAAACAAGGAAGGCCATGCACATGACAGCTGAAACAGAACGCGTAGGAGCCAAAGGTGGTATGGAGTACTCTTTTGGCTTTACAAGGGTTGATGAAACGCAAAAACAATCCATGGTTGATGGTGTGTTTCACTCTGTCGCTGAAAACTATGATAAGATGAATGATATCTTATCGTTAGGGCTACACCGTGTGTGGAAAAATTCTATGGTTGCGTGGCTTTCTCCCCCAGCATTTTCCAATTGGAAAGTTCTGGATGTGGCTGGCGGTACTGGTGATATTGCTTTTCGCATTCTTAATGCCTCACGCCAAAAAGCCCATGCTACAGTGCTTGATATTAATGGCTCAATGCTCAGTGTCGGTAAAAAGCGCGCACAAAAAAATGGTCTTGATTCCCGAATTGATTTTGTTGAAGCCAATGCAGAACAGCTCCCTTTTGAAGATAAAAGTTTTGATGCGTATACTATTGCTTTTGGAATCCGCAATGTGCCCCATATCGATAAAGCACTTAGAGAAGCTTTTCGTGTTTTAAAACCGGGAGGACGTTTCTTATGTTTAGAATTTTCAAATGTTGAAATGCCTCTACTCGACAAACTTTATGACATTTGGTCTTTTCATGCCATCCCTAAGCTTGGACAAATCATTGCAAATAATGGTGATGCTTATCGTTATTTGGTTGAATCTATTCGTAAATTTCCTAAACAAGATGATTTTGCCCATATGATCAATCGTGCAGGTTTTTCACGGGTATCGTACCGCAATCTCACCGGTGCTATCGCAGCACTGCATTCAGGTTGGAAAATTTAAAAATGGTGCAAATTTCCACTTACTTTCAATTGATGCGCGCGGGATGGGTTTTAGCGCGTGAAGGCGTTTTGAAGGCTCTTCCTCACGATAATCTCCAAGGATTTCCAGCATTATGTCATCGTATCGCAGGTGCCTTAGCGCGACGCAAAACGAAAAAAAAACAAAGATCTGAAAATATTTCTTATGCCATCAATAAGCTCGGTCCTTCTTACATAAAACTTGGTCAGTTTCTTGCTACCAGACCCGATATTGTTGGACGTGATATTGCGGAAGATTTAGCAAAACTGCAAGATCGTGTCGAAACATTTCCCTGTACTGCTGCTATTGCCCAAATTGAAAATTCGCTTGGTCGTTCTATCAGTGATTTATTCGTAAACTTTTATCCACCTATTGCTGCCGCTTCTATTGCCCAAGTTCATCCAGCTGAATATGTTGATGAAACCGGTCACAAAAAAAAATGTGCTGTTAAAGTCATCCGTCCCAATATCAGAAGGCGTTTTTCTAAAGATCTTAGAGGCTTTTATCTTGTTGCTCGTTTACAAGAACGTTATATACCGGCTTCTCGACGACTACGCCCTATTTGTGTTGTTGATACTTTGGCACAAAGCACACGTATCGAAATGGACTTACGATTAGAAGCAGCCGCCATATCAGAAATGGCTGAAAATATTCAAAATGATAGAGGCTTTCGGGTTCCAAAAATTGACTGGGAGCGAACAGGGCGTAATGTTTTAACAATGGAATGGATTGATGGCATAAGGATATCTGAAATTTCTGCCCTCAAAGAAGCTGGTTTTGATTTGCAAGCGCTCGCAGTTACGCTTATTCAATCTTTCCTTCGTCATACATTGCGTGATGGTTTTTTTCATGCCGATATGCATCCTGGTAATTTATTTGTAGATTCAAAAGGATGTATTGTTGCTATTGATTTAGGAATTACAGGGCGACTTGGTAAAAAAGAAAAGCATTTTCTTGCTGAAATTCTTTACGGCTTTATTACTCGCGATTACCATCGGGTGGCACGTGCTCATTTTGAAGCAGGATATGTGCCTCCACACCATAATATTGAAAGCTTTGCTCAAGCCAATCGTGCCATTGGTGAACCAATTCATGGGCAATCTGCACATAGCATTTCTATGGCTAAGTTGCTCACATTGTTGTTTGAAGTCACTGAATTATTTGACATGCAAACACGACCTGAACTTCTATTGCTACAAAAAACGATGGTTGTTGTTGAAGGTGTAGCGCGCACATTGGACCCTTATTTTAATATGTGGAAAGCTTCTGAACCTGTTGTCAGGGAATGGATTAGCAAAAATTTAGGACCTGTAGGAATAGTAAAAGACTTTAGTGAAGGGGCGCAATCACTCCTTTCATTAGCCCGCAAAACACCGCAATTGATACAAAATTTCCAACGTATGGAAGAAGACCTCAATACAATCAGAGAAAAAGGATTTAATCTTTCCCCCACAACCCTTAAGCAACTTGCTGCCGAACAAAGTCGCACCAATCGTTATGGCCGTTATAGTCTGTTCATCATTGCGTTTTGCTGCGCTTGCATTACTTTTTACCTTTTTCATCTTTTCTAGTCTGCTCAATATGCTAAAAAATATCAATTATGCAATCATTGAAATCATCTTATTTCTTGGAGGTATTTTATGGCTAGTCTTACCGTTCGTAATCTCTCTCCTGAAATCAAAGAAGCTTTACGCATACGTGCCGCAAAAAATGGCATCTCTATGGAAGAGGAAGTTCGCCGTCTTTTAAGCAATGCTGACATTCTAACTTTACCACTCCCTCAAGTAAGTGTTCTTGAGGCGCAATCATTGCAATCAAAATCACTTCTTCTTATTATTGGTGGGAGTATTGCAGCTTATAAAGCGCTTGACCTGATTCGCCGTTTACAAGAACGTGGAGCGCATTTAAACATTATCCTAACAAAAGCAGCGCAAAAATTTGTTACACCTTTAGCAGCTGAAGCTCTAAGCGGTCGTACCGTGTATAGCGATTTATTTTCACGCGAAGAAGAACATGATATTGGACATATCCGCTTGGCACGTAATGCTGATCTCATTATTTTAGCGCCCGCCACCGCCAATCGCATCGCAAAAATAGCTAACGGTATAGGAGATGATCTGGCTGATTGTGTGCTTTTAGCAGCACGCTGTCCACTTTTAATTGCACCAGCCATGAATCCAACGATGTGGGCACATCCAGCAACTGTTCGCAATGTTATTCAATTGCGCAAAGATGGTGTTCATATAGTAGGGCCAGAAATTGGCAAAATGGCTGAGCGCGATGAAACGGGTTGTGGACGCATGAGTGAACCCCTAACCATTGTAGCAGCAGTGGAGTCTCTTTTAGGTGTGCAGGAAAAACCACTTTCTGGGCGCCATTTCATTGTTACTTCTGGTCCTACCCATGAACCAATTGATCCTGTGCGTTATCTTGCTAATCGCTCTTCGGGAAAGCAAGGCCATGCCATTGCAACAGCTTTAGCACATTTAGGCGCTAAAGTGACACTGATTTGTGGACCAGTGAATCTTGCCGATCCACAAGAGGTGAAAACCATTCATGTTGAAACAGCGCACCAAATGTTACAAGCTGTTCAAGCGGCATTACCTGCTGATGGAGCTATTTTTGTCGCCGCTGTTTGCGATTGGCGAAGCCAAACGCAATCTTTACACAAGATCAAAAAGAGTAACCATAAAACACCACCATCCTTGCATATAGTTGAAAATCCTGACATTTTAGCAACAATTGGACATGCTCCAAACCGACCGCCGTTGGTGATTGGGTTTGCTGCTGAGACCTCTGACCTCATTGGAAATGCACAAAAAAAATGTGTTGCAAAAGGTGCAGACTTCATTCTCGCCAATGACGTTTCTCTTCATGCTGATGGCACAAATGTTATGGGCGCTGATACAAATCAAGTTTGTCTTGTCAGTAAAGAAATTGTTGAACAATGGCCGTACATGAGTAAACAGCAAGTAGCACAAAAATTAGCAAAGGTTATTGTGTCATTTTTTGAGCTTCACAACCCTGCTCATCCATAAGAAAAAGATGCCTTCTTTCAAATAAAAACTGCCAGACATTAGACATTTGAATACCTTTAAAATGCAACACAAAGCAAAAATTAAACGCATCGACCAAATTACGTAAAACCATCTGGACGATAATTCTCATTGAGACACAAGTACCTTTGGACAAAAAGCAACCACTTCCTCACAAAAGAGAAGAAAACTCCTCTGTATTTTAGTCTATTTATAAAATGATTAACATTGGTGACTTTTATTGCCACGCGCGTATACTGTTCACTTCATTCGCTTTACAGAAAAATCTTCTGGTGATTTTCTGCCATGTATGTACAAAGATCTCCCCCATCACCGCTTTAAAAGATGAAGTTTACTAACCTGCACTAATCTGTCATCTGATTGATTTTTCTCGAGAAAATCTCATCTGCTGATCACTTATAGATTTCACTTTATAAACTCTATGGTAAAGTTCTAGATTAAATATTCTTTTCAAATTCGCACTGCTGTATTTGTTTGATACAAAAGAAAACTGAAATCAAACAAAGATGACATTGTCTTTTTCAATATACATGAATGCACTTTATATCATTGCGCTAAAGAAAATATTTTACAGAACTGTAGGAAATGCTCCCTTTTGACTATCTATTCTTTATCAACAAAATTGTAGAATTTATGAAATTACATGCATATTTAAAAGCACTTTCCAATTTCTCTCTTGTTTTCACTGTTTTTTTCTTATTTACTAAATCGTTATGATTTTTACTGCTGCCTATCGTTCTTTACAACGGCTTATAACCTTGCAATATCGCACGATGATCTTAAAAGCATTGGGAATTACCTTCGTTGTGCTCGCTATTTTATGGTTATGTGTGCGTCAGTTTTTTATATCCTACTTTTGGCCTTGGGTTGCTGATTTTCTTCCTGGATTACCCAGTTGGACAGGATGGTTGGGATTTGGCATGCTTATTGTTTTTAATTTTGGTTTAGCTTTGCTGATGGCTTTTTTTATTGCTCCAATCACTGCTATGATTGGTGGTTTTTTCATTGACTCTGCTGCTGAAATTATTGAAAAAGAAGATTATCCAAATGAACCTATTGGACATGCTCTGCCATTTGGGCGTTCTCTTATCCTTTCCTTGCAATTTGTTTTTTTAAGCCTTTTAGGCAATGGAATCGCTTTTATTTTGTTTTTCGTGCCAGGTATTAATTTGATTGCCTTTTATGTTATTAATGGCTTCTTGCTTGGTCGTGAATATTTTATGTTTACCGCTTATCGTTTCCGCTCTGAACAAGAGGCACATGCCTTTTTACATACGCATTACGCAACAGTTTTTGGCGCAGGATTGTTGATCGCGCTTTTTGTTTCGATTCCCATTCTTAATTTAGCATCGCCGCTTTTTGCAGCTGCCCTTATGACACACTTACATAAGATGCTTTCCCAAAAGACTGCCGCACGTGTCATACAAAAATGATGATATTTCCCTAAAACTCAATAAAAGAGCTCACGAGAAAAAGGAAGTATAAAACAAACTTTGTACCCTAAATGACTGCTTTCATTCCTCTCATTAAGGAAACCCTTTGAAAAAAACCTTGCCCTTATGCCGGCATTTCGTTAACATAATGCGATCATGTCCATTGTTTTTTGGATTATTATAGTCTTATTAATATTATGTTGTGAGGTCTCTCTGCTTTACAGATGTTGGTGTTAATGGTTGATCGAATATATTTTTTTATTAGAAGCAAATGAGGAATTTGCCAACCAGCATAAGGAATGGGTTTTGATATCAAAGTAAAAAAATAAAAAATGTCAGTTCTTAAATGTCGAAACTGCTGAGAGGCTTGTTGTAAGGAATACTCTTAAGGGAGAGAATTATTGTGATATTGAAAAAATAGAAAATTAAAGGACAATAGAGTGAGAGCTCTGCGCATACGCATAAAGATATAAAGAGGCTTGTTTATTCATTCAGTAAGACAAGTGTGATTATTTTGGGTCCTATATTCTTTCAAATCGTGGAAAATTATACAATATTTTAAAATTATACAATATTTTAAAGAGAGGCTATAAAGATGAACTGGATTACAAATTATGTTCGTCCTAAAATTAACTCGATATTGGGACGTCGTGAAATTCCAGATAATCTATGGATTAAAGATCCCACCAGTGGCGAAATGGTTTTCCATAAAGATCTGGAGATGAATCAATATGTAATTCCTAGTTCTGGTTATCACATGCGCATCAGCGCTAAAGATCGTCTCATGCATTTTTTTGATGATGGTATTTATACGACTATGGAAAACCCAAAAGTTGTAACAGATCCTTTAAAGTTTCGCGATGAAAAACGCTATATCGACCGTTTAAAAGATTATCGTTCTAAACTTGGAGTTGATGACAATATTTTGAGTGCACGCGGTACTATTGAGGGCTTACCTATTATAGCCACCGTTCAAGATTTCGCCTTTATGGGTGGATCACTTGGTATGGCTTCAGGAGAAGCCATTATCAAAGCTTCTGATACTGCTATTGCCGAAAAATGTCCCTTGGTTCTTTTTTCCGCTTCTGGCGGTGCACGCATGCAAGAAGGAACACTCTCATTGATGCAAATGCCCCGTACAACCGTAGCCATTGAAATGCTGAAAGAAGCAAATCTTCCCTATATTGTTGTTCTTACCAATCCGACTACCGGTGGCGTTACTGCTTCTTACGCTATGCTTGGCGACATTCACATTGCCGAACCCGGTGCTATGATCGGTTTTGCAGGACCGCGTGTGATTCAACAAACTATACGTGAAACTTTACCAGAAGGTTTCCAGAGTAGTGAATATCTGCTTGAACATGGTATGATTGATATGGTTGTATCACGCTTAGAAATGAAAAAAACCATTGCAAGACTTCTGCGTTTGATGATGAAATATCCCGCAACTGTTAACCCTTCCAATTCATCCCCAACAAATTCTCAAACATCGCTTTCTACGACAAAAGCAGCTTAACTTTATGGAACAAAACCAAGTACAAAGGATGATAGATAATCTACTAAAAAATTATCCAAAAAAATTTGATCTTTCTTTAGAACGTATTCTTCGCCTTTTAAAACATCTTGGTAATCCACATTTAAGACTTGCACCTGTTATTCACATTGCTGGAACAAATGGTAAAGGATCTGCCTCAGCAATTTGTCGTGCTCTTTTGGAAAGTGCTGGCTACCAGGTTCATATGTACAGCTCACCTCATCTGGTCAATTGGAATGAACGTTGTAGGCTCGGTCAAAAAGGAGGAGGCCAACTTGTTACAGAAAACCAATTGGCTGAGACAATTCGTGAAGTTATAAGAGCGAATCATCAAGAACCAATCACTGTTTTTGAAATTTTAACAGCAGCTGCCTTTATGTTGTTTAGTATTCATCCAGCTGATGTCGTGATTTTAGAAGTTGGATTAGGAGGGTGTTTTGATGCTACCAATGTTATCAAAAAACCAGCTGTATCGCTTATTATGCCTATCGACTATGATCATGAAATTTTTCTTGGAAACACAATCGCACAAATCGCTTTTCAAAAAGGGGGAATTATCAAACCAACCGTTCCAGTGGTTATAGGTAAACAAGATCATGAAGAAACTCTTTCGATTTTAACAACCATTGCAGATAAAAATAAAGCATCTTATTCCCTGTTTGATCAAGATTATCAAAGCTATACAGAATATGGACGTATGGTCTTTCAAAACACTCGATGCCTCATGGACCTTCCCCTTCCTAACCTTATGGGGGCCCACCAAATTGCTAATGCTGGAGCTTCTCTTGAAGCAGTACATCAAGCAGGTTTTCAACTTTCAGAACAAGCAATAAGTCACGCTTTGCAAAATGTTTACTGGCCAGCACGGATGCAACATCTGACTCATGGACATTTGATTGATCGGCTGTCTCCTAGTATTGATATATGGTTAGATGGTGGCCATAACCCCGCTTCTGGAAAAGTCGTTGCAGCAGAGCTTACGCTGTGGAGAAAAAAAACAGAACGTCCTTTTATCATGATTGCCGGTATGCTCAATACCAAAGATGCTGTCGGTTATTTTTGCCCTCTAGCAAACCTCATAAACAAAGTTTACACGATCCCATTAACAAACAATAGTGCTGGTACTTGTCCAAAAATTTTAGCTGAATCCGCTCAAAAAGCAGGACTTTCTGCTACCCCGCAAGCACGGCTACAAGATGCCTTACATAAAATTAACACAGAGCATAAAGATGCTATTGTCCTTATTGGTGGTTCCCTTTATCTTGCCGGCGATATTTTACGTGACAATAAAACACCACCATGTTAGAAATTGATCACTCATGGAGCTTTAAAAGATAGACCTTCTGATCATGCAACTCGATTATGCACTTTATCAACATCCTAAACTTATTACTGTATTCGGCGGTTCTGGTTTTGTGGGGCGGTATGTTGTTGAAACTTTAACCAAACGGGGTTATCGTGTTCGCATTGCTGTTCGCTGTCCACAAAAAGCTTACTATATGTTCCAAATAGGAGAAGTCGGACAAACCCAAATGCTGAAAACCAATATCGAGCATCGTGCCTCTGTTGCACGTGCATTGCTTGGAGCAGATGGTGCAGTATTTCTTCCTGGTAGCTTAGCGCAAGCGAATCAATCAAAATTTCAAAATATACAAATCGATGGTACACGAAATGTCTCTGAGTTAACAGCTAAAGCAGGTATTCCACTTATCTACATGTCAGCGCTTGTAGCCAATAAAAACGCTTCATTTCTTTATGCACGCGTTAAAGCTATGGGTGAACAAATCGTTCAGAATACACATCACAAAGCAATTATTATGCGCCCATCCATTATTTTTGGTCCAGAAGATTGTTTCTTTAACACCTTAGCAAACTTTTCTTGTTTTTTACCAATTATGCCCCTTTTTAGAGGTGGTCAAAGCAAATTGCAACCCGTATATGTTGGCGATATCGCTGAATTTGTTGTACGCGCTTTAGAAGGACAAGTTCTCTCTGGAAAAAGTTATGATCTTGGTGGCCCACAGATTATCACATTCAAAAATGCCCTTGAAAAGGTTTTAAAAATCATTTACCGTAAGAAAGTAACGCTTTCTGTGCCTCTTTCCTTAGGACTCTTGGGTGGTGTTTTTTTTGGAACTATCGGTAAATTGCCTTTCGTACCAACACTTGTGACAACAAATCAGATACATTTCCTACAAATAGATAACATTGTTTCTCAAGAGGCTATAGAAAATGGATACACTTTAGAGGGCGTAGGCATTACCCCTAGAGCAATGTGTGCTCTTTTGCCAAGCTATCTCTGGAGATTTCGTCCACAAGGTCAATTTTCCAAGAATCTACTAGCTTAGTGCATATTCTCTCAAGTCTTAGACAAGATATTGATTTATAATAATTTGTTGTTTTTTCCATATTGGAAATGAGCATACCGAACAAAGTCATATTTTCTTACTTCAACTTTTTATATTCAAAATCGAAAAACCACTTATTCACACATTACATGAAACATTGAAGTATGAAAAAAGATCGTTCGAAAATAGACTCAATATATTTTTCATAAATTGTCTCAATGTAAAAACGCAAAAAACAATGAAAATTGAGAAACATAATGATGGTTTTTTTTTATTATTTTATAAGCGTCAAAATGCTGATACTCTGTGAATTTTGCATTGTAATCTTTATAGGCAGTATGAGAAAATGAGATTAGAAGAAAGGTGAAATGTCTTTTTAAAATAAACACATGAAACGTGCTATTTTTCGTAAATGTGTATTTTTTATCATCAAATTCATTTCTACTTTATAAAAAGAAACAGTAAATATCTTGATGAAACTTATATGTCTTACTCTTTTTTCAGAATAGAGAACAGTTCTCTTTGTTATTCCTCCTTTATCATAGCTTTAAAACAAGCAAATGTTGATAAGCTTTATCCGCAATAGAATTTCTTCTAAGATTCCTTACCCTATCAATCCTATCAGCATTTAATGTATTGATGTTTATTTTTTGCGGGGATGGATGGTATAGAGATCTACAAAGAAGTTTTTCTATTCTCTTGCATTTTTTTTTAATTTCTCCTACCGTTCGGAAAAATATTTTTAAAGGAATAAAGAATGGCAACTCCAGATTATGTTGTCAAAGACATCGCACTTGCTGCCTATGGTCGTAAAGAGCTTGATATCGCTGAAACAGAAATGCCAGGTTTAATAGCTTGTCGTAAAGAATTTTCCTCTAGCCAACCTTTACGGGGAGCACGGCTTTCTGGTTCATTGCATATGACGATTCAAACAGCTGTTTTAATTGAAACATTGAAAGCGATTGGGGCTGATGTACGGTGGAGTTCCAGTAATATTTTTTCTACACAAGACCATGCAGCAGCAGCTATTGCAGCTACAGGTACTCCTGTCTTTGCAGTAAAGGGTGAAACGCTTGAAGAATATTGGACTTATATAGATGCTATTTTCCAATGGCCTGATGGCAATCTTTCAAATCTTATTTTGGATGATGGAGCAGATGCTACAAATTATATTTTGATGGGATGTCGTGCAGAAGAAAATAAAGATATTTTGGCTCATCCCAATACAGAAGAAGAAGAATTCTTTTTCAAACAAATCCAAAAGCGTATGGACGCTACACCAGGCTTTTTTACACGTCAGTGCGCAGCAATCAAAGGTGTGAGTGAGGAAACAACAACGGGCGTACATCGCCTTCATCACCTACAAGAGAAAGGGCTTTTGCCTTTTCCTGCCATTAATGTCAATGATAGTGTTACGAAATCAAAATTTGATAATAAATATGGATGTAAAGAATCACTCGTAGACGGTATCCGACGTGCAACAGATGTTATGATAGCTGGTAAAACAGCCATTGTTTGTGGTTATGGGGATGTAGGTAAAGGTTCAGCAGCCTCGCTTTCAGGTGCTGGAGCACGCGTTAAAGTGACAGAAATTGACCCAATCTGTGCCCTTCAAGCAGCTATGGATGGTTATGAAGT
Source organism: Bartonella phoceensis (assembly GCF_902825145.1). Taxonomy (GTDB): domain Bacteria; phylum Pseudomonadota; class Alphaproteobacteria; order Rhizobiales; family Rhizobiaceae; genus Bartonella; species Bartonella phoceensis. The sequence goes on along the minus strand of NZ_CADEAD010000002.1, from coordinate 258,561 downwards.
TGTTCATTTAGATGAAGCCGCCTCCAGTGCCGACATTATCATCACAACAACAGGCAATAAAGATATTGTCCGCTTAGACCATATGCGGCAAGTGAAAGATATGTGTATTCTTGGCAACATTGGCCATTTTGATAATGAGATTCAAGTATCTACTCTTAGAAATTTACCATGGACGAATATTAAACCTCAAGTCGATATGATTACCTTTCCCGATGGAAAACGCATTATTTTGCTCTCTGAGGGACGCTTACTGAACCTTGGTAATGCCACGGGACATCCCTCTTTTGTTATGTCGGCATCATTTACAAACCAAGTTTTAGCGCAAATTGAGCTTTTTACCCGTTCAGAACACTACAAAAATAAAGTAGCTGTTTTACCAAAACATCTTGATGAAAAAGTTGCGCGCCTTCATCTGGATCGGTTAGGAATAAAACTAACTGTTTTATCAGAAGAGCAGGCTGCCTATATTGGAGTTACACAACAAGGACCCTATAAACCAAATCATTATCGTTACTAAATTGTTTCCTTGGGTTAAAAGAAAAAGGAAAAGGCATTGCGCTCTCCTGTAGGTGATTATGACCTAAAAGAAAAAACTCAAAAAATGATCCGAATTTCTACATATATTTTTTGCCTTTTTTTTCCGACGTACGTTGTTGCTCAGTCATTGGAAATGCATTTCCCATTTGACTTTACTTTGCCGGATGGTCCATGGCTTCTTTTAGCTTTGTGTGGAGGGATTTTTTGTGCTTCACTTCTCACGTGTATAACAGTTATTATGCGTGCAAAAAAAGCTTCATGGAAACCTCTGTCAACAATTCAAGCAGACTTTTCTGAAAAACTTAAATATTATGAATGGCTTCTGGAAGAAACAGGGCAGTTCCTTCTTATTTGGGAGAATCCAACAGATTCACCCCGTGTGGTTGGTAATGTTTCCACTTTACAAAAAACAGGAATTCCCCAGCAAGATTTTCAGCATTTTGGACTTTGGCTTGAAGAAAATTCTCTGCGAGAACTTGACCATGCGTTAACGCAATTACGTTACAAGTCTCATCCTTTTGAACTTTCTGTTACCACCACAAACAATATGTTGTTACAAGTTACAGGAGTCATTGCTAGAACAGTAGCTATTGCACGCTTTCAAGACATTTCAACACAGCAGAGCGAAAATGCGCGTTTACAGAAAGATATCACAAAAATCCTTATCGAACTAAGAATGCAACGCAATCTTCTTGATTGTATTAAAGAACCTGTATGGATACGAGATTGCCAAGGAAATGTTTGTTTTGTTAATCACGCCTTTAGAGAAGTGACAAGCTTTCAAGAAGGCAGCAATGAAGTGAATGATCTTTTCAATGAAACAACGCAACGCAAAACAGATGAGACAGAAACGATTTTTCAAGAGCATGTTCATACAGTTATTGATGGAGAACGGCATCGTTTTCACCTCACACGGATTACGACAGCCGAAGGAATGGCAGCTTTTGCACACGATGATAGCGCATATGAAAATCTTGCTAATGAACTAAAACGTGTTCTGCAAAGCCATTGTGAAACACTTGACCAAATCTCAACAGCTGTCACTGTTTTCGATACCGACCAAAAATTAAAATTCTGCAACCATGCTTTTAAAATTTTATGGCCGTTGGAGAGTTCTTTTTTAGAAAGTGAACCAAGTCATACATTGTTGCTTGAACACATGCGTGAAAAAGGACTCATTGCTGAACACCCTGATTGGCGTGCATGGAAAGAAGAACTTTTTAAAGCCTACCAACAAACGGAATCGAATCAACAAATTTGGAATCTTCCAGATGGGCGCACAGTACGTGTTATTTCCAGCCCTCACCCACAAGGAGGTGTCACTTGGCTTTATGAAAATCTTACAGAAAAAATTGATCTTGAACGACGCTATAACACTCTCATTAAAATACAAGGCGAAACCCTTGATAAACTTTCAGAAGGCGTAGCGGTTTTTGGCACGGATGGACGTCTTCGTTTATCCAACCCAGCTTTGTCGAAATTATGGTCTCTCCCCTATAATTTATTGGTAGAAGGCACTCATATTACCCAATTACAAAGCCATTGTTCGAACTTAACTTTGAGACAAGAATGGGATCAGTTTACCAAATTTATTACAGGTTTTGCTGAAAAACGTGATACATATTCAGGTCGTATGGATCTCAAAAATGGAATGATTATTGACTATACACTGGTTCCACTTCCCAATGGAGAAACGATGCTTACTTTCGTTAATGTTACAGATACTGTTTATGTTGCGCGTGCTCTTCAAGAAAAAAATGAAGCCTTAGAAAGTGCTGATCGTTTGCGTAATGAATTTGTCCAACACGTTTCCTATGAATTGCGTACACCTCTCACCAATATTATTGGATTTTCTGATATTTTACGGGATCAAATTTTTGGCTCTATCAATGAACGCCAAAAAGAATATCTTGGGCACATTCACTCAGAATCAGGCACTCTTTTAAATATTGTTAATGATATTCTTGACCTTGCAACCCTCGATGCGGGCATCATGGAACTGGACATACAGCCAGTTAATATTGCTGATGCCATGGTACAAGCAGTAGCACGCGTAGAAGAGCGCCTTAACGGACGTTATATTACGCTTTTACAGCAGATTTCTCCTTCTTTAAATTTTATTTCTGCTGATGCAACACGTTTACACCAAATCTTTGTGAATGTTCTTAGCAATGCCATTAATTTTGCAACGGAAGCAAGCACAATCGAATTTTGTGCCGATGAACAAGATGATCACATTGTTTTCAGTGTCCACAATGAGGGATCTGACATTCCAGAAGATATTCTTGATCGCATTTTCAAACGTTTTTCTTCCCATTCACACCATGGTGGACGCGCTGGAGCGGGTCTTGGTTTGTCCCTTGTTAAAAGCTTTGTTGAGCTCCATGGTGGACATGTTGAAATTCTTACCGGTGCAGGACAAGGAACAACGGTTAAATGTTTTTTCCCAATTCCCAAAGGAGATAAAGTTTTTTAATCTCTTCCTTTCTACTTAAAAAAATTTTTCATCCATTGCACGGAACTGTTTATGAATTTTAGTTTTTTTCTTGAAAATGAAGAAGCGACTAAACTTTTTGCGCAAGATTTAGCTCTTGCTCTAAAGCCAGGTGATCTTGTGACACTACAAGGTGATCTTGGATCAGGAAAATCAACCATTGCACGAACAATCATTCATACACTTGCAAACGACAATACTCTGGATGTTCCAAGTCCTACTTTTACTCTTGTTCAAAGCTATCAACTTCCAAAATTTGAAATTATCCATGCTGATCTTTATCGTCTTTCTATGGCAGAAGAAATTGATGAATTAGGACTTTATGAAGCGCGTGAAAAAAGCATTTTACTCATTGAATGGCCAGAAAAAGGTGCTTATCTTTTAGGACCGATTACCTTTGCACTCATTTTACAATATGAAGAACATGGACGCCATGTGACTCTTACCTCATCACATCATTCCACTGAGCGCCTACAACGTTCTTTTGCAATCCGCACATTTTTAAAAACCCATGGGCGCGGTTACGTTCACCGTTATCTTTTGGCTGGTAACGCCTCCTCACGCAGTTATGAACTTCTAGATGATGGACAGCATCGAGAAGTTCTTATGGATGCACCGACCATGCAAATGGAACAAAGCGCAGATCTTGCTTACGTAACAATGACACACCTTGCAAAAGATATCCGCCAATTTGTAGGAATTAATCAAATCATTTTAGACAATGGATTTTCTGCCCCCCATATCTTTGTCACAGATTTTGAACAAGGTCTCTTGATTTTAGAAGATTTTGGATGTGAAGGAATTTTGGATCAAAGTGGTAATCCTATAGAAGAGCGTTATATCGCTTGTAGCGAATTGCTGGCCATCTTTCACCAAAAGTCATGGCCTTTCGAAAAACAATTTGCAACATTTTTGCTCCAAATCCCCTCCTATGATTACCAAGCATTACAATCAGAACTCTCTTTGTTGCTCGATTGGTATTTGCCCTTCCAAACACAAAAAAACTTAAATCAAAAACATCGTGAAGGCTTTTTTACGTGTTGGCAACCCTATCTCGATAGTCTCACTCAAGGAGAAAATACCTTTGTTATGCGTGATTATCATTCACCCAATATTTTTTGGCGTGTGCATAAAGAGGGAATTGCCCGCATTGGTCTGATTGATTTTCAAGATGGTTTACAAGGTCCAACGGCCTATGACCTTGTCTCTTTAGCACAGGATGCACGCGTCTTTATTTCCCCAACACTTGAAGCGAAAATCCTCGATGCCTATTGCAATGCACGTCATAAAGCACCACGATCTTTTGATGAAAATGAATTCCGCAAACTTTACGCATTTGCAGGTGCTCAACGTGCTTCGAGAATTTTAGGAATTTTTGTACGCCTCCATCAGCGTGATGGAAAATCATCTTATCTTAAATATCTCCCTCATGTGCAAGACTATCTTGCTCGCAATCTCTCACAGCCAATGCTTGCACCTTTACAAAGATTTTATCAAAAAATAGGGCTCCTTCCAAAAGTAGGATAGAAACTTGCACTGCGATCTTCGCAATACTTTTTTTATAAAAATTACCTATAGAATATGAAAATAACTCTATACCTATTTTTATTTTCCCAAATCTTTGATGAGAATGGGTGAATATTCTTTATAAAACTGGCTCTTTAAGCGTCACAAGTCCATGAGTCAATTTTTTCTTAAAACAATGTCATCTGTAAAAAGTATTTTCATATTGTACCGTGTAAAACGTATAATAAATCTGTTATTTATTAACTCCAATAATTTCCAATATACTTATAAATATCAAGTCTTTTAAAACAATATTTGTTCTTTATATTGCCTATTTGAATTAGAAAATAAATTATCGTCCATTCTCTGTATAAAACTATGAGAATATTTCTTTATAAATTTGTGCAAAAAATTAAAATATATGATGTATTTCAATATTTTTTTATAAGGACAAATTAAAAACTTCATGCATAGATATCGCTTTTCAGTTTGCCCCTTTTTAAAAATTGTATACAGTAGAAATGGTATAAATAATCAATAAACGGAATTTTCTACGTATCCCAAACGAGATCATATGACCCATAAACCACGTGTTTTTTCTATTTCTCCGGGAACTGCTTTTCTACCGCATTTTGTTGAGGCATTGCTCTCTGAAACGCTTATTGATAACTTTGCACCAAATGGAGATATCCAAATAGCCCTTGCCGATACCCTCATTTATGTACCAACACGCCGTGCTGCCCGCGCTTTACGTACAGCCTTTGTCGAAAGAAGTGATACTCAATCAACCTTTTTACCAACCATTCGCGCTCTAGGAGATCTAGACGAAGAGAGTTTTCTTTTTGTTGAAAACCATACCTACACTCTCAATCCTCCCATTGGAGATACAGAACGCCTCCTGCTTTTAGCACGTCTTATTCGTCCCTGGCGTGAAAATTTACCGGAACATTTGCGTGCCATGTTTGGCACAGAAGATGTGCTTATTCCTGCTCATACTGCCGATGCAATTTGGCTAGCTCAAGATTTAGCAAGGCTGATGGATGAAATCGAAACAGAAGCAGCAGATTGGTCAAAACTGAAAGAAATTGCCCCCGATATGGTTGCCGAATGGTGGCAAATCACTCTCGATTTCCTTACTATTATCACACAAAGTTGGCCGAAAATCTTAAAAGAAAGACAATGTAGCAATCCCGCTGAATGGCGCAATCAAGTACTCAAAATGTATGCTGAGATTCTACACCACACACAACCTCATAAACCTATACTTGCGGCTGGCGTATCAGGTTCTATTCCCGCAGTTTCTCATCTCTTAAAGGTAATTGCCTCCCTCCCAAAAGGAGCTGTTGTCCTTCCTGGGCTTGATCTTGATATGGATGAAGATCAATGGGAGGCATTAGGCACAATCAATGAAGAAAAAACAACTTATGATTTTTTAGATCAAGCAGCGAATGTTTTTAGTCATCCTCAATACCATTTAAAAAAACTTCTCTCTCTCATGAAATGTCACCGTATTCATGTTCGCGAAATTGGCCCACAAAATGCAATAAAGAAAAAACGCGCTGCTCTCTTATCAGAAGCACTCCGACCAGCCTCTACGACAGATCGTTGGGTAAAAATTATCCGTGATAATTATGAAAACATCTGTGCAGATTGGTCATTCATTGAAGCTATAAATGAGCGAGAAGAAGCTCTCACTATTGCTGTTGCTTTACGTAATGCCATTGAAGAACCTCAAAAAACCGCCGCTCTTATTACACATGACCGTAATTTAGCACGCCGTGTCTCAGCTGAATTACAACGTTTTGGTATTGAAGCAAATGATTCAGGCGAGGTACCGCTTGCACAAACACTCCCTTCAACTCTTTTACGACTTCTTTTAGAAAATGTCTTTCAACCTTATGATCCTGTTGCTTTTCTTTCCCTTCTCAAACATCCATTTACAACGCTAGGACAAAACCGGCACCGTTTACGCAAAATGGCAGAAAATTTTGAACTCTTTGTTCTTCGAGGAAACACGGGCTATATTAATCTTTTCGAATGTGACAAATTTCTTGAAAAGTGGATAAAAACACATTTCCAAAACACTTCTGACAATAACATTTTTGATCAACAGAAAAGCGAAGAAGCACATTTGCTTTGTCATCTTTTGGTCAAAGCTGTTGAGCCTTTAGCATTTCTCATGAAACAAGAGAAAGAATGCACCATCAATGAAGCCGCGATAGCAACAGTTGAAGTTTTTGAAAATTTTGGCCGTGATGAAAACAATTCGCTTGCCCATCTTTATCAACATGAAGCAGGACAAACTCTCCTAACTTTTTTGCGTGAATTGGTGAGTGATCAATCAGGATTAAAATTTCATCTTCGTGAGTGGCCCGCTATGTTTTCAGCTCTGATAGCGACTCATTCTGTCACGCCCTCCCCCGGAGGTCATCCACGTTTATTCATCTGGGGTACTTTGGAATCACGTTTGCAAACGGTTGATACCGTGGTTATTGGCGGTCTTAATGAAGGATCATGGCCAATTACAACCCGCAATGATGCTTTTTTATCGCGTCCTATGAAAATGATGTTAACGCTTGAACCACCTGAGCAGCGTATTGGTCTTTCTGCACATGATTTTCAATGGGCTATGGGAATGAATAAAGTGGTGATGAGCCGAGCACTACGGGTCAATTTTGCTCCTTCACTTCCTTCACGCTGGTTACAACGCCTAGAAACAGTCATAGGAAAGCAAGTTTGGCAACAAATACGTGCCCGAGGTGAAAAATTTCTTCATTGGGCAAAAATGCTTGACAATACAAATATGATTGGCTGTGTAGCCCGCCCTTGTCCTATACCACCCCTTAAGATGCGCCCACGTCATTTTTCTGTCACTGAAATAGAAACCTTGCGGTATGACCCTTACGCCATTTATGCTAAAAAAATCTTGCGCCTCAAACCGCTTAAAAAGCTCATTCATAATCCTGGTGCTGCTGAACGTGGAACGCTTTATCACGCTATCCTTGCTGATTTTTGTACACAAATAAAAAATCCAAATGCTGCAAATGCTCTAGATGCACTCCTCACCATTGGACGTCAAGAATTTGATAAGTGCGATTTACCTGCCGATATTGAAGCAATTTGGTGGATTCATTTTGAAAATCTTGCTCCGTTTTTACTCCAATGGGAGCAAAGCTTAGGGCCTCGAGAACGATATGCCGAAGTCGTATCGCAAAAAATATCTATAGGTACCACAGGTGTAACCCTTTCAGGACGTGCAGATCGTATTGATGTATTGCCAAATAAAATGGTTGAGATTTTTGATTTTAAAACCAACACTCCCCCCTCATCAAAACAGGTTCGTGATTTATTGTTTCCACAATTGGCATTGGAAACAGCTTTGCTTATGCAAGGTGCCTTTACAGATTTTCAAGATCTTACTCCCTCAAATTTATTTTACATTCCCCTTAATGAAAAAGGTAAAATTATGCCCCAATCAATTCTCTTAAAGAAAGGAGAAAAAGAACACCAAAGCGCAATAAATCTTGGTGAAAAAGCATGGGAACATCTTCTCGCACTAATGAATTATTATCAAAATCCACAACAAGGTTATCTTTCACATGCAGTCCCCATGGCAAAACGATGTGAAGGGGACTATGACCATCTTGCACGCTTGTGGGAGTGGTCAAGCGGTTTCCATAAAGCAGATCAATCATGACTTTTTTTTCTATTCCTGAAGCAGCCCTTGATGCACAAGCAACGGCAACACATCCAAAAACAAATGTATGGGTTTCTGCAAATGCAGGATCTGGAAAAACCCACGTTTTAAGCGAACGTGTTATTCGTTTGCTTTTAAACGGTACTCCTTCAGCACGTATTTTATGTCTTACTTATACAAAAGCCGCAGCAGCTGTTATGCAATCGCGGATTTTTCGCACACTTTCCAGCTGGAATGAACTTGATGATACACAGCTGCAAAAAACCTTATCACAGCTTGAAAAGAAGCCCGTTAATGCGCAAAAATTAACCTATGCGCGTCAACTCTTCGCTCGTGCTCTCGAAACACCAGGGGGCTTAAAAATCCAAACTATTCATGCATTTTGTGAATCCCTCTTACATCAATTTATGCTAGAAGCCAATATTGCTGGACATTTTGAACTGCTCGACGATATCAGTCGAAAAAAATTACTACACGAATCCCGTCGCCAACTTTTGGAGCATAAGGATGTACAGTCCGCTTTGAAACTGTTGCTTCAAGTTGTCAGTGAGCACACTCTTAATCAATTGCTGTATGAAACAACGGAAAAACAACATAAATTGTCTGATTTTTTATCCTCCATTTTGTCTGAAAATGGGGAAGCACAATTGCGTGCACTCTTTCATTTAACCCCCGATGAAACAAATGAGCGGTTGCTAGAAAACATTCAACAAACTGCTCGTCTGCCTCTTTACGCTTTCACACACTGCCAAACCCACGGCAACAAACACCTTAAGGATATGATCGCGAAATTTTCCCGCTTGGCAGAGATTTGTGATGAAACAGATATTATCAATATCATTTCCGATATCTATTTTACAACAACAGGAAAACCAAGGAGTTTCTCACGTTTATCTTGTAAAAAATCAGATGAAATTTGGCCTTTTATTCAACAAATGCTTGAAGATCAACAAAGCAAGCTTTCTGTTCTTCTAGAAAAATATCAATGCTTAAAAAGCTTCACACTCAATATGGCTGCCTTCCAGCTTTGTAGCATGTATCTTAAAATCTATGCAAATTTAAAAAAAGCCAATGGTCTGTTAGATTTTGATGATCTCATTGAACGCACACTCTATTTATTACAGCGTAAAGGAGCGAGCCAATGGGTGCATTATAAACTTGATAATGGCCTTGATCATATTTTGCTTGATGAAGCACAAGATACCAACCCTGAGCAATGGCAAATTATTCAACTTTTGGCACAAGAATTTTTTACAGGATACAGCCAACGTACAAACACACGTACTCTTTTTGCTGTTGGAGATGAAAAACAATCCATCTATTCTTTTCAAGGCGCTGTACCAGAAAATTTTGCCACAAATGGACAAATAATTCAAAAAAAAGCGCAGCAAACAAAACAAAAATTTGAAAAAATACAGCTGAATTATTCTTTTCGCTCTACAGCTGATGTTCTGAAAAGCGTTGATCTTGTCTTTGAAACACCAGAAAATTACAAAGGACTTTCAGCAGAAAATACGAAAACGGTGCACGAAGCTATTCGTGTTCATAGCCCAGGTGAGGTTATTGTATGGGACGCATTTTCTAAAGAAACAAGTAAACTTCCTGACGATTGGCATGTCACTGTTGACCATTTAGACACACCAGCAGTACGCTTGGCAGAAAAGATTGCTGAAACCATCGCTGAGTGGTTACATAAAGGAGAAATACTTCCAGCAAAAGGACGCTTAATGCGAGCCAGTGATATTATGATTCTGGTTCGCAAACGTGATCAATTTGTTTTAGCTCTTTCTCGTGCACTTAAACAACGTAATATTCCTGTTGCAGGTGCTGATCGTTTACAACTCACCAATCATATTAGTGTACGTGATTTAATGGCGCTTGCACGTTTTGTCTTACAACCACAAGACGATCTTTCTCTTGCTTGTGTTTTAAAAAGTCCACTTTTTTCGTTTACCGAAGAGGAAGTTTATCAGATTGCAGCACACCGTACAGGCTCGCTTTGGCAGAGCCTTTGTTTGCATGCATCATTCCATGAATCTTTGAAACATGCCTTTGAAATCTTAAACCACTATCGCACTCTCGTAGATAAAATACCAGTTTTCGAATTTTATAGCCATATTTTAAACAACGATAAAGGACGACAAAAAATTCTAGCCCGTTTAGGCTTTGAAGTAAATGACGTACTTGATGCTTTTATGGATTATACCCTCACCATTCAAAAAACTGGTCTACCAGGGCTACAAGCTTTTTTGGAAACATTAAGTGTAAGCGAACCAGAAATTAAACGAGAGCTTGATCAAAACCATGACGAAGTTCGTATTATGACTGTTCATGCGGCTAAAGGACTGGAAGCTGCTGTTGTCTTTCTGATTGATCCAGGAAGTGCTATTTGGCATCCTCAACATGCACCGCATCTTCTTAAAGTTCCCTTAAACAACACACAATTAAGTGATCAACAAGTTTTTATCTGGCGTCCCAATAAAGAATTTAACACAAGAATCTCCGAAAAAGCACTTTCGTATTTAAAAGAGCGTGCAGAAGAAGAATACAAACGCCTTCTCTATGTCGGAATGACGCGCGCTGAAGATCGATTGTTTGTCTGCGGATATAGCAGTGAGCGAACCTCCTCTCATACATGGCTCCAATTGATAAAGAAAGCTCTCAAACCGCATGCAGTTGCTATAAAAGGTCCAGTAGAAGATATTGAGGCTTGGCGTTATTGCATTACATCTTCTTCTTCCCCTATAAACCAAGAAATCTCTTGTGCTGCGTGTCAAACATTCCAATCTTTACCGGCTTTTTTCTCCCATAAAATACCACCAGAACCACCCCTACCAAAACCGTTGAGGCCTTCTGTTGCTTACCTTTCTATTGAAGATGATGCTGACATTTCTTCCAATCCAAAATATCTGAGTATTTCACCTGTCTTAGGAGAAACAAACACCAACAGAGCTTTTTTCATTGAATATGGTAATATTGTTCACCGATTACTGCAACATTTGCCCAATTGCTCTCACGAAAAACGTCGCGATTATGCCCAACACTATCTCAAAACCAAAGCTTCTCATTGGCAAGAAGCCCAAAAAGAAAAAGCACTTTGTCATGTTTTGCAGATTTTAGATCATTCCTACCTCGCTCCCCTCTTTTCTGAACAATCGCATGCTGAAGTTCCTTTAACAGGTATTGTAAAAATTCGTGGAAAAAAACAAGCAATTTCCGGTCAAATTGATCGTCTATACATCACACAAAACAGGATTATCTTTGCGGATTTTAAAACGGGAATCCCACCAGAAGATGAAGCCTCTATTGACCCACATTATTTGCTGCAAATGGCTCTTTACCGAAAATTGCTGCAAACTATTCATCCTGACAAAGATGTTCAAGCCCTTCTTGTCTACAGCAAAGAAGTGAAAGTTTTTAAACTTCATCCGGAAAAGCTCGATGCTCTTCTTGATGAAATTGCTTGATAAACCAAAAAATCTTTTCCCACAAAGCATCTTATAATTTATCTTTGCAATAACTTGATATGAAGCGCTATCGTACCAATCTATAAAAGCGAATATAAAGGATAAATCAATGACATGTATAAAAGTTGATAAAAGCAATTTTGAAAGCGAAGTTCTAACCTCTTCCACTCCTGTTGTAGTTGATTTTTGGGCAGAATGGTGTGGCCCTTGCAAAATGATTGCCCCAATTTTGGATGAAATTTCAACAGAAATGCAAAATCAAGTTAAAATTGCCAAAGTGAATATTGATGAAAATCCGGAATTGGCTACTCAATATGGAGTGCGCTCAATTCCTACCTTATTGATGTTCAAAAATGGAAATGTTTCCTCGAATATGGTTGGTGCTGCTTCTAAAGGACGTGTTTCTGAATGGATTAAAGAGGGGCTTTCTTAAACCCACTTATAGTGATTTTTTTTAAAAAGGAGAGGGGCCTTGCCTCTCTTCTTTGCTTGATTTTTTAATAGTTCTTTTTTTTTCGCAAAAAAGTATCTGCTTATTCAGAACGTATTTGATAATCCTTAAAAGATGCAAAGTTTATTTTCGGCGCACGTTCTGCTTCATAATTCAATGAAAAATGATTTTCTGCTAAAAAAACTGGATCGCCCTCTAGGTCATGCGCAATGGCAGAACGGTGATTGGTAAGAAATTTTTGCAGATCATCTCTGCTCTGCGCCGAAATCCAACGGCATACATTAAAGCGTGCCGGTTCAAAACTCACTGGCAAACCATATTCTACCTTCAGTCGTTCTTTTAGAACATCAATTTGCAAAGCACCAATCACACCAATAAGAGAAGGTGACCCATCATCGGGGATAAATAGCTGCACAACCCCTTCTTCAGCCATTTGTTGCAAAGCTTCTTTCAGTTTTTTTGCTTTCATCGGATCACCCAAACATACACGGCGCAAAATTTCTGGTGCAAAATTAGGTACACCCTTAAAAAGGATATCTTCTCCTTCCGTTAAGGTATCACCGATACGCAACGTGCCATGATTAGGAATCCCTACGATATCACCGGCATAGGCTTGATCAGCAATTTGGCGTGAACGTGCAAAGAAAAACTGTGGTGCCGAAAGGGTCATGGACTTTCCTGTTCGTACTAACTTTGTCTTCATGCCACGTTCAAGTGTTCCTGAACATACCCGAAAGAATGCAATACGATCACGGTGATTAGGGTCCATATTAGCCTGAATTTTAAAAACAAACCCTGTCATTTTAGATTCCGTTGCTGTGATATTGCGTTGATCTGCACCCTGATCACGAGGACTTTGACCAAAATCAATAAGCGCATTGATCAAATCACGAACACCAAAATTTCGCAAAGCCGAACCAAAATAAACCGGTGTCATATATCCTTCACGGAAAGCTTGAAGATCAAAATTTTTGCAGGCACTTCGCGCAAGTTCTACCCCTTCGACAAAAGACAGGCGTTGGTTTTCAGGAAGCAAGTTTGCAACCTCATCTGATCCAGAAACCATTTGTTGTGTTACCTCATCATCTTTTTGACGAAAACGATTATGATGAAAATCAAATGTTCCAACAAAATCTTTACCCGTACCAATTGGCCAGGTTATTGGTGCAGTATCAAGGGCAAGTTTTTCTTCAATTTCATCTAAAAGTTCTATAGGATCACGCGCCTCACGATCCATTTTATTGATAAAAGTAAAAATAGGAATATCCCGCATTCGACACACCTCAAACAATTTTAGTGTTCTGGACTCTATCCCACGTGCACCATCTAGCACCATGATAGCGCTATCAACAGCTGTGAGAGTACGATATGTATCGTCGGCGAAATCTTCATGTCCTGGAGTGTCTAGCAGATTAAAAATATGATCTTCATATTCAAACGTCATAACCGATGTCACAACCGAAATACCGCGATCACGTTCAATATGCATCCAATCGGAACGGGTTTGAATACGATCTTTTTTTGCTTTTACCTCACCAGCAAGCTGAATAGCTCCACCAAATAATAAAAGCTTTTCTGTTAGCGTTGTTTTTCCTGCATCTGGGTGAGCAATGATCGCAAATGTACGACGCCGCTTTACTTCTTGCACTCTCTTTTCCATTATTCCCCCACAGATCGCGCAAGTGCTTCAGCAATCAGTGCACGCATTTCATTAATTCCATACAAGGCAATAAATGATCCCCATCGTGGTCCTCGTTCTTGCCCTAAAAGAACTTCATAGAGCATTTGAAAAAAGACATTGGAAACACCCGGGCCCCCTTCAGGACTTTTTTTACTATGATCTTGATAGCGTTCTATTAAACGCGCAACATCAAGAAGTGCATTTTGAATCATATTGCTATCAGCAGTTTCAGGCAAACTGGCTAATTTTTTATCGATTTGTGCTAATGTTGCCCGTTCATCGTCATCTGCTGCTCTAAACTTCTTGTTAGGCTTAACAAAAATATCAAAATATTTAAGGGCAAATTGCACCAATTGATCAAGTTCTGGATAAGTTTGTGCATTTGCTCCTTTAGCATAGCGAGAAATAAAACCCCAAAGAACCTCTTTATTCTCTGCATTTGAAGCACTTACCAAATTCAAGAGCATAGCAAAGGGTACAGGCAAATCAACCTGCGGAGGACAGCCATTATGGATATGCCATACAGGATTACTAAGCCGTTCTTGCCACTTTTGACGACTATAGGCTGAAAGATGTGCATAATATTCATCAACGGCTTTTGGAATGACATCAAAATAAAGCCGTTTTGCTGTTTTAGGTTTCGAGAACATATAAAGCCCGAGACTCTCCGTTGGAGCATACGTTAGCCACTCATCAATGGTTAAGCCATTTCCTTTAGATTTGGAAATTTTCTGCCCCTTATCATCCAAAAAGAGCTCATAATTAAATCCTTCTGGAGGATTTCCACCAAGCACTTTGCATATCTTAGAAGAGAGGTTGGTGGAATCAATAAGATCCTTTCCCGCCATTTCATAATCAACGCCAAGCGCTTTCCAACGCATCGCCCAATCTACCTTCCACTGACATTTGACTTTTCCCCCTGTAACTTCCGTTTCAATGGTTTCTCCTGTTTCGGGCTCAATGTAAATAACAGTGCCTTTTTCAACATTGCGAGCAATCATCGGAACCTGTAATACTTTGCCAGAAAATGGAGAAATAGGTAAAAAGAGTGAGTAGGTAGCGCGTCGTTCTTCACCCAATGTTGGCAGAACAATTGCCATTACCTTATCATAACAGGCAAGTATCTTTAAAAGTGTTTCATCAAAACGACCGGAACTATAATAATCTGTGGCACTTGCAAATTCATAATCAAAACCAAAATGATCCAAAAAAGCACGTAAACGCGCGTTATTGGCTGCTCCAAAAGAAGGATAAATATCGCCAAAAGGATCGGGTACGCGGCTAAGAGGTTTACCAAGATAGTTTTCCATCTTCTCACGGTCAGGTACATTGTCAGGAACTTTGCGCAAACCATCCATATCATCAGAAAAACAAAGCAGTTTTGTTTTAACTTTATTCTCCGTGAGAATATGGAAAGCATGGCGAACCATGGTTGTACGTGCTACTTCCCCAAAGGTTCCAATATGCGGTAAACCAGACGGTCCATAACCTGTTTCAAATATTATACTCTCTGGATAACCTGTTTTTTCATAGCGTTTAATAATCTTACGTGCTTCTTCAAATGGCCAAGTTCTCGATTGAAGAGCTGCATCTCTTAATTCTGGCGTAAGGCTAAGGGCATCACACTGATCACGCATCATCATCTTTATCCTAAAATTAGACTCTTTAATAGTATGGTGTATGGTTCTTGAATTTATTCGTCAATAACAGCAAACGAAAAGCTTTCAAAATCTTCTATCATGCTTTTGTTATGACCATAGTCTCTACCCTATTTTTTCCAGTGTATTTTCTTTTATTTTTATATTAATGAAGTATAAGAATTAAGAACCGTAATTTGCTCATTGCGATTACCGGTGTTTTAATTGCCATTATTCTCGGCTTTTCTCACTAAACTTATCAGCAAGAAAAGAGTCTCTTACATTGAATTAAAAATTGAACAAAGAATCTTTCACCAACACCTATAAGAAAGCGTATTTATGGAGCTTTTTATTTACTCTGACGAACGCGCTGCCAATGTGCGCAAACGCAAGGCATTTAATTTAATAAAGCCGGCAGCGTCTTTTTGATTGTAAGTACCTTCATCATCCTCAAAGGTTACCAATTTATCGGAATAAAGCGACTTTTTGCTTTGGCGTCCTTCAACGATCACATTACCCTTATAAAGCTTTAATGTAACTTCACCTTCAACATTTTCTTGGGACAAATCAATAGCAGCCTGCAACATTTTCCGTTCAGGCGAAAACCAAAAACCATAATAAATAAGTTCCGCATAACGTGGCATTAATTCATCTTTTAAATGTGCAGCCCCCCGATCTAGTGTCAAAGATTCCATCGCCCGATGAGCAGTCAAGAGAATGGTTCCTCCTGGTGTCTCATAAATACCACGTGATTTCATACCGACAAAACGATTTTCTACCAAATCTAATCGGCCTATACCGTTGTCTCGTCCATAATTATTCAATTCAGAGAGTAAATTCGCGGGAGATAAATTTTTCCCATTGATCGAAATAGCATCACCTTTTTTAAAGCCAATAGTGATTCTGGTTGCTTGATCTGGAGCAGCTTCCGGCGAAAGGGTGCGCATGTGTACATATTCAGGAGCAGGAGTGGTTGGATCTTCCAAAATTTTTCCTTCTGATGACGAATGTAATAAATTTGCGTCAACCGAAAAAGGTGCCTCGCCTTGCTTATCCTTCTCTATCGGAATTTGATGTGCATACGCAAAGTTAAGCAAATCTGTCCGACTTTTAAAGGACCAATCACGCCATGGAGCGATAATTTTGATATTAGGATTAAGTGCATAAGCAGAAAGCTCAAAGCGTACTTGATCATTGCCTTTTCCTGTTGCCCCATGAGCAATTGCATCTGCTCCTGTCTCCTTAGCAATTTCAATAAGGCGTTTTGAAATAAGCGGACGAGCAATTGAGGTCCCCAAAAGGTAGGTCCCTTCATAAACTGCATTCGCTCGAAACATCGGAAAGACAAAATCACGCACAAATTCTTCGCGTAAATCTTCAATATAGATCTCTTTAACACCAAGCATCTCAGCTTTACGACGGGCAAGTGCTAGCTCTTCCCCCTGCCCCAAATCAGCTGTAAAAGTTACAACTTCAGTATCTAGTTCACTTTGTAACCATTTAAGAATAATTGACGTATCCAACCCCCCTGAATACGCCAAAACAACTTTTTTAACATTGTGCCATTTTTTCATTTTAGAATTACACCGTATTCATTTTCTTGGAGTTTAGAAATTAAAAACTATACAAACAGTGAAAATAAAATCCTTTTGAAAAATTTAAAAGATGCAAAAAAAAACGAGAAAATGTAAAGAGCATTTTTTGGTGAGAGGTGTAAGTTGTTTGGACCTCTTTACATAACAATAAAGAGGTTTACATGTCATTTCTTCCCGAATGGTCTGTTTTAACTACAATTTTCTGTAGCATCATTGATTTCAGCACTTATTCCAGGATCTGATATAATGCTCCCTATAGGATGAACCATTACACAAAACAAAAAAACTTGAGTTATGTGTGCTTTAGGGGAGTACAATAGGCTTTGCCATTCAAGTTACCACTGTAGCCCTCGGCTTATCAGTTCTTATTTTTGCTTCACCGCGTGCTTTTGTTCTTCTTAAAATTGCTGGAGCCTTTTATATTTTATAGTTTGCTATCCAAGCATTACGTAAAAATCTAACATTTTTTATTGAACAGGTAACACCTAAATACAAAAGTTCTAAACGTAACTATCTTGTTGATATTAGAATTAATCTTTTAAATCCAAAAATCATTCTCTTTAACGTGACCTTTTTACCGCAATTTATCAACGCTAACGATCCTATGGCGACACAAAAGCTACTTATTTTAGGACTTTCTTATATTCCTATCTCTCTCCCCATTACAATCTTTGCGGTTTTTATGGCGCATAAACTTCTCAAAATCCTCAAGAAAAGTCCTTTTTGCACTTTCTTAATTGGCTTATTGTGGGTGCTTTTACAAGCTTTGCTTTCCATCTCCTCATCGCTGAAAATTGAATTTATTGACTGCCAACGGCACCTTCAAGTTTCAAACGTTCAGATTTACGTAAACGCTCTGAAGCTGATTTAAGTTGACCACATGCAGCCAAAATATCGCGCCCACGCGGTACCCGAATAGGAGAAGCATAGCCTGCTTGATTAACTACATCAGCAAACCGCTCAATTTGTTCCCAATCAGAGCATTGATAATTACTCCCCGGCCATGGATTAAAAGGAATCAAATTGATCTTCGCTGGAATCCCTTTCAATAGCTGTACCAATCGCTTAGCATCATCCAAACTGTCATTTATGTCTCTTAGCATAACATACTCAAACGTAATTCGTTTGGCATTAGAAAGACCAGGATAATTACGGCACGCATCCATTAACAGAGCAAGCGGATATTTTTTATTGATCGGAACAAGCATATCTCGTAGTGTATCATGTACTGCGTGAAGTGAAACCGCTAGCATAACACCAATTTCTTCTCCTGTTCGAATAATTCCAGGAACCACCCCGCTGGTTGAAAGCGTAATCCGACGTTTTGATAAAGAAAGCCCCTCTCCATCAGATGCAATCAATAAAGCTTTTTTAACTTCTTCAAAATTATAAAGTGGTTCTCCCATTCCCATCATAACAATGTTGGTGATTTTACGCCCTTTAACCGGAACTATTGCCCCATCAGGCGTATCTCTATCAGGAAAATCACCCAAACAATCACGCGCAACCAATAATTGTGCTAAAATTTCTTCCGCTGTTAAATTGCGAACAAGTACTTGTGTTCCCGTATGGCAAAAAGAACAAGTTAATGTACACCCTACCTGCGATGAAAGACACAAAGTACCACGCCCTTCTTCAGGGATATAAACCGTTTCAATTTCGACAGGCCTTCCTGCTCCACGTGCTTGAAAGCGTAAAAGCCATTTACGCGTACCATCTTTTGATATTTGTTCTCCAACAATTTCCGGACGGGCAATAGAAAAATGACTTTTAAGCATTTCTTGCATTGGTCTAGAAATATTCAGCATTTCATCAAAATCTGAAACGCCACGTACATAAAGCCAATGCCAAAGTTGACGTACACGCATACGCGTTTGGCGTTCCGGTATACCAACTGTCTTTAAAGCTTGTATCATTTCACCTTGTGATAAGCCAATTAAAGAGAGCTTAGAGCTCTCCTTTACAACAAAATTATCTGTTTTTCGTGCTGAATATGAACCAACAGGTTTAAGGTCATAGGAAATAGCCATCGTTTTCCAATTTGTATCACTCGTTGAGAATTATAGGGACCTTAATGGCACTTCTGGACTGCATTTAATGCAGCAGTGACTCCTTTTAAGGAATAGGTATAGGTTGTATAAGTTCCCCGTTTTGATATGGCCTTTACTGTCATATTCATCCCAGAACGCATAGTAGAAACAAGCTGCTTTTCTAGCTCTGACGAAGCCAACCAAGCAGACGAATCCTTCGTGAAAAAATCAAAATTTTTATCTCCGATGGTGACGGTAACCTTTGACCCTTCTTTAAGTGTATAACCAGCCATAAATTGTGGTTCAAATGAGACAGGCGAATGAGAACGCTTGGTAACTAAAAAGAAATTATCGCCGTGATTAACTGTTGTTGGAAGTGACTCTAAAGGTACTGACAATACATAGCAAATTGTGTTTTCTGGAGATTTATAAGAATAGGCTCCCCAAGCTTCAAATTGATTTAAACGGCTTGGCGTTTGTGCATACACTGACCCGGAAATAACCAAAATCATTACAGATGCAGCAATAATAGTCTTTTCAAATATCTTCATTTAGCTCACTTCTCTAATCTCTAATAAGATTCTATTCATTGGAAAAGTTCTACAAAAACACGTTAATACCCTAGTGCAATTGTTCCAATCTTTTCAACAAGAAAAATATTTTCATGTTAATGAAAAAAAATTTCCTTACATTTAATTGTGACCTTTTAGCCATTACTAAAATATGAACTTTTTATTCAATAACCAGGTTAAAAGAAACAACATTTTGATTTTATGTGATAAATTTTGGTTCTCATATAAAAATCTATTTTTCGAAGCAATTGGAATTCAAAACAAAGTGTTAGTATATCACCACCCTGTTAAGAAATAAACTATACTTTTCTACCGAAAGCAATTTATTATAAAATTTTGGAAATGCATCCTATAAACTCAACACGCCCAATACATTTGCGTTAACAAAAATCTTAAAATACTCTCTCTTTTACAAATTAGAGTGTGTCCCTACTTCGTATTCAATATCATCTAGATACTACCTTTTCATAATCTTAAATCCTTAGAATATATAATGTTCGCTTTAACCTCCGTGTGTATAAATTTTCCTCCTTTTATCCCGTTTACTCCCGTCATCTGCTTCATCATTTTTATCGCCAATTTTTTAAGTGATTTTCGTAAACTTCATTATCTTATTTTAATATACTCGATAATCTCCATTCTCTTTCACAAAAAAATTCTGAGTAATTCATTTGGAAAAATATCGTTATCTTGTTTTTATTCGATAAAACTCCCATTGAACCAGCCTTCACCCCAAAAAAACCAACTCACGGATTAACATCCAAAATCAAGAAATTAAAAAGCATGATAGTGGATGTTTCATACATAAAAAATAAACAAAGCCAGAATTTGTTTCTTTTCTCTGAAATGAAAATTTCTTTGGAAGCAATTTCTTTAAAACCATACGATGCGATCAGTGGTTTAAATTCCTCAAGCGTAGATTATATTATTTTGTAACCGCGCTCTGTAGTGTGTCATCGGCAATAGTACATCACACTGTTCTTTAAGCTGCATTTGATTCTGAATTTTGAATTAATAAAGCATAAAGCGCATTGGCATCATGGGTGTTGCGCAACTTTTGTACAACATCAGCATGGCGTAAAACACGTGCAATCTGTGATAAAGCCTTTAAGTGATCTGCACCAGAATTCTCAGGTGCTAAAAGAAGAAAGATAAGATCAATTGGTTCGTCATCAAGAGCTTCAAAATCAACTGGGCTTTCAAGGCGTGCAAATACACCAACGATTCGGTCAATATCCGACAATTTTCCATGAGGAATCGCTATTCCACCACCCAAACCCGTTGAACCTAGCTTTTCACGTTGCAAAATAATATCAAAAATTACATGCTCACTAAGACCTGTCAGTCTAGCCGCTTTTTCCGCTAAAATTTGTAGAACTTGTTTCTTCGAATTCGCCTTAAGAGCCGGAATAACTGCTTCCGGTGCAATTAACTCACTCAAATTCATATTTTAATTTTCCTTTTACACGCTCAAATGCTCACCTATAAACTTGCAAACGGCGTTATCTAAAGTCTTTCACTTTCTTGCATCATCACATGTGATTTTACTTTTCAATTTACAACGGGCGATGATTCAATTCATTCAATATCACTCTCGGCGTAAAAATAGATAGTTATTTAGCTCCTAATTAACAGCATGAGAAAAAAGGAAATGACGTTGTCCATAAAATTAATTCCCCTACGATACCAGAAAATACCATCATTCATAAATTTATCGACCTTTTCGTTATAAGAGTTAGTGTACAATTTTTCATCAGATCTTACTCTTTCTTTTAAGAATTAGCCCCTGTGAAGTGAGAAGCGTATCGAGGAAAATGGCACTTTATTTTGACAATAAAATAACTGTGTGGTTTTAGTGCTATCTGACCACAATGATCTAAAAGCTTTAAATCATTCAACGGCTGTTTTAAAAAAATTCACAGACTTATCCTTATATCCGCAGTTATGCATCAATTTTTAAATACATAATGCAAACCAACAAAATACAACAAACCCTATTTGATAACTGTAAGACATATAATTCATGGTATTACCACAAAAATATCTGAAATAGCATCATAAATATGTTTTTGATTCAACAAAGAAAAATATTTAATATTTATATACCTTCCAACAACACACGCATTCATTCATGCCTCGTTTACCATTCATTATCAGGTTAATCTAGTGATATCTTTTTCACGGTACAATCAAAAGCGAACTAAACCGATAAAATAATAAAACTATCTCATCTTTATGAAATCCTTTTTCAATACTCAGCAAAAATTCAGTCTAAAGTCGCGATCATTAAAAAAAGCTTTGGCATAAATAAGGAGCTTCCCAGAAATAACACTATAAACGGAAACTCCAGAGAATATCTTATTACTCTCTCCTCTAAAAAATAGATATTTTTTTCCTTTTACATCTAAAAAATTACACTGTATCTTCTCATTTGCCTCGAAGCTTTTAACAACATCGTCACAGTTTTTGCAATGGAATAACTCCTATTCTTGATCATATAACAGAAATACCCAACAAAAAATCAAAACAAAATTCATCCACTTTTGTGGAATGAGTTTAAGCAACCAAGTATACGGAAATGATGTTTCTGTTCATCAAGTTAATTTATGTAAACTTAAACCAGAACTTATAAAAGGACATAAAATCAGAGAGAAAATTGATTTCCCAAATAAATTCTGCGTACATCAACATTGTTGATAACATCTTTAGGAGAACCGTGAACTAATACTTGTCCTGCGTGAATGATATACGCACGATCGACAAGCCCCAGTGTCTCACGCACATTATGATCCGTTATCAAAACACCAATTCCACGCTTAGTTAAATAACGAACAAGCTGCTGAATATCAAAAATGGCGATAGGATCAATTCCTGCAAATGGCTCATCAAGTAACATAAAATTTGGACGAGAGGCCAAAGCACGTGCGATTTCCAACCGCCTACGCTCACCTCCTGATAAGGAAAGTGCAGGCATTTTCCGTAAATGTTCAATCTTAAATTCGTGCAGAAGGCCATCCAACTCTTCACGCCGTTTAAAGCGATCTTTTTCAACAACCTCTAAAACAGCTTTAATGTTATCTTCTACTGAAAGACCACGAAAAATAGAAGCTTCCTGTGGCAGGTACCCAATGCCCAAACGCGCACGTCGATACATCGGAAGATGGGTGATATTAAATCCATCAATTTTAATGGATCCTCCATCAGATTTAATAAGGCCCGTAACCATATAAAAACAAGTTGTTTTTCCCGCACCATTGGGGCCTAAAATGCCGACAGCCTCTCCAGTACGAATACCAAAAGAAACACCCTTAACAACCTGTCTTCCACGGTAAACTTTAATCAAATGACTGGCAATTAAAGTCCCCTTTAAGCGTTTTCTTAAATCTTCACTTGCAAAAGCATACTCATCTGTCTGTTTTTTTCTCTTGATTCCAAACATGAAATCTTAATGGCCATTCTTTTGACTTTGTTTAAAAATGATAGAAACACGGCCCTTTTTCTTAGACGTCTCGCAACCTTCTAAAAAAGTCTTTCCATTTTTCATATCTGCTATTAGTTTACATCCTTTCGCCACATTATCACCATCGGTTAATACAACATTATTGCCTGTTAAGCTTATTATTTTTGACTTTCCATCAAAAATGCCTTTATCACCCGTAGCGATTTGCGTAGCAATTTTTATATAAACCTTTCCTAATGCTTCCATTTTCTTAATACCCGTCGAACTAAACCAGGTAAGTGATGATGCCTTCATATCTTCTTGGCTTCTATCAGCTTCTTTATACTTTTTATCGTAATAAACAACTAATTTTGCTGTTCGCAAAACACGGTCACCTTGGATTATCGAAACATCACCGTTAAAGAGCGCTATTCCTTCTTTATCACGTATTTCTAAAGAATCTGCATAGAGTTCCACTGGTTCTTTGTCGTTTGATAAACTTATTCCCAAATGAGCCACTTCAGCATATCCAAAAACTGTTAAAAACCCTTGCATTCCCACGCTTAAGGCCAAAGAAATACCCTTCCATTTTCTGTATGATCTCCTCGGCTTCATCCCATTACTCTCAGTTCTTCTGTTCACATACACACAATACTTCTCTTTACATAACAGTCATTTAAAGATTCGTATCGATACTCTCTCAGTGTTTGCCAAGCAATAAATGCACACCATCATGAAAGTACAGGTTTTGCCCTTTTTCTCGAATTTGCAAAGCATTTGCTATAAGATGAAAACCCGCACGCTGGATATTAATACGTTTATCTGTTTGTAATTGCCCCTCAGATAAATTAATATTTGCTGCCATAAATTGCGCAATCATTCCGTCATTCGTGGTAATAGTAAATGGCTTATCCAATTGCAAGTAACCATTCATATTATCATAAATCCCCCCTTCAGCATCGAGAAAAACCCGTCTTTTTTTGCCTAAAAGCGTTTCAGCTGTAATGTTCTGTAGTCTAATTACTCCAGTACGTGTACGATCTTGAAATGCCCTTTCTGCTTTAAGCCAATAAGGTTCATGAGAGCGCGTATAACCTTCTAGTTTCGGATTGAGCATCGTCAATTTTGCTAGCTCTCCCTCTTCATTATTCACAGTCAAAGGGCCAGAACCAACGGGAACAAAGAAAAATGTAAACCAGCAAAAAACGAGTGCTATAACCAATGCTAAGAAAGGTAAGAAAAATTTTAATATGAGAATACGACGCGAATGACGGGATGTTTTTTTTAAAATATCCCCAAAAGATGATTTTGTTGAAAAGACTTCATAATGATTGCGTACGGACATACCACTCTAATCTCTTAAATATTCCGTGTTTTTTTAATCTGTATACCCCTTATAAGAGGTATTTTCAAATTTTGTTTCTTGCAATTTGTTTTTTCTTAGTTTTATTTTGTTTTCACCCGTTTATATATTGTAGTGTGTGTGCATAAAATGTGCAATTATAATTATAGAGAATTTTTTTATGTGAAAGCGAGGCTATTTTGGTTAAATCAGAACTTGTGCAAATTATCGCCCGTCAGAACCCACATCTTTTTCAACGCGATGTGGAAAATATTGTAAACGCCATTTTTGAGGAAATTTCAACAGCACTTGCAAATGGTAATCGTGTTGAGCTTCGCGGTTTTGGAGCTTTTTCTGTCAAAAGCCGCTCAGCTCGTAACGGCCGTAATCCACGAACAGGTGAAGCCGTCGTCGTTGAAGAAAAATGGATTCCTTTTTTCAAAACTGGCAAAGATTTGCGTGATCGACTTAATCAATGAGCAAACTTATGACAATTAAACGTATCCTTTTAACAATTATTTGGCTGATTCCTACAGTACTTTTGGTTGCTTTTATCGTAGCTAATCGTCAAATGGTTGCATTAACTCTTGATCTTTTTCAGACAAATTCTGAAAATTTTACTTATAACGCTTCTTTTTCTATCTGGCTCTTTATTTTTTCTATATGGCTCTTTATTTTTTTGGTTTTGGTATTTTAGTGGGGAGTTTAGTAAATTGGTTTGCATACCATAAATGCAAAAAAGCTCTCAAAAAAAGCAAAGCTGAGTTAGAAAAATTGAAAACATTAATTACAAGTATGGTGTAATAGTACTTTAGAGGAATTTTCTAACTGTTTTTAACACAGAATTAAGGGAGCCCTTTCTCTTTTTTGTTATACATGCTTTAATTGATTTTAAGCTTTTGCATCCTTGTGAGAAATTTAAGAGCTTTTTAATATCAATTTTTAAAATACTGTATTATAATAGTAAACATGCCTGCACAATGCTTTCAACCTCACCGCAATGATAGATATCCGCAGGAAAAGTTACCTCTCATTTTAGAGACAGGTATAAGTAGGGATTATGCTCTTATTGACTCTGGTAATGGGCAAAAATTAGAGCGTTATGGAGCTTACCGCATTATTAGACCAGAAGGTCAAGCACTGTGGAAACCCGCTTTATCACAAAAGCAATGGACAAATGTTGATGCTATTTTTACAGGGAACCTTGATGAAGAGGGGGCTGGTCGTTGGCATTTTCCCAAAAAACCACTTGGTGAAACTTGGCCACTTGCTTGGAATGGACTGTCTTTTCTAGGTCGTTTTACTTCCTTTCGTCATGTGGGGGTCTTTCCTGAACAAGATGCTCATTGGCGCTTTATGGAAGAACAAATTATTAAAGAAAAACGCCCAATTAAACTGCTCAATCTTTTTGGCTATACAGGCATTGCTTCTTTGATCGGCGCACGCGCGGGTGCAAATGTTACACATGTTGATGCTTCTAAAAAAGCCATCGCTTGGGCAAAAGCCAATCAAGAAAAAGCAGGATTATCAGATCACTCTATTCGTTGGATTTGCGATGATGCCGTAAAATTTGTCGAGCGTGAACTGCGTCGCAAAAAGACTTACGATATGATTCTTCTTGATCCTCCTGCATATGGGCGTGGACCCCATGGAGAAATTTGGCAATTGTTCGATCATTTACCGGCTATGATTACCAACTGTTGTAAACTTCTTTCTGATAAACCTCTTTCTATTGTACTTACAGCTTATTCTATTCGCGCTTCTTTCTATGCGCTTCATGCTTTAATGCGCGATGAATTGATGAATTTTGGCGGTACAGTCGAATCAGGAGAATTGATCTTGCGTGAAGAAGCTGCTGAACGAGCCCTTTCTACTTCTCTTTTTAGCCGTTGGGTTGCCTGAATATGTGTATACAAAAAACCGGTAAGGTTAAAGAAATCACCTCCCTTAGCAATCCCACTATCAAAGATCTTCGAGCACTCAGCCAAAAGAAAAACCGTAATCGAGAAGGTCTTTTTATGGCAGAAGGATTGAAATTGGTAATTGATGCTCTCAATCTTGGCTGGACAATACAGACACTTATTTTTTCCAAAAGCACAATTGGTAATGCCGCTGTTGAAAACACTGCAGCACGTACTGTGGCTAATGGCGGTTTTGTCATTAAAGCTTCACAAAAGGTGATGGAATCCATTACCCGCCGCGATAACCCACAAACGGTTATTGGTATCTTTAAACAACAATGGCAACCACTTGAAACAATAGCAGGACAAATCGAAGATGTTTATGTTGCACTCGATCGGGTACGTGACCCTGGAAATCTTGGCACTATTATTCGTACTGTTGATGCCGTAGGAGCCAAGGGTGTTATTTTGATTGGCGAAACAACAGATCCTTTTTCACCTGAAACAGTACGAGCAACAATGGGATCAATTTTTTCCATACCACTTTACCGCTGTGATGAAAGCACCTTTTTAAACTGGTCTCAAAATTTAAACGGCACAGTTGTTGGCACCCATCTTAAAGGATCTACCGATTATCGCACAATTAATTTTAAAAATGGCCCTATTATACTCCTTATGGGAAATGAAAAACAAGGTTTACCAGATATTATTGCGAGTCGTTGTGATAAACTTGCACGTATTCCACAAAGTGGACGCGCTGATTCGCTTAATTTAGCGATAGCAACGGCTCTCATGCTTTATGAAATCCGTCGTCCTTATTTAAAACTAGAAACATGTGGGGATAGAATATGATACGTAAATCACTGCCTTTGTTTCTCCTTGGCTTGGTGCTTACAATAGGGCTTGATCAAGCAGTTAAATACTGGATTAGATACACTATGCCCTTAGGCACAGCAAGCCCGCTTCTTCCTTTTCTTTCCCTCTACCATGTGCGTAATTCTGGTATTGCATTTTCATTTTTTGCCTCCTTTTCTCATTGGGGACTCATCACCATTACATTTGTTATTATTGTTTTTCTTTTCTGGCTCTGGAAAAAAGTTGAACATAATAAGTCTTTAACGCGCTTTGGTCTGACCCTTATCATCGGTGGAGCAATCGGTAATCTTATTGACCGTATTCGTTTTCACCATGTTACTGATTATATCCTCTTCCATATTGATGATATTTTTTATTTTGCTATTTTCAATCTTGCAGACACTTTTATCACACTTGGCGTTATTGCTATTCTACTTGAAGAATTACACATTTTTGTAAAAACAAAACGTTCTTCAAATTGTAAACTCTCTGAATGAAAGTTTGTTTATTCGCTAAAAATAGTCGCATTTTGATAAGATATGCACATTTTCGTATATTATATTTTGGAAATCATTTCTTACGAATTTTCGTTATATTTTTGTTAAAAATGTTCCGTTCTGTTATCTTTACAGCTATGCTTTTAAAGTGAAAAACAGTATTTTTTCGCGTTACTTCTTTAATGATTATAATTGTTATACTAAAATATTTTCATCAACTCTTTTTATAATTTCATTTCTATCTTTTTTTACATATTTTAGAATTATAAAGTTAATGCATTGATTTTAAATACAAATAACCATTTTTCCTATTGAATTCAGACTCCTTGATATTGTAGAATTTTACTGTTTCACCCTGCTTTATTCTAAAACAGCAAAAACATTCAATAACAAATCAATAGGTGAATTGATATATGTCTTGAAAATGCTGTTTAAACAACACAATATCCATCTGCTGAAGCTTGTAAATGCAATATTAGGAAGTAAATATAATGATTTGGTGCTATCTATAGCTTTAGAAATGAAAAGAGTACCTAATGGATTCGGTATTACATTATTTATGAGCAACAAAGCAAAACGCAAATTTTAACCTTTTCCCTTGCAAAAATGTTATAAAAAAGACTTAATGACTTTATCGGCAATAAACATCTTTCTTACCAATTTGTAAGGTTTATTCCCAAGATAAGTCTCTTGTAATTTTAAAATAAATCTCCATAATAGGGGAAGGTATGCTGGAATTCCGCCAGCGGCGCCTGGGGTTGTTCGTATCTGCCAAGGTAGAGCTTATGCAAGCTTACAGTTTTATATGGTGTAGATATTTTTTAATCCCAACATCTGGTGGAACATATGCTAAAGGACTTATATTATGGCTGATTTTAAAAATTTACGTTCGGCGTCTGTTTCCCATGCCGATGCATCAATTGATCAAGGATTACGCAGTTATATGCTGGGCATCTATAATACAATGGCCGTTGGCCTGCTTATTACGGCCGCTGCTGCTTATGTAATTGCATCATTAGCAACGACGACAGATATGGGCCAGGCAGCCGCTCAGATCAGTAAAAGTGTTTACTTGACTCCATTCGGGGTGACGTTTTACACATCGCCACTCTCCTACATTGTTATGTTTGCACCACTTGTGGCGGTATTCTTCCTCAGTTTCAGAATTAATACATTGAGTACTAGTGCGGCTCGTAGTCTCTTTTTTGGTTATGCTGCTCTCATTGGGCTTTCATTGTCCTCGATCATTTTGCGTTATACGACAGAAAGTATTGTACAAACCTTTGTCATTACTGCCGCGGCTTTTGGTTCTCTTTCGCTTTATGGTTATACAACAAAGCGTGATCTTACGGCTATAGGTTCATTCCTTTTTATAGGTTTGATTGGTTTGCTGTTTTCTATGATTGTGAATATTTTTCTTGGATCAAGCGCTTTGCAATTTGCTATCTCTGTGATCGGCGTGTTTATCTTTGCTGGTTTAACAGCTTACGATACACAGAACATCAAATTAATGTATTATGAAGGAGATAGTATTGATACCCGAGGTCGTAAAGTTATCATGGGAGCACTCAGTCTTTATCTTGATTTCATCAATATGTTCGTCTTTCTGCTACAGTTTCTTGGTTCAAACCGTGACTGATTGTAAGAGTCATAGCTTAAAAGAAACCTTGTTTCTTGAGAGAAACAAGGTTTCTTTTTTAGTACAAACCTTTACTTTTTACCTTTTTGGCACATCCACTTCAAAAAACGATAAATATGCCTTATAAGAAAAAATTCCCTCAATTTACCACATTTATCCAAAAAAAGTTCCATAGTTCTCTTTTAAAAGCTATTTCCAGCCGTTTTGATCCTCGGACAAAAATAATAAAACAGAATAATCATTATGATCTTACTGTCGCTTCCTATAATGTTCATAAATGTGTAGGTGTTGATAAAATTTTTAATCCTGCACGTATTGTACGTATTATTAATGAACTACAAGTCGATATTCTCGCCCTTCAAGAAGTCGATAAACGTTTCGGTAAACGCGTTGGCTTAATTGATCTTCAACTGTTAAAAAACGAAACAGGTTTGACTCGCATACCTCTGAATCCCACGTCACCTTATGGTCATGGTTGGCATGGTAATGCTCTTTTTATGCGAAAAGGACGTATATGCGATGTTTTACAAGTTACTCTTCCTGGTATTGAACCGCGTGGCGCTGTGATTGCAGAGTTGGAAATGGAAGCAGGTCTTATCCGTGTTATCGCTGCTCATTTTGGCTTATTACGCCATTCTCGCAACCAGCAAACAAAAATGCTTCTTGCACTCTTGCAAAAACGCTCCCTTATGCCGACTCTCCTTATTGGGGACTTTAACGAATGGCGGGTGGGAAAAGGCTCATCCTTAAACAATTTTTCCTCCTATTTCGATAGCACATTTGGGATTGTTCCAAGCTTTCCTTCTCGGTTTCCTTTTCTGGCTCTTGATAGAGTTTTTGCTTTTCCTCATCAATTAGTAACAAGTATCGAAACGCATCATTCACCCCTTGCACGTATTGCCTCAGATCATTTGCCTCTCAAAGCGTATCTTGACCTTGCCAATGCTATGAAACTTCTTAAAAACAAAGTAAACGAAAAGGGCTAGTGTGCCTCATCCCAATTTTGTGCAACCATTACTTTTACTTCAAGCGGTACCGATAAAGAGAGAACCGGCATTGCAGCATTTTCCATAACCTTTTTAACAACAGCCATGGTTTTTTCACTTTCGTCTTCTGGTACCTCAAAAATTAATTCATCATGTACTTGTAGCAACATTTTTGCTGACAGTTTTTCTCTTTCCAAAGCATCTTCCATTTGAATCATAGCACGGCGAACAATATCCGCTGCAGATCCTTGAATGGGTGCATTGATGGCAGCCCTTTCATTAAAAGAACGAACTTGTACATTAGATGTTTTTATTTCTGGATAATGGATACGACGTCCAAAAATTGTCTCTACATAACCATTTTGTCGCGCAAAGGTCTTTGTTATTTCCATATAATCTTTAATTCCTGGAAACCGTTCAAAATAAAGTTGAATATAATGCCCTGCTTCCTGCCGCGAAAGCCCCAATTGATTGGCTAATCCAAAAGCTGAAATACCATAAATAATACCAAAATTAATCGCTTTTGCCCGTCTTCGTACATCTGAGTCCATCTCCTCTATCGAAACCCCAAACATTTGTGATGCCGTTATAGAATGAATATCCTGACCCCTAGCAAAAGCTTCTTTTAATGCCGTAATGTCGGCAATATGTGCAAGAATACGTAATTCAATCTGGCTGTAATCAGCTGAAAGTAGTAGATGTCCTTTTGGAGCAATAAAAGCTGTGCGGATTTTACGCCCCTCAGCGGTCCGCACTGGAATGTTTTGTAAGTTTGGTTCTGACGATGACAACCGCCCTGTTGATGTTATTGCCAAAGAATAATTTGTATGTACACGTCCTGTCCTCGGTAAAATATAAGAGGGAAGAGCATCTGTATAAGTAGATTTTAGTTTTGCAAGCTGACGCCAATCAATAATTTTACGCGGCAAAATATGACCTTCAGCAGCCAATTCCTCTAAAGTTTGTGCAGAAGTTGACCACTGTCCTCCCTTGGTTTTAGTTCCTCCAGGCAATCCTATTTTGCCAAAAAGAATATCACCTAACTGTTTTGGTGAAGCAATATTAAATTTCTTATCAGCTAGCTGATAAATTTCTTCTTCTAGAACAGAGGCAGCTTGCGCTAACTCTTCTGAAAGACGCAATAAAATTTGTCTATCAATAAGAATCCCACGTTCTTCCATTCTTGCAAGAACTTCTATCAGTGGTCGATCAAGGCGCTCATAAATTTTTGTCATCCCCTGAGCTACAAGCTGCGGTTTCAAAACTTGCCATAAACGAAGCGTTACATCAGCATCCTCGGCAGCATAAAGAGTTGCCTGTTCCAAATCTACCTCTGCAAAAGAAGTGATCTTTTTTCCGTTATATGTTAAATTCTTGTAGGCAATCGGTTTATGCCCAAGCCAACGCTTAGATAAATCATCCATATTATGTGTCAGAGTTCCAGCATCTAAAACATACGATAAAAGCATGGTATCATCAAAAGAGCGTATGACAATGCCGTATTGCTTCATCACTAACCAATCGTATTTTATATTCTGACCAATTTTTAAAACTGCTTGATTTTCTAATATCGGCTTTAAAAGTGCTAAAGCTTTTTGTGTCTCAATCTGTTCGACAATGCGTCCACCACTCAAAAGATCATCTCCCCCTTCAACATGCTCAAGGGGTATATAGGCCGCTTTGTTCGGCTGTAATGCTAATGAAAAACCAACAAGCTTTGCTTGCAATGGGTCAAGTGATGTTGTTTCAGTATCAAAAGCAAAAAAGCCTTGCTCTTCTGCTTCCCGTAACCATTCTCTCAAAATTTCTTCATCAAGAATCGTTGTATAAGCTTCTCTTGTAATTTTTTGAGCCAGTGCTTGATCTATACGTTTTTGTGCTAACCGTTGTGGAGAATTTTCAGAAAAGTCATGTGGAAGTGTGCTATCGACCTTCTTCATGTTAATATCATGCTCATATCCAGGCTTCTGCCATTCAAAATCTATATCAAGTGCATCAATAACCGCTGCATCACATGCCATTGCCTCTGCCACACGGCGTGTTAGTGTTGAAAATTCCATAGCTTTAAGAAAAGCAATTAAACGTGGTCCATCTTGGGGTTCTAAAATAAAATCATCAAAATCATTGTCTATAGGCACATCTGTTTTAAGCCGAACAAGCTCACGAGAAATTTTTACTTGTTCACTATAAGCTTGAATATTTTCACGCCGTTTTGTCTGCTTAATTTCTGTTACATGCTGCAACAAAAGATCAAGAGAACCAAATTGCTCCAATAATTGTGCTGCAATCTTAGGACCAATACCTGGAATACCTGGTACATTATCTGTCGTATCTCCAATCAAAGCTTGCAAATCGACCATTTTTTCAGGTGCAACACCCCATTTTTCCACAACTTCGGAAATACCAATATATTTATCTTTCATTCCATCATACAAGGATACATGCGTATTCACCAATTGCATAAGATCTTTATCAGAAGAGATAATAGTCGTCTTTGCTCCAAAATTTGTTGCCAATTGTGCATAAGTAGCAATTAAATCATCTGCCTCAAATCCTTCTTTTTCAATGCAAGGCAAATTAAAAGCCTTTGTTGCTTGCCGTATTAATGCAAACTGAGGAATAAGATCTTCAGGAGGTGTTGCCCGATTTGCTTTATATTGTGGATAAATTTGTTTTCGAAATGTATCGGATGAATAGTCAAAAATGACAGCAAAATGCGTTGGAACAACGCCAGTAGCTGTATTACGCGCATCACAGAGCAATTTCCACAACATATTACAAAAACCAGCCACAGCCCCTACGGGAAGCCCATCCCTTTTACGCTTTAAAGGTGGTAAGGCATAGTAAGCACGAAAAATGTAACCCGATCCATCAACTAAAAACAGATGATCTGTTGCTTTCATGACAATTTCATTTCTCCATTTCATTCAAAAAATAATTTGCTTTTATATATTTTTTCACTCTTATTTAAAAATTTATCAAACTGCCCCTAAAAAGCCATTTTTTATTTTCATAAAGCATAGAGTCGCTATGATCTATGTTTAGTACCTAGAGCTTTTCTTTGCTGTTACAGGATATAATAGCTTTCATTTTGCTCCTCCTATGATAGCTGAGGTACTAGTAGCGACAGGGTCGTTGTGGTGTTCCCCTCCCCACAACGACCATATTTTTGGAAACAATAATTCTAAAAGATTTTTTTCTTCCCAGATTCTTAAAAATCTTTTCAGGAAAAAGAGAGATAAACTATTCAGAGATTTTGAAATTGTTCCATAGAGCTTTTTCACCCATTTTATTGATAAAATCAGCATGCATATTTCTTTCTTGCGTACTTAATCTTGAAGGTAATGCCTGTGGACGAAGTTTAACTGGGTAGAGACCACTTTTATCATTCCAGGTATTATTATCAACATTGTCCCTGTTATTGAAGCCTAGTACGCCTTGTTTTCCACCAATGAGTTCAATATAAACATCAGCAAGAATCTCGGCGTCAAGTAAAGCACCGTGAAGAATACGATGACTATTATCAATTCCAAAACGTTTACACAAAATGTCAAGAGAATTAGGACCCATAGGAAATTTACGCCGTGCTATAGCCAGCGTATCAAGAATATTATCAACACTGATAAGTGGTTTATTTATTCGTCCTAATTCTGCATTAAGAAAACCAACATCAAAACTTGCATTATGTGCAATCATTGTTGCACCATCGATAAATTCTAAAAATTCATCAGCAATATCACCAAAGTTCTTTTCATTCTTTAAGCGTTCATTGGTTAAACCATGAATTGCTACAACTTCATCAGGAATAATAACGCCTTGCGGGTTTAAATAAACATGAAATCGTCGTCCTGTAAGATAACGATTAATCATCTCTACACAACCAATTTCAATTATGCGATCTTTCTCTTTATCTAAACCTGTCGTTTCCGTATCAAAAATAATTTCACGCATTACCTTAATTCTTTAATAGGCTTTTTATCACATCAAAAACTTGCTGACGTGTATTCTCTAAATCTTTTCCTGTATCAATAATAAAATCAGCATATTCCCGTTTTTTTTCATCAGACATCTGCCTAGCACTAATAAAAGAAAATTTTTTTTCATTCATATTTTGGCGAATCATTGCGCGTTTTTTTTGTACTGCTCGTGGAGCAGAAACAACTATCACACTGTCTACACGTTTTTCACTCTTTGTTTCAAAAAGAAGTGGAATCTCAAGAACAACTAATTTTTTTCCTTGTCGGCGCGCCATATCAATAAATTCTTTTTCTTTTTTTCGAACTAAAGGATGAATTATTTCTTCTAAGGTCTGTAATTTTTCATTATCATTCAGCAAAATTTCAGAAAGTTTTAGGCGATTAACTTTACCATTCTCGACAACATTAGGAAACGCACCTACTATAAGAGACAAAGTTGGCTCACTTTCATAAAGTTTGTGTACTATATCATCAGCACTAAAAACGGGAATACCCGCTTGTTTAAAAAAATTAGCAACTGTTGATTTTCCCATGGCAATTGATCCCGTCAACCCTATGATTCTCATTCCTTTTCTTCACCTATATCTTCTAAAATTGCTTTTCGTAACGCCTTTGTAACCTGTGGCCTTATTCCAAACCATCGCTCAAAACCAGGAACAGCTTGATGCAAAAGCATACCAAGTCCATCAACAATTCTTAAACCACATGCTTTTGCTTGTTGTAAAAAGGGCGTTATTAATGGCGTGTAAACAACATCTGTTACTAATGCTGTTGTCTTCGCCTGGTGAAAATCACAAAAAAAAGAAGCACTCTCTTTCTCACACAGATTTGTTATACCTACAGAAGTCGTATTAACAATTAAATCAGCTTGATGAAGTATCTCATGTATATTATGCCAATCATGGACCTCAATAGGTTTTCCAAAATGTTCCGCTAGATTATCTGCATGTTGTTTTGTACGATTAACTAAGAAAATACGTTCAAATCCTCGTTCTTTTAAGGCATATAGAACAGCGCGTGCAGCACCGCCCGCACCAAAAACAAGTGCTGTTTCCCCTCCCCAGTCAGGAGCAGAATCATCAAGACTAGCACTAAAACCATAGGCATCACTGTTTGTGGCACAAAGTTTATTTCCTTCATACCAAAGCGTATTAACAGCACCAATTATTGTTGCTACATCATCTTTATATTTCACCAAATGGAAAGCTTTCTGTTTATGAGGTAAAGTAACATTACCTCCACAAAAACCTCTTTTTTGTATGGATATGAAAAAATCTCTGAATTCTTCAGGTGTTACTTCTTGTGCCAAATATTCACCTTGTAGATCATATTGTTTAAGCCAAAAATTATGAATTTTTGGCGATTTTGAATGGTGAATAGGAGTGCCAATAACAAAAGCACGTGGGAAGATTGTTTGCTGACACTTTATTGTTAAATTAATCATCAATAACCCCCAAATGGCGCAGTTTTATCAATAGGGGTAATAAAGGTAAACCAACAATGGTAAAAAAATCCCCGTCAATTCTTTCAAAAAGATGGATTCCTTCCCCTTCAATTTGGTATACTCCTACAGTGTTAAAAACGTCTGTTCCTACACGTACTAAATAACGTTCAATAAAATCTGATGAGAGAAGACGTACTGACATATCTGCACTAAAAGCTTCTACCCAAATTTCTTGGCCATTCTGAAATAAAGCTACCGCACTATGAAGAAAATGAGTTTTTCCTGATAAATCACATAAACGTTGATGCGCTTCTTTTTTACTTGTGACTTTATGAAGAACTTCTCCCTCTAAATCAAGTACTTGATCACAACCAATAACAAAAGCATTAGGAAAACGATCGGATACATTTTTTGCCTTTGCACTTGCAAGAAAACAACTGAGTTCTTTAGGATCCTTTATTCCTCCTGTTTTTTCTGCCTCCCTTTCATCAAAAGATGCTTCTTCAATAAAAAAACTCAAGCCTGCTTTTTTCAACAATTGTGCACGATAAAAACTAAGAGATGCTAGTATTAACTTATTTGCTGCCATGGAATTTTTCTTTTATTTTCCTTCACCGAATCGCGATAAAAGTTCAAATATTGCTGCTGCTGTCTCTTCAATAGAGCGTCTTGTAACATCAATAACAGGCCAACCAAAACGTTCGCAAATGCGTTTTGTATAAATCAACTCTTCAGCTATACTGATACGGTCAGTATAACTTTCAATAGCAAAACTATCTCCCAATGCGCGATTTTGACGGATATGTGAGATTCTTTCAACTGAAGCAATTAAACCAATGATCAAAGTATTTTTTGCTTTGAAAAGAGCTTCTGGTAGATCAATACCCGGAATAAGAGGAATATTAGCTGTTTTAATTCCGCGATTTGCTAAATAAATACTAGTAGGTGTTTTAGAGGTTCTTGAAATTCCTATAAGTATCACATCTGCATTTGATAAATCATTGGAAGACTGTCCATCATCATGTTCTATTGTGAAATCTAATGCTTCAATACGGCGAAAGTAATCTGCATTGAGATCATGTTGCGCACTTACACGTAAATTTGTTGGTATACCAAGGTACGACTGAAAAGCATCCAAAACAGGATGCAATATGTCAATACAAGGAACTTTTGTTTTCTCACATCTTTTCTTAAGAAGGAGTTTAATTTTTTTATCAATAATTGTGTAAAGAACAATACCCGGCTCCTGTTGTATTTCATCAAGAGCTCTTTGTAGCTGTGTTTCATTACGAATCATCGGATAAATATGCTCTATAGCTTGATTCATTGTATACTGTGATGCAACAGCTCTCCCAACAGAGATTAATGTTTCTCCTGTTGCATCAGAAAGCATATGCAAATGAAAGAATTTTTTTTTTATCACAAAAATTTTAACTCCTTGTTAACAAATGTGTATATATCCTCGTTGATTTTTATAAAACTAAAATTTAGGAAAAATTCCCGATTATTATGCACAGATTGAATGGTTGTGATAATTGAATTCTTTTTATGAGAAAAAAACGGGGATAATGTCTTTAATATAATGTTATATTTATTTTTTTTATTTTTCCTTTGTGGATAAAATTGAGGATAAGTCAAATATAACAAATAATTCACACTAAACACAGATTTAAATAAGAATAATCCTTTTCTCTTTAAATTTATTAATTTAAAAATATTTTTAGATATTGATTTATTTATGATATAAACTAGATTCATATCTAGTAAGAATATTTAAAATAAGTTTATATTTATTTTATAAAAAATGATATTTTCCGTGATTTTCTTTAAATATTATTCAAATGTTTTATAAAATTATTCATTTTTTAGTGTTTAAGTTTACATAATTGATTTTTTCATATAATTAATTAAATATTATACGAAGATAGTTCATATAAATGGTGCTTGCAGATTAAAAAAATTGAGTGTAGAATATTTTTTCTTTACGAGAATGTTCCATTCTTTTATTTTTCTATAAATTAATTCAAGGACAATCCCCCATATATTAAAGAGCATATTTCATGCAAGAAATGAAACTACAAGAACTTAAAAGTAAAAATCCTGTTGAACTTGTCTCTTTTGCTGAAACATTAGAAGTTGAAAATGCTTCTTTAATGCGCAAACAGGAGTTAATGTTTGCTATTTTGAAAAAACTTGCCTTGCAAGATGTGGAAATTATCGGTGAGGGAGTTGTTGAAGTTTTACAAGATGGATTTGGATTTTTACGATCTGCCGATGCTAATTACCTTCCAGGACCTGATGATATTTATCTTTCGCCTGCGCAGATTCAATCTTTTTCTTTAAAAACAGGTGATACCGTTGAAGGTCCTATACGTAGTCCAAAAGAAGGAGAACGTTATTTCGCCCTTCTCAAAATTAATACAATTAATTTTGAAGATCCTGAGAAAATTCGCTATAAAATTCACTTTGATAACCTTACTCCTCTTTATTCAAATGAACGCTTTCAAATGGAAATACAAGATCCTACAGAAAAGGATATGTCATCACGAGTGATTGACTTGATATCTCCATTGGGAAAAGGGCAAAGAGGATTAATTGTAGCTCCTCCTCGTACAGGAAAAACGGTTTTACTTCAAAATATTGCACATTCTATTACGACTAATCATCCTGAATGTTATCTTATTGTTCTCTTAATTGATGAACGACCAGAAGAAGTCACTGACATGCAACGTTCTGTAAAAGGAGAGGTTGTTTCTTCTACTTTTGATGAACCAGCTATACGTCATGTACAGGTAGCTGAGATGGTTATTGAAAAAGCAAAACGCCTCGTTGAATATGGGCGTGATGTTGTTATTCTTCTTGATTCTATCACACGTTTGGGTCGTGCGTATAATACAGTCGTTCCTTCATCAGGTAAGGTTTTAACAGGTGGTGTAGATGCAAATGCTTTGCAGCGCCCTAAACGTTTCTTTGGTGCAGCTCGCAACATTGAAGAAGGTGGTTCTTTAACAATTATTGCAACGGCTTTGATTGATACCGGCAGCCGTATGGATGAAGTTATTTTTGAAGAATTTAAAGGAACAGGTAATTCAGAAATTGTTCTTGATCGTAAAGTTGCTGATAAACGTATTTTTCCTGCTATGGATATTTTGAAGTCAGGAACGCGTAAGGAAGAACTTCTAGTAGCACGGCAAGACTTACATAAAATTTTTGTACTTCGTCGTATTTTAGCACCTATGAATGTAACAGATGCTATTGAATTTTTGATTGATAAGTTAAAACAGACGAAAAATAACAGTGAATTCTTTGATTCAATGAATACATAGAAATATTAAGTTTTTTTGATTAGGATACATCCTGTGGATACAATCTTTGCTGTTTCGAGTGGGTTGTTGCCTTCAGGGGTTGCAGTCATTCGACTTTCTGGTCCTCATGTTATGAATATTGTTAAAACGCTTTGTGGTTCTTTACCTAAAGCGCGATTTATGCATTATGGGGATCTTACTGCTCGTGATGGTAGTTTTTTAGATTCTGCTTTGACTGTTTTTTTTCCTGCTCCTCATAGTTTTACGGGAGAGGATTGTGCAGAATTTCATCTGCATGGAGGTAAAGCAGTTGTTAATCGTTTTCTTGATGAATTATCTACATTTTATGGATGTCGTATTGCAGAAGCAGGTGAATTTTCGCGTCGTGCGTTTATGGAAGGAAAATTAGATCTTGTTCAAGCGGAAGGTCTTGCTGATCTAATAGAGGCAGAAACGGAGAGTCAGCGTCGTTTAGCGGTTATGGGTACAAGTGGCCGTTTAACAACACTTTATCGTAATTGGCGCCATAAACTTATAAGGGCACGCGCTTTTATTGAAGCAGAACTTGATTTTGCTGATGAAACTGATATCCCCGATTCGGTATCTAACAAAGTTTGGAAAGATTTAGAAAATCTTTGTACTTCTCTTCAAAAACATATTGATGAAGGAGAACGCGCGAGTATTTTGCGTGATGGATTAAAAATTGTTATCGCGGGTGCTCCGAATTCTGGAAAATCAAGCATTATAAATCGTTTGGCCAATAGGCCTGTTGCTATTGTAACGGAAGAAGCAGGTACAACCCGTGATGCTTTAGAGATTAGACTTGTTCTCGGTGGTTTACCAATTTTTTTAACAGATACTGCTGGTTTTAGAGAAACAGAAAATAAAATAGAACAATTAGGGATAGAAGTTGCCAAGCAGCATGTGAGAGATTCTGATTTAGTTATTTTAGTTTATGATATAGGAAATCCTCAAGAGGTAGATTTACCAGAAACATCAGCTGAAATATGGCATGTTGGTAATAAGCTTGATCTTTATGAAGAAAATAAAGCGCATTGGTTTATAAAATTTTCAGCATTAACTGGTTTAAATTTCGACTGTTTTATTAAAGAACTTGAGTCATTTTGTTTACGTCGTGCTGCTGAAATTGGAAATCTCGTTACAGCACGTAAAAGGCAACTTCAGTTATTAAAAGAGGCTGTTAAAGAAATTGAGGCTTCTGTGCGTTATAATTCTCTTGATTTAAGTTTACGTGCAGAACATCTTCGTCGTGCTTGTGATTTTCTTGGGAAAATTACAGGTGACGTAGATGTTGAGGATTTGCTTGATATTATTTTTTCAGAATTTTGTATAGGAAAATAATGATTCACGTGAAACATTGATTATTTCATAGACAGATTTAAAAGATCATGTATTTTATATTATGTTTCACGTGAAACTTGAGATTAGATTCTCTATGGGATAAATTCTGATGCAGTTATATGATGTTATTGTTGTTGGGGGTGGACACGCTGGCTGTGAAGCTGCTTCAGCTTCAGCGCGTGTTGGAGCGCGGACAGCTCTTGTGACACATAAAATAACAGCACTAGGAACAATGTCGTGTAATCCTGCTATTGGTGGACTCGGAAAAGGACATCTGGTGCGTGAAATAGATGCTTTGGATGGTCTCATGGGACGCGCAGCAGACGCTGCTGGAATTCAATTTAGGCTGCTTAATAGACGTAAAGGGCCAGCAGTAAGAGGACCACGTACACAAGCTGATAGGCAACTCTATAAAGAAGCAATTCAAAAACTTTTGAAAGAACAAGATAATCTTATTCTTATTGAAGATGAGGCTGTTGATCTGATTGTTAAAGACTGTTGTGTTTCAGGTGTAGTTTTAAAAAATAGAGGAAAAATTTGTTCTAGTGCTGTTGTTTTAACAACAGGTACATTTTTGAACGGTTTTATTCATATTGGTGATAAAACATGGGCTGCTGGACGTATGGGGGATCAGTCAAGTATACAACTTGCTGAACGTTTAAAAGAATATAACATCAAGCTTGGGAGATTAAAAACAGGAACGCCTGCGCGCCTTAGTAAAAAAACAATTCGTTGGGAGTGTCTTCCAAAACAGCAAGCAGATGAGGATCCAACCACCTTTTCTCTTTTAACAGAAAAAATTACACAGCCACAAATTGAATGTGCGATAACACGTACAAATACACAAACACATAAAATTATTCGTAAAAATATTCATCGATCTGCTTTATATTCTGGAAATATTGAAGGATTAGGACCACGTTATTGCCCTTCTATTGAAGATAAAATTGTTAAATTTGGTGAACGTGATGGGCATCAGATTTTTTTGGAACCAGAAGGATTAAATGATGATACTATTTACCCAAATGGTCTTTCTACTTCTCTTCCGGAAGATGTACAAATTTCTTTATTTAAAACTATTGAAGGATTGGAAAATGCTAAAATTTTACAACCTGGTTATGCAATTGAATATGATTTTGTTAATCCACAACAATTGACTAAAACCTTAGAATTACGTTCTTTGACAGGGTTGTTTTTAGCTGGTCAGATTAATGGTACAACAGGATATGAGGAGGCTGCAGCACAAGGTCTTTTGGCTGGCTTAAATGCTGCCCGTAAAGTAGGAAAGTTAGAGGAAATACTCATAAGTCGTTCTACAGCTTATATTGGTGTTATGGTAGATGATTTAGTCTCACGTGGTGTTTGTGAACCTTATCGGATGTTTACATCACGTGCTGAATTTCGTTTGTCTCTACGATCTGATAATGCTGATGCTCGTTTAACACCTTTAGCACAGCAATGGGGGATTGTAAGTAAAGTACGGTGGGACTGTTATACAGAAAAACAACAACGTCTTAATCAAGCACGATTAATGTGTAAGGAACTTTTTCTAACACCTAATGAAGCTTCTGCATATGGATTACAAGTAAATCACGACGGAATTCGGCGTTCGGCTTATGATCTTCTTGCTTATCCTCATATGACTATAAAACGTCTTTCACATTTTTGGCCACAATTACAATCTATAGACTCTAAGAGTGTTGAATCCTTAGAAATTGAAGCACAGTACGCAGTTTATTTAGATAAACAGGCACAAGATATTGCTGCTCTTCAGCGCGATGAACGTTTGGAAATTCCCTCTTCTCTCGATATTCAGTCAATTTCCGGTCTTTCAAATGAATTAAAAACAAAAATTCAAGAAATATCACCGCGTTCAATTGCGGATGCTCAAAAAATTGATGGTATGACACCAGCAGCATTATCGCTTATTATTACATATATTCAACGTCAACGACGTGAAAAGGCTAAAACAGCTTAATGGAAATTTCTACAGAACAAAAATATAAAGCACTTTTAGATATTATTCCTTCTGTTTCACGTGAAACTATAGATGATTTGATACAATTTGAAACTTTAATTATGCAATGGAATATGCATATTAATTTGGTGTCCAATACAACAATACCAGTTCTGTGGACGCGTCATATTTTGGATTCGGCACAAATATATCCTTTACGCAGTGATTTTATGCGTTGGTGTGATCTTGGATCAGGTGGTGGATTTCCTGCAATTGTCATTGCTATTTTTCTGAAAGAAAAAAAAACAGGGCATATCGATCTTGTTGAAAGTAATGGGAAAAAAGTCGCTTTTTTACGAACGGTCATTACTCAATTGAATCTTCCAGCAACAGTTTATCACTGTAGAATTGAGGACGTATACAAAAAAATAGTGGCACCAGAGGTTATAACAGCACGGGGATTAGCTCCTCTTGACACTCTTTTACAGCTTATTTTTCCGCTATTAACAAAAAAAACAATAGCCCTTTTGCAAAAAGGACGGGATTACGCCATAGAAATAAAAAATGCCTCTGCCAATTGGCAGTTTGATCTGTTAAAACATAAGAGTAAAATTGATGAAAATTCTGTTATTTTAGAAATTTCTCATGTTCGATCATGTAGAGGGTAGAGCAAAATGGGCGAAACACGGATTATCGCTATTGCAAACCAAAAAGGTGGGGTGGGAAAAACAACTACAGCAATTAATCTTGCAACAGCTTTAGCAGCTATTGGGGAGGATGTTCTTATTATGGATGTTGATCCACAAGGTAATGCTAGTACGGGATTGGGAATTGATCGTAATAGCCGTCCTTTGTCCTCTTATGATGTTTTGGTTTCAGGAATTTCAGTCACAAAAGCAGCTTTAAAAACAGCTGTACCCAATCTTCATATTGTACCTTCTACGCTTGATCTTTTAGGTGTAGAAATGGAGATTTCTTCATCGAAAGATCGCATTCAACGGTTACGTAAGGCACTCTATGATGATCCAAAAATGGAAAAAAAATTTAGTTATATTTTAATTGATTGTCCTCCATCACTTAATCTTTTAACGCTTAATGCTATGGGAGCTGCAGATTCTGTTCTGGTGCCTATGCAATGTGAATTTTTAGCACTTGAAGGTTTAAGTCAATTGCTTGAAACAGTAAAACAAGTGCGTTCCGTACTTAATCCATCTTTAGAAATTCAAGGTATTGTCTTAACAATGTACGATGGACGTAATAATCTTTCAAATCAAGTTGTTGAAGATGTACGCTCTTTTATGGGAGATAAAGTTTACCGTACTGTGATTCCACGAAATGTGCGTGTATCAGAGGCTCCTTCTTTTGGTAAACCAGTATTGCTTTATGATCTCAAGTGCGCAGGTAGTCAGGCTTATTTGCGCTTAGCATCGGAAGTGATTCAACGTGAAAAACAAGCACGCGCTGCTGCTGCTTAGAAATATAGGAAAAATAATTTTTATACAGGAAACACAAAGAGTAAAATTATGAATGATGATCAATCAAAAAAAAGACTAGGACGTGGATTGGCAGCATTGATTGGCGATATCAATTTAAACAATAGTATTACACGTTCACAAAATGCTGAAAAATTAACAGAGTTCAGTACAGCTTCTACACTTTCTGAGCGGTTTGTACCACTTGAATCTATTTTGTGTAATCCACATAATCCACGACGCCATTTTACCGAATCAGAACTTGATAATTTAGCGCAATCAATTCGTCAACATGGTGTTGTTCAACCTGTTATCGTAAGACCTTCACGCGATCATCCTCATAGATTTGAATTAATCGCAGGTGAACGGCGGTGGCGTGCTGCACAACGTGCTAATTTAAGTAAATTGCCGGTAATTGTTCGTGATGTAGATGATAAAACGGCTTTAGAATTAGCAATTATTGAAAATGTTCAACGTGCTGATCTTAATCCTGTTGAAGAAGCAATAGGATATGAAATTTTGCTAAATGAGCACGGTTATACGCAAGCAGATTTAGCACAAGTGATTGGAAAAAGTCGAAGTCATGTTGCAAATACGCTTCGTTTGTTAAAATTGCCATCGAAAGTACAGCAATTCTTAGTTGATGGACAACTCTCCGCTGGTCATGCACGCTGTCTTATAACTGTTGATAATCCACAAGATTTAGCTGAAAAAATTATTCGTGAAGGTCTCTCGGTACGCCAAACAGAAATACTTGTATATGAACAGGCAAATCCTAAGGTCAAAAAACAAACTTCTGTAGAGAAAGATGCAGAGACGAAATCTTTAGAAAAACTACTTGCAGATGTCATTGGAATGAAAGTCATTATTCGACATGGTAAAAAAGGTGGTGATTTAAAAATACACTATTCCTCATTAGAACAATTGGATGATATTTGTCGACGTTTACAAAATTAAAGGGCGTTTGCAAATCCTAAATGAGACAATAGTTTAAAATAGCATAAGTTCTATTCACAACTTTTTCCTAAAACGC
The DNA here is from genome assembly GCF_902825145.1 of Bartonella phoceensis. Lineage (GTDB taxonomy): Bacteria > Pseudomonadota > Alphaproteobacteria > Rhizobiales > Rhizobiaceae > Bartonella > Bartonella phoceensis. The sequence continues at coordinate 213,685 of NZ_CADEAD010000002.1, read as the reverse complement.
TAAATATTCTGTACATATGTTTTTTTCCAAATTCCAAATTATCTAAAACAACAGCATTTTTTTCATCAAAAGAAATGCCTTCTTTTTCAAAAGAGATATCTCTGGTAAGTATTATTAATGTTGCTCGAAGTGCCAAAGAGCCAATAGCAAACTCTTTTGGGGTAATATCGTTTTTTCTTAAAATATACATTAGTTTTGGCTTATGAGAGATAAAATCTATAATCCCTTCAATACTATGGTTGTATATAGTATTGGTAGCTTTTAGTTCAGGGGGTAAATTCTCACATTCTTTTGTAATTTTTTCCATTTTTAAGAGAAAATTTTCTGTTAAAGAATAATTTGCAACAATATAGGGAAACTCAAACTGATGTTCTGTTTCTTTTGCTATTATTCCTTTAGTACATATTACAAAAGTAAAAAGGAAAAATAAAGGCAATAGAGATTTAAACATGGTTAAAAATTATCCTTTCTTTTTCTGATTTCAGAAAAGACTTCTTCATCTGTTGCATCCTTCATTGCAAGGTTTTCTCGCAAATTTTTATCATCCCAACGAAGAAAAGGGTTAATCGCTTTTTCCTGCCCTAAAGTGACAGGTAATGTCATAGCGTTTTTTTCACTCAACAGAAAAATATCTTTTATTCTTTGATGAAGTTTTTGATTATGTGGATCAACCGTCAGTGCGAAAAGAGCATTGGTTTTGGTATATTCATGCCCACAATAAAGAAGCGTTTCATCAGGCAGTTGACGAAGCTTTTTTAAAGAATCTAGCATTTGTGCAGGTGTTCCTTCAAAAAGACGTCCACAGCCGAGTGAAAAAAGTGTGTCTCCAGAAAAAAGTAAATTTTCTTCAGGAAGGTAATAGGACAAAGCTCCTAGCGTATGGCCAGGTGTTGAGAGAGCTAAAAGCGTGTGAGAACCAAAGATAAGCTTCTCATCAGGTTGAAGTATTTGATCAAGATGGTGAATTTTATCTTTTTCTGCTGCTGGTCCTACAACTATAGCGTTGTAAACTTGTTTTAATTCTGCAAGGGCTTCTACATGGTCATAATGATGGTGAGTCACAAAAATAGTGTTAAGTGTCCAATTACGGCGTTTTAAAGCATTGTGAATAGCTTTACTTTCAGGAGCATCTATTGCGGCTGTCATACCACTTTTTTCGTCGTGAATGAGCACACCAAAATTATCTTCTCGGCATATAAACTGTTCAATCAACATATTTCCTCTCCCTGAACAGTATGCGACGATAAGGACAAAAAGTAATCTATAATTATGGGTATATTTTGTTTAAGAATCAGATTTCTCTTCTTCTATAAAAAGTCCCTGTGAGTGTTTAAGTATAAGAGGCATTTGGATAAGCATGAAAAGAACGGTTAGAGGCATAACACCAAATACTTTAAAGCTTGTCCAAAAATTATCGCTAAAATTGCGCCAAATTATCTCATTTAAAAAAGCGAGAAAAACGAAAAAAAATGCCCAACGATAGGTTAGTTTACTCCATCCCAAATCATCGAGTTTTAAAGTAGAATCTAGAGCGTAACGCAGCAATGGTTTTTTAAAAAACATACCACCAAAAAGAATAACAGCAAATAAGCTATTGATGATTGTGGGTTTCATTTTGATAAAAGTATCGTTATGGAGCCAAAGAGTTAAAAATCCAAAGACGAGAACGAATATACCTGAAATAAGAGGCATTATAGGAATTTTTCGTGCAAGAATCCATGATAAGCTTAGTGCAATAATAATTGCTACCATGAAGATAGCTGTTGCAGGGAAAATAGGCTTACTAAAATTTTTAAAGATACCAATATTGTTTAACAACCATTCACCTTTGTAATTGGCAAGAAAGAAGGTAACTAATGGCCCCATTTCTAAGAGAAATTTAAATGTTGGTGAAAGAGACTTTTCTCGGTTATCATCCATATTCTCCAAATTGCGATTATTGTGCGAATGATTCCTAAGTGAAGATTTTTTCATGCGTATTTTCCTGTAATAGTTTCGGCAAAGTCGGAGGCAGAAAAAGGTTGAAGATCATCAATGTTTTCTCCTATACCGATAAAATAAACGGGTAATTTGTATTTTGCTGCGACAGCAACAAGAATTCCTCCTCGTGCAGTACCATCAAGTTTTGTCATAATTAAACCGTTAACACCAGCAATATCACGGAAGATATTCACTTGAGTGAGTGCATTTTGTCCGGTGGTTGCATCAAGTGTTTGAAGAACTGTATGGGGTGCGTGGGGGGTTTGTTTGCCTAAAACACGAATAATTTTTGCTAATTCATCCATCAACTCAGTTTTATTTTGCAGACGTCCAGCTGTATCAATAATCAATACATCACTGTTTGCTTTTTTTGCTTTTTCATAAGCGTCAAATGCTAAACTTGCAGCATCTGCACCGAGTTTGGTTGAAATAACAGGAGATCCTGTGCGTTCACCCCAAATATGTAATTGTTCAATAGCAGCAGCGCGAAATGTATCACCAGCAGCCAGCATAACTTTTAACCCTCCTGCGGTGAGCTTTGCTGCAAGCTTTCCAATAGTTGTTGTTTTCCCAGTACCATTTACACCGACCAGTAAAATAACGTGAGGCTTGTGATTAAGATCAAGTTCTAATGGAATCGCTACAGGTTCTAATACTTTTTTTATCTCGTCAGCTACAATGCTATGAACTTCATCTGGAGATAAATTTTTTCCATAACGACTGGAAGCTAAAATCTCAGTGATGTTTGTAGCCGTTTCCACGCCAATATCAGCTTGAATAAGGATATCTTCCAGATTTTGCAATGTATCTTCATCAAGCTTTCCCTTAAGAAAAAGGTCACCAATTGATTCACTTAAGCGTTGTGAAGAAAGAGCTAACCCTTTTTTTAGACGACCAATCCATGCTGTTTTTTTCGGTTCAACAGAAGGTGTAGGTGAAGACTTTTCAATTTGTTCACTAATTGTATCTGTAACGATTACTTTGCCAGAAAGCGGAATTTTGCCAGAATCATCTTCAAGAGATGCAATTTTATCATTACATTTTGTAGATATTGTCTTTTGATTTTCTATGTGTTCTTCTTTTTCTGTATTTATAGAGAGCCACTCATTTTTAGAATTTTTACTTTTATATTCACTTTCTTCTGTTATATCGGTTTCATAAGAAGTGGAAACTTGTTCCATTTCTTGTTCTTTAGATTTTTTAAAAGAAAATATTTTTTTGATAAAAGATTTTGTCATAAGGGCTTCCTTGCTCAAGCTGCGTTTAATTTTGGGAGGACAGCAACCAACTTATCACCATCATGATCAATAATAAGAGCTTGAACAATTGTTCCAGCTTTTGCGCCTTTAACTTGTACAAGGGTATAATCTTCTGTTCGTCCAATTCCATCTTTTTCAATAAGAATTGTTTGTTGGCTATTTTGTAAATGAACAAGATGTTTTTGGTAAGCCTCCTCACCTGCTTTGCGCAATCTTTCTGCACGCACCTTTACTATTTTACGGTTGACTTGTGGCATACGTGCGGCAGGTGTTCCTTCTCTTGGACTAAAGGGAAAGACATGGAGATGTGTTAAATGACAATCATTAATCAAAGAGAGACTATTTTGAAACATTTCTTCTGTTTCAGTAGGGAAACCAGCAATTAAATCAGCACCATAAACCATTGTGGAACGTTTGGCACGCAAGTCTTGGCAAAATTGAACTGCATGCTCACGTAAGTGTCGCCGTTTCATTCTCTTTAAAATCATATTATCACCTGCTTGCAAGGATAAATGCAAATGAGGCATGATTCTTTTTTCATAAGCTAAAAGATTGATGAGTTCCTCGTCTGCTTCAATAGAATCGATTGATGAAAGACGTAATCGAGGTAGATCAGGTACGTGATACAAAATGGCTGCAGTTAATTTTCCTAGATTAGCTTTTCCAGGTAGATCGTGACCATAGCTTGTAAGGTCGACACCTGTCAAAACCACTTCTTGAATACCATTGTCTATGAGCCGTTTAATTTGTTCAATAACAGCACCCATGGGGACTGAACGTGATGGGCCACGCCCATAAGGGATAATACAAAATGTGCAACGGTGATCACATCCGTTTTGTACCTGTACAAAGGCACGTGTGCGCTCATCCATTGCACTCACCATATGTGGAGCAATTTTTTGCACTTCCATGATGTTGTTGATACGCAACTTCTCGGAATGGTTGATACCAAAATCAGGAAGTTGACGATAAGAATGCGCATGAAGTTTATCTTCATTCCCTAGAACAAGATCCACCTCTGCCATGGAGGCAAAATTTTGCGCTTCCGTTTGTGCAGCACATCCTGTTACAATAATGCGGGCATGAGGATTTTTACGTCTTGCTTTACGGATAGCTTGTTTTGCTTGTCGTACGGCTTCGGCAGTGACAGCACAGGTATTAAAGATGATAGCCCCATCTTTGAGCTGATCTAACCCTGAAGAAGTGCTTTCTTTGCGTATAATTTCTGATTCGTAGCTGTTTAGTCGACAACCAAATGTTACAATTTCTATTGCCATCAAAAGTGATCCTTTTTATAGCTCCCTGTTAAAGGGTTTAAAAAGCCACTAAATTCATAATTGGTTGGACCTGTCATAATAATGTGATCGTCTTCTCGATAGAAAATATTAAGTGTTCCTCCTGGTAAGTGTACATCAATATGGCGTTTTATTAACCCTCGTCGATAGGCGGCCACTGCACTGGCACAAGCAGCACTCCCACATGCTTGCGTTAACCCTGCTCCTCGTTCCCATGTGCGTAAATTTAGACTTTTTCGTGACACAACATAAACAATGGAAATATTGCACCGTTCTGGGAAAAGGGGATCGTGTTCAAGTTTTGGTCCATATTTTTCTAATGGAATATGTTGAATATCATCCTCAACAAAAAAAATAGCATGGAGATTGCCAACAGAGACAAGACAAGCATCCTTTAAGGGACCAGCAGTAATTTCGACGTGATTGGTATCAATTATTTCACGTGAAACAGGCATTTCTTTTGCATTGAAATTTGGACATCCCATGTCAACAGAGATGAGGTTATTGATTTGGCGTTTACCTTCAATAATCCCAGCGGGCGTTTCTAATCGAAAGGTCTCACCAAGATTGTTGTCTGTGAGCCATGCTATTACACAACGGGTGCCGTTGCCGCAAGCATTTGCCATTGAACCATCAGCATTCCATATTTCGATACGGAAGTCTGCTTCTTTTTGGGTTGCTGGATGAAGTGCCATAATTTGATCAAAATGGGTTTGAGGATCTGCCGATAAGGCAAGAATTGCTTGCCGTGTAAGCGCATGTGTACTTTCACGCATATCGGCAACAATGATTTGATTGCCAAGTCCTTCCATTTTGCTGAATGGCGTTTTCATGAAATTTCCCTATTTTTAGTGATTGTCCACAAAAGATATATGACTGAAAATCTTATAAATTTCTAGTGCTTGATAGATATAAAACGAGTGGCAAAAATTATTTATTATTCAAAATAAGTGACTTTCATCCTATTTTTTTTAATTTGTTAATGTATCTTTGTAAAATACCATATAACAAATATTCATCCATTTTTTGAGTGAATTTATTTATTGTCCTGGGAAAGAGTATAGGTATGTCATTTTCAAAAATTTTACTTTTCATTGTACTATCAACTGTAACATTTTTAGGGGGGTGTTCAATATCGCGGTTTAACAGTAATGATAGTAGCAATACATTAGAAGTTTTTTATCCACTTCAACAAATACCAACAGAAGTTATGTCTGGTCCTTCGTCTTCTCGTTTGTCAGCATCTGGAACAGCAGATGTTTCGATGTATGAGAGAGGAGATTCTCAGAGTGATGAACGAATGGCCAGCTTTGAATTGCCAGGCAATGCTGTGGATTTGTTTCCTGCAAATGTTGCTGGAGTGTGGAGTCTTTCTATGGGGGGGAAGGTTTGCCGAATTGCAACACCACAAACAAAATTTGGACAAGGATATCGTGCTGGTCCCCTAAATTGTCCAGGAATCGTTTCTCAGGTAAGTTCGTGGTCTATTAAAGGAAAAAGATTATATTTCTATAATAGTTTAGGACGCGTTATCGTTGCTCTTTATTCTTCCAATACTGACCGTTTTGAGGGACGTACACTCGATGATCATCCAGTTATTTTGAGCCGTTAGATCATTTTGGACCGTTTATAAAAATGGGAAATATGTGTAAAAATTTGTAAAGAAAATGTATGTTTTTTATTGAAAACGGTTTGAAAAAAGGTTGTTTGGATGACTTTGGTTTCAACATGCTATAAAGAACTGGTCTTGAAAAAAGAAATAAGTTTGGATCCAGCTCAATTGGCTTTAGCAGAGCATTTTGATAATTTATTACAAGAAATTGCACAACAAAATATTTCCCATCCCCTAGCATTTTGGCATTTTTTCAAAAGAAAAAAACGAACTTTTTCTCATGGTTCAAGACAAAGTGATGGGAGTGGTGCTTTTCAGGGGTTGTATATTTATGGTGAAGTAGGACGAGGCAAAACTATGCTGATGGATTTGTTCTTTTCTTGTTTACCGCAAAAATGTAAAAAACGTACACATTTTAATGATTTCATGACTGATGTGCATGAGCGTATTAATTTTTATCGTCAAGCATCTGGGCGTATAAAACCTAAACAAGATAATCCTATTTTAGCCGTTGCTGAGGATCTTGCACGAGAAGCCCAAGTGCTTTGTTTTGATGAATTTACGGTAACAGATATTGCTGATGCCATGGTGCTTGGTCGCCTTGTCTCTTCTTTATTTGATAAAGGGGTTTTCTTTGTTGCGACTTCAAATGTTGTTCCTGATAATCTTTATTATAATGGGTTAAATCGAGAGCTCTTTTTGCCTTTTATTCAAGTTTTGAAAGCACATGTTTGTGTTATCAATCTTGATGCAAAAACAGATTATCGTCTTGAAAAATCAAATCTTCAACATGTGTATATAACGCCGTTAGGGTCGCAGGCAAATAAATGCATGGATAAAGCATGGTCTCTGGTGTTGCAAGAACAGAAGGAAACATCTGATGAACTTCTTATAAAAGGCCGCCTTGTGCATATTCCACGCACCGGGGGGGGTTGTGCACGTTTTGATTATCAAGATTTATGTGCAAAACCTTTAGCAGCAGCTGAGTATTTAGCATTGGGAGAACATTATCATACGATTTTTATCGATAATGTACCGGTGATGGATGATACACACCGAAATGAAACAAAACGGTTTATTTTACTTATTGATGTTCTTTATGAACGCCACATAAGATTATTTATGTCGGCGGCAGCGAAACTTGAAGACTTGTATAAGGGGCATGCTCAGACTGCAGAAACATTCGAATTTCAAAGAGCACAATCACGCCTTTTCGAGATGCAAAGTCAGGATTATTTAAAAGTGTGGGCAGAACGTTTTCTTTTGAAATAAAAAAACGGATTATAACTTTACCTTTACGTAGACTGTAAGAACGATAACTCCCTGAATTTAAAAGAAGTGTAATAATTCTGTTGTATTTTTTAAAAATTCACTTTATCGGTACATTATAGTAATTTCTAATAGAACCTTTGTGTGGAGGATGTTGACTTCTATGAAGTAAAAAAGGTTGGTGAATTTTATCTTGCTTGTGAAGGTATTGTTAAAAATGTGGCTAAAGTAAAAGAAAATATTTAATATATTGGCGCTGGTTAAGTATATTCTGCGTTATCTAATGTTAGGAAAAGTAAAATGGCAAGAAAAAAAATAGCTCTTATTGGTTCGGGTATGATCGGTGGTACTTTAGCGCATATTATTGGACTTAAAGAGCTTGGTGATGTGGTCTTGTTTGATATTGCAGAAGGTATACCACAGGGAAAGGCGCTTGATATTGCGGAATCCTCACCTGTTGACGGTTTTGATATCAGTTTAAAAGGTGCTAATGCTTACGAAGCAATTGATGGTGCTGATGTTGTTATTGTAACAGCAGGTGTTGCACGCAAACCTGGTATGAGCCGTGATGATCTTTTAAGTATTAATTTAAAAGTGATGGAACAAGTTGGTGTTGGGATTAAAAGATACGCGTCTTCAGCATTTGTTATTTGTATTACTAACCCCCTTGATGCAATGGTATGGGCATTGCAAAAATTTTCAGATCTTCCAGTGCATAAAGTAGTTGGTATGGCTGGTGTCCTTGATTCAGCACGTTTTCGTTATTTTTTGTCTGAGGAATTTAATGTCTCTGTTAAGGATGTGACGGCATTTGTTTTAGGAGGACATGGTGATTCAATGGTGCCTTTGGTGCGTTATTCAACGGTTGGTGGTATTGCCTTGCCTGACCTTATAAATATGGGCTGGACTACACAGGAAAGAATTGATCAAATTATCCAGCGTACCCGTGATGGTGGTGCAGAGATTGTTAGTTTGTTAAAGACAGGCTCTGCTTTTTATGCACCAGCGGCTTCTGCTGTTTCTATGGCTGAAGCCTATTTGAAGGACACTAAGCGTGTTGTTCCTGTTGCTGCTTATCTTTCAGGGGAATACGGGGTTAATGATACCTATGTTGGTGTTCCCGTTGTACTTGGTGCGGGTGGTGTTGAGCGGATCATTGAAATTGATCTTGATAAAGAGGAAAAAGATGCTTTTGAGCATTCAGTGAATGCGGTTAAGAAGCTTTGCGAAGCTTGTATCGCGCTTGTGCCTGGTCTCAAATAAATTGAGTAAGGATTTTGTTTATTAAAATAGAGTATTTAAAATATTAGGATTTGAGGATTAAGAAAGTGATCCCTAAAAGAAAAGGACAAATGCATGAATATCCATGAGTATCAGGCCAAACGGCTGCTTCATGAATATGGAGCACCTGTTGCAAATGGTGTTGCTGTTTATTCTGTAGAGCAAGCTGAAAAATGGGCAAAAAAATTGCCTGGTCCACTCTATGTGGTTAAAAGTCAGATACACGCTGGTGGTCGTGGTAAGGGGAAGTTTAAAGAACTTGGTCCTGATGCAAAAGGTGGTGTTCGGCTTGCAAAATCCGTTGAAGAAGTTGTTGCAAATGTCCAAGAAATGCTTGGTAAAACTTTGGTAACCAAACAAACTGGTCCGGAAGGCAAGCAGGTTAATCGTCTTTATATTGAGGACGGTGCTGATATCGAGCGAGAACTTTATCTTTCACTTTTGGTTGATCGTAGTGTTGGTCGGGTAGCTTTCGTTGTTTCAACAGAAGGGGGAATGGATATTGAAACGGTTGCTGAAGAAACACCGGAAAAAATATTAACTCTACCCATTGATGCTGTACAGGGCGTTACCTCTGCCGATTGTGCAAGGCTTTGTGATGCATTGGAATTGCATGATAGTACACGAAAAGATGGTGAAACGCTTTTTCCAATTCTCTATAAGGCGTTTTGTGAAAAAGACATGAGCCTTCTTGAAATCAATCCGCTTATTGTGATGAAAAATGGCCATTTGCGTGTTCTTGATGCAAAAGTTTCTTTTGATAATAATGCTATATTCCGTCATCCAGACATTTTAGAACTGCGTGATACTTCAGAAGAGGATCCAAAAGAGATAGAGGCATCAAAGCATGATCTTGCTTATGTTGCTCTTGATGGCACAATTGGTTGCATGGTCAATGGTGCAGGTCTTGCTATGGCAACAATGGATATCATTAAGCTTTATGGGGCTGAGCCAGCAAATTTCCTTGATGTGGGTGGTGGAGCTTCAAAAGAGAAGGTAACTGCTGCTTTTAAAATTATCACTGCTGATCCGAGTGTTAAAGGCATTTTGGTCAATATTTTTGGTGGTATTATGCGTTGTGATGTTATCGCTGAGGGTGTGGTTGCTGCTGTTCGAGAAGTTGGTTTGAATGTTCCTTTGGTTGTTCGTCTTGAGGGTACGAATGTTGAGCAAGGTAAAGCGATTATCAGTGATAGTGGTTTGAATGTTATTGCTGCTGATGATTTAGATGATGCTGCTCAAAAAATTGTTGCAGCCGTGAAGGGGGCTTAAGTAATGTCAATTCTTGTGAATAAAGATACAAAAGTTCTGGTTCAAGGGCTTACAGGAAAAACAGGAACTTTTCATACAGAACAAGCACTTGCTTATCATAGCACGCAAATGGTTGGTGGCGTTAATCCTAAAAAGGGCGGTGAGACATGGGAAGGCTCAAAAGGTGAAACTCTTCCTATTTTTGCCAGTGTTGCAGAAGGAAAGGAAAAGACAGGTGCGGATGCTTCGGTTATTTATGTTCCTCCTGCGGGGGCAGCGGCAGCTGTTATAGAAGCTATTGATGCAGAGATTCCTTTGATTATCTGTATTACGGAAGGTATTCCTGTTACGGATATGGTTAAAGTAAAGGCGAGATTAGAAAAATCAGAATCACGTCTCATTGGTCCTAATTGTCCTGGGGTTCTCACGCCAAATGAATGTAAAATTGGTATTATGCCTGGCGCTATTTTTAAAAAAGGTTCTGTTGGGGTTGTTTCACGGTCGGGAACTTTAACTTATGAAGCTGTTTTTCAAACGAGTCAGGAAGATCTGGGACAGACAACAGCTATTGGTATTGGTGGCGATCCTGTTAAGGGTACCGAATTTATTGATGTATTGGAGATGTTTTTAGCCGATGATGAAACCCAGTCTATTGTTATGATTGGTGAAATTGGTGGTTGTGCTGAAGAAGAAGCGGCGCAATTTCTCCGAGATGAAGCAAGAAAAGGTCGTAAAAAACCGGTGGTTGGTTTTATTGCTGGTCGTACAGCTCCTCAAGGACGTACCATGGGGCATGCTGGTGCTGTTATTTCTGGTGGTAAAGGTGGAGCAGAAGATAAAATTGCTGCAATGGAAGCTGCCGGAATTCGTGTGTCTCCTTCGCCATCACAGATAGGTAAGACTTTGATGTCGGTTTTGAAAGGCTAAAAGAAAATTTAATAAGAATATTTTCTTAATTCAGGTGGAAAAACTTTAGTATAAAAAGGTAAAACTTTTTTGAATATTTGTACCTTTATTTGCTTTGTAAGCATTGAAAAGACAAAAAGAGATATAAGGAGACGGAATAAATGTTCCGGAGAGGTATATGGCAAGGCAGGACGAGATAAATAGTCTTTTTGCACAAACGTCATTTCTGTATGGTGGAAATGCGGATTATATAGATCAGCTTTATGCCGAATACGAAAAAGATCCCACCAGTGTGGATTCACAGTGGCGTACTTTTTTTGAAAACATTCATGATAAAAAAGAAGATGTTCTTAGAAATGCGGAAGGAGCAACATGGCAACGTGATCATTGGCCATTAAAAGCAGATGGTGAGTTGGTGTCTGCTCTCAATGGTGATTGGTCTGTTCTTGAAAAACATGTGAGTGATAAATTAAAGGAAAAGGCAGTAAAAGGTGCTGTACAAAAAGGAACAACTTCTAGCGAACAAGATATTATTCGTGCAACGCGTGATTCTGTCCATGCGCTCATGATGATTCGTGCTTTTCGTGCACGGGGGCATCTTCATGCACGGCTTGATCCTCTTCAATTGGCAGAAAAGCTTGAGGATTACAAAGAGCTTTCTCCAGAAGCTTACGGTTTTACCACTGCTGATTATGAACGACCTATTTTTATTGATAATGTTTTAGGGTTGGAGTACGCAACTATTCCACAAATGCTTGAGATCCTCAACCGTACCTATTGTTCAACGATCGGTGTGGAATATATGCATATCTCTGATCCTGTTCAAAAAGCTTGGCTTCAGGAACGTATTGAAGGACCAGATAAACACATTGCCTTCACACAGAAAGGTAAGAAAGCGATACTTAACAAGCTTATTGAGGCAGAAGGATTCGAACAGTTTTTAGATACAAAATATAAAGGAACAAAGCGTTTTGGACTTGATGGTGGTGAAGCACTGATTCCTGCTCTTGAACAAATTATTAAATGCGGTAGTGCTTTAGGAGTGCAGGAAGTTATTTTAGGCATGGCGCATCGTGGTCGTTTAAACGTTCTTTCACAAGTTCTTGCAAAACCACATAGGGCTATTTTTCACGAATTCAAAGGGGGATCTTATAAGCCTGATGATGTAGAAGGATCGGGTGATGTCAAATATCATTTGGGAACTTCAGCTGATCTTGAATTTGATGGTAAAAAAGTTCATTTATCGCTTTTGGCCAATCCCTCTCATCTTGAGATTGTTGATCCGGTTGTTATTGGAAAAGCACGTGCTAAACAAGATCAACTTGTAGGGTGGACGCACAGTGATGAACTCCCATTGAATGAACGTTCAAAAGTCTTGCCATTACTTATCCATGGTGATGCTGCCTTTGCAGGGCAGGGGGTGATTCAGGAAACTTTTGGACTTTCAGGTCTTAAAGGTTACAACGTTGCTGGTTCACTTCATGTCATTATCAATAATCAAATTGGTTTTACAACAGATCCACGCTTTTCGCGTTCTTCACCTTATCCATCGGATGTGGCAAAAATGATCGATGCGCCCATTTTTCATGTAAATGGTGATGATCCTGAAGCCGTTGTCTTTATTGCAAAAGTAGCGACAGAATTTCGTCAAATTTTCCATAAACCGGTGGTGATTGATATGTTCTGTTATCGCCGTTATGGACATAATGAAGGAGATGAGCCTTCGTTTACACAGCCGCTTATGTATAAGGCTATTCGTGGTCATAAAACAACTCTTCAGCTTTATGGTGATCAATTGATAGCAGAAGGAGTGGTTTCTTCGGAAGAGATTGAACAGCAAGAAAAACTCTGGCGTGATAAGCTTGAAGTTGAGTTTGAAGCAAGCGCTTCTTATAAACCTAATAAGGCTGATTGGCTTGATGGGAGTTGGACTGGTCTAAAAGCTTCCAGTAGCACCGATGAACAATATAGTGGAACAACGGGTGTTGAGCTAAAAACTTTAAAGGAAATTGGTGAAAAACTTGTTGAGATTCCAGAAGGTTTTCACGTTCATAAAACTATTCAACGTTTTTTAAACAACCGTGCTAAAATTTTTGAAACCGGTGAAGGTGTTGATTGGGCAACGGCTGAAGCTTTAGCTTTTGGTTCGCTTTGTTTAGAAGGAGCACCGGTTCGTCTTTCCGGTGAGGATGTTGAACGCGGAACTTTTTCACAACGTCATTCAGTTCTTTATGATCAAGAAAATGAAGCACGTTATATCCCTTTAAATAATTTGCAAAAGGGACAGGCGCTCTATGAGGTTGTTAATTCTATGCTTTCTGAAGAAGCCGTTCTTGGTTTCGAATATGGATATTCCCTTGCCAAACCACGAGGGTTAACGCTTTGGGAAGCGCAATTTGGTGATTTTTCTAATGGTGCACAGGTCATTTTTGACCAATTTATTTCATCTGCTGAACGTAAGTGGCTTCGTATGTCTGGTATTGTGTGTTTGTTGCCTCATGGTTTTGAAGGGCAAGGGCCAGAACATTCCTCAGCACGTTTGGAACGTTTTCTTCAACTTTGTGCAGAGGATAATATGCAGGTTGCTAATTGTACTACCCCTGCAAATTATTTTCACATTTTGCGCCGGCAGATTAAACGTGATTTCCGTAAACCATTAATTTTAATGACACCAAAATCACTTTTGCGCCATAAGAGAGCTGTTTCTTTTCTCAATGAAATGGGACCAAAAACAAGTTTTCACCGTTTGTTGCTTGATGATGCAGAATGTCTCAGCGATTCTGTCATTAAATTGCAGAAAGATCACAAAATTCGTCGTATCGTTCTTTGTACAGGAAAGGTTTATTACGACCTTTATGAAGAACGTGAAAAAAGGGGTATTGATAATGTTTATTTGCTTCGTGTTGAACAGCTTTATCCTTTTCCTGCAAAAGCTTTGGTGGATGTGTTGTCGCGCTTTTTGCAAGCAGAAATTGTTTGGTGCCAAGAGGAACCAAAGAATATGGGGGCTTGGTCATTTATTGAGCCTTATTTGGAATGGGTTTTGACGCATATTAATGCGCAATATTCACGTGCACGTTATGCAGGGCGTCCTGCAAGTGCATCTCCGGCCTCTGGGCTGATGGTGAAACATCTTGAACAGCTTGCTGCGTTTCTTGAAGACGCGTTAGGCGCTTAATTTATGACTACTCTGATGTATGGAAAGATATTATGAATACTGAAATCCGTGTTCCTACTTTGGGCGAATCGGTTACCGAAGCAACGGTTGGTAAATGGTTTAAAAAACTTGGCGAAGCTGTTGCTATGGATGAGCCCTTAGTTGAATTAGAAACAGATAAAGTAACAGTTGAGGTTCCTTCGCCTGTTGCAGGGAAATTATCTGAAGTCATTGCAAAGGAAGGTGATACGGTTGAAGTGAATGCGCTCTTGGGAGCGGTTGAAGCTGGAGCAGCCGGTGTTTCCAAATCATTGCCGTTTTCTGATGAATCTATGTCTGCTGCTTCGTCTAAATTGAAGCAGTCTTCTCCGAGCAATATAATGCCTCCCGCACCTTCAGCAGCAAAATTAATGGCAGAAAATAATATTGCAAAAAGCGATATTTCAGGTTCTGGAAAACGTGAACAAATTCTCAAAGAAGATGTTCTTAATATGCTGACACAAGGTATAAAAACCTCTGCCCCCACGACCTCTACAGCCAGCTCTGCTTCTGTATCTAACTCTTCAGCTGCTTCTGTTCAGGAAATGCGCGAGGAGCGGGTGCGTATGACGAAACTGCGCCAAACAATTGCACGTCGTCTTAAAGATGCACAGAATACAGCGGCAATGTTAACCACATTTAATGAAGTCGATATGTCGGCGGTGATGGATTTACGCAAACGTTATAAGGACCTTTTTGAGAAGAAACATGGTGTTAAGCTTGGTTTTATGGGGTTTTTTACTAAGGCTGTTTGTCATGCTTTAAAAGAATTACCTGCTGTTAATGCAGAAATTGATGGAACAGATGTTATTTACAAGAACTATGTCAATGCAGGAATTGCTGTTGGAACAGATAAAGGGCTTGTTGTTCCCGTTGTTCGTGATGCAGACCAAATGTCACTTGCAGAAATTGAAAAAGAGATTGGACGTTTGGGGCGTCTTGCGCGTGATGGGAAGTTAGCAGTTTCTGATATGCAAGGTGGGACTTTTACGATCACCAATGGGGGGGTTTATGGATCGTTAATGTCAACGCCGATTTTGAATGCACCACAGTCTGGTATTTTGGGAATGCATGCAATTAAAGAACGCCCAATGGTTGTGGGGGGACAAATTGTAATCCGCCCCATGATGTATTTAGCACTTTCTTATGATCATCGTATTGTAGATGGCCAAGAAGCTGTAACTTTCCTTGTGCGTGTTAAGGAAAGTTTAGAAGATCCGGAACGCCTTGTTCTTGATTTGTAAAAGTACAATTTTCAGGATGAAAGGAAAAACGGATGTCTTATGATGTGGTTGTGATTGGAGCAGGGCCAGGTGGTTATGTTGCAGCAATAAAGGCGGCACAATTGGGGCTTAAAACAGCAATTATTGAAAAGCGTATGACACTAGGTGGTACATGTCTTAATGTGGGTTGTATTCCTTCTAAAGCGTTGTTGCATGCGTCAGAAGTGTTTGCTGAAACACAACATGGCTTTGAGACACTTGGTATTTCTATTGGCAAATCTAAACTTAATCTTGAACAGATGATGGCGCATAAAAAAGCTGTTGTGACAGCTAATACGAGTGGTATCTCTTTTTTGATGAAAAAGAATAAAGTTGAGACTTTTTTTGGTACAGCCAAAATTTTAGGCGCAGGTCAAATTGAAATCGTTGCTCGTGATAATAGTATACAAACGATTGAAACAAAAAATATTATTATTGCTACAGGTTCAGAGAGTTCGGGTATTCCAGGTGTCAATGTTGAAATTGATGAAAAGATTATTGTCTCTTCTACTGGAGCATTAGCTCTTGAGAAAGTACCAGCGCGTATGATTGTTGTTGGAGCTGGTGTTATTGGTTCAGAGCTTGGTTCGGTTTGGAGCCGTTTGGGTGCTAAGGTAACCATTATTGAATATCTTAATAAAGTGTTAGGATCAATGGATGGTGAGGTTTCACGGCAGTTCCAAAAAATAATGGAGAAACAAGGGATTGAATATAAGACAGGTGCAAAGGTAACGGCTATTACAAAATCTGGTTCAGCGGCTCAGGTGTGTTTTGAAGCGGTCAAAGGTGGTGCAGCTGAGACTTTAGATGCTGATGTTGTGCTCATTGCTACTGGACGTTCTCCATATACGAAAGGTCTTGGTTTAATAGAAGCTGGTGTGAAAGTGGATGAGCGCGGTTTTATTGACATTGACGCACATTGGCAAACAAATATTCCAGGAATTTATGCTATTGGTGATGTTGTTAAAGGACCAATGTTGGCCCATAAGGCGGAGGAAGAAGGTGTCGCTGTAGCGGAAATTTTGGCTGGTCAGAAAGGTCATGTTAATTTTGATGTCATTCCTAGTGTTGTTTATACACAGCCGGAAATTGCCAGCGTGGGGAAGACAGAAGAAGAACTTAAAACTGCCGGTATTGATTATAATGTTGGGAAGTTTCCTTTCATGGCCAATGGTCGCGCACGTGCAATGCAAAGGAATGATGGGTTTGTTAAAATCCTTGCTGATAAAAAAACAGATCGAGTTTTTGGTGGACATATCCTTGGGTTTGGTGCGGGAGAAATGATCCATGAAATTGCAGTTTTAATGGAATTTGGTGGTTCATCAGAAGATCTGGGGCGTTGTTGCCATGCACATCCTACTTTATCAGAGGCCGTGCGGGAAGCAGCTTTAGCGACGTTTGCTAAACCACTTCATATCTAGACCGCGTTTAGAATTCTATAACGCTTCTTAAAAAAGCTTAAAAGATGTTTTTACTATTTGCACGTTGTATGTTTTAAGAAAAACCGCCCTTTTAGGGGCGGTTTTCTCTCTTTTAGTGATATATCAAGAGTTTAAAACTGTAATTTTTTCTCTTCTTTTTGTTCTCTCATCCAAGTGGGAAGTCCCATATTATCAAGGTGTCTAAGGAACGGCTGCGGTGGTAATTCTTCTACATTAGCCATGGTTTTAATATCCCATTCACCAGTGGCAATAAGAAGAGCTGCTGCTGCTGCCGGTACACCAGCTGTATAAGAAATACCTTGTGCACCAGTTTCATTAAAAGCTTGTTTGTGATCGGCTATATTATAAATAAAAACTTCTCTTGGTTTTCCATCTTTTTCCCCTTTAATAAAATCCCCAATACAGGTTTTTCCTGTGTAGTCTGGTGCTAAAGAAGCTGGATCGGGTAAGACAGCTTTTACGACTTTCAAAGGGATAACTTCTTGCCCTTCTGCTGTTTTAACAGGCTGTTCAGATAAGAGGCCAAGATTTTTCAAAACAGTAAAAACAGTGATATAATGTTCACTAAATCCCATCCAGAAACGAACATTTTCCACATCAAGATTTTTGGATAATGAATGAATTTCATCATGTCCCGTCATATAGGCTGTTTGTTTTCCAACAACAGGGAGGTCCCATTCATGGCTGATTTCAAACATTTTATTGGAAACCCACTTTTTGTTTTGCCAAGACCACACCTGTCCTGTAAATTCACGAAAGTTAATTTCTGGATCAAAATTTGTGGCAAACCAACGTCCATGGTTTCCGGCATTAATATCAATAATATCAATATCGGTGATTTTATCAAAATAGCATTCATGTGCTAGCGCTGCATAGGCATTCACAACACCTGGGTCAAAGCCCGCACCTAAAATAGCAGTTATACCAGCTTTTTCACATTCTTGACGCCGAGGCCATTCATAATTGCCATACCAGGGAGGGGTTTCACAAATTTTCAAGGGGTCTTCGTGAATTGCAGTATCAATATAAGCACATTTTGTTTTGATACAAGCTGAAAGGACAGACATATTAAGAAAGGCAGATCCAACATTGATAACAATTTCGCATTTTGTTTTTTGGATGAGTTGAACAGTTTCTTCTATATTCATTGCATTGAGCGCATGACTCTTAAGAACACCACCTTGTTCTTTCATTACGTTTTTTTCTTTAATGGAAGCAATGATGTCTTCACATTTTTTAAGTGTTCGTGAAGCAATATGAATTTCACCGAAAATATTGTTGTTTTGAGCACATTTGTGCGCAACAACTTGTGCAACACCTCCAGCACCAATAATGAGAATATTTTTCTTCATTGTAAATTGATCTCCTTTTTAATACTGTTGTATGACGGCTATTTTTTATGAAAGGCTTTTTTGATAGTCATAATAGGTAAATTGGCGTTGAAGTATTAGTGTACCATCAAATTCTTTGATAATAATATCAGGCATTGCAACGCCATTAAACCAATTTTTCTTAACCATTGTATAACCCGCAGCATCCTGAAAAGACAATCTGTCACCTATTTTAATAGGTTTTGGAAACTGAAATGTCCCAAAAACATCACCGGCAAGGCAGGATTTTCCGCAGACCATGATTTCATATGGTCCTTGATTTGGTTCTAACTTGGCACTTTCACGATAAATTAAAAGATCAAGCATATGTGCTTCAGTCGAGCTATCGACGATAGCAAGTTTTTTTTCATTATACAATGTATCAAGAACAGTTACTTCAAGTGTGGTGCTTTTTGTTATAGCAGCTTCTCCTGGTTCCAGAAAAACAGTAACACCATAGGTTTTTGAAAAATTTTTTAAGCGTTCTGCAAAAGTTTCTAGAGGATAATTTTCTGCTGTAAAGTGAATTCCTCCACCAAGGCTTATCCAGTCAACTGCAGTAAAAAGTTCTGCGAATTTTTCTTCCATAGACCCAAGCATTTGGTTAAAAAGATTAAAATCAGCATTTTCGCAATTGTTGTGGATCATTAAGCCATTGATGAGTGGTAAAACTTCTTTGATAGCACTTTGATTGGTTTCTCCTAAGCGGCTAAAAGGGCGGGAGGGATTGGCAAGATCAAAATTAGATGCACTGATTCCTGGATTTAACCTTATGCCTCGTTGAATGGTTTTTGTTGTGTCAGCAAAACGTTGAAGTTGTTGGATAGAATTAAAAATAATTTTGTCTGCGTAGCTACAAGCTTCTTCAATTTCATGATCTGCCCAAGCAACCGAATAAGCGTGAGTTTCTTTACCGAATTTTTCTCTTCCTAAACGCAATTCATAAAGGGATGATGATGTGGTTCCATCCATAAACTCGGCCATTAAATCAAAAACACTCCATGTAGCAAAACATTTTAAAGCAAGCAAAATTTTTGCTCCGGACATTTCACGTAAGTGAGCGATAGCTTCCATATTCTTTATGAGCTTAGATTTATCTATAAGATAATAAGGGGTTCTTATCATTTTTTATCCATTCTCTTTTGAAGGATCTTATTCTTGAGATCAACGTTTAGTACAGAGAGCAACAGAATGTCTCAAGAAAAAAGAGTCTTAGAAAAAGAATTTATTTCTGTCTAGCATTAGAAAGGTTTTCTGTAACTGCGTTTTGTTTTTGTATTTTGAGATTTGCATTATGTTTATGAAAAAAAAATTATGTTATGTTTTAGCTCTTGTTTTCATTGGCAGTTTTTTCATTATAACAACTAATATTGTTAATTTGGCACAAAATAAGAGTGATGTTGAAGCCAAAGAGATTTCTCAGGCTTTTGTCGACGAGCATTCGGTGCCTTTGATTTTTACAGGACGTAGAGAACTGAATGGTTTTAAGGGTTATCATCATTATCGGCGAGGTTATCGTAAGTATAGAGATAATTGGTGGTATCCTGAAGCCGCCTTTTTTACATCATCACATCCAGACAAAAAACGTGCGTCATTAAAAGTTGTACCAGATACGAAAAAAGCAATTTTAATTTCTTCTTTAGAAAAAAAGGAGCCATGGATGCTTAAAAAACACGTTGAATCTTGTCGCGCACGTTATCGTTCCTATAACAAAGAGGATAATAGCTATCAGCCTTTTCATGGATCTCGTAAGCAGTGTCTTTCACGCTTTTTTTAAGGGCAAAATGTAGAAAAATTTCTATCAAACCTTGTCGTATTCGTTATCGTCCTTAAAATAAAGAGGTAATTTGTAAGCTGCGGAGTTTTTTCTCGCAACAGTTGTTTTTTGAAAATTTTGAATACTTTTAAGTTTTGTTAAATCTTATTATCGTTAAGTGCAAAAATAGGGGGTGGAAATATAAATTTTTATTTTGTTGATAATAAAATATTTAAGAGCAATATGGAGCTTAAAGAATGACAATACGGGAAGCAGTGTTGATATTGCTCGTTTTGCTTCCCTTTGGGGGAAGCACTGTTATTGGTTTCTTTCGTTCGACAGCAAAAAATAATGAAGCGTGGTTTGCTGGGATTATTGCACTTTTTACTCTTCTTTTTACAATAATACTTTATCCAGCAGTTCGTGGAAACTGCGTGGTGCGTTTAGATATTCCTTGGCTTCCAGAATGGGGTGTTGATTTGATCCTCCGTATGGATGGTCTCACATGGCTTTTTTGTTTGCTCATTACAGGCATTGGACTGCTTGTTGTTGTCTATGCACGTTATTATATGGATCCGGCAGATTCTGTACCACGGTTTTTTTCTTTTTTTCTGGCCTTTATGGGATCGATGACAGGAATAGTCTTATCTGGCAATCTCATCTTTTTGGTTATTTTCTGGGAACTCACAAGCATTTTTTCTTTTCTGTTGATTGGTTATTGGTACCATAATGCAAGTGCGCGTGAGGGCGCGCGTATGGCTTTAACGATCACAGGTTTTGGTGGTTTTGCTCTCTTTATTGGGGTTTTATTAATTGGCTACGTTGTTGGTAGTTTTGATTTAGATAAGGTGTTGCAGTCCAGAGATGTGATCTGTTCAAGTCCTCTTTATAATCCTATACTCATTTGTATTTTACTGGGAGGATTGACAAAAAGTGCACAGTTTCCTTTTCATTTTTGGTTACCTGGTGCAATGGCTGCCCCAACACCTGTATCGGCTTATTTGCATTCAGCAACAATGGTGAAAGCAGGATTGTTTCTGCTTATTCGTTTATGGCCTGTCCTGTCTGGGACAGAATCTTGGTTTTGGCTGGTTGGTTTTTCAGGACTCTCAACACTTCTGCTTGGTGCTTATTTTTCTATGTTTCAGCAAGATTTAAAAGGGTTGCTCGCTTATTCAACGATTAGTCATCTCGGGTTAATTACTACGCTTTTAAGTCTTGGTAGCTCACTTGCTTGTGTTGCAGCGATCTTTCATATAGCTAATCATGCTACTTTTAAAGCTTCTTTATTTATGGCTGCTGGCATTATTGATCACGAGACGGGAACACGTGATATGCGTAAGTTGACAGGCCTTTATCGTTCTATGCCTGTTACAGCGACTCTCGCTTTAGTCGCGAGTGCTGCGATGGCTGGGGTTCCTTTGTTAAATGGTTTTTTATCGAAAGAGATGTTTTTTGCTGAAGCAGTTGAAATGCATATGGAATCATGGCTCGATTGGATTGCACCGTATGTGGCAACGCTGGCGAGCCTGTTTAGTGTGACCTACTCTATACGCTTTATTCATGGTGTTTTTTTAGGGGAAAAACCTGTTCATTTACCAAAAATACCTCATGAACCCCCACACTTTATGCGTTTACCAATAGAACTTTTGGTATTTATTTGTTTGGCAGTTGGTATTTTCCCCAATTTAACAATAGGACCTATTTTGGATAATGCAGTTGTCTCTGTTTTAGGGCCGATGACAATCCCTTATAGTTTAGCTGTTTGGCATGGTTTTACTACGCCCTTGATAATGAGTTTGGTGGCTTTATTAGGAGGGGGATTGCTATATAACATCGGGTATCGTTATTTTCTATCCTGTGATGATGGTCCTCCTTTTTTTCGTCGTTTTAAAGGGCCGCGTATTTTTGACCGCATTCTTGTGATTATTTCTTGGAAATGGGCACGGGCTGTGGAATCTGCTTTATCAACACGTCGTTTGCAAACGCAATTGCATTGGATTTTTTTGCTGTGCTTTGTATTTGTTGGTCTTTTGCTTTGGTATGATGGTTTTATTTCAAAAGGTTCTTTACCGCTTTTTCCGCTTGATATTCCTTTTCTTGCTCTCTGGGTGGTCGGCGGATTGTGTGCGCTTTTAGTTGCTTGGCAAGCAAAATTTCACCGCCTTGCATCACTCATGCTCTTAAGCGGAGCAGGACTTATGACTTGTGCAACTTTTTTATGGCTCTCTGCACCTGATTTAGCAATTACACAATTGGTTGTTGAAGTGGTGACAGTTGTCTTATTATTGCTTGGTTTGCGATGGTTGCCTAAGCGTTTGTACAATCCTGCTCCAATGCCTGTTCGTTTTTTTGTGCATTTGCGTCGTGTACGTGATTTCGTTCTGGCCTTTGTTGGAGGTGTTGGTGTGGCATGGCTTTCCTTTGCGATAATGACGCGTCCTCAGGGGCCGACAATTTCCGATTTTTTTCTGAAAAATGCTTACAGTGGTGCTGGTGGCCGTAATGTTGTAAATGTGTTATTGGTTGATTTCCGTGGTTTTGATACTATGGGAGAAATCGTCGTTTTGGGTGTTGTTTCGCTTACGGTTTTTGCTCTTTTACGACGGTTTCGTCCTGCTCCTGAAAGTATTGATGCTCCTTTTCAACAGCGTATTCAAAAAGCTTTTGATACAGTACAGCCTGATCGGAATGTGGGAGATACAATCTTGAACTACCTCGCTGTTCCTGCTGTCGTTATGGGGTGGCTTTTTTCGGTTATTGTCGCTTTTTCGATTTATTTATTTATACGAGGGCATGACCTTCCAGGAGGCGGATTCGTGGGTGGTGTGACTTTAGCGATAGGTTTTATTTTGCAATATCTTGCACGTGATATTCGTTGGGTGGAAAGCCATTTGAGGGTTTTGCCTTTACGTTGGATGGGTTTTGGCTTGTTGTTATCAGTTGTAACGGGAATAGGAGCCTGGTTTTTTGAGTACCCTTTTTTAACTTCCTTTTTTCAATATACTCATCTTCCGTTGGTAGGTAAGATTCCTGTGGCATCTGCTTTTTTATTTGATTTTGGTGTATTTTCTGTTGTGTTGGGAGCAACTGTACTCATTTTAATTGCACTGGCACACCAGTCAATTCGTAGTTATCGAATCGGTAAGAAACCTTTTTTGAAAGAGAAGGAAAATTAATGGAAATTGTTCTTTCTTTAGGTATCGGTGTTCTTGTTGGATCAGGTATTTGGCTTATTTTACGTCCACGAACTTTTCAAGTTATTCTTGGTTTGTCTTTACTCTCCTATGGTGTCAATCTTTTTATGTTTTCAATGGGCAGACCGCGTAGCAATGCTGCACCGATTGTTGACTCCTCTACAGTGATCAATCCAGAGAATTACGTGGATCCTCTTCCACAAGCTTTGGTTTTAACAGCAATTGTGATTGGTTTTGCAACGACAGCTTTATTTTTGGTTATCCTTCTGGTTTCACGAGGATTAACAGATTCAGATCACGTTGATGGGCGTGAGGTGTAGTAATGGAAGCCTGTGTGCATCATCTTCTTATTTTGCCTATTCTTTTGCCGTTAATCACTGGAGCACTCCTTCTTTTTTATGATGAACGTCGTGCAAAACTTAAATCATTCATCAGTCTTTCTTCTGCGGGACTGTTGGTTGTTATTACTGTTTTATTGATTCTGCGTGCTCTTGAATTTGCACCGGCTTCGGATATTTATCGACTTGGTAATTGGCCTTCTCCCTTCGGAATTGTGTTAGTTCTTGATCGTTTAAGTGCTATGATGCTTTTACTTTCAAGTTTGTTGATGGCTGCCGCGTTGGTTTTTGCACAGGCGCATTGGTACAAAGTTGGTCCTCATTTTCAATCATTTATGCAATTTTTCATGGTTGGGATAAACGGTGCTTTTTTAACTGGTGATTTGTTCAATTTATTTGTGTTTTTTGAAGTGATGTTAACGGCTTCTTACGGGCTTGCATTACATGGTTCTTGCCAATTGCGTGTGCGTGCAGGGTTGCATTATGTCGTGGTTAATCTTATTGCTTCATTATTTTTTTTGGTTGGTTCAGCACTCATTTACGGAGTTATTGGTACTCTTAATATGGCTGATTTGGCCGTAAAAATAAAGCATATAGCCTCGACGGATATTGTTTTGTTTGAAATAGGTGCTGCGTTTTTGGGTATCGCATTTTTACTCAAAGCAGGTATGTGGCCACTTAATTTTTGGTTGATGCCGACATATAGTACTGCAGTAGCACCCGTTGGAGCTGTTTTTGCACTTTTGAGCAAAGTGGGCATTTATATTATTCTGCGTTTGACATTGCTATGGTTTGGTCCTGAGAATGGGTATTTTAGCCATTTTGGTCATATGGTTTTGTTCTATGGTGGACTGGCTACTATGGCTTTTGGTTTTATCGGGATTTTGGCTAGCCAAGTTTTAGTACGTGTGGCAGCTTATAGTGTACTTGTTTCTTCTGGTACGTTGTTAGCAGCAATAGGGATTGGTCATACAGCACTGATAGCAGGCGCACTCTTTTATATTGTTTCTTCAACTTTAGCACTTGGCGCTTTTTTTCTTTTGGTGGAACTGGTTGAACGTTGTCAAGGTGTTGCTGCTAATGTTTTGACTGTGACAATGGAAGTGTATGGGGATGATGAAGAGGAAGAAGAAGATGAAGTGGGTACATATTTACCGGTAACTTTGGCAATTCTTGGCGCTTGTTTTGGTGTCGGTGCTCTTTTAATTATTGGTTTGCCACCTTTTTCCGGTTTTGTTGCTAAATTTATGATGTTTATGGCGGTCTTAAACCACAGTAAGGAAAATTTGTCTGATTCTCTACCGGTGTATCAGGATTGGCTTTTTATTATTTTTGTCATCTTATCTGGTTTTGCTGCTTTAATTGCTTTGACACGAATGGGTATTCGAACTTTTTGGGCTTCTCTTGAAGAGAGAATTCCGCGTGTGTTGGTGATTGAATTTGCACCTATTGCCACCCTCCTTGCTCTGTGCTTTCTTATAACAATTATGGCTGGTCCCGTGAGCCATTATATGTCTGAAACAGCTAAAGTTTTGTATAATCCTCAAAACTATATTGGAAGCGTTTTAGATGATTTTTCTCTTGAAAAGCGAAAGATTAAGAAATGAATTATTTTTGTCCTTTTCCCTTTTTTAGTATGGCAATTGTTTTTATGTGGTTGACCTTAAATGGTTTTAGTTTAGGCCAATTGCTTTTAGGGATTATAATCGCTTTGTTTAGTGGTTGGATAATGCGGTTTCTTGAACCGGAAAAGATCACTATTAAAAGTTGGCATGCAATTTTTTGTCTGATTTTTCGCGTGTTAATCGATTCTATAATTTCAAATATTGCGGTAGCTTGCTTTGTTTTAACAAAAAGATCTCAAAAGCAGCAGTCTAGGTTTATTGTGATGCCTCTTTTGCTTGAGAGTCGTACAGCTTTGGCTGTTTTAGCATGTATCTTCTCTGTTACTCCAGGGACTGTTTGGATTGCCTATAATAGAAAAAATAGTGAAATTTTGCTTCATATTTTAAATTTTAAAGATGGATATAATTATCAACAGTTTATTAGACAACGGTATGAGCAATTGCTTTTGGAGATCTTCTCATGAGTATGATAATCCTTTATTGGGGAATTTCTCTTTCGCAGTTTTTTTTGAGTTTGGCAATGATTCTCGCGTTGTTTCGATTGATTCGTGGTCCACGGGCGCAAGATCGAATTGTAGGCTTAGATGCCCTTTATATAATAACTATTCTGCTATTCCTTACATTTGATATTCGTTCAGGAACAACCATTTATTTTGTCGCAGCTCTCATTATTGGGTTGTTAGGTCCTGTCTCAAGTATTGCTTTGGCAAAGTTTTTAATGCGCGGAGAAATTATTGAATGAATGATGATGTATCGCTTGTGGTTGCTATTGCTGTCACAGTTTTTTTGATATTGGGATCCGGTCTCACATTAATTGGAACGATAGGGTTAGTACGTCTTTCCAATTTTTATAAACGCTTACATATGCTTTCACTTAGTACAAGTTGGGGTGCTGGAAGTATTCTCATTGCTTCGTTTCTTTATTCCACGTTTGTAGACCATCATTTTGTGTTTCATGAAATATTGTTAATGCTTTTCTTGCTCGTAACAATACCCATAGCTTCCATACTGATATCACAAGCGGCAGCTTATCGACACCATTCAGAAAACAAACCAGAAATACCGCTGACTCTTCTATCGCAACAAACGCAAAAACATACTTCTACATCAGAAACAATATCATGCGATAAGAGCCAGCGCGATTCTTGACATGCAATGGTCTTTATTTTATTGCGCGTCTTTTTTTTCTACACAGCTGATTGGTTTTTCCTCTTTTGGATCATTTATGAGATCATAAAATATGGCTTCGTTTCTTTGTGTCCACCAAATATATGGCCCTCCTACATACTTTGCTCCAGAAGCGGCAATAACATTGGAACCAATGATACGATTCCCTTTCCATTTTAAATCAACAAGCGAGATATTGTTTGCATTGTGATAGGTTGCTTCAAAAGGCTCTTTACTTGTTCCCATATCACATTGGTAGACAACAGTTTCCGTTGTTGGTACTGGATCATCTGGCACCTCAATGATTAAAGAATTCGCAAAAGCACTGACTGAACCAAAGAATAATAAACTTAAAATTGCGAAAAATCGCAGAGTAAAAGAAGTTTGTTTCATAATATTTCCTTTGTTCTTTAGAATAATAACATTTTTTCATCTTTACAAAGAATAGGCTTTTTCTCTTCTGGATCATTAATAAGATCGTAAAGAGTCACCCCATTGTTCTTTTCCCACCAGATATACTGGGCTCCTGCATATTTTACTCCCGAGTTGGCTATGATATTTGCAGCAATTACGCGATCGCCTTTCCATTTGAAATCAACCAACGAAATATTATTAGCTGTTAGGTAGATTGCTTCAACTCGCTCTTTGCTCATTCCGGTATCGCATTGATAGACAATAGTTCGTGTTTGTGGTTCTGGGTTGTTTGGTACTTCAAGGATTAAAGAACCAGCTAAAGCATTGCTTGAGCTAAAGAGTGATAGACTTGAAGCGGCTAAAAATCCTAAAATATGTAGAGTTTTTTTCATAATGCTTCCCTATATATTGTGCAGAAAAATAATTTTACTTATGCGATGGCGTCTACGGCAGGATTCGAACCTGCGACCCCAGGATTCATACCACTTCGATTTTCACCGCCAGTTTTATAGACTGTTCGTGGTCTGGACTGTCTCTTCAC
The DNA here is from genome assembly GCF_902825145.1 of Bartonella phoceensis. Lineage (GTDB taxonomy): Bacteria > Pseudomonadota > Alphaproteobacteria > Rhizobiales > Rhizobiaceae > Bartonella > Bartonella phoceensis. Next base: position 186,524 of record NZ_CADEAD010000002.1, on the reverse strand, counting down.
CTTGAAGCTCGTGCTCTTTAGGTGCTGCCCGTTCAGTCTCTACACCTTCCTCCTATTTAAAGAGAGGCTTGGCTCGGGATTGGCATATAGTTTCCTATGAAGCTTTCCCCGAATTTGAGCAGATCCACTTTGAGGATTTCTCCTTAAGGCGCCCAATTTTTAGGAATCCTGTGCTCTATCCTACTGAGCTACGCAGACATCATCATACTTACTCCTTTAATGGAAGTATAAAAACGAATCAATTATATTCAATATGAATTAACGAATTTCCGCTAATTTTTGTTCCAAAAAGATTAAAACTGCGTCTGGTGAAACATTTTTTGCAATAAATGATTGTCCAAGTCCACGTGTTAAGATGAACGTTAGGTTGTTTTGCGAAACTTTTTTATCTTGGGCAATGAAAGCCATTAGCATTTCAGCGTTTGGTAGTTGGCCTGGGATATCTTTTAGTTGTGTAGGAAGACCCACGGCTTTGAAATGTGCTTCTATACGGTGTGTGAGTGCAGGATCTGTTAAATTTAGTTGAGCGGAGAATTGATGCGCTAGAATTATCCCAATTGCTACGGCTTCACCGTGGATTAAACGGTTTGAATCATAAGTAGTTGCTGTTTCAAGCATATGCCCAAATGTATGACCAAGATTTAAAAGTGCACGTTCTCCTGTTTCATATTCATCGCGTGCTACGATGCCGGCTTTAAATTGGCATGAGCGAACAATAGCTTCCGTTCGTGTTGAGCCATTGGAAAAGATTTTTTGCCCGTTTTTTTCAAGCCACTCAAAGAAATCAGGCTGGTTAATGAGACCATATTTTACCATTTCTGCATAGCCGGCACGAAATTCGCGTGGTGGCAGTGTATCAAGGATACCAGTATCAGCAATAACGCAGCGTGGTTGATAAAAAGTACCAATAAGATTTTTACCATATTTGCTGTTGATGCCCGTTTTTCCACCAACAGAGGAGTCAATTTGTGCAAGCAGTGTTGTGGGCATTTGAATGAAATTCATGCCACGCCGTATAACGCTTGCGGCAAATCCTCCTAGGTCGCCAATTACGCCACCACCAAAAGCAATAACGCAATTACCTCTCTCTAAACGTGCAGAAAGAATTTTATCGATAACAGTTTGTAGAATGGGAAATGATTTTGATTGTTCCCCTGCTTCGACAATAATTGGAACAGTATGGATTTTATTTTTTTCAAATTCTGTTTGCAATCTATCTAAATGGAGGGATGCAACATTTGTATCTGTAACAATTGCCAAACGCATCTCATGATACTCTTTTTGGTGAAGAGAATGTTTAATTTGCAAAGCAGCTTGTGTAATAAGATTTGGGCCAATGATGATATCATAACAGTGCTTGTTTAGTTTAACTGTAACGGTCTTGGTTTGCATGCTTGTTATTCCTATCGTTATTTTCTGTCTTCAGGTAATACTGTACAGACCGTATGACATTTTTTGCTACGGTATGGCGGCTTTCTTTGTGACTGTTAATTGTTAAGTTTGCTTTTGCATAGATAGGATAACGCTGTTCCATGAGTTTTTGCATGATTTCTTGAGGGTTTGCTGTTTGAAGGAGTGGTCGCGTTTTGCGCTTTGAAACACGTTGCATGAGGATATCAAGATCGGCTTTGAGCCAGATAGATATACCATTTTGGTCAATAGTTTTTCGGATGTCTTGATTTATATAAGCACCGCCTCCTGTTGCTAAAACAAGAGGACTTTTTTTTATAAGGTTCAGAATAACACGCTGTTCAAGAGCGCGAAATTCGGGTTCACCATAAATTTTAAAGAGTTCCATGATGGTCATTTTTGAAGCTTTTTCAATTTCCTCGTCAGAATCATAAAACGGCAAATGGAGCATAGTGGCGACGCGTTTTCCGATTACCGATTTACCTGCACCCATCAGACCAATAAATACAAGTGCGCGTTTATTAAGAGATGATAAAAGTTGATTTTTTATCTGTGTCATCGGAATATGTTTAGGTTGATTATTTTTCATAGCTTATTTCGGCATTTATCTGTTTTAAAGTCAATTCCTGTTAATCTTTATAAAGCATAATAAAAAATTGAGTATCGGGGGAGAGTTTATTGTCTTATGCCAACATTAACTAGGTTTTTAATGATTCTTTTCATTTCATTTGTTATCCTTTTCTGTATAATGATCGCTCTTGTGATTTTTGTTAAACCAGTAACCGTGGATATGTATATCGATGTCCCTTTGGATTCATTGAGCCTTTCTTCGAAAGTAAATCAATGAAAAGTGATATTGTGATAGATCGTTTTCTTGAGATGATGAGTGCTGAGCGAGGCGCTGCTGCTCACACGCTTGAGGCTTATCGACGTGATTTGCAGTGGGCACAAGAGGCATTGTCTTTGCGCTTTGTTTCACTTTTTTCAGCACAAAAAGAAGATTTAATTGGCCTTTTGTCACTTATGCATACTCTTGGTTTTAAAGCATCTTCACAGGCGCGTCGTTTATCGACTTTACGTCAATTTTATCAATTTCTTTATGCGGAAGGATTGAGGGTGGATGATCCTTCTCATGATATTGATGCACCGCGTCAAGGACGTCCTTTGCCAAAAATTATCGGTGAAGATGCGGTGATAAAATTGCTTGATTTAGCACAGTTAGAAGTGAACCAAACAGATTATGGGTCAAAAGATCATTTTCGTGCATTGCGTCTTCAGCTATTAGCTGAAATGCTTTATGCAACAGGGCTACGTATTAGTGAGTTGGTGAGTCTTCCAGTACAGGTTGTCCGAGGAAAAGGATATAGTATTTTGGTTCGCGGTAAGGGTAAGAAAGAACGAGTGGTACTTTTATCAAAAAAAGCATGCCAAGTTCTTTCGCAGTGGTTGGACTTGCGCGATCAAAGAAAAAATGCAGCAAGCCCTTATCTTTTTCCTGCACATTCAGAGACAGGGTATATCGCTCGACAACTTGTTGCACGGGAGTTGAAAAGTCTTGCCACAAGGGCAGGAATAAAAAGTAAAAGTTTTTCTCCACATGTCTTGCGTCATGCTTTTGCGAGTCATCTCTTGCAACACGGGGCTGATTTGCGTGCCGTTCAACATTTGTTAGGTCACTCTGATATTGCCACCACCCAGATTTATACCCATGTGTTGGAAGCAGGCCTTTATCGTTTAGTTCATGAGCATCATCCACTTGCCGATGAGCAGAAGGCTCAGTAAAGAAAAAGGAGATGTTTTTTAAAAATGCTTTATAAAACAGTATATAAGCGTATAAATAACACAAAATAAGTTAGGTACAATGTATAATTATCTTGATTTTGAAAAACCAGTTGCTGATCTCGATGGGAAAATTCTTGAATTAAAACAGATTTCTCAAGAGGAAGGCAGTCTTGATATGAGAGACGAGATTGCACGTCTTGAAAAACGTTCTCAAACGGCATTGCATGATATTTATAAAAAGTTATCGCCGTGGCAAAAAACACAAGTGGCTCGCCATCCTGATCGTCCCCATTTTATGGACTATGCTGCACGTTTGCTCAGTGATGTTACACCTTTAGCAGGAGATCGCAAGTTTGCTGAAGATGAGGCTATTCAAGCCGGATTTGCACGTTTTCAAGGAGAAGCCGTTGCATATATAGGTCAAGAAAAAGGTCATGATACGCAAACACGTTTGCGCTATAATTTTGGTTCTGCGCGTCCAGAAGGTTATCGCAAAGCTGTACGTATTATGGAAATGGCTGATCGTTTCGGTTTGCCACTCCTTACTTTTGTTGATACCGCAGGTGCTTATCCTGGTGTGAGCGCTGAAGAACGTGGTCAAGCAGAAGCAATTGCTCAATCAACGGCAGCGACTTTGCGCTTAAAAGTTCCTGTGGTTTCGGTTGTTATTGGAGAAGGCGGATCAGGGGGAGCGATAGCAATTGCAGCGGCTAACAAAGTGTATATGTTAGAACATGCGATTTATTCTGTTATTTCTCCTGAAGGAGCGGCTTCTATTTTATGGCGTGATCCAACCCGTGCAAAAGATGCCGCAATGAATATGCGCATCACTGCTCAGGATTTATATCGGTTAAAGATTATTGATGGCATTATCCCTGAGCCTTTAGGAGGAGCACATCGAGGTAAAGAAATTGTGATTGATAAAGCAGGTAATGTTATTTCAGAGGCTTTAAAAACTATGGCTGGAAAAGATGGTGAAGCTCTTAAACGAGATCGTTGGGAAAAATATCTTCAAATTGGTAGATCTTTAGCATAATTCACTTTTTGTAGGGGGCGATTGGAGTTTTATTCGATGATATTCAACAGGTTTCTTACAGCGTGTGTTTTGTTTGCAGTGGGAATATTAACAGCATGTGAGGGAAGATTGCCAGCTTCTGTCCGGGCTAAAGTTGAGCAGCCACTTCCTCAAGAAATCAAAAATAGAATGGTCTACTATAATATTGATCCATATGCGCCGATTATGATGCGCTTTTTTAAGCAAGAAAATATTGCTGAAATTTGGAAACAGTCCCGTTCAGGGCCTTTTGTGTTGGTAGCGCGTTACGGCATTTGCAAATGGTCTGGCCAGCTTGGACCTAAATATAAGGAGGGGGATCTTCAAACACCAGAAGGCTTTTATACCATTCGTGCAAACCAAATGAATCCTTATTCAAAATATTACCTTTCTTTTAATATAGGATTTCCTAACTTTTATGATCGAGCCAATGGTCGAACAGGAAGTAATCTTATGGTACATGGTTCTTGCTTTTCCGCTGGCTGTTATTCTATGAGTGACAAAAATATGGCACAGATTTATGCTTTTGCACGGGATGCTTTTAGAGGTGGACAGAAAGAATTTCAGTTACAGGCTTTTCCTTTCCGCATGACTGATGCGAATATGGAGCACCATCGCTCTGATCCTCATTATCAATTTTGGGTTATGCTTAAGGAAGGTTATGATTTTTTTGAAGAAAATCGTGTGCCTCCAACAGTTGATGTTTATGAAAAACGTTACGTTTTCAATAAGGGCCTTGGTAAGTTTTCACGTGCTCTGATGCCATGAATACCATTTTATCGTAAAAGTAGAGTACTCTCTAATTCTTTAGAGTATTTTGTGCCTTTTATTTATGAGGTCTTTAATTGTTGTCTTTCAGTAAGGCAATGGAAGGTGCGTTTGCACATATTGGAAAATACTATGTCATTTCTGTCTGATGTTCTTTTTGGCATCAACCAAATATCAAAATGTGTAGTTAAATGAAATATGCAGGGTATGTTTGCTGAGTGAGACTCTGAAATGAGTCACATGGTGGTTAACGGGTAGAACTTAATTAGTCTGATTATAGACTTGATGGAGGTAAGAATCCTCGCCGGTAATGAGAAGCTAAAATAGTATATGAACGTTTGTGGTGAAAAGTTATAAAGATCTGTTCGAAAGACAGAAATGTTGTTCATAAAAGATTTTTCTTCCTTGAAAATTGAAGGAAAAATTAGAATTTTATCCCTGGAATAATCAGGGGATTGTTCAATATAGCAGTTTTGTCTGCTGTATCTATTGCTGGTTTGTTAAAAAAAGCATTGAAGAGTTTTTGTATCTCTTCTTTTTCAACACCATCGGCAATGATAATGAAGCGCGTTTGTGTGATTCCTTTCGGCCATGCTGGAAGTCTTTTTGGGGGATGAAAAAACGTTTGTACACCATGTAGTACAAGAGGACGGTGCGGGTTATCATGCAATGCGATAATTGCTTTAATACGTAACAATTTTGCGCCATAAAGATTTTTTAAAAGGTCAAGAAAAGCATCAAGCGTAGCGTAATCCATAGGTTCTTCACAGTCTAATGAAAAAGTACGAATGCTCCAGTTGTGAGCATGCTCATGGGGAACAAAAGCGCCCCACTGTTTAAGGTGTGTGTTTTCTTCTTTTTTATCCCATAATGTTTTACTTATTAATGCATTTGAACAGCAATTCTCAGAGTGAAGATCTATAATTTGCGCTGTAGGGTTTATTGTTTTGAGTGTATTAGAGAGTGTGTTTGAAAGCGTTTTAGGATCAATAAGGTCTGTTTTTGTGAGGAGAATTTTGTCAGCAAGTACTAGTTGTTTGTGTATTTCAGGATAGCATTCGAGTATGGAAAGCGTATTTAATGTATCAAATGTGGCAAGAACAGCGTGGATAGACACTGTTTGAGTTAGAAGTGGGTGGCTTAAAAGAGCTTGTAAAATAGGGGCTGGATCAGCCATCCCTGTTGTTTCAATGATAATGTGATTGAGTTGTTTGAGATCGCCCTTTTGAATGCGATTTATTAAATCAGTCAATGTATCAATAAGATCACTGCGCAAATTGCAGCATAAGCAACCATTTGCAAGTTCGATAATTCCTTCTGTTGTTTTTTCAACCAAAAGATGGTCAATACTTATTTCGCCGAACTCATTGATGATAACAGCAGACTCAGCCAAAAGAGGATCGCGCAGCATACGGTTAAGCAAAGTTGTTTTGCCAGAGCCTAAAAAGCCGGTAATAAGTGTGAGTGGAATGCGCTTTATTTTCATATTTCTCATCGACTGCTATTTGTTGCCTTTTTTATAGAGCTATTTGTTGGTTTTTTATGCGGAATATAAAGTTTTTTTAGTGGTTTTACTATGATTTTGGGTTCCTGTGGTGCACTAATGAGCCGTACTTGTAAGGGAAGTACGAAAGAGGGTGAAGCAGTGATAAAAGGAGAGGTGAGGATAATTTTTCCTTGATCATCATAAGAGTTCGCATGAATTTTTATGGCTTCAGGAGTGCACATTTGTTGTCTCATATCACTTACTTGTGTCATCTTGGTACCATAGGGTTTGAGTGTTGCCAGTGTTAATTGGGGCATACCTTTACGTGAAAACCCTGTTTCAAGCAATTGGGCGGCTTTTTCTTCTCTTTCACTTATATTGTTAGCTCCTAAAATAACAGCAATAATTGTGCGTTTATTGCGGGTTGCAGAGGCGACAAGATTAAAGCCAGAGGCACAGATAAAGCCTGTTTTCATGCCATCTATTCCATTAAAACGACCAATGAGATTGTTTGAATTGGGCTGGATTTTTCGTTTGTTACCAAAATCAATAGCAGGAATAGAAAAATAATGAGCATATTGAGGAAATTCACGACGAATCTGAATAGCTAAAAGAGCAATATCGCGTGCTGTAGAGTAATTTTGTAAGTCTGGTAATCCACTTGCATTGGCAAAATGGGTTCCAAACATTCTTAAACGTTGAGCTTCAGCATTCATTTTTTTTACAAACGCTTCTTGTGAACCAGCAACTGCTTCACTCATAGCAATGGCTAGATCATTGGTGGAAGTTACCAAAGTAATACTGAGTGCTGTATCAAGTGTAAGGACAGAACCGGCTCTATAACCTGATCGGTGCGCAGGAGCTTTTGCTGCATATTCGCTAATGGTGATGTGTTTGTTGGGTGAAATTTCTCCTTGGCTCATGGCGCGGAAAATGACATAAGCAGTCATTAATTTTGTTAAAGATGCTGGGTACCAACGCTCAAAAGCTTGATTGTGCTCTAAAATACGTTTAGTTGTAACATCAACAGAGATAAAAGGTTGTGTCAAAGCAAGAGTGCTTTTAAAACTCAAAATAAAAGATAAAAATAGATAAATAAAGAGTCGTTGCATTAAGTTTAAATTCAATTCATTCTGATTAGTGAGTAATAACTGTTCTCATTTAGGACACAAAACTTTTAAGTCTATGATGTAGAGAGCAGATAGTTAATACAATTAATACTGTCTTGGTTTTTATTTTGTGATGAAATCAAGATTATTTTTACTTCCCCCCCTTGAATACAACTTTGCTGATTGCAAAAATCTCTACAGCAATATCTTTTCCATAATAGATATTATGTAGTATTTTACTTTTTGTTTATTATTCTTTTCTTAAAGAACAACATGCCAGTATGTTGCTTATATATACATTTTTTAGAGAAATATTTTACTTCCCCCAGTTTTATCTTTTATTACTTCCTGAAAATAGTATAACAAAAGTCTATGAGGGCACCACCATTTTTTATGTTTATAAAGGTATAAATTGGTATCGTGCTCTATTTGCAAACTTTCAATATTTCAACTGTTTGTGTATTTGAAAACATTCATAAGAGGTAAATTCATTTCTTTTTTAAATATTTTTTGTATACATGCTGTTCTCTGTTGTCAGCTGTAAACAAACTTTTTTGAGGTTTTATTACTAAAAAGGAAAAGAGATATTCCCTATTTTATATTCTCAATTCGGTATAAAAAGTGGTAAATTATTTTTATATATCACTGTGTTGATTCATGATGATTTAGTTTTTCAAGCTTTTTAACAGCACAAGGGGGCATGGGTGGAGGGCTAGGATCTTGGGCTGCTAATAAAAGCAATTCATCGCAAGCTTTTTCTGTTTTTTCAACGAGTTGGTCTAGGAAATCACGTTTGCTCAAACCTGCTTCTATGGGAGGAAGGATACGAACGCGGATTGTTCCAGGGTAACGGCGAAAATTGCCTCGTGGCCAATATAAACCAGCATTGTGTGCAATGGGAACAACTTGAAGTTCTAGTTCATTGTAAAGGGCTACAATCCCTGATTTATAATCTGGTTCTTGACCTGGCTGTCGACGTGTTCCTTCGGGAAAGATGAGAATTTGACGTCCTTGTTTTGCTTTTTTTTTCGCTTTTTGTATGATGGTTTTTAAGGCTTTAATGGGTGTTGTTCGGTTAATGGGAATAATTTGTGTTTTTGCCATGTACCAGCCAAAAAATGGAATCCACGTCAGCTCACGTTTTAGGATAAGAGCAGGATCATCAAAATAGGGGACAAGGCTAAAGGTTTCCCATGCAGATTGATGTTTTGGAGCAATGATATAGGCTCCTTTGGGGAGGTTTTCTAATCCTTCAATTTCGTAGTTTGTGCCAGCAATGTATTTTTGTAAAAAGAGAGTAACGCGCGCCCATGTTTTAGGAATAATCCACGCTTTTTTGCGTGGCATTAGAAAATAGAAGGGAGCGTAAAGAATCATTTGTATAAAAGTCGTTATATAAAAAGCGAATGTAAAAAGAAGAGAACGAAGAATAAGCACTATGATTTTCCATTTTATATCTGCAAAGAGACCGTGTATATAACGTACTTTACATGAGAAAACATCTATCTTTATGTTTTTTCAAATATCTATTTTTTCAGAAACCTATTTTCTGATATTTAAAAACATAAGGAAAAAGGCTAATGAAAATGCAAGTTGGCCAAGACAAACTTTTTATTCCACGAATTTTATCGATTGCGGGAACGGATCCTTCTGGTGGCGCTGGAATGCAAGCGGATTTAAAGGTATTTTCAGCTATGAAAACCTATGGCATGAGTGTGGTTACAGCTGTTGTTGCACAAAATACACAAGGTGTGCGTGCTTTTCAGGTGTTAGATGCTTCTTTTGTTGCTGACCAAATTGATTCTGTTTTTGAGGATATTCATGTTGATGCCGTTAAAGTTGGTATGGTAGCAAATGCTCAGATTGCGCAGGTTATAGCAGAACGCCTTGTTTACCACAAAGCGCGCTTTATTGTTTTTGATCCCGTTATGGTGGCAAAAAGTGGCGATATTCTTTTAAAGCCTGATACGATTGAAGTTATGCGTGATGTTCTTGTGCCAATATCAACTTTGATTACGCCAAATTTACCTGAAGCAGCTTTGTTGTTGGGACGTAAAATACAATGGTCGTTAAACGCTCTGTATCAATATGCTCCCCAGCTTTTGGCGCTGGGGTGTCATGCAGTTCTCTTGAAGGGAGGGCATTTGAGTGCTCTTGCAAGCAAATGTACAGGGAATCACGATTTTTCTAGTCCAGATCTTTATTGTGATGGTGAAGATCTTGTCATGCTTGAAGCGCCTCGCCTCACTACCACGCATGATCACGGTACAGGTTGTACCATTTCAGCTGCGATTGCAGCTTTGTTGCCTACACAGCCTTTGCTTTGGGCGGTTAAACAAGCAAAAGACTATTTGAATGGTGCTTTATCTGCTTCAAGCGCTTTACATGTGGGGAATGGTCGAGGGCCATTGCACCATTTTTATGCATTATGGAAGAATCCGTGAAACGACTCATGTGAAAAACTTTTCACTCTGCGGCTTTTTCTTGAATCGTTCTGCGTTGTTTTGCAATTATACCGATACTGACAAAGGCTGGCTGTCGTTTGGCAGTTTTGTATGCAGTGACAAAAAGTAGGATTAGGTAAAAGTTGTGATAATTCATTGTTATTACATTATATTTTTATTATTCAATGCAATGCGCGTTTTGTCAAACTAGATTTTGAACCTAAAATTGCGAAAATTACCGAAAATCGGCAAAAATCGCAATTTTGTAGCAAAAATGAAAAAAAGCTTTGAAAGGCCTTTAAAAATCCTTTGAAGATTTTTAAAAAGTCTGTGAAAGCCCAAAAAACCGCCTTTGAATCCCCTTTGAAAAAAATCAAACCAAAAGTTCAATTGACTCCAAAATCAATTAAAAATGGCCCAAAAATCAAAAAAGACCGGTTTCGCAACGGTGGGTAGCGATTGCTTTGCAACAGGTTGAGAGGGATTTACGGCGGGCTGTTGATTTGGTCAATGGAGTTAATACGCCACCGCAAATCAATGAACAGGAATGGATTTTTGCTCAATTGTTGGGGGTGTGGCAGAGAGCAGATGCGCAGACAAAGGCGTGGTTTTGTGATTACCTTGCAGGAGAACGGGGGGGTGGAGTAGGCACGAAGATGCATGGTTCTCAACAGCCTGTTTTTCCTTGCCGTGAACCGGTGGCGTAGATTGATTTGGGGCGGTTTTGCTCTCGCATCAAACGAGCCATGGCACGGGCTTTAAGAGAATACCAGCATGAGCGCAGTAAGATTGCTGAGTGTATGGCGCATTATTTAGGGATTGATTGCTTAAGTAAGGCGCGTTTGGATGCGTATGTTGCTGAAAGTAAGCAGGTTGATATTTCCCTGCCGCGTTTTAAAGCCTTTGTGCGGGCAACAAAAGCCTATTGGCTCTAGGACGAGGTTGTGAGTGAAGATGGATTGTTGTTGTTGCAAGGGGATGAGGCGCGTTTAGCAGAGATTGCGCGGCTCCAGCAGGAACAGCGTGAGATTGCAGCGCGATTGAAAGCTATGCGTGCAACACCAGTGCAAATTAAACAGGGACAACCATGAAGGAATGGTTTCGTATTGCTGAATTGGCTGAGACAGAAAAACTCTCAGTCAATTTATGCTAAAAGAGGTGAACACATCTTATATACGCTGCTTCTCAAATAATATGATTCCAGCTCAATGATTTATCATCAAAAATTGCGACCTTTAAGAGAGAAAAATAAAAACTCATTAAAAAGGTTTTAAATGATTTTTGAAGACCCTTTGAGAGCCCCTTAAAAACCCTTCGAAAAAAAATAAACTGATGCAAAACCTGCTGTCAAATTGTGCAAAACCTGATGACAAGCTACACCAATAAATAAAAAATCATATGAACCGATTACATGGAGCGGGCGATGGGATTCGAACCCACGACCCCAACCTTGGCAAGGTTGTGCTCTACCCCTGAGCTACACCCGCTCACTGATTCGAAACATATTTTGCTTCAGATGTTGCCTGTATGGCGTAGGCTTCTCTGAATTGCAACAAAAAAATAACATTTCAGTTTGATTTATTTTGCAAATGTTTCAAAAATAAAAGTAAAGATTGATTTTAAAAGTACTCTTCAATAAATTGCTTCCTCTTTATATTATTGCAAAAGAGGGGGGAGTAGAATGTCGAAAAAAATAAACTTATTATGGATTGCAATTGCAGCTATTTTTATCATGAATAGTTTTGCAAAGGCAGGCGATCACATTAAAGTTGCGATTACACAAATTATGATACATCCCGCTGCAGATGCTGTCCGCAAAGGGGTTATGGATGCACTTGCAGAAAATGGTTATAAGCAAGATGAAAATTTCGAACTCACTTTTTTACCAGCACAGGGCAATATCGCTACAGCAACGCAAATTGCACGTAAATTTGTTGGTGATAAACCTGATGTCATTGTCGCGATTAGTACAACTTCAGCACAAACAATGCTTGCAGCAACAAAAACAATTCCTATCGTCTTTGCTGCAATTTCTGACCCTATTGGAGCAAAAATAGTGTCTTCGCTTACCAAACCCGGTAGCAATGTGACGGGGACTTCTGATCATTTAGATGTTGCAGCAAGTCTTAAAATTTTGCAGGAAGTAAAGCCAGATTTAAAAAAAATTGGTTATCTTTATAATGCTTCGGAAGCTAATTCTGTTTCAACACTTAAGGTACTAAAAGAAGCGGCAAGAAAAGCTAGAGTTGAAGTTATTCCTTCATCTGCACCTAAACCTTCTGATGTTCAGGCGGCAACACGAGCTTTGGTTGGGAAAGTGGATATCATTTTTGTTCCCGCTGATAATACAGTTCTTTCTGTTTTAGAGGGTGCAGTGAAGGTCACACGGGAAGCGAATACACCTTTATTTACTGTCGATGCTAATTCTATTGGACGTGGTCCTTTTATGACACAGGGTGTGAGTTTCTACGATGTAGGGTTTGAAGCTGGGAAACTGGTCGTACGTATTCTAAAGGGTGAAAAACCTGGTGATATTGATATTATACAGGCCGCTAATAATGACATTAGAATCGATATGAACGCAGCCAAAAAAGCTGGTATTGTTATCCCACAGACAGTTATCGAACGTGCGACAGAGATTATTCAATAGTCTTTTATTATATGATGTTGATACAATGAAAGTATCTTAAGTTTTCATGGAGTGGTCTTTGAATGAGTATATTTGCGTTTTCTGGCGCTGTAGAATTGGGTCTTATTTATGCGTTTGTTGCCATAGGTGTTTATCTTTCGTTTCGCGTCTTGGATTTTCCTGATTTAACTGTTGATGGTTCTTTTCTTCTTGGATCATGTGTTTGTGGCGTTTTGATTCTTTTAGGTTTCAATGCGTGGATCGCTATGGCATGCGCCTTTTTTGCAGGTATGGTGGCTGGTTTATTAACAGCTTTGCTCAATTTGCGTTTTAGCATTTTGAATCTTTTGGCTTCCATTTTGACAATGTCAGCACTTTATACAATCAATCTTCGTGTTATGGGAATTATGGGAGGGTCTAATATTAATTTGGCTCTTTCTGATACTGCTTTAACACCCTTTTATAATCTGTTTGGCTTGTCTGATATCTTTGTGCGTCCTCTTTTTGTTGGTACTGTATTGCTGGTTTTGGCATTTTTGATTTGGCGCTTTTTGGAGAGTGAAATAGGCCTTGCTATGAGAGCAATGGGTACTAATCCACGTATGGCTACGGCGCAAGGGATTCATAGATCAGCTTTAATTTATTTTGGTATGGGGCTTTCAAATGCGTGTGTTGCGCTTGGTGGTGCTCTTTATATTCAAACTGCGATTGCCACTGATATTACCGGTGGAACTGGTACGATTGTTTTCGGTTTGGCAGCGGTTATTATTGGTGAAACTCTTTTTCGTACGCGTAATATTTTGTGGATTATTGTGAGCTGTATTGTGGGTTCTGTTCTTTATCGTGTTGCAGTGCAATTCGCTTTCGAGGCAAACGGTATTGGGATTGATACGTCGACAGATCTTCAATTGATCACTGCACTGCTCGTTGCTTCAGCTCTTATTACACCACGCTATTGGAGGGGGCTTAAGTATGATTGAGTTTTCTCATGTCGGAGTCACATTTAAACCGCAAACACCTTTGGAAAAACAAGCATTAATTGATATTAACCTCAAGATTAATCGGGGCGGTTTTGTCACAATTATTGGTTCAAATGGCGCTGGTAAATCAACTTTGCTTAGTGTTTTAGCAGGCGTAATTCTTCCCTCGACAGGAAAAGTGGTGATCAATGGGCAAAATGTTTCCAGGCAATCGGTTAGTGAGCGCGCTGGGAGGGTGACTTGTGTTTTTCAAGATTCGTTAATGGGAAGCTGCGGCTCTTTAACAATTGAAGAAAATTTGGCTTTGGCTGCTCTACGGGGAAGTCGTCGTGGTTTGCGTTCAGCTTTAAACCATAAAAAACGGCAATTTTTTCGGGATGAAATTGCCCAATTGGGCATTGGTCTTGAAGCGTGTCTTCATAATCCTATGGACAGTTTATCAGGTGGGCAACGTCAAGCAGTTTGTCTTGTGATGGCGACTTTAGCCCATGCAGATGTCTTATTGCTCGATGAACATACCTCAGCATTAGATCCAGGAATGGCTGATTTTGTGATGCGGTTGACCGAAAAAATCGTTGAAGAGAAAAAATTAACAACTATTATGGTGACACATTCTATGCGTCAGGCTCTTTATCACGGAGATCGCACATTAATGTTGCATGGTGGAAAAGTGATTTTGGATGTGTGTAAAGAAGAACGTAATGGTTTGGGTGTAAGTGATTTAATCGGCATGTTTCAGAAAGTCCGTGGGGAAGCTCTTGATGATGATGCACTTTTAATGGATTAATATTTTGGCTCAGAAAAAAGCGCATGAAGTTGATTATTTTCTAACCCGTTTTTCACGTGCTTTTCCTATTGTTCTCATTTATGGACCAGATCGTGGTCTTGTTTGTGAGCGTGTACGGCGTTTTGTCAAGCTTACACAGGTAGCGATAGAAGATCCATTTTCAACGATTCGTTTAGATGCAGCTGAGATTGATAAAGATCCTGCTCGTTTGGGGAATGAAGCGCATACTGTATCACTTTTTGGGGGAGATCGTTTGATATGGGTCTCTAACGGTACTAACCAAAAAGGCTTTCTGACAGCCTTGAAGTTTTTAATCGAAGAACCACCGGATGCGTGTTTTATTCTCATTGAGGCAGGGGATTTGAAAAAAGGAACAGGATTGCGTAATGTCATTGAAACGGCATCAAAAGCAATGGCTCTGCCTTGTTTTGCCGATGATGCTCATTCCCTTGATGGTTTGATTGATGAGGTTTTCGGCCATTTTAAGAAGACTCTCTCTTTGGATGCACGCAAGTGGTTGCATGAAAGTTTGGGAGGGGATCGTCTTGTTTCTCGGAGTGAATTGGAGAAGCTTTGTCTTTATGCCTTAGGGAGTCATATTACTCTTGAAGATGTGAAGGCCGTTGTGAGTGATGTGAGTGCTCTTTCTCTAGATGAAGTGATTGACGCTCTTTTATTAGGCGATGTGCCAAGTTTTGAAGCGCATTTTAGCCGATATGCGATAATGCATGGTACACTGTTTTTTATTTTGAGTACGGCACAAAAGCATTTTCAACAATTACAGCTTTTACGTTATCAAGTGGAGATTGAAGGAAAATCTCCTTCTATTGTGGTTTCTCAAGCACGGCCCCCCATTTTTTTTCAACGGAAAAAAACCGTTGAGCAAGCTTTAAGATATTGGAAATTAGAACATATTTCCTATGCGATGAAGAGAATTCAAAGTGCTGTTTTAGACAGCCGTAAAAATCCACTTTTGAGCGAAGCTATCATTCACCAAGTTTTGCTGGATCTTACAATTGTGGCACGGCGCCAAGTGGTAGCTTGAAATGTTTAAGCTGTATGTATGAAGCTTTGTTTCAAGACTTTGAAAATTTTATCAAATATTTTCTCTCATAAGAGAGACTGATTTTTTTGAAGTCTAAAAGAGCGGTCTCTAAAGAAGCGTTTTGATATAGGTTGCACCTATTGTTTGCGTAATCTTTTATGATGAAAATGAGAAATTTATGACGAGATAAGTTTTTTATTTCCGAGCGTTTAATACTATTTTTCTCTATGAAATGGCCTCATAACAAGGATGTAGCGTTATTATTCTTTAGTTTTTTATTGGTAGAGTACGTTTTCCTTATGTTAGTTTGATTTATGGTAGCAGGAAAAAGACGTTTTTAGAATCGCAGTATTTTTTTGTATGCATTATTTGCTAGAGTTTTCACCATTGGAAAAACTTGTGTTGATTGTATAGTCACAGGAGTTTGTGCGATGTAATCAAAAAACACGAAGAAGTGCTGTCTGCTTACATTTATAAGGAGCGTTTTGAAATGAAATTGATAATGTTTTGTGGAGAGCAGTTTACGTCATTGATGCATGCTTGTAAGCAATGAATTTACAAGTTTTAGAGCGTGATATTCATTTTCTATCACTCATTTTTTGTGCATTTTCTAGGTAAAAATAATCTGTTAATGGTTCGTGCAGGTGATTATTGGAGAATCGCATGACTTTGTTATTTATTCTCTTATCGTTTGTGGTTTTTTTAATGTTTGATACATAACTTTTGCAAAAATAGGCAGACAAATCGTGGCTTTGTTGCCGTTTGCAAAGAGTCGTTAAAGGTGAAAGATGCTCCAAATTCGATTTGAAAAAATAGCACTCATTGGGATTGGTCTTATTGGCTCTTCTTTAGCAAGAGTGATAAAAAAGAAAAATCTTGCAGCTCATATTTCTATTGCAACACGTCGTCAAGAAACATTGAATAGGGCGCGTGAATTAGAACTTGGCGATTTTTATACAACCGATAATGCAGAAGCTGTCGAAGGAGCAGACCTCATTATTGTTTCTGTTCCTGTTGGAGCAAGCGCACAAGTAGCTAAAACCATTTGTGATCGTTTAAAACCTGGAGCGATTGTGAGTGATGTTGGTTCTACGAAAGCCTTGGTCATTGCAGAAATGGCACCTTTATTGCCAAAAACAGTTCATTTTATTCCTGGTCATCCGATTGCTGGAACAGAATATTCAGGTCCAGATGCTGGTTTTGCTGACTTGTTTATGAATCGCTGGTGTATTTTAACGCCTTTTGCTGACAGTGATGCCGCCGCTGTAGCGCAATTGACAGCATTTTGGGAAGCTTGTGGCGCGCGTGTCGAAAAAATGGAGCCTAAACATCATGATCTTGTTTTGGCTATTGTTTCGCATTTGCCGCATTTGATTGCTTATAATACTGTGGGGACAGCGAGCGATCTAGAAAAAGTAACAAACTCAGAAGTAATTGCTTATTCTGCTTCAGGTTTTCGTGATTTTACTCGTTTGGCATCTTCTGATCCTGTTATGTGGCGCGATATTTGTTTGCATAATAAGGATGCTATTTTAGAAATGTTGAGCTGTTTTAGTGAAGGGCTTGCTTCTTTAGAACGGGCAATTCGTTTGGGAGATGGTGAGACACTGCTTAACTTTTTTACACAGACGCGCGCTGTGCGTCGTAATATTATTGAAGCTGGACAGGAAATTGATGCTCCCGATTTTGGGCGCCATAATGTTTCTAAAGAGGGTGAGTAAAAACAAAGTGTTTGTTCAATTTCTCTGATTTTTCTAGTAATGCATATTCCCCTAATTCTGAGATCCCCATACAGAGGAAGAGTGATTGTTCGAGGACAGAGGATCAGTGTTTAAAAGTTTTTATGGGTGCACACTAACTGTCTTTTGTTCTTAATCTGTAAAATTTGTTGATTTGTTCTTTTCAGTTTTGTTACAAGCAAGGCTTGACCCTATTGCTCATTGCCCTTTATACTCACAAGTGTTTGTTTTGAGATTTTGATGCAAATTGGATAGACTAAGAAAAAGGGTATTGCCAGAAAGTATCGAAATTTGTTGAGAAATATCTTTTGGTATAGCTATTATATCCTTATTGATGCAGTAAGCCATTATTGGCGCGGTAATGGGAGTGCTCTTGCCAGTCATATTGCACTATCGGGACTTTTGGCATTTTTTCCTTTTTTTATTTTTGGGACATCTCTTGCAAGTTTTATTGGTGCTTTTACATATACGCCGCAAAAAATTAAAGCGCTTATGTATCTCTTGCCAGATGTCATTGCAGAGCCTTTATCTCAGGAAATTATCAATGTTTTAACCATTCAGCGGGGAGATGTCTTGACGTTTTCTATTATTGGAGCGGCTTATTTTGCTTCTAATGGGATAGAGGCCTTGCGTACAGCTTTAAATAAAGCTTATCGTGTTGTTGATCGGCGTAGTTTGTTGTTTTGTCGTTTTCAAAGTTTATTTTTTGTGATCCTTGGGGCTGTTGGTCTTGTTGTGATTAGCTTTTTATTGGTTTTAGCACCTTTGCTGATCAAGATTATACAAAATCATTCTTTTTTCATTACAGAATATATCGGTATCATTCGTTTATGGCGTTATACAATCGCAGCGGTTGTTTTATTTGTAAGCCTTTTGATTGTTCATAAATGGCTTCCAGCAGAGCGACGGAAATTTATAGATATTTTACCAGGAATCGTGGTAACAATGTCAGTGTGGTTTGTGGCTTCTCTCGCTTTTGCACAGTATTTGACAATGTTTAATTATATTTCTACCTATGCAGGGCTAGCATCCATTATGGTTGCCATTATCTTTCTTTACATATTAAGTGCAATTTTTATTTTTGGAGGTGAAATAAACGCGGCGATAATATTTTATCGTAACCATGTGCAACCTTCAGATGAATGAAAAAGTCTTTTTTGTGTGAAAGAGAAGAGAAGAGACGAATAAACGAACAAAAATCTGCCATCACTTTGTTGATTGATGCAGATGCTTGTCCTGTAAAAGATGAAGTTTATCGTGTTATGAATCGTTATCAGCTTAAAACATTTGTGGTGGCGAATCGCTTTTTGGCTCTTCCAAATGAAGCGCTCATTGAAAGAGTCGTTGTTGCTGGTGAACTCGATTGTGCCGATGACTGGATTGTAGAACATGCACATGAGGGGTGTATCGTTATTACCAGTGATGTCCCTTTAGCAGCACAGGTTGTGAAAGCTGGAGGTATTTGTCTTTCACCAACGGGGCGTGTTTTTGATGTAAATTCCATTGGTCAAGCTTTGGCAATGCGCAATTTGATGGACGATTTGCGTGGACAGGGCACTATGATGGGTGGTCCCCGGCCGTTTTGTCGCAAAGATCGTTCTGCTTTTTTGTCAGCGCTGGATTTAGCTATACAACGTTTAAAAAGGTGTGGTTATTAGTTTATTGTGCTTCTTGAATGACAGCTTTTATAAGTGTTTTAGCATCGTCATTGGCCCACGGAGCTGCACCATTGTATGAGGCAATAAGATGACCTTTTTTATCAACCAAAAATGTGATGGGCAATCCTAAAGCGAGTCCTTGTTTTCGAAGGTTGTTGAAAATATTCATTGTTTCATCACGATAGTAAACTAAATTATCAGCATGAACATCCTGTAAAAATTGCTGTATTTTTTCAGGAGGAGCTGTTTTATCGGTGTTAATTACTAGCACATCGAAGTTTTCTCCACCCAATTCATGTTTTAATTGGGCAAGTTCGGGCATTTCCGTGCGGCAGGGTGCGCACCAAATAGCCCATAGGTTGATCAACAAAGGTTTGCCGGTAAATTCAGAGAGTTTGTGCTCTTTTCCTTGAATATCCTTGAAAGAGAATTGATTTACATCTGAGGGTGTATCCGCAAATCGTATATTGGTGAAAAAGCCTTTTGCTGCTTTTCGGATCGTCGTCATTTTTTCTTCTGGTACTTTTGTGGACTTTTCTCCTGAAATAAAAGCGGTAAAAAAGGACTCTATCTTGTCGTAGGGGCTTTTTATTGCGTATAAACTTACAACAATTAAGATTACAGCAACAAAAAAGGATGCGATGAAGAATCTCTTTTTGTTCTTCTTTTTTTGGTTGATCAAAGTTTGAGGAATCATGATTTTTGTCCTTTTTATGGGTGTTTTCAGAGTATGACAGATAAAAAGTTAAAGAACCAGATGTGGGGTGGTCGATTTAGAACAGGACCTGCTTCAATTATGGAAGAAATTAACGCTTCGATTGATTTTGATCAAAAACTTTATCGACAAGATATTGAAGGCTCACTTGCTCATGCCGCAATGTTAGCGCAAACAAAGATCATTACACAATCAGATTATGAAAAAATTGTTCATGGTTTAAAGCTTATTCGTCAAGAAATTGAAGAGGGTTCATTTGTTTTTTCACGAAAGCTTGAAGATATTCATATGAATATTGAAGCACGACTGAGCGAATTGATTGGTCCTATAGCAGGGCGTTTGCATACGGCACGTTCACGCAATGATCAAGTAGCCGTTGATTTTCGTTTATGGGTGCGTGAGGCAGCACAGAGAATAGCGCAAGCCTTAAAAAGATTGATAGAGCAATTGCTTGTTCGAGCAGAACATCACGCCGATAGCTTTATGCCAGGCTTTACACATTTACAATCGGCACAGCCTGTAACATTTGGTCATTATATGATGGCTTATGTTGAAATGTTTGGTCGAGATTTGTCGCGGATGCGTGATGCGATTGAGCGAATGAATGAATCGCCTTTGGGGGCTGCTGCTTTGGCAGGGACAAGCTTTCCAATTGATCGTTTTATGACAGCACAAGCACTAGGCTTTCGAGAACCAACACGCAATTCCATTGATAGTGTTGCAGACCGTGATTTTGCCTTGGAGTTTTTAAGCGCTGGTGCTCTTTGTGCAATGCATCTTTCCCGTTTAGCGGAAGAAATTATTCTTTGGTCAAGTGAACAATTTCATTTTATCCGTTTATCGGATGCTTTTTCAACCGGATCTTCCATTATGCCACAAAAGAGAAATCCTGATGCAGCGGAATTGGTGCGTGCCAAAGGTGGAAGACTAAATGGTGCACTGATAGGGTTGTTAACGGTGATGAAAGGATTACCTCTTGCATATTCGAAAGACATGCAAGAAGATAAAGAATATGTGTTTGATGGGGCTTTGAATCTAGAATTATCACTGGCAGCAATGACAGAGATTATAGGTGATTTGCAAGTTAACAAGGATGCTATGAAACAAGCAGCTGATGCTGGTTATGCAACCGCAACAGACTTTGCCGATTGGTTAGTGCGTGAATTAGGCCTTCCTTTTCGTGAAGCACACCATATTACAGGGCGTGTTGTGGCGTTAGCAGAAAAAAAACAATGTCGCCTTAATGATTTGTCGTTAGATGAACTTCAAAGGATATGTCCAGAGATTAATGCAGCAATTTTTGATGTTTTAACGGTTGAAAAATCAGTTAAAAGCCGTAAAAGTTTTGGTGGCACAGCGCCTTCAGAAGTACTTTACCAAATTGCCTATTGGAAAAAACGTCTTGTTACAGCTTAAATGGTTGAATTGTAAATCCAACAAAATAAAAAGAAACATCAATAGGAGAAAAAAGGGCGTATGAAAAACATTTTAAAGAATTTAACAATTGTCCTTTTGGGGAGTGTTGTCGTTGTTGGATGTGGGCGTAAAGGACCATTGGAGATACCTTCTCCAAGTTTGGAGAAAGCTGTGCAAGGAGCATCTGTTGCTAAAAGTGAAGAAGATAAACCTTTCCTTCTTGATCGTTTGATAAAGTAGGAGGGAAGTATGCATTTTTTTCCTTATCATCAAGGTATGCTCCATGCTGAAGGTCTTTCACTTTCTGCTCTTGCACAGGATGTCGGGACACCTTTTTATTGTTATTCAGCAAACGCATTGGTTACACGTTTTCAAGACTATCAAAAGGCATTTAAAGAAATGCCTAGTTTGATTGCTTATGCGGTTAAGGCCAATTCTAATCAAGCTGTTTTACGGCTTTTAGCAGCGAATGGGTCGGGAGCTGATGTGGTTTCAGAAGGTGAATTACGGCGCGCGCTTGCTGTTGGTATTCCTGCCCATCGTATCGTTTATTCAGGTGTTGGGAAAACAGAGAGAGAGATAGATTTTGCTCTTACTCAGGATATTTATTGTTTTAATGTTGAATCAGAGCCCGAACTCGAACAATTATCGCAACGTGCTGTCGCACTTTCCAAAATAGCACGTGTTTCATTGCGTATTAACCCAGATGTTGACGCAAAGACTCATAAGAAAATTACGACAGGAAAGTCTGAGAATAAATTCGGTATTCCATTGTTGTTTGCAAGAGATGCTTATAAAAAAGCTACCGCTTTGCCTGGATTGCAGGTTTGCGGTATCGATATGCATATTGGCAGTCAGATTTGTGATTTAAAACCTTTTGAAGAGGCCTTTCTTATTATCGCAGATTTTGTGCGTCAGTTATGGAGCGATGGTTATACGATAACGCATATCGATATTGGTGGCGGGCTTGGTATTTCATACGGTCATGAACAACACGCTATACCGTCTGTTTTTGATTATGCAGAGCTTGTGAAGAAGCATATTGCACCTTTAGGGATCAGGATTATTGTGGAACCAGGACGTAGCATTGTTGGTGAAGCTGGTGTATTGGTAACATCTGTTCTTTATTTAAAAAGGGGGAAAGGACAGAATTTTGTTATTGTTGATGCGGCGATGAATGATCTTATGCGCCCAACGCTTTATGATGCTTGGCAGAATGTGCTACTTATGAAACAAGCACCAGAAGATGCAGAGTTTATTCGGGCAGATATTGTTGGTTCTGTTTGTGAAACCGGGGATTATTTAGCATTAGATCGCTGTGTACCAATTTTGGCACCGGGTGATCTCTTGGTGATTACAGGGGCAGGTGCTTATGGTGCCGTGATGGCAAGTACCTATAATAGCCGGCTTTTGGTGCCAGAAGTTCTTGTTCAGGATACACGTTATGCGGTTATTCGTCCACGCCTTGATTATGCGCAATTGATAGGATGTGATCATATTCCAGATTGGATCGAACATTGTTAAGTGTTACTTGGTCTTATTTTTATTAAACTTTTATGAAACAATTTATTTTATGGAGATTGTTTTGTATGGGTTTTATTCCTAGTGTCGTAAAATATTTTCCTTTAGGAGAGTGATATCAGGTACATTCATGCATATAAAATACATTGTCGTCTCTTTCTAATTTCAGTTTTCTTTTGCATCAACCAAGTGTAAAAGTTTAAGATTGAATAGATATTTGGTGCAAGATTTGCCGGGTGATCCTATGAAGCGGGTCACATAAGTGGTCAGAGGGTGAAATTTACCTGAGAGAAATATCTGGTTACGAATGAGTGGGAGGTGAGAGTCTTCGTCTTTTTTTCAGGCGAGGAAGATATTAAGGTCTCAATTCATCACTTTTAAAGGGAACAAATGCTTGTCTATGAAAGATGAAAACATCAAAAGTTTTGCGATCATAAAGCTTTTTTGTGTGCGCGTTTTGATGTGGTTTATCCTCTCATTTGAGCGGATATGGATACGATTATTACCGTTTTTTCTGATTCTTAGTCTTTTCTGTTCGCTTAGTTGGTTGGGCATTTTTAGCATTTTGGGTTATTGGCCACATTTGCTTTTACTTGGGTTGATACTTTTTTTTGCTGTGGGAAGTTTATTTTTTCTTATTCATTTTCGATTTCCCACAATGAAAGAAGTTAATCAGCGGCTTGAACAAGAAAATGGTCTTAAACATCAGCCTTTAAGTGTTCAAACAGATCATTTGTGCCCCGAAAATGAGAAAGATTTTCGCGCGATTGTTTGGCGTGAACATCAACGCCGTATGGCAAAACAATTATACAATTTAAAAACTGGATTTATCTATCCTAATAGTGCGGCTTGTGATCCTTTTGCTTTGAGAACTGTATGTGTTCTTCTTTGTGTGTGTGCTTTTAGTTTTTCTTTTGGCTCTTTAGGGGGGCGTTTGGCAGATGCATTTGATTTACGTCCTATTGTTGATGAAGCATCTATACGGATTGATGCTTGGGTAACACCCCCTGCTTATACCGGGGTTGCACCTATTTATTTAACAAAAGACGAGAAAACACAGTTGACAGTTCCTGAGGGGAGTAATTTGGTTGTACGTGTTGTTAATGGTGCCGGCATTACGGTAAAAGCAATCTCTGAAAAGGATGCACGAGAAATTTCATTGACAAAGAAAAACCAACAGGTGGCTTTGAATGATCAAATCGCTCATTTTGAAACACACTTAGAACATTCAATAACTTTGCTTGTTTCATCACGACATAAGCAACAGCAGTGGCATTTACAGGTGATGAAAGATCAGCACCCAACAGTTCGTTGGCTGGAAAAACCAGGTCGGATTTTGACTGGTTCGTTAGAACTTCAGTATGAGCTCGATGATGATTATGGAGTGATAAAGGCCTTTGTTGAAATAGAGCCTTTTCTTGATCTGCACAAAAACACTCCTGCTCTTTATAAGGCACCTGAAATAAAACTTCTTCTACCCCGTGGTGGAAAAGGTAAAATGCGGACAGTACAAGATGTGTCAGGACATCCTTGGGCTGGTTCGGAAGTCAAAATTACTTTAGTGGCAGAGGATGGTGCGGGACAGAAAGGGCGGAGTAAAACTTTTATTATGACACTGCCACAGCGTGTTTTTTCGAATCCTGTTGCGCGCGCAGTGATTGAATTGCGTCGTATATTGGCTCTGGATGCTTCTGCGCAGGAACGTGTACTTGATATGCTGTCTGCTTTGCTTGTACGTCCAAAGGAGGGGCTGCAAAATCTCACACATTTTCTTGTTTTACAGAGTGCATGGACAAGGCTTTTTATGGCAGAGACAGAAGATGATTTGCGTGGTGTCGTTGATTATTTATGGCAGATTGCTTTGGGAATTGAAGGCGATCAGCTCGAATCTGTCCAGAAAAATCTAAAACAAGCGCAAGCTGCTTTGCGTGATGCACTTCGGTACGGTGCCCCCGCGACAGAAATTGAAAGGCTTATGGCAAATTTACGTCAAGCTATGAATGCGTATATTCACGTTTTAGCTGAAAGTGCACAAAACAAGAATAATCCCAACAATAACAATTTTAGCCCTCCCAATCTTTCAGAGGATTCATTAGAAAAAAAGCTTAATCTTATTGAAGAAATGGCCAAAATGGGCTCCTCTTTAGCAGCTGAGCGGCTGCTGGCTGAAATTGAACAGACTCTTGATCACTTGCAAGTTCAAAAAGGCAATCAAGGTGGGGAGAAAAGTCAGAACCAATCTGCAAGAATGAAAGAAAAGATGGATCAGCTTGGAGATTTGATGCGTCGTCAACAAGAAATTCTCAATGAAACACACCAATTAGAAAAGCAACAACAGCGTAGCGAAACTGTATCGGAAGAGCAAAGAAAATCTTTAAAAAAGCGTCAGACCGCATTGCAGTCTGAATTGTCAATGCTAGAAAAGGAATTATTAGCGCAAGGGTTTGGATCGAATGATGTATTCAAAAAAGCAGAAGAGAAAATGAATTCTGCTGGAGATGCTCTCGATCAGGGAAACAATCAAATATCTATGCAAAATCAGTCAGATGCTTTAGAAGCTTTGCGGCAGGGTGCACAAAATGTTTTAGAAAAAATGCGTGAAATTCTTAAAGAGTCCGGAGACAAACAAGATGCTACTGCTGGTCCTGAAGATCCATTGGGACGTCCACTTTCTTCAAAAACAGGGCAAAAAGGGCAACAAGATGCAACTATACCACAAGAAAATGAGCAAATGCGTGCACGGCAGATTTTGGAAGAAATTCGCAGACGTCTTGGTAAAGAACATATCCTAGAAGCAGAAAAAAACTATCTTGAAAGGCTCCTTCATTTTAATTAATCATCTTTAATCGATATCAAAAATAGTGTAGGAGAAACCGTTGTAAGGCACAAAGTTCAAAAATAAAAAACATGATGAAGTGCTTGTTAGAAATAATCATAAAAATATTTTGTACAGTTGTTTTGTTATTTCAGTTTAAAATATGAAAAATTAAAGTTTTTGACATTGCGGTGAAAGGGTAGAAATCCATATACGTGGAGTATATAAAAGCCTGTAATAGTTAATTTTTTTCTACACGGTATATTAAGTTGGATATAGTTACACTAAGAGATTTTTATACTTCTACACTTGGTCTGCGTGTGCAGGGGACGTTGTGTAACCAATTAAATATATGGTGGCCTGATCTTACTGATAAACGGGTTATGGGTTTTGGGTATGCGCTTCCTTATCTTTCTGCATTGCGTACACGTGCACAGCAATGTTTCGCTTTTATGCCTGCTGCTCAGGGTGCTTCGCCGTGGCCTTGTGCTGATAAGGTCGCGACAGCGTTGGTTTTTGAAGAAGATTTGCCACTTCCCGATGCTTCGGTTGATTGTATCTTATTGGTGCATGCGCTTGAATATACAGAAAATTCATACGAAACGCTTAATGAAATATGGCGTGTTTTAACGCCCAATGGCAGCTTGATTGTTATTGTTCCTAATCGTTCAGGTTTTTGGGCGCGCAATGCTTCTACACCTTTTGGTTACGGCGAACCTTATAGTCGACAACAGATTACGCGTTTGTTTGAAAAAACAAATTTTATTTCTGGGCCAGTACAAGAAATTGTATATTACACGCCTTCTTCAGGTTATGTTTCGCGATTATTTTCATTTTTTTATGAGCCATTTGCACGCTATCTTTTGCCTTATTTCGGTGGACTTTTAATATGTCAAGCGCAGAAATGTATTTATCAAGGTTTGCTTGTAAAACGACGTCAATCACGGCGTATTTTTATTCCTACATTATCGCCTCAAGCCTATGAAGATTCTTCTCAACGTGTTTCTAAGCCTGTTTTGCAACAACGTTCGTGAAGGATAGAATGCAAAATCCATTTGGCATGATCACCTTCACTTATGCGAGATAAAAGCTTAAACTCTCACTCTCTTTGCTAGTTTAATGTTACAATTGTTTTTGCATTGTGAGGATTTACGAGAGGTAACATTAAACTTTGTCTCAAGTGATTTTTATGGCTCATTCCATTTGTGATGGATAAGAAAAGGGTTTTGGTTGATTCATGATAAGGCACATTTACAATGAGATATATTATTTTATTTGGAGCTTTTATTTACGTAAGTTATGAAATGATAAATTATATCAATATATTACATCTACTCATCTTATTGTATTTCAATAAAAAGTGAGGGTATGAAAACCGTTTTTGAAACGATCAATGTGGGAGAAATGTTAAAGGTTTAAACGATAGCCGTTTTGATCAGTAACAAGGATTTGTGCGTTGGAAGGGTCTTTTTCGATTTTTTGTCGCAAACGATAGATATGGGTCTCTAAGGTGTGGGTAACAATATCTGCATTGTAACCCCAAATTTGTTCTAATAGTGTTTCACGGCTTACGATTTTGTCATTAGTGTAATAGAGATATTTAAGAATTGCTGCTTCTTTTTCTGTAAGGCGCGTTTTATTATTGTTTTGATCAATGAGGAGTTTTTGTCCAGGTTTAAAAGTGTAGGGACCAATATAAAGAACTGTATCGTCGTTTTGCTCATATTGACGGAGTTGGGCACGAATTCGCGCCAATAACACTGCAAAACGGAAGGGTTTTGTCACATAATCATTCGCACCCACTTCAAGATTTAAAAGGGTATCGGAGTCTGTATCATGATTTGTGATCATGATGATGGGGGCGCGAAATCCTTGAGAGCGTAATTTTTGAGCGGCTTTACGGCCATCAAGATCGGACAATTCAATTTCTAAAATAATCAGATCAATATTTTTCTCTTGGGTTATCGTTATTCCTGCTTCAGCTGTTTTTGCTTGGAATACTTTAAATTCTTTATGCATTTGCAATTGTTCTACCAAAATAGGGCGCAAATCATCGTCTTCTTCAACGATTAAAAGGGTGTAATGGTTCATTTTTTTTCCTTATAAGCTAAGATGTATTGATGCACCGATTGGTGAAGAGTAGTTTCATGAAAAATAAGACTTCATGCAAGGAAAATTGAAAAAGAAAACCTCTAAAAAACAAAAATTTGTTGCTTCTATGGTCATTTGCCAAGAAGCAAGCCATCGTGCGCAAAGTATGGTGTGCGTTGGCCAAAATCATTTTTTGTGTTCTAGGATAGGATGGTATTTCTGCTTTTAAGCGTGAGGGATATGGTGCGATTCCTTTAGGATATGTGCATGTTTGGGAGAAGTCCACAGCAGGTTTTGTTGTTTTTTTTGGCCTTTTCGCCGTATTCGTCTTGCAAGACGATTGGTGTGATGAAATTGGTGATGCCAAATGTGATTGTTTAGTATACCTTCCTATAATAACAGTGCTGAAGAAATAAATCGTGAAGATGGTCTTTATGCAATTTTGATTCTAAATTGGAATATTACAGAATGAAAAATGGTAAGAGGGGTGTGACATTTTTTGCATTGAGCACGAAAAAATTTTACGTCCCTAAAAAAATGATATTGTATTTGCCCGTCGTGATTTAGAGCGTCTTTTACGGTATGTTAGGCAATGGATAAAAGTGACAGTGTTAAAATGAAAGCATTTCTTTCTTAAAATTGCCCATCAAACAGATTTCTTTCCATTCCTCTTCTGTCACAGGTTGTACCGATAAGCGACTGGCATTAACCAGTACCATATTTTTCAATTTTGGGTTTGCTTTAATCTGTTTTAATGAAACAGGGTTCGGCATATCATAAAGTGCACGAATATCTACACACTCCCAGCGTGGGTCAGAAGTAGTAGAATCGGAATGTGCTTCAGCGCATATTTCTACAATGCCAACAATTTCTAACCCTTTATTGGAATGATAAAAAAAGCCTTTATCGCCGTATTTCATGGCACGCATATTGTTGCGGGCTTGATAATTGCGCACACCATCCCATTGTTCACCTTCAGAGCCTTTTTTCTTCTGCATATCCCATGACCATTTATGAGGTTCAGATTTAAAAAGCCAATAAGCCATGAGCTCTCCTTTTTTACAGATTGTTAATGTTGCACAAGATAGGTGTTTTTTACATGTATTTATAGAGCACCATTAAGTATGATTTTTAAAATGAGGTAAAGAATACACCTTATAGATTTCTTTCTTCTTTTTTAGAGGGAACTAAATTGTGGTAACGTAATATGGTATACTTTCTGCTTATTTTCATAGATTGCATGAGGTTGTCTGGTCTTCGGTTTATTTTCAGGAGAGAAGATATGCGTAACAGAAAAATGAACTTAAAGTAAAATCATTCAGCATAACAAGTTTTGATATTTTTTGATTTTGGTCTAAAAAGACCAGTCTGTGAGTGTGTTACCTTTTAAAAATGGTGTAAGAAAACTGCTTTTAAGAAGATCAAAGTCTACAGTCAACAGTACAATAAGAGGCATAAATAAGATATTAGATAACGGTAATTCATAGTGCTTTTATAGAAAACAGAGTGCGTATCGAGTTTTATTATGCTTTTGTTCCACGGCGTCCCATCCCGATGAGGGGTGTGGATTTTTCATCCAATGGCCAGCGTGAGCGGGGGGCAATATCAAGAGAACTTATTTCTCCCCGTGCAAGCTTTTGTGCACCAGTAAAAGCAATCATCGCAGCATTGTCAGTACATAAGGAAAGAGGCGGGGCTATAAATTCAAAACCATGTTGATGTGCAAGTTTTTGTAGTGTTAATCGAATGGCTTGGTTGGCAGCTACTCCGCCAGCGACCACTAGCGCAGGAGGACGACTTCCTTTGTCGTGAGAATGAGGATACTGGTGCGTAAAATGTTGTAAAGCTAAATGAATGCGATCATGCACTGTATCAGTAACGGCTGCTTGAAAGCTCGCTGCAATATCAGCAACATCGCTTTCTGTAAGAGGAGACATAGCTGTTGCTGCTTGCCGAACAGCGGTTTTGAGACCTGAAAAGGAAAAATCTAACCGTTTTTCGCCTTTTAAGGGGCGTGGAAGAGGGATACGATTTTTATCACCCAATAAAGCAGCTTTTTCAAGTGCTGGACCGCCAGGATAAGGAAGTCCTAAGAGTTTTGCTGTTTTATCAAAAGCTTCTCCCAAGGCATCGTCAATGGTGGTTCCTAAACGCTGGTAGTTGCCTACTCCGTGAACAAGAATTGTTTGTGTATGACCGCCTGAGACCAATAGCAGTAAATAAGGAAAATGGACATTATGCGTTAGCACGGCTGTTAAAGCATGGCCTTCTAAATGATTTACGGCAATAAAAGGTTTCCCTGTGGCAAGAGAGAGTGCTTTTGCACTCATAACTCCCACCAAAAGTCCTCCTATTAAACCTGGGCCACTTGTGGCTGCTATGCCATCAATATCTTTCAATTTTGTGTTTGCTTCTGTCAAGGCTTTCAGAATTAAACTGTCAAGAACTTCAACGTGGGCACGGGCAGCAATTTCAGGGACAACACCGCCGTAAGGTGCATGATGATCAATTTGGCTCCAAACAATATTAGAAAGAATTTTGCTGTTTCCTTTATTATTGTATTCAACAACAGCGGCAGCAGTTTCATCGCAACTTGTTTCTATTCCTAACAGACGCATTTCAAACAAAACCTTATGTTGAAAATTCTTGTTTCAGGTGGGTACCACGGATAAGCAAAGATGCAAAGAATTTCTCGTGAAATTATTTCTTCTATGGAAAAATGTGTTTTAGTGCGTTCTTTGAAGATAGTGGCTCCTATTGATTAAAAATAGAACTGTATTTTTCGGTATAGAATGAATATATGTTTTCAAAATCTTGTTCATGAAAGTCTGTAATTTTAAATGTTCCTTAAAAGATGCAGGGTTGAAAATTTTGGTAAAGTTACACGCTTTATAAAAGAAGCTTAAAACAGGATGCGCTTTGAGAAATTCTTCATTTTTTAAAGATTTTTTTATTTTGTTATTTTATCATTAAGAAAAAATGTGTACAAAAAGTGACTAAGATGGTAGATTCTTCAAAACCAAAAGTTAAACCTCATTACACTGGTACACGCCGTAAAGCGTCTGTGATTGAACATGAGGCGATGGATCATGATTCAGAACAAATAACACAAAATTCCGTGAAATTGGATACAATAGGAAAACAAAGTGAGAACAAAAAACAGAGCGAGGACAGCAAGAAAAAGCAATGCACGCCTCGTATGGTTTGGCTTTGCGCGCTCATTTCAGGAGTTTTAGGTGCTCTTATCACTTTAGGTCTTTTGATCGGGCTTCAATGGGCGGGTGTGCTCCCTTCTTCTGTTGTGGGAAACTATGCTGGAGAGGAAAAAGCTTTGCAAATTGTTGAAACAGGAAAAAGCCAAAGTGAAGAAACAAGTGAGCAATTGGGGAATATGCTTCAAGAAATTGATGCGTTGAAAACAAAGTTTTCTGTTTTTTTATCACGACAGGTAGAAACAATTCAAAGCGATGAAGCATTGCAAGAGCAAAACAGAAAGGCTTTTACTGCTTTAGAGGAAAAAGTGAAAGGTCTTGAAGAGGTTGTGCAAACTTTCGTTGAAGCTTCAACAAATATGGAAACGGCCTTATCTGTTGGACAAAGCAATGCAAATGATCTTGCTGTTTTAAAGCAACAGTTAGAGACCATGCAGGAAGAAATTACTGCGAAAACGCATGCAAAAAAAGACATAGATACTGCACTGTTTATTGCAATAAGTTCCCTGAAAAATGCCATAGAGCGTGGTGGGTCTTATAGCAATGAATTAAAGATGTTACAGCACTTATCCCCTTCTTTTGAGGGGCTTGATTTGTTGCAAAAGACAGCCACTGTAGGTCTTCCAAGTTCAGCACAACTTTCAAGTGACTTTGCTCGTGTCGCAGATGCAATCGTTGGTACGCAAAATAGTGTTGCTTCAGATGCTGGTTTTTCTAAACGGATTTTAGCATGGATAAAAGGTCTCATTGTTTTGCGGCCGGTTGGGAATGTTGAAGGTATGACAGTAGAGGCGATTGCCGCGCGGATGGAAGTTGCTATTCAGATGGGTGATTACGAAAAGGCTTTGAGCGAGTGGCAAACATTGCCTCAAAATGCAAAAGATGTCTCGATGGATTTTGTTCATCAGCTTGAAACACGCATTGCTGTTCATCAATTCCTTCAGGAGTTGTTGGTGTCTGTGCAACAAGGGTCTTTAAAGGCAACAAAGATGTAAATAGGCTCCAGATGATACGTGTTTTTATTTATAGTTTTGTTGTATGTGCACTCGGTTTAGCATTTGGCTGGGTGGCTAATCACAATGGTGTTTTTGTCTTCACATTTTTGCATTTTCGCTTTTCTGCTTCATTGCTTACAGTTTTAAGCGTACTTATTTTGTTTTTCGGAATTTTAGCGCTTTTAGCACGGCTTTTGTCTCTACTTTTTTCTCTACCTGGTGCCCTCTCCAGTTATTTTTATAAACGCCATAAAAAGCGCGGTTATGAAGCGCTTTCACAAGGAATTCTTGCGGTCTTTGTTGGCGATAGTGTGTTGGCACAACAAATGGAAGCACGTGTTGGCAAATATCTTTCAGGTAAAGAAGAGCCATTGGTAAAACTCTTAAAAGCGCGAACCTTGTCTTTGCAAAATAATTCTGCTTCTGCTATCAGTCTTTATGAGGAGATGAGAAAAGAAACACCAACAAAATTGGCTGGGCTTTACGGTTTATTCCGTGAAGCTATAAAGAGCAAAGCATATGAAGCTGCACAGCAATATGCAGAAGAAGCATTGGCTTTATCACCAGCACTTTTGTGGGCGCATCGAGTTGTGCTTGATCAGCTTAGCACGAGCGGGCAGTGGGACAAAGCACTTGCTATTTTTGAACGCGCGCAAAAAGCTTTACCGCGTTCAACACGTTCAACTACAGAGCGTAAACATACACAGGCTTTGCTGCTTTGTGGGCAAGCTCTTCATCTGTTTGAGACGCATCCTACAAAAGCACGTACAGCTATTTTGAAAGCACATAAATTGGAGCCTGATTTTGTTCCCATAACAGTTATTGCTGCCGATATTCTTTATAAATTAAATGAGACGCGTAAAGCGGATAAAATGATAGTTACAGCTTGGCAGAAAGATCCTCATCCTGATTTGAGTACGCTTTTTCTTGAAAGAGAAAAAGGAGCTGTCGGACGATTAAAAAAAGCTAAGACTCTTGCTTCTTATAATAAAGATACATTTGAAGCCACTTTCCTTATTGCTAAAGCGGCTTTAGATGCTGGTGAAACAGTGCTGGCAAGAAAACAAGCACAAAAAGCACTTCAATATCATCGGCGAGAAAGTGTTTATTTGTTGTTGGCAGATATTGAAGAAGCACAGGGGAATAATCAGGGTGCTATGCGTCACTGGCTTTCTTTGGCACTTCGGGCTGAACGCGATCCGGTATGGATGTGTGATGGTAGCGTTTTTCCTTCTTGGTCGGTGGTTTCTCCAATAAGTGGACGTTTAGGCTGCTTTGAATGGAAAGCACCTCCCCGCATGCTTCCCTTAACATTAGAGGCTGCCAATATTGTACTAGAAAAACAAGATAAAGAGAATATTGGGGAAAAAAACGCTGATGTTGAAGATAAAATACTTGAAGAATTACTTCCTGAAAAGGCTGTTTTGTTGCATAATACGCAGACAGAGAAACAAGATGTCAATAACTTCGATCATACCCATTTGAATGTTGATGATCCAGGGGTTAAAACAGAAGGGGAGAAATCTTTATCGAAAAAAAAATTTCGGTTGTTTTAAAAAGAAGAATTATCGCGAATACTCTTCACCAAAATTATTCTTTATGTTTAAAGAGTGGGGATTTGTTTGGTTGCAAAAGTGATTGGTTGAAAAATGTTTCTAAGTCAAAGATGCTTTGGTAAACAGCAAATAAATAGCAAGCCGAGAATTGCGGTGGTTATTCATCGTCGCTCGACATATACTGGTCGTTTGGGAAAATTTTTGCAACAAACTGGTTTTGTTCTCGATGTTTATCGTCCCATTTTAGGACAGAAACTCCCCAAGACATTGCAGCATTATGCTGGTGTTGTTATTTTAGGGGGACCGATGAGTGTGAATGACAGAGACACGTATATTGGTGAGGAAATTGATTGGATTTCTTTGTCATTGAAAGAGGATAAACCTTTTTTAGGTATTTGTCTTGGAGCGCAAATGTTGGCGCGAAATCTAGGGGGATGTGTTCGTACAAGCAATGATGGGACTGTTGAAGTTGGCTGGTATCCACTGGAAGCGACCTTACAAGGAAAGGCATTGATGAATTGGCCAGAAATGGTTTATCATTTTCATGATGAAGGTATTTATGATTTACCTAAAGAGGCAGTGCTTTTGGCAACAGGGCACACATATCCTACACAAGCTTTCCGTTATGGAAACAATGCATGGGGCTTACAGTTTCATGCTGAATTTACACGTGCTATGATGCGGCGCTTGGTGGTTCGTTCAGCACATAAATTGACCGAAAAAGGTGCTCAACCTGCCTCCGCACATTTGAAAGGGCGTTTAATTTATGATCAGGCTTTGAGCAAATGGTTTGAAAATGCATTACAACAGATTTTTTGTGGACCCATCACCCATGCGTGAGAGTTAAGAATTTTAATCATCATCATCATGAAATAAGGAAATTTTGCATTTTGTCTCTGTTCTCTTCATTGAAATCAATACAAAAAAACCTTTCTGTGTGCTCTCTGCTTTGTGGGTTATTTTGTCTTGTTGTGGTATGTCTTTATAGTTCGCTCTGGTTTTTTTTTCACGTAAAATAGGGGATCGTGTTTCTGATTTATTCGTAAAAGCATCTGCTCGTAATATGATAGTTGTATGCGAGCATCTCAGTAAGCATGGTTATCCATTACGCATAGGTGTTGCTTGTGATCAATTCCAATTTACTTGGCCTTTGCACGGACTTTCCTTATCAACGGGGCATTTAACGGTTGGTGCACCAATTTATACGCCCCATCGGGTAGAATTTAATATTCATTCTCCTGCATCAATTGTTTTTTCTGAAAAAACTTCTCTTGTGTCACACTGGCGCAATATGGTGATTGAAACAGAACCCTATTGGAGAACGGATAAGACATTTAAATTAATGGCTGAAGGACTTGAAGTTTCCATTATTGCTCCCGCTCTTGAAAATCAAAAATTTCTAGAAAAATTTAGGTCACAAACGAAAAACAAAAAGGTAACACGAGAAAATGTTGAAGCTCAAACATCTTTGAAAGATGCTCCGGATGTGATTGCACTTTCGTTAGATCAAGAGAATGTGCCCAAAAAAATAACGGCAGAATTTTTACGACTTGATCTTAAACGTGAAAAGAATCAATTATCAGGGCATTTTACTTTCGATGATTTTGACGCTTCCGTATTTTTTACACCTTTCTTTGTTGATATTCCCAAAATTGATGGCAATTTAAAATGGGTTTTCAATGATACGCCTCATTTGTTTGAAAATGGAGGAGGCAGTTGGAAACAGCACTTGTATGGGAAAAGTGGACTTTTAAAACGTGGTGAATTGATTTTTCATACAGGTGGTATATTACATATCAGTGGGCCATTTTCCTTTGATGATAAGGGATATTTAACAGCAAAATTTGATCTTGTCTTGGTGAAGCATATGGAGCTTCTTACCACTATGCAGCGTCTGTTTCCTGAGCAGGCGAATAATCTACAAACTTTATTTTTTATTTTGGGCGCTATGCCTAAAAATGCAGACGGACACCCTATTATTTCCTTGCAGGTTAGTCATGGATGGGCAAAATTAGGGTTTTTAAAACTTGGGCGTTTTGCGCCACTTTAAGTCTAAAGACTGTGTTTTGAATTTGTATAATCAACTCTCCTGAAAAGGTGAAGAGTGAGATTGTTTTGGCTACTCTGTCTAAAAATAGAAATAACATCGCCACTTTTCCTTTGTTGATTACCTGTGGGAGGCAAAACAAAATTTTTAAAACTTAGCCATTTTGCACAGCTATAAGTCTAAAAGACCGTGTTTTGGATTTGTGCAATCAACCCTGCTGCAAAAGCAAAACGAGAAATGTTGAGATCATTTTCAATAAGAGCACCAATACGATTTGTTACATTGTGAATTTGGTCTTCTTTTGTTTTACTCCAGGCTGCAAATGGATCCTCTTTTGCTCCATAATTTTTCAAGATTTTCATAACAATTTTTCGTAAGCTTTCGGCGATATTTTCTTTAGCTTGGCTTAAGGCCATACTATCATAATAATCCAGTATAGGAATTGTTCGGCTTGCTTCATTCATACGGTTTATACGAATGATTTGCGCAAGTGAGAAATAGATCTCTGCAGTTTTGGTAAGGTCGCTGTAGCTTTGTTTTGCAATCAAAGAAATATCACAAATTATTGGAGCAACTTCCAAAAGAGCCAATTGCTTTGCTAAAGTTTCTGGCGCTCCTTCTTCGCTATAATATATCGCCTTTTCTTTAACCTTTTGTTTGATATCTTTATCGTTGGACTGCGTAAGCAGTTTTTCAATAACAATACGGGCTTGTTTTATTGTTTTTACAAGTTCTTCTAATGGGGTCGAGAAATCCATATTGCGCAACCCCCAATTTGTTGTCTCAAAGAGCATTGAAGTAATGGCTGCGTAGAATTTATTTTGGACAAGACCGGGTATTTTATTATCAAGCTTATCAATTTGATCAGACAATTGCGATATTTCAAAACTGTCGCACAGTGTGATGAAAACACGAATAATATTTTCGACCTTTTGTTCTGTTGCGTCTTGTAGCCGACTAACAAAAGTAGGCCCACCACGATTGACAATATCATTGGCAAGTACTGTTGCAATAATATTACGACGCAACTGGTGATTAATGATTTCTTTCTTAAAGTTTGTTTGAAGTTGCGTTGGAAAATAGTGCAACAAGATTGTATCAAAATAACGATCATCAACAATGGAGCTGTGAGCGATTTCTTCTTTTAGGGTTAATTTAGCATATGCTAAAATAACAGCAAGCTCTGGACGCATAAGCCCCTGTCCTTGTGTTATTCTTTGCCGCAAAATTTGTTCATCAGGGAGAATTTCAACTCTACGATTGAGGAGTTTTTTCTGTTCCAAATCATGCATAAAGCGGATTTGATAAGGCAGATCAACAATGCTTTGGCTTTCAGCTAAAGAAAGAGCAAGGGGTTGTAAATAATTGTTGCGTAGGACTAATTGCTCAACTTGTGGAGTCATTTCTTTCAAGAGTTCATTGCGTGCTTCGCGGGTAAGCGTCTTTGCACGCAATGCTGACGCTAGAACAATTTTGATATTAACTTCAACATCTGAACAATTAACACCTGCCGAATTATCAATGGCATCCGTGTTACATCGCCCGCCATTTAAGACATATTCAATCCGTCCACGTTGTGTAACGCCAAGATTAGCTCCTTCACCAATCACTTTTGCACGAACTTGTTCACCAGGAATGCGTAATGCGTCATTTGCACGATCTCCTACTTGTGCATCTGTTTCTGTTGTTGCACGAATATAAGTACCAATACCGCCGAACCATAAAAGATCAACAGGTGCTTTGAGCAGTGCAGAGATAATTTCAAAGGGGGTTCCTATTTGTTTCTCGAAACCAATAGCCTGTGCTGCTTCAGGTGAAAGCGTAATGGTTTTCATTGTGCGCGAAAAAATACCACCGCCCTTTGAAAGTTTTGTTTGGTCGTAATCTTGCCAACTTGAACGAGGCAGTTGGAAGAGGCGTAGCCGTTCTGCGTAACTTTCAGCTATGTTTGGATCTGGATCGATAAAGATATCGCGGTGATCAAAGGCAGCGATAAGTTTTGTTTGTTTGGAAAGAAGCATGCCATTGCCGAAAACATCGCCAGACATGTCACCAACACCAACACAGGTGAAAGGGGTTGTTTGAATGTCGTGATTAAAAGATTCTCGAAAATGTCTTTTAACGGCTTCCCACGCTCCTTTAGCTGTAATTCCAATTTCTTTATGGTCATAGCCTGCAGAACCTCCAGAGGCAAAAGCATCATCAAGCCAAAAGTTATTTGCTTGGCTGAGAGCATTGGCTGTATCGGAAAATGTTGCTGTACCTTTGTCCGCAGCAACAACAAAATAGGGGTCATCGCCATCATGGCAGATGATATCGTGAGGAGCACTTATTTTATCATTCACCAAATTGTCAGTAATGGAGAGCAAAGCTGTGATAAAGTCAATATAAGCTTGTCGTGCAGCTTCTATGATTATGGCACGATCATTGGTTTGGGGAAGGCGGTGCGGATAAAACCCGCCTTTTGCGCCAACAGGAACAATAACGGCATTTTTAACCTGTTGGGCTTTGACTAAGCTGAGCACTTCAGTGCGGTAATCGAGGGCACGATCAGACCAACGGATTCCGCCACGAGCGATAGGTCCAAAGCGTAAATGAACCCCTTCAACCTCTGGTCCATAAACAAAAATTTCTCGATAAGGACGTGGTTCAGGAAGACCTTCAATTTGGCGTGGATCTAGCTTGGTTGCTAAAATACGCCGTGGATTACCATTGCTAAGAGGGGAAAATGCATTGGTTCGTAAACTTGCATCGATAAGATTACGATAACGACGTAAGATAAGATCATCATCTAAACCTGATACATTCTGTAATTTTTCTTCAATGCGCCTTTGAATAATCTGTTGTTTTTTTTCTCGCTCTTTTCCTGTATGGCTTTGATGAAATTTCAAATGAAATAAAGTGTAAAGGTCTTGTGTAATGTCAGGATAGGCGTTTAAAGTTTGGGCTACACGGTCTTGTGAATAAGGAATTCCAACTTGTTGGAGATAGCGTCCATAATGGCGCAAAATAACAATTTCACGCCAATCAAGTTCAGCGGTTTGGGTTAGAGCATTAAAGGCATCATTGTCAGAATCTTGAGACCAAATGGCTTCAAATGTTTCGGCATGCTTTTGACCATTTTTTTCGAAATCAATACAGAGTTGGAAAGCACTTTCTAGTTGCATATCATGAAGATATACAGATTGTCCGTTGCCATCGGGTAACTCAAGTGTTTGTTCAGCAATAACCCGAAACCCCATATTTTCAAGAAGTGGTACACGCTTGGAAAGGGCGAGCGCTTCATGACGGTGAAAGAGCCGGAGAGAAATGTTTCGTTTTTCTTTGTTATTTGTATGGTAAAAAGTAACAAAAAGTGGCTTTTGATCATGAAGACTTAAAATATGTCCGGCATCTTCGATGGCGTTTTTAGCGGAAAATAAGTCACGATAGCTGTTGGGAAATTGACTAGCCAAACGCGTTTGTTGCTCTGTTGTTTTACCAGTAAGTGCTATGGTTTGAACACACTCTTCCCAACTCCGTGCAATAGAACGCACATGGTGTTCAAGCGTGGTACGCTCGATAAGAGGAACACTTTCACCTACCTTGCGATGGATGATGTAGTAGACACGTATAAGAGTACTTTCCAAAAACAGCGGATAGGATTCAAAAAAATCGCCTTTGTAAAGTTCAACAAAACATTCACCAACTTTTTCGCGAATGTTGCTGCTGTATTGATCACGCGGTACATAGGCAAGTATAGAAACAAAGCGTCCAAAAGAATCCGTATGTGCAAGAACCCGCAAACGTGGACGTTCGTCTAGTTGTAGGATAAGTTTGGCATTTTCTGTTAATGTATCAATGTCGGAACGAAACATTTCATCTCTTGGATAGGTTTCTAAAACACTGACAAGGGCTTTTCCAGAATAGTCTGCACGATTGTATCCAAGCCGTTGAATAATGGTTTTGGCTTTTTCTTTTAAGAAAGGAATTTGCAAAACAGAGCGTGTATAAGCTGAAGAGGTAAACAACCCTACAATGCGCAATTCTCCACACAGTTTGTCTTCTTTATCAAAGATTTTAAGACCAATATAATCGAGCCAAACAGAACGGTGAATTTTTGAGCGGCTGTTGGCTTTTGTGACAATAAACAGGTTCTCACTTTCCATAAAGGAGAGGATTTCTTGGGGAGGTTCTTCCACGTGTGCATCTCCAATAATACGAATAGAGGCATCGGTGAGAATACCCAATTCAATATTGTTGGCTGTAAAGGCTTTGGTGGGGCCTTGGTTTTTGTTAAAATCATAACTGCGCATGCCGAGAAAGATGAAATTATCGTCCATCAACCAATTGAGAAATTCAATGGCTTTTTCACCTTCCTGTTTATAATTTGATGGGAGGTGTGTTTGATAAGCATAGATATGCTTTTTAACTTCTTCAAGCATAGGTTGCCAGTCTTGTACAGCGGCATTGACCTGTTCAAGAACTAAGATAAGTTCCTCTTTGAGCTTCTCTATTTGTTTTTCGCTTAGGGATTCTATATGGATTTGCATCAGACTGATGCGTTGCCCGGAGGCACAATCAAGAACAGGGTGGGCAATCAAATAAATATGGTTTTTATGTTGATTAAAGACATTCAAAATAGAATCAAGGAGGAAGGGTTTATTATCATTAATAAGCGTGATAACCGTTATAGGTTTGTTGTTACGGGTTAAATTTTTTTCAAAACAAATGATACTTTTTCCTGCCTTATAAAGATTAAAAGCCTCAATGGCGATAGCAGTGGCTTTTTGGAGCTCTTTGTCTTCGTAACGGATAAGATCTTCTTTATCGGTATGAGAAAAAAGGATTTGTTCTATTTTATTTTGATTGCTTTTTGCCTCTGATGTTTGTTGTTGTAACACAGTGATTTTCCCTTTTTTGTTTTTGGTGCTCTTTTTTCATAGGAACGTATCTTTATACTATTCTTTCTAGTGTATCACCTTCTTGTTGCAGGGAATAGTTATTTATTTGGAGCAGATAAACTGGTTGTTGCCATTTTGTAGTGATATTTAATTCAGTTTAAGGAGAAATTTTGCGTCAATTAAGAAGGAATTTTTAGTATTTTTTATGTTAATATTTTGTTCTTTAAAATGTACAAAATGAAAGCAAAAAGAGAATGACGCGTTTGCCTGAAAGACTTGTAAATGGTTACCAATCTTTTATAATAAATCATTTTTCATATAAAACAGCACATTATCAACAATTGGCGCTTGAAGGACAGAAGCCTGAAGTTTTGGTCATTGCTTGTTGTGATTCGCGGGTAGTACCAGAAACAGTTTTTGATACTAAGCCAGGCGAAATTTTTACCTTGCGCAATATGGCAAATTTGGTTCCTCCTTTTTCTCCTGATAGCCAATGTCATGCAACATCGGCAGCAATTGAATATGCCGTGCAATTGCTTGAGGTTAAGCATATTGTTGTTTTTGGTCATGCGCATTGTGGGGGGGTAAGCACTGTTCTGCAAGGAACGTGCATGTCTTTATCTTCAAAGGATTTTATTGGTCAATGGATAAACTCTTTAGTACCAGCAGCGCAAAGCATTGTTGGCGATAAATTACTAACCGTGCCAGAGCAGCAGACTGCATTAGAACAGCTTTCTATACACTATTCATTGAGGAATTTAGAGACATTTCCGTGGATAAAAATACGCAAAGATCAGGGTATTTTGACATTACATGGGGTTTGGTTTGATATTTCAAGTGGTGAATTATGGAATATAGAGCAGGAAACAGGTTGTTTTGTGCGTGTTGAGGTTGGGGAGAATGAAGTATAACATTTATTATCTTTTAAAGATATTGTATGATAAATATTGACAAATGTAGGGTTTTATTGTTTGAAAGAATGAGCTTTCAGTGACAAGATTAACTTGGAGCCACCGACTGAGACCCCATTTTAAGGGTATAAAGAGATCTCAGAGGTCAACATCCGACGGCGCGGTGCGTTCTCGGGTGTCACTTTGGTTCGTGTGTTATGTAGTAATGAGGTAGAGAATGTTTGAATCCTTACAAGAGCGGCTTGGTTCCATACTCTCTCATTTGACAGGGCGTGGAGCTTTGTCGGATCAGGATGTGGCAGAGGCGCTGCGTGAAATTCGTCGCGCTTTATTGGAAGCCGATGTTGCACTTGATGTCGCGCGTTCTTTTACTGATAGGGTTCGTGAAAAAGCTGTTGGAGCCAAAATTATTAAATCAATTAAACCTGGCCAGATGGTGGTTAAAATTGTTCATGATGAATTGGTTCATATTCTTGGAAATGAAGGCATTCTGAGTGATTTAAATGCACCTGCGCCTGTTGTTATTATGATGGTTGGTTTGCAAGGTTCCGGAAAAACAACAACAACAGCAAAGCTTGCCAAGCGTTTCACAGATAAAAATAACAAAAAAGTTTTCATGGCGTCATTGGATACACGTCGTCCTGCGGCACAGGAACAACTACGCCAATTAGGAGAACAGGCAAAACTTGCAAGTCTGCCTATTATTGCTGGGCAACCTCCCGTTGATATTGCAACACGTGCGGTACAAGCAGCCAAGTTGGGTGGTTATGATGTCCTCATTCTTGATACAGCAGGCCGCAACCATATTGATGAAGCTTTGATGCTTGAATTGGCTGAAATTAAAGCTTGCTCCCTTCCTCATGAAATTATGTTGGTTGCTGATAGTCTTACAGGTCAGGATGCTGTTCATCTTGCCCGTTCTTTTGAGGAGCGGGTGGGAATTACAGGAATTATTTTAACACGTATGGACAGTGATGGCCGCGGTGGTGCGGCCCTTTCCATGCGTGCTGTTACGGGCAAGCCAATTAAGGCAATCGGAATCGGTGAAAAAATAGACGCTTTAGAAGAATTTCATCCGCGTCGTATTGCTGATCGTATCCTTGGAATGGGTGATATCGTTTCTTTGGTGGAAAAGGCCGCTGAAACGATGGATCATGAAAAAGCCGCCGCTTTTGCAAGAAAAATGCAGGCTGGAAAATTCGATCTCAATGATTTAGCAGAACAGTTGCAGAAAATGAAAAAACTTGGGGGGATGGGTAGCATTATGGGAATGTTACCTGGTTTGGGTAAGGTAAAAGATCAGATTGCTGCTGCAGGTCTTGATGACCGTTTGTTTAATCGTCAATTGGCTATTATTTCCTCAATGACGCCTTTTGAGCGCGCCAATCCAGAGCTGCTGAAACATAGCCGTAAACAGCGAATTGCTAAGGGTTCTGGTACAAGTGCTGCTGATATTAATAAGCTGTTAAAAATGCATCGTCAAATGGCTGATATGGTCAAAGCCATTGGAGGTAAAGGCAAAAGTGGTTTGATGGGGAAAATGTTAGGAGGGCTTGGTTCTAAGATGGGGTTTGGTGGTATGGGAGCTGTTGGTGGAGATCCCGGAGCCTTGCCTGATTTATCAGGGTTTGATTCAAAGCAACTCTCAACACTTCAAAAACAAATTGAAAGTGGTAATGGAGGAAAGGTCCTCCCTGGTCTCCCAGGGCGTGGGTCTCCATTGCCTGGTCTTTCCAGTGGCATTGCCGATAGGGGAAATTTTCCTCAGCGTCCCAAGAAAAAATAAGATGCGAAGAGGGAAGGAGGTATGATGCAGGAAAAAATATTGGATGAATTAGCGCATTTACGGGTATCTATTGATAATTTTGATGCAACTTTGATTCATATTTTGGCAGAGCGTTTTCGTTGTACGAAGGCTGTAGGATACTTAAAAGCGCGTTATGATTTGCCTACAGTCGATCCTCTGCGTGAGCAGCATCAAGTCGCCAGGTTGCGGCAATTGGCTATAGATAGTCATCTCGATCCAGATTTTGCTGAAAAATTTTTAAAGTTTGTCATTGAAGAGGTTGTGCATAACCATGAGGTGATTGCTCAAGAACAAAAACAAAACAAATCAATTTAGACGAAAGCCAGGACTGAGAATAGGAGATAAAATATGGCATTAAAAATTCGTTTGTCCCGTGGAGGTTCAAAAAAGCGTCCTTACTATCACATTGTTGTTGCGGATGTGCGTAGTCCGCGTGATGGACGGTTTCTTGAACGTGTTGGTGCATGGGACCCAATGTTGCCTAAAGATGGACCACGTGTAAAACTTGATGAAGAGCGTATCCAATATTGGCTTGATCAAGGAGCTCAGCCAACAGATCGCGTTTTACGATTTTTGGATGCGGTTGGCTTAAAGAAACGTCCAACCCGCAATAATCCACAAAAAGGTGAACCTGGCAAAAAAGCACAAGAACGCATAGCTGCTGCAAAACAAGCCGCTGAAGAAGCCGCTGCTGCAATAGCAGAAGAAGCATAATGATTCTGAAATCTAATCAAATGCATCTTCAAAAGCTTTTATAAATTTTATAAAGAAGAACGATTGTTATCCGTTTTTGTCGATAAAAAATGGATCTTCTTTAAAAAAATCTGATTTTTTAAGTCAACGTTGGTTTTTTAGAAATCAATGGCGCGGCCTTTAATTTCCCAGTCTCCGTAGCGTGAGGGGTCTTTGCCGCCGCGTCCACCATTTTCTAAAGGTTTTTCTTCATTTTTTTCATTTTTACGCCTTTCTGCAGCTTCGTGTAAGGCGCGTTGTGCTGCAGGAGAGAGGAGTGGCTGTTTATTAACAGTGCTCACATTTTGTTCGCTTATTTTCTCGTCTTTTTTATCCATTTTACACCTATTCCATTGAAGAAGCAGAAAGAAAACCCCATCATATAATATTGATTGTATTTTATCATGGAGTTTTTTGAGAAATGAATATAATGCGTACAGCAATGCTTTTGGCTTTTATGACTGCTCTTTTTA
Organism: Bartonella phoceensis; assembly: GCF_902825145.1. GTDB lineage: Bacteria > Pseudomonadota > Alphaproteobacteria > Rhizobiales > Rhizobiaceae > Bartonella > Bartonella phoceensis. The sequence goes on along the minus strand of NZ_CADEAD010000002.1, from coordinate 142,459 downwards.
TGGGAGTTGGTTATCTTGTTGGAGGGGGCAGTGGCATGATCTTTGCGCTTTTGATGGCAAGTGGAATCAATCTTTTTTCTTATTGGAATTCGGATAAAATCGTTTTACGCATGTATGGTGCGCGCCAAGTTGATCAAGATTCGTCACCAGTTTATTATAAGATTGTAAGCGATTTAGCCAGGAAAGCCTCTCTTCCTCAACCAAAAATTTATGTTATTGAAAGTGCACAACCGAATGCTTTTGCTACGGGACGCAATCCTCAAAATGCAGCTGTTGCTGCAAGTACAGGGTTGTTAAAGCAGTTAAGTGCAGAAGAAATTGCCGGTGTTATGGCACATGAGCTCGCACATATTGAACATCGTGATACGTTAACAATGACTTTGACAGCAACGATTGCAGGAGCAATTTCAATGCTTGGTAATTTCGCTTTTTTTATGGGGGGACCGCGTAATTCTTCAGAACGTTCTCATGGTGCAGGGGGGATTGGTGGAATCATAGCTCTGATTGTGGCACCTTTTGCAGCGATGCTGGTGCAGATGGCTATTAGTCGCACGCGTGAATATGCTGCTGATCGCCGGGGGGCGGAAATATGTGGTAATCCTTTATGGTTGGCTTCGGCATTGCGTAAAATTGCCGATGGTGGACGTAGAGTATACAATGAAGAGGCAGAACATAATCCAACAACAGCACATCTGTTTATTATTAATCCCTTGAGCGGTGAAGGAGCTGATAGCCTTTTTTCGACACATCCAGCAACGGCAAATCGTATTGCTGCTCTTTATCGGCAAGCTGAAGAGATGAAGGGAAAAATGATCGAGAGCATGGGATGGAGTGAAGAAGGTGGTTTGCATGAAAAAAGCAGGGGCTTAGATTATGGAGGTCTAGAGCTTAATGCGCAGACCAGTATATCAGATAAACAGGGAAAGAGTGCTTTTCAGCACGTTACAAAACGCCCTTCTTGGCTTCGTTATGAAGGTTCAAAAAAGTCTTGATCATAGAACTCTTAAGAGAATAAAGGTGTTGCTTTGAAACACGGGAATGCGGGTCGTGTGTCCGAAAAAAATGTTCCAGGACTAGTTGTTCGGCAGGTATGCGTTCGTCTTTTAGGGGCGATACTTAATAAGCACGCGTCCCTTTCGGGTTTGACCGATAACGAACATGGACATCCGCAATATTTAGGACTTTCACAGCGAGATCGTTCGTTGTGTCGCGCTATTTTGGCAGCGGCGTTGCGTCATCGAGGGCAGATTATAGGAGCTTTATCACGCTTTTTAACGCGTCCTTTGCCTTTACAAGCACTTTCACTTCAGCATCTTTTGCATATCAGTGTGGCACAAATTCTGTACCTTAATATCCCCGATCATGCTGCTATTGATTTGGCTGTACGTGTGGCTAAGCTTGATCCCCGTATGGGCCGGTTTTCAGGGATGGTCAATGCTCTTTTGCGCAATGTTGCACGTGAGGCTGATGTGTTGTGTCAACAGGTCCCCAGCATTGAAGGGATTCCGGCATGGTTTGGTAAGCTTTTGGTTTCAACTTATGGAAAAGAAAAAGCTGAACAGATTTTAGCAATTCAAAGTACTCCACCCCCTCTCGATTTAACGGTCAAATCCGATAGTGTTGGATGGGCTAAACGGCTTGGAGGTGTTGTTTTGCCCAACGGTTCTGTTCGATTGAGCAGTTTAGATGGTTCTGTTGCTGATTTACCAGGTTATGAGGAAGGAGCTTGGTGGGTTCAGGATTTTGCTGCAGCATTGCCTGCTTGTTTACTTGGAAATATTCAGGACAAACGGGTTGCTGATCTTTGTGCAAGCCCTGGGGGAAAAACAGCACAATTGGCTTTGCAAGGGGCCGACGTAACAGCGGTTGAATTTTCTGCTAACCGGATAAAGCGTTTAAAAGCGAATATGGAGCGCCTTCATTTTTCAGTTTCTACTTGGCAGGGAGATGTGAGAGATTTTCGTCCCGAACAGCTTTTTGATGCTGTTCTTCTTGATGCTCCTTGTTCTTCTACAGGAACGATCCGTCGTCATCCCGATATTTTATGGACGAAATCAATGGACGATATCGTTAAATTGGCAGCGCTGCAATATGATTTGCTTATCGCAGCAATTACTTTGGTAAAGAAGGGGGGGCGCATTGTTTTTTCCAATTGTTCGTTGGCAAGAGAAGAAGGGGAAGATCTTATTGAAAAAATTTTATCGGTACGTGGCGACGTTATTTTAGAGCCTATTTGTTTAGAGGAAGTAGGGGCAATCCCGCATTTGCTTTCTTTTGCCGGGATTTTGCGAACAACCCCTGCAGATTTTTGTCTGCAAAATTTTGATGCTGAGAAGAATGTGTTTTTAGGAATGGATGGTTTTTTTGCAGCACGCTTGCGGAAAGTGGCTTAATTTAACGGTTCATTTACTAAAATGGCCGAAATTGTGCACGATTCAGTGGTTACGGAGATGAGATTGTGGCAGTTGCGGTAAAAGGCCCTCAGGTAAAGGTGTCGGACTTTGTGGATAAGGCACGCCAATTTATACGATGCTTATGGGTTGGACCACTGTTTTGTTGGCGGTTTTCGGGGTTTCACCCGCATAAAATTTTAGCGTATCCTCTTGATTTGCATTTAGCTGATCCCACGATGGCCCATGAATTTTATCATGGTCGTTTTGCTTTTGCTGGTCATATCGTTCATTCTGGTGCTGTTTCACCTTTTTCGTTGGTTCCTCCAACGCCAGAATGGGAAAGTGCTCTTCATAATTTTCATTGGTTGCGACATATGGCAGCAGCAGAGAGTGATTTAGCTACGGCACATGCGCGTTTTCTCTTAGAAGATTGGTTTGATCATGGTGGCAAAAAAGTAAAGGGGCTTGCCTGGAGTGCACCGGTGGTGGCACGGCGGTTAATTTCGTGGATTTGTCATTCGAAAATGCTGTTGCAAGGGGCAAGTGAGCGGTTTGAAAAGCGCTTTTTACGTGCTCTTGGTTTTCAATTTCGTTATTTGCGCATAACGATTGCTAGTATGGAAAACAATGATCAACGTTTACAAGCAGCGGTAGCTTTGACATTCGCTTCTCTTGCTTTGCCTGTTTCTGCGGTTATGAAAAAAAAGGTGCAAACTATTCTCAGAGAAGAACTTTCATGCCAGATCTTGGTTGATGGGGGGCATATTTCGCGTAGTCCTGTTATTTTGCTGAACTTATTGTCGGATTTATTGTCTTTACGTCATCTTTTTATACACAGCAATGAAACGGCACCACGTATTCTCATTGATTCTGTGGAACGTATGTTGCCGGCTTTGCGGTTTTTTATCCATGAAGATCAAACATTGGCCCATTTTAATGGGGTTGGTCCTCTTGTGCCCGAACATTTATCGGCACTTTTAAAACTTGATGAAACAGCAGGGAATCCTTTTAGTTATGCACGTTATTCAGGGTTTCAGCGTTTACAAGCTAATCAAACAACAGTGCTTGCTGATACAGGAAAGTTTCCGCCACGCTCTGCTGCGGAACATGCTGGTTCGGGGTGTTTGTCTTTTGAAATGTCTTCGCAGGGAAGTCGCTTTATTATCAATACCGGTGTTAATCCTTATGGGCGTGAGGAATATCGAAATTTAGGGCGGGTCACTGCGGCCCATTCAACAGCAACGGTTAATGATTGTTCGGTAGGCATTTTTCATAAAAAAAAGAAAGGTAGTGCTTCACTTTTGCTTGAGGGGCCAACGGATGTTAAAGTGCACCGTATAGAGGATTCTGAGAGAACTGGCTTTATTGCCAGCCATAATGGTTATGTGCGACCTTTTAATCTTATTCATGAGCGTGGTCTTATTTTAGCGACAAATGGCGAAATGATCGAAGGTTTTGATCGTTTTTTTATGCCAAATGAGAAGCGTTCAAAAAGACATAAGACAGCTGAAAGTGAACACAATAATGTTGCCGTTCGATTTCATATTCATCCACAAGTGAGGGTCAACTACGATGGTGAGTATGTACATTTAGCTGTGGGCAATGGGCAAGAGTGGTATTTTATGTCACCTGACGCTGATATTTGTCTGGAAGATTCGATTGACTTTACGGCATTAAAAGGCCCGCAACGCACACAACAAATTGTTTTATATTTTCGCCCTGCATTTAAAGAAAAGGTTCGTTGGCGCTTCATCCGCCGTCAGTGAGAGTAGTGGTTTCCTCCTTTATAATAGGGATAAGAGAAGAACTATTCTTTGGGTGCAAAAAGTAAAGAGTCTTTATCCTTTCGGTGTATTTTGATAACGGCGTGTGCTATAAATGCACAAGCTTGTTTTGCGTGATTTTAACCATTTCGCTTTTAGGATTTTTCTTATGGGTGTTGTTGCAAAAAAATTTCCCATACCTGATCTTCATCGGGTCCGTCGTGTTCTTCTCTCTGTCTCCGATAAAACGGGTGTGGTTGCGTTTGCACAAGCGCTTCACGCTTACGGTATTGAATTCATTTCCACAGGAGGGACTGCTAAAGCCTTAATGGCTGCTGGTTTACCGGTTAAAGATGTTGCTGAAATTACAGGATTTCCTGAAATCATGGATGGGCGTGTCAAAACACTCCATCCTTTGATTCATGGTGCTCTTTTGGGAGTTAGAGAGGACCCTAGCCATGAGAATGCTATGGAGCAGCATGGCATTCATGGAATTGATCTTTTAGTAGTGAATCTTTATCCTTTTGAAGAGACGGTTCAATCTGGAGCTGATGGACAAACTATTCTTGAAAATATTGATATTGGTGGACCAGCGATGATTCGTGCTGCGGCAAAGAATCATGCTTATACCGGTGTGGTTACAGCGGTGAGTGATTATGATTTGGTTCTCTCTGAATTAAAGGAGCATGATGGGTGTTTAAGTTTTTCTATGCGACGTCAGTTAGCAATGCGTGCTTATGCACGTACGGCTGCTTATGATGCAGCGATAGCAACATGGTTTGCAAAGGATTTAAAAATTGAAACACCATCTTGGCAAAGTTTTTCTGGACATCTCGAAAATGTGATGCGCTATGGAGAAAATCCACATCAAAAGGCAGCATTTTATCGCAATAGTGATAAACGTTTTGGTGTTGCAACAGCTAAGCTTTTGCAGGGTAAAGCACTTTCCTATAACAATATGAACGATACAGATGCGGCATTTGAACTTGTGGCAGAATTTAATCCACAAAAAACTGCTGCTGTTGCTCTTATTAAACATGCGAATCCTTGTGGCGTTGCTGAAGGACCGAGTTTAAAAGAGGCTTATTTGAAAGCTTTGATGTGTGATGATGTTTCCGCGTTTGGTGGAATTGTTGCATTAAATCAACCCCTTGATGAAGAATGTGCAGAAGAGATTGTCAAAATTTTTACGGAAGTGATTATTGCTCCTGATGCGACAATTGCGGCACGTGAAATTGTAGCAAGTAAAAAAAATCTTCGTTTGCTGATAACAGGCGGTGTTCCTGATCCGCGTTGTGGAGGGCTTACTGCTAAAACGCTTGCAGGTGGGATTTTGGTGCAGTCGCGTGATAATGTGGTGGTTGATGATCTGAAATTACAAGTGATGACAAAGCGGACACCAAGTCAAGATGAAATGCGTGATCTTCAATTTGCTTTTCGTGTGGTAAAACATGTCAAATCAAATGCTATTGTTTATGCAAAAAATAGTGCGACAGTTGGAATTGGCGCGGGGCAAATGAGTCGCATCGATTCGGCTAAAATTGCTGCGCGTAAAGCTGAAGAAAGTGCAAGGAGAGCAGGTTTAGCGGAAGTTCTCACCAAAGGATCAGTCGTTGCATCAGATGCCTTTTTTCCTTTTGCAGATGGTTTATTGGCAGCTGCTGAAGCGGGTGCAACAGCAGTTATTCAGCCAGGTGGATCCATGCGTGATGAGGAAGTGATTGCCGCTGCTGATAGACATGGTTTAGCTATGGTTTTTACAGGTGTGCGGCATTTTCGTCATTAATGGTTTTGGTGGTTGTTTTTTCAAGCAAGATAAGTGTTTCGTAGGCTTCTTTTGTAGTAACTGGGTGGGATTATGAGTAGCTATTAAAGTGGGTGCAACAGCAATTTTTCTACCAGGTGGATCCATGCGTGATGAAGAAACAATAGTGACTTTTGATGTGTATGGCTCAGCTATGATTTTTATAGATTTGCCGCATTTTCACCAATAACAAATTTTAAATGATAAAGTGTTTCGAAAGAGATAAATTTTAAATAAGCTTATCATGTTGTGTGTGCATATCTGTCATGAAGTTATAGCACGACTCTTTTTTATATTTTGTTCTACCTTATACCTTAAAGAGAGTAACAAAGTTTAGGTGAAGGTTATGAATATTCTGCGTTCTTACAGTAATTGGCGCCGTTATCGGCGGACACTTAATGCATTGAGTCATCTTTCAACAGATGAGCTTAATGATCTTGGTATTTGTCGTGGTAATATTGATTCAATTGCGCGGCGTTATTCCTATAAGTCTTTCTAGATTTTCTTAAGAATAGCGTTTGAGAGGGTGCTTTGTTGTGGGGAAAGGGGTGGCGCGGCGTTTTTTCTTTATTTTGCTTCGGTGAAGAGAACATGTATAAGAGGATGATAGGGAATGATATATGACCGTGGTGTGTGTCGTTTCTTAAAAAGTAAATAAGCGTGGTGGTGGAATTCTCAATATAACCACCATGAGAGTGTGTTTTGTTGTGAGATGAATACTTCTTAAAGCAAGACTATAACAATCATATTTTGGAGGACGAATCCCTTACCTTTTTTAGTCTTTTTGCCGTAGCAGAAAAAGAGAAGCTCCTAGAACACCAGCAGCTAGAATAAACCAGGTGATCGCATAGACAAGGTGATTATTTCGAAAATGCACAATAGTCAAACCAGCTATGGGAAGTGTTGCTTGTGGGGCCGTTTTTTTCCCGGCATCAATGAAATAAGGTGCAACAGTAGATAAACCAAGTTTTTGGGCCATGGCAGGGAGATCGCGCGTGTACCATAAGTTCTTGTCAGGATTATTTTTGCGGGGAAAAAAGCCATTTTTTTCACTCATGCGCAACAAACCTATAATTGTAGTTTGCTTTGTTTCTATGGCAGAATCTTGATGAGGTGGTGCACGCATGGGGGATTGTTCTGCGTTTTGAAAGCTATGGCGTGCATCCATGGGGATAAAACCACGATTCACAAAAGTCAGTGTGTTATCTGCTGTTTGTAAAGGGGTCAAAACCCAATAGCCTGTAGTGTCTTGAGCAACAGCAGTGACAAAAATATTTTTATTTTTTAAAAATTTTCCTGTGATAATAACAGGGCGATACTCATCTTTTTCAAAAGTAAGTTGTGCCCATTGATTTTGCGGTGGTGCTTTTATGGGTGATAAATGAACACGCTGATTGGCACTATTGATAAGATTTTCTTTCCAGTTTAATCGTTGTACTTGCCATATACCTAGTGCGCTAAAGAGAAGAAAACAACACACCCATAACATACCAAATAGAAGTGAAGAAAAACGGCTATGTTTTTTTTGAAGCTCTGTCATGGAGAGGTCAATTTTGCTCATGATTTATGCTTCCTTTTAGAATGGTGAACGCCTTTTTAACATGGTGAGCGGGAAAAAAAACATTTTGTACGTCTTTTATGGAAAAAGATAGCAAAATGAAACGATAAGGGATGTAAAAGGCTTTACAAAAGACTTGACCTTTTGCTATCGACATCCTATTAAAAGCACAACTTCCCAATCGTCCAAGGTAGTGTTGTGCGTTTTTTTATTCATTTTGTTTTGGAAGTGTTGGGACTAGAGAGTTTCTTAGAGTTTAAAGGTGAAGTTTATGTCTCGTGCTTGCGAATTGACAGGAAAAACCGTTCTGTATGGCAATAATGTTAGCCATGCAAACAATAAAACCCGTCGTCGTTTTTTACCAAATCTCTGCAATGTGACATTGATTTCGGAAGTTTTGCAGAAAAATTACCGTTTGCGTATTTCGGCAAGTGCTTTGCGTTCTGTTGAGCATCGCGGTGGCTTGGATGGTTTCTTGCTTAAAGCCGATGATAAAGAATTGTCACAACGTGCCCGTTTGTTAAAGCGCCAAATCGTTAAGAAAAAAGCTGAACAAGCAGCATAATCGCCTTTGGTACGATAAGGCTTGGCTATTTGTTTCCGTTCTATGGAAGTGGTGTTTTTGGGTTTACTGCTTTTTGATCGTTGTATGTGATTCCTTCCGTATCTTAGGTTTAAGAAATGTCTTCAGAACACGGTCTTTTATTTGCACAGAAAGAAAAAAAGTATGTTGCTTTTTCTATCTTAGCGATGTGTCTTGCTGTGACCGCTTCTAATATTTTGGTTCAGTATCCTGTTTACTGGTTCGGTTTGAATGATCTCTTAACCTATGGTGCTTTTACCTATCCCTTTGCTTTTTTGGTTAATGATCTAACCAATCGTTTTTATGGTCCATCTGCTGCACGCCGTGTAGTCTATGCCGGGTTTGTTATGGGAATTTTTGTTTCTTGGATTTTAGCAACACCGCGGCTTGCAATTGCTTCAAGTTTGGCATTTTTATTTGGGCAACTTCTTGATATTATGGTTTTTACTCCTTTACGACATAAAACATGGTGGAAGGCGCCTTTAGCAGCAGCATTGGTTGGCTCAGCATTGGATACGGTTTTATTTTTTGCTCTTGCTTTTTCCAGTTGTTTTTCCTTTATCGATCAGATGACAGGTTATATCGATAGTTCGCTCCCGGGGAATACTGTTTTAGGAGAGGTTGAGATCCCAATTTGGCTCTTACTTGCTTTTGGCGATTTTTTAGTAAAAATTATTATGAGTCTGTGTATGTTGATTCCTTACGGAACAATCCTTAGAGCTGTAAAACTGCCTCTTTATAGAAATTATGCAAAAAATAAATCAGCTTTTGTTAGTAAAGAATAATATTTATGTGCCCCATTCTTATTCTTAAAGGTGGGAGAGGTTTGCTTTGTCTTGTATGAGAAATATTTTAACAGTATATGTAGTATAATGTTATTTATAATGACGAATTGATTTATAATGATAATTTATCATTTTGCAACTTGAATGAGAGTCTCTAATCCAACGAGATTCTCTGATTTCAAACCCTCTCATCATAAGTTAGTAAAGATTGTTCATTTGTATGTCACAAATAGGGATGTGTGGGTAAAAATCATTTAAAGAAAAAACTAAAAATGCTTTTCTTGAAGCATTTAAATGTGAAAATCTTTGGCAATATTGAGGGCTGGCAAAGATAGTGATGGTGCCAGTTTGTATAGCCGCATATTTCAAGATTACAACATGTTATCATATTGCTGATTTAAAAAGTTTTTTTAGTTTTATTAAGGATGTGTTTTTTATCACTAAAGAGCACTTCTAATTGTTTTGTTATAGCGCTGGCAAGTTCTTCAGCATTCATAATTGTTACAGCATGTTGATAGTAGCGTGTGACATCGTGACCAATTCCAATGGCAATCAGTTCTATAGGAGAATATGTTTGGATTTCTTGAATCACCGCGCGTAAATGTTTTTCCAGATAATTACTGGAATTAACCGATAGTGTCGAATCATCAACAGGAGCTCCATCAGAAATGATCATGAGAATGCGACGTTGTTCACATCGTGATACAAGGCGTTGGTGCGCCCAAATTAAGGCTTCACCATCGATATTTTCTTTCAACAATCCTTCTTGCATCATGAGACCTAAGTTGCGCCGTGCGCGGCGCCATGGAATATCAGCACTTTTATAAATGATATGACACAAATCATTAAGGCGTCCAGGTTGATTGGGTTTGTTTTGCTTTAACCACTGTTCGCGTGATTTTCCACCTTTCCAAGTTTTTGTGGTAAAGCCTAAAATTTCAACTTTGACACCACAACGCTCAAGCGTTTGTGCTAAAATATCTGCACAACTTGCTGCAACAGTAATGGGACGTCCTCGCATTGAGCCTGAATTATCAATGAGGAGTGAAACAACAGTATCACGAAAGTGGGTATTGCTTTCCATTTTGAAAGAAAGCGGTTGCATTGGATCAATGATAAGGCGGGGGAGTCGTGCTGTATCGAGATACCCTTCTTCAAGGTCAAAATTCCAATTGCGATTTTGTTGTGCCATAAGGCGGCGTTGTAGGCGATTTGCTAAGCGCCCAACAATGCTTTGGAGATGATTGATTTGTTTATCAAGATAACCACGCAAGTGATCCAATTCACTTTCAGAACAAAAGTTCGTTGCTTCCAAAACTTCATCAAATTGACGGGTAAAAACTTTATAATCAGTAAGCTTATCCATTTTTTCTAAAATGGTGGAAAGACGTTTGGACTGGCTTGATTTTTCTTGCCAAGGGCTTCTTTGTTGTTCTTCTTCGGCTTGATCATTGCCATTTGATTGTGTTGCTTGAGTTTTTCCGTTGTCTTGTGCATCGCTTTCTTTTTCAGTTGCTGTTTGCTCTTCACTTTTGGCGTGTTTTTGGTTTTCGCTTTCCTTTTTTGTTTGATTTTGAGGTTCACACGCGCTTTTTAATTTTTTATTGTTTTCACTGTCAGATGTTTCTTCTAGCTGAGCAGTCATTTTTAACGAAACAAGCATTTTACGAACAACCCGTGCAAAAGCATGTTGGTTGTAAATATGGTGGGTTAGTTCATTCAGTTCCGTGGCAGCTTTTTGTTCGATTTCTTGACGCCATAATTCTAATACAGGTCCTGCTTCTTTTGGGGGAGGGCGTGCTGTTGTTTTTTCGCGTAATAAAAGTGCAATGGCTTCTTGGATAGGAGCTTCACTTTGACTACTGATCTTTTCATAATGCGCTCTTTGATATTTATCGGCGAGCATTCCATCAAGATTTTGTGCAATTCCTTCCATACTTAAAGTGCCGATTGCTTCAACGCGCGTTTGCTCGAGAGTATCAAAGATTGCACGTGCTTCTGCTTCTGGAGGAGCCAATTGTTTGTGAATACGCTTATCATGCCATACGGTACGTAGAGCCATGGAATCGCCTAACCCGCGGCTAACCGTTATATCTTTATGTGTTGCGTGGGGCGGCAATTCCGGTAAACGTGCATAATTTTCATTCAAAGATGGTCTGTTATGGCTAAAGGAAACTTTAAGCTTGGATGTGCCAGCAATGGCGCGGATACAGGTGGAAAGTGCTTTTTTAAAGGTTTCAGCATCAAAAGTATTGTTGGAAGAGTCGTTGGTTAGGTTTTTGTCGTAGTCGCCAGCATCGGTGGTCATGATTGACAGATTCCTTAAGGCGAAACACCATGAACGCGTGATTCAGAAAGCTCTTCTCCAAAAGCGCGTTGATAAAATTCTGCCACCATGGCACGTTCGAGTTCATCACATTTATTGAGAAAGGTAAGCCGAAAGGCAAAACCAGCATTTTGAAAAATTGTCGTATTTTCTGCCCAAGTGATAACAGTACGCGGACTCATGACTGTTGAGAGATCTCCATTGATAAAAGATTGACGTACCATATCAGCAACATGAACCATTTGTGAAATCGTCTTTTTCCCTTCTGTTGTCTGAAAAAATTTAACCTTTGAACAAACAATATCAACCTCTTTATCATGGGGTAAATAATTGAGTATCGTCACAATCGACCAACGATCCATTTGAGCTTGGTTGATTTGTTGTGTACCATGATAGAGCCCTGTTGTATCGCCAAGACCAACGGTATTAGCAGTTGCAAAAAGACGAAATGCTGGATGAGGAGCAATAACACGACTTTGATCAAGCAAGCTTAGTCTTCCAGAGGCTTCAAGGACGCGTTGGATGACAAACATAACATCAGGGCGTCCTGCATCATATTCATCAAAAACAAGAGCAACATTATTTTGATAAGCCCATGGCAAAATGCCTTCTTTAAATTCAGTAATTTGTAAACCATCTTTTAAAACAATAGCATCTTTTCCTACCAGATCAATACGACTGACATGACTGTCGAGATTAATTCGGATACAGGGCCAGTTGAGACGTGCAGCAACTTGTTCAATATGTGTTGACTTACCTGTGCCGTGATAGCCAGAGACCATGACACGGCGGTTAAATGTAAAACCTGCTAAAACCGCTAAAGTTGTTTGCTGATCAAAAAGATAATCAGGATCTACATCAGGAACATGGGGACTCTTTATGCTAAAAGCAGGAATTTTCATATCCGTTTCAATATGAAACACATCACGGGCACAGAGTGTAATATCGGGTACATTTTCAACTGTAAGATTCGTTTTGGTCATTGTTTTACTGGAAGGGGAAGGATGCTATTTATTTTTATTGATTAAAAACGATACTAAAGTTAGAGTACTTATGCAATGCCCTATCATAAAAGTCTTGGATATGAAAGAAATCCTTTGCTCTATACTCTATGGTATTTTGCGAAAGCAAACAATGATGGCACAAGCGAGAAAACTGTTTTTATAGGGTACATACTTTCTCAGCACCAACCAGCCTTTTTAAGCAAATTATAGGCGTGCAAAACGTCGCGAAAGCGTTCTTCTGAAGAACGATTGCCACCATTGGAATCAGGATGATGCTTTTTTACCAGTTCTTTATATTTTGTTTTAATATCTTCAGCTGAAGCATTTGCTGGTAACCCCAAGGTATCAAAAGCTTTGGCTTCCAAGGGTTTTAATCTTCGTAAGGAGCTGTTTGTTGGATAGCGTTTTGTAAACAGTGTGAATGGATCGCGCATCCGATTTTGATAGGCAGCTGTACCAGAGCGGATTTGTGCATAGTTGGTAGCTGTTTTTTTCGATGTCCCATTGCTAAAATCAGTAGGCCATGTTGGGCGATGCCCTATAAGGGCATCTTTTTGGAATTTTGCTATATCTTTATCACTAAGACCAGAGAAGTAATTAAAATTTTTATTGTAGGAACGTACATGTTCGATGCAAAAGTGTAGATATTGACCTTCGTGATTTCGACCCGCTGGTGCTTTGTGGGATGCCGCTTTTTCACACCCTTCCCATTGGCACTGTTGTGCTTCTGGTTTAGATTTTTGTTTTTTATTAGAGCTTATACGAATTGAATCGAATAATTTAGATGTTATTGTCATGTTCTTGATTTATGCAAAATCAATCGATTTTACAAGAATTGACTTTTGAAAAATTTGTTTTCACACTTATTTGATACTGAGAAAAGTACACTGCATCGTTCATTTTATGAAGGAATAAGTATGTCTACAACAATTCAAACAATAATCAAAAGAAAGCTCCAAGATGCTTTTCATCCGCAAAAACTTGATGTTATTAACGAAAGTCATCTTCATGAGGGGCATCCTCATGATGAACATGCTTTTGATGGTAAAGGAGAAACGCATTTTCGCGTGAAAATTCTGTCTTCTTCTTTTTCAGGGATGACACGTGTGGAAATCCATCGCGCAATTTATCAAGTTCTACAAAAAGAGCTCGCAACCTGTGTTCATGCTTTAGCACTTGAAGTTGAATCTGTTTGATTGTCCTATTCAGGAAAATTTTTCAAGAACGGGGATGCGCTTTTTGATAAATTTCCAATAAGTGGTCTGTATCAACATGGGTATAGACTTGTGTGGTAGAAAGACAGGCATGACCAAGAAGTTCTTGAATAGTACGTAAATCCCCTCCCCGTGATAAAAGATGAGTGGCAAAAGAATGGCGTAGTGTGTGTGGGGTGGTGGTTTCTGGTAAACCAAGATACGTACGTAAGTCGCGTATAGAGCGTTGAATAATAGCTGGTTGCAGGGGACCACCTCGGGCACCGCGGAATATTGGTTGGTTATCTAGTAAAGGATAAGGGCAGCATTTGAGATAATCCTGCACAGCTTCATGAACCACTTTTATGAGAGGAACAAGGCGCGTTTTCCCGCCTTTTCCGGTTACAAATAAACTTGTTTTTTGGGGATCAGAAAACTGTTCTTGTGTGAGGCTTAAGGCTTCTGATATTCGCATTCCACAGCCATAGAGAAGCATTAAAACAGCTGTGTTACGAGCGATGATCCAAGGTTTATTTTCTTGTTGATTTTCTGGTTTGACCAAATGCAGTGCTGATTTTACCGTTAAAGGTTTTGGCAATGATTTTGGGTGTTTTGGGGTCCGGATTAGTTTAGCAGCAGGGATGTTAACAAGTCCTTCACGGGATAAATAGCTGAAAAAAGAACGTAAACCAGCTATCCCTCGGCTTAAAGAACGAGCACTTATATTGTACGTACGGCGATAAGCCAAATAAGCACGCAAGTCCATAACGCGTAAATTGGCGAGATCACTAAAGGTTGGTTCATGGCCTAAATGTTGACAGAGAAAAGACAAAAATTGCCGTGTATCACGTTCATAGGCCTGTACTGTCTGTACGGCCATACGACGTGTTTGCAGCAGACACTCCAGCCAATTTTTTCGTGCGGCTAAAATAGCATGATCTGTTGGAACGAGAGGAACATTTTTATCTTTTCTCGTGTCATCTTTTATGGACATTTCTTAATTGAGAGTCTCTTTCTTTGTAGGTTCTTTACTCTTTTCATTTTGCGGTTGCTCTTCACGATTGATAAGCTGCTTTTCACCTTTTAGAGAGAGTATTTTTAAAAGATTGTTCGTTGACATAAGATGCGCAAAGATTAATCCCAAAAAGCCATTTTTATGAAGTTTGGCAAGTTGGCTTGCAGAGAGTTTGTTCAGCTTTTCTTCATCAACAATCCAAAAATGTTCTAATTGCGCTGAAAGACCTTTGTCGTTTTTCACATTGATGGATTTTTGACTAAGAAGATCCATATCCACAAGGGCGTCAATAAATTCAGCAGTTCTTTCCATAGCAATTTTAAAGCTTTCAAGAAAACGAATACGTTCCTCCATAAAAGGAGAAATAGAGCCATCGGAATTAAAAAGTTCTGTACCCGCAACTTCATTAAACATACCTGATTTTTGATCAAAACAAACAGAAAGCTCTTTTTCATTGCTAATTTGGGCAAGAACAAAGGGATAACGGCGGACAAAAGCTGGAACATAAGTATGTGTTTTCCAACTTTTATCAGAAGAAATGTAGTCATTTTCATCGTTCGAAAGACCAACAAGAGCAGCGGATGTATAATGCCGTTTCTTTTGTTCATCTTCTGCACACATAAACAAGATGGGATAATCTAATGCTGCTTGAAAATATTCACTACTTGCTAAAGGAACCCAGTGGGTATCTTTGGCGAAGGACATATCACTTGGAGGCGCAAATTTCAGATTTTTATGAGAAACTTTGTTGATTGGGGTGATATCTTTATAAAACAGCATAACATTTGCCATAACACTTCTCCTTTTAATTAATTTGCTTTTGTTACCAAGAAAGACTTTTTGGAAAATTTCTGATATGGCAACAAGATTGAGTAGAAAACTATGAAATTGAAAATTTCATTTTCGAGAGACAACATTTTTTCATGAAATATAGTAAAAAAAAGCTTAAAAATAAAGTCTATCTTGCCATTATTGGTTCAGCTCATGGTACAAAAGGGGATATTTTGGTTAAAATTTTAAGTGATAAGCCACAAAATTTAAAGGCTTATGGAACCCTTTATGATGATATGGGGCAGTCTTATGAAATTGTAACTCTTCGCATGCAAAAAAGTAATGCGATTGTGCATTTTAAAGGGATTGAAGATCGTAATGCTGCTGAAAACTTAAAAGGGATTCGCCTTTATGTTGCTCGTGATCAATTGATGGATGATTTGGCTGAGGATGAATTTTATCAAGTTGATTTAATTGGGCTTCGTGTTCAGGATTGTGTTGGTAAAATGTTGGGCGAGGTGAGTGGTTTTTTTAATTTTGGGGCTGGTGATTTGCTTGAAATGCGTTTGAATACGGGCAAAACTGTGCTTATTCCCTTTAGTAAAGTAGCCGTGCCAGAAATTTGCATTGCTTCTGGTTTTCTTGTTGTTGATCCCGTGGCTGCTGGTTTAAGTGATGCAGGAGAAAAGATTTAAAGGAAAAAACTTGAACCAAACAAATAAAAGTGAAAGCAAAAATAAAGTGGAAAGTAAAAGAATGCAAGAACGTGCTTTCACTTAACATATGCTGGCCACCTTATTTTCAAATATTTCCTGAATTTTTGAGTTATTTCTTAGTAGGCAAGCTTTAAAGCAAGGGATGTGGACGTTTTGTATAGAGTCGATGAACGGTCTTGCTTTGGTTAAACACTATAGTGTTGATGATAGACCGATTGGTGCTGGTTTGATACAGTTTTTGCCAAAAAGAAGGATGAAAGAATGAAAAAATGAAATTTCAAGCGCGTATTCTAACACTTTATCCTGAAATGTTTCCTGGTTTTTTGGGTTATTCTCTAGCCGGACAAGCTTTAGCGCGAGGAATATGGTCGCTAGAGACAGTGCATATTAGGGATTTTGCTTTGGATAAACACCATAGTGTTGATGACACACCAGCTGGTGGGGGGGCTGGTATGGTCATGCGGGCAGATGTGTTAGCAGCTGCACTTGATAGTTGTCCAAATGATTCACCAAGATTGTTGATGAGCCCGCGTGGGCGGCTTTTTAACCAAACTTATGCCCGCTCTTTGGTCCGTGAATCGGGAGTGACATTAGTTTGTGGACGTTTTGAGGGTGTAGATGAGCGAATAATAGAAGCACGGGAATTGGAAGAAGTGTCTATAGGTGATTATATTCTTTCAGGGGGGGAAACGGCGGCATTGGTTCTCTTGGATGCAATTGTACGTCTTCTTCCCGGAGTTATGGGCAATAAGGCTTCTGCAAGATGTGAAAGTTTTGAGAATGATTTGCTCGAGCATCCTCAGTATACGCGTCCTTCTCTTTTCGAAGGACGGAGCATTCCACCAGTATTAACATCAGGTCATCACAAAGCTATTGCAGATTGGCGTCAACAACAATCCGAACTCTTAACACGTCAACGTCGTCCTGATCTTTATGCGCGTTATGATAAAAATCGTCAGAAAACTTGATTCATATTGTAAGGTAGTGTATTGCAATAGCTTTCTTTTGGGAGAGTTTTCTTAATTGAAGGGTTTTCTGTAGTTCCAGAATTAAAATTGAAGGAATGGTGCATTCGCTCCTGCGTAACGCATAGCCTAAAGAACTTCTTTTTTGTGTAAAAAGGCTTTTTTGGCAAGAGTTGAGCGCTCTGACTGTTCGATAAAGAACATGAAGGATAAAAGAAATGAATATTATCGCACAGCTTGAAGCTGAACAATGTGCAAAGATTGAAGCAAAACGCCAATTTCCAGCCTTTCAGCCAGGAGATACAGTTCGTGTTATGGTACGCGTGAGCGAAGGTACACGTACACGTGTTCAGGCCTATGAAGGGATTTGTATTGCGCGCTCAGGTGGTGGGTTGAATGAGACCTTTACAGTGCGCAAGATTTCTTATGGTGAAGGTGTTGAACGTGTCTTTCCGGTTTATTCTCCTTTGATTGAAGGTGTTGAGCTTATGCGTCGGGGTAAAGTGCGTCGTGCAAAACTTTATTATCTTCGTGGTTTGAGGGGTAAAGCTGCACGTATCGCTGAGAAGAGAGATCACCGGAAAAAAGGCGAAAAGGTTGCTGAAGTTGCACAAGCAGCAGCTATGCGTGCAGATGCTGAAACACAAGTTGCCGAATAAATGCTGTGTCTGCTAGAATTTATGCATAAACAGTTTTGTGTGTTGCTCGTTTACTTTTCTTAGTTCTTGTTACAGTGCAATAAAAGGGTTTTAAAGTGCACGTGAGATGTTGTTCTTCTCAGATTTTTTGCATCTTATTTCTCTTAAATCTTTGCTGGAATTCAAGAATCCAAGGGTTATTATTCGTATTTAGAGATGGGGATGTGTATACTTGAAAAAATGCATATTTATATTTGAGAAACGATGTTAAACCTTTGACGTGAAGATAAAAGTATATTAGATTGAGACGTTTTTTACAGTTACTTGTCTGTAGAACGATCGGTTTTTTTGTGCGTGACCTTTAATCCGTTATTTGAGATAACCGACCTGTGATATTGGTATCTTTAAAGTGCCAAATAAATGGAAATGCTAATGCAGGTGGTCATTTTGTGCGAATCTTATCGCTTATGATGCAGCTGCAGTGAAAATCAGGTCAGGGTATTTTATGACAGAGACAATCAGGATGAAAGAGCGCCCTCGTTCTCCCCATATAAGTATTTACCGTTGGACTATTACGATGGCAATGTCGATTGCGCATCGGATGACTGGTATAGCGCTTTATTTCGGAATAGTCTTTCTTGCTGTTTGGTTAGTTTCAGTCAGCTGTGGGGCTGAGACATTCAAAACAATTCATGAGATTTATAGTTCTTGGTTCGGACTTTGTATCTTGTTGCTTTATACACTTGCGGGGATCCATCACATGGTTGGTGGACTTCGTCATATTGTTTGGGATCTGAAACCTAGCCTTTTGGCTAAAAAAAAGGCAACAGTAACTGCCTGGGCTACAGTGTTTATTTCTCTTATTATTACTTTTGCAATTTGGGTTATTGGATATAGCATTGTTTAGCTGAGGGGTGGAGAGGCTATGAAAAAAGATTTTCGAACAGAACTTGCTAAAGTACGTGGTCGTGGAAGTGCCCATGAAGGAACAGAGCATTTTTGGTTACAGCGCTTAACAGGTTTTATAAATCTACCGCTTTTGATCTTTTTCATTGTTCTCATTCTTTCACTCGTTGGAAAAGACTATAGTATTGTGCGTGCACGGCTTGCACATCCTGTTGTGACTGTTTTAATGGGATTAATGACCCTTTCGGTTCTCTATCATATGAAGCTTGGAATGCAGGTTGTTATTGAAGATTATGTTCCACGTGAGGGTCTAAGAATGTTCTTCTTGGTCTTAAATGTTTTGTTTTGTTTTGTCGTGGGAGGTGTCATCATTTTTGCTCTTTTGAAAATTGCATTGGGGGGGTAAAAATATGGCGAAAACAGGATCATCTCTGGGTGCTAGAGCAGGTAATGCTTCTTATCGCATGGTAGATCATAAATTTGATGTTGTGGTTGTTGGTGCAGGTGGTGCGGGTTTGCGTG
Organism: Bartonella phoceensis; assembly: GCF_902825145.1. Taxonomy (GTDB): domain Bacteria; phylum Pseudomonadota; class Alphaproteobacteria; order Rhizobiales; family Rhizobiaceae; genus Bartonella; species Bartonella phoceensis. The sequence goes on along the minus strand of NZ_CADEAD010000002.1, from coordinate 123,517 downwards.
CAACACTCGGTATGGCGGAGCAGGGGTTAAAAACAGCTTGTATCACAAAGGTTTTTCCAACTAGGTCGCATACGGTTGCAGCACAAGGCGGTATTGCAGCCTCGCTTTCCAATATGGGACCTGACAATTGGCAGTGGCATTTGTACGATACAGTCAAGGGATCTGATTGGTTAGGTGATACCGATGCAATGGAATATTTGGTGCGTAACGCACCGGCTGCTGTATATGAATTAGAACATTATGGGGTGCCCTTTTCACGGACGCAAGAAGGTAAAATTTATCAACGTCCCTTTGGTGGGCATACAACGCAGTTTGGTGAAGGTCCACCTGTTCAACGGACTTGTGCAGCAGCCGATCGTACGGGACATGCGATTTTGCACACGCTTTATGGTCAGAGCTTAAAAAATAATGCACAGTTCTTTATTGAATATTTTGCGCTGGATCTCATCATGACTGATGGTGTGTGTACCGGTGTTGTGGCATGGAATCTCGATGATGGCACAATACACCGTTTTTCTGCCAAGATGGTTGTTCTGGCAACCGGTGGCTATGGACGTGCTTATTTTTCTGCAACATCGGCACATACCTGTACGGGTGATGGTGGTGGAATGATCACACGTGCTGGATTACCACTTCAGGATATGGAGTTTGTTCAGTTTCATCCTACAGGGATTTATGGTGCTGGTTGTCTCATTACAGAAGGAGCGCGTGGTGAAGGAGGATATTTGGTCAATTCTGAAGGTGAACGCTTTATGGAACGCTATGCACCTTCCTTTAAAGATTTGGCTTCACGTGATTTGGTTTCACGCTGTATCACGCTTGAAATTCGCGAAGGGCGCGGTGTTGGTCCAAGAAAGGATCATATCCATTTGGTCCTCAACCATATTGATCCGGCTATATTGCATGAACGTTTACCAGGAATTTCTGAATCCGCAAAGATTTTCGCGGGGGTTGATGTGACAAAAGAACCTATACCCATCCTTCCAACGGTCCATTATAATATGGGTGGTATTCCCACCAATTACTACGGGGAAGTTCTCAATCCAACGCCTGATTCACCTGATCGTGTTCAACCAGGTTTGATGGCTGTGGGGGAGGCTGGCTGTGCTTCTGTCCATGGTGCTAACCGTTTGGGGTCAAATTCATTAATTGACCTTGTTGTATTTGGCCGTGCCGCTGCAATTCGTGCCGGTGAAGTGATTGATCGAAATGCGGAAATTCCGCCTCTTAATGAGGCGGCTGTCGACGAAATTATGACGCGTTTTGATCGTTTACGCTTTGCGCAAGGGGCGATGCCAACAGCTGCATTGCGTGAAAAAATGCAACGTACTATGCAAGAAGATGCTGCTGTCTTCCGTACAGAGGATTCTTTGCAACAAGGATGTCAGCGAATCAGTCAAATTTGGGATGAACTGTCGGATCTCAAAGTAACAGATCGCTCATTGATATGGAATTCTGACTTGGTCGAAACATTAGAGCTTGAGAATCTGATGGCCAATGCAATTACGACTGTTTATTCTGCAAAAGCGCGTTTAGAAAGTCGGGGAGCTCATGCGCGCGAAGATTATCCAGATCGTGACGACAAAAATTGGCGTAAACATACCCTTTCACATTTGTCAAAAGATGGTGAGGTAACTTTGTCGTATCGACCTGTTCATGTTGATCCCTTAACATCTGAAGCAGATGGTGGTATCGACTTAAAACGTATTGCACCTAAAAAACGTGTTTATTAAGGGGAGAATGAATTATGGTACAAATCACACTTCCCAAAAATTCTCAAGTAAAACCAGGAAAGGTTTGGCCTAAACCTGAAGGTGCTACACAACTGACAGAATTCCATGTCTATCGTTGGTCACCTGATGATGAGGAAAATCCTCATCTAGATACCTATTATGTGGATCGTTCCGCTTGTGGTCCTATGATTCTAGATGGGCTCTTGTTTATTAAGAATCATATCGATCCAACTTTGACACTCCGTCGATCATGCCGTGAAGGTATTTGTGGTTCATGTGCAATGAATATTGATGGGGCAAACACACTTGCCTGTACCAAAGGTATGGATGATGTCAAGCATCCCATTAAGGTGTATCCTTTGCCCTCTATGCCGGTTGTTAAAGATTTGGTTCCTGATTTAAAGCGCTTTTATGCTCAACATCGGGTGATTGAACCTTGGTTGCAAACCGTTTCGCCTGAACCTGCCAAAGAGTGGTTACAAAGCTACGCCGACCGCAAAAAAATTGATGGTCTTTATGAGTGTATTTTGTGCGCATGTTGTCAGACATCATGTCCGAGTTATTGGTGGAATGGCGATCGTTATTTGGGACCAGCTATTTTGCTACAGGCTTATCGCTGGATTGCTGATTCACGTGATGAGATGTGTGGTGAGCGTCTTGATAATTTAGAAGATCCTTTCCGTCTTTATCGGTGCCATACGATTATGAATTGTGCACAGACGTGTCCAAAGGGGCTAAATCCAGCTAAGGCAATTGCTGAGATTAAAAAACTCATGGTTGAACGCCGGCTTTAAAAATGTACCAGTTCATGAGGATAATGGGAGAGGTAAGAAGATGTGTGGGGCTTTAGCATTCTTTAAAGTGATACACGGAGTTTAATCTATAAAAGCTTATTGGCTTTTATACGTGAATTAAAACAATCGTACTTATCGCTTTTTAAAAAAGATATATCTTTTCTTTTGAGCAAAGGGGATGCCTCATTGAAAAAGTACATATTGAATGTAGAAAAACTTACTGTAAGAGATTGGTATTGCCTGAACGCTTTTGGTTTTTACAGAAATTATGCTTAGTTTTGATCAATCTTTATGGGCGACCAGTTTTGCATTCTTTCATCTTCTTCAGAGAAAGTCGTTTAAGTTTTCATTTTTCATTGGATTCTCTTGTTATTTGTATACAAGCGCAAGGGATTTTCTTGCGAAACGAAAATTCTTTGTCATCTTATCTTTTGGTATAAAAAATATTTCTCAATGTGAGAGATAAAACTTTATAGCAACTGTCGAGCATAATTGATCGCTGTTTGTTGTTTGTATTGTTCATGAGTACGATCATTAAAAAATTTCTTATTTTATTGCCCCTATTTTCTCACAATCATTGGGCAGAAAAGTGTAGGCTATGTATAATTTAGGGCCAAAGCTCACAATCGTTTCTGTGATTGTGAAGTGATCTGTAAGTCTGCAAAATTATACAGAAGAAGAAGCCATAAAACACAGTAAGTTTACATTAAGAAATAGTAAAATTTTTTTCGAGATATTTTCAGATGCACGTTTGATGTGCTACAAAAAGTAGAATATAGCGTAAAAAAATTGTAATGAAAATGCTCATAATGAAACGGTAATGAAATATAATATGTGATCTGTTAGCAAATTAGAATGTAATTTTTTCTGCTTGATTGGAATTTGTGGTGTATTAAGCTTTTCGTGTTGGTAGATTGTATAACAGGGTTGTTTGATTAAAAACATCTGCATTGGTCATGAGACAAGTGGAACATAGAATTTTAGAAAGATAAATTATTGTCTTTATGACAAAAATTATTTAGAGTACATCTCTCATGCAAGTCTTTTATAGCAGTTATGATGATATATAAATCGAGAGTTATTCTTCTTGTTGAAATGTTTATTTTGTAGTGATTTTTCTTTTTTGTATAAAAAAAATATACTTTTCAAAAAATGAATAAAAAATGATCAGAAGCAATAAGAATCTTCTGTATCATCAATTTTCCAGCTCCTATAAGGACATGAAAGATTCGCCGGAAAATTGAGAAGAGGAGGAGTTTATTTTAAGAGGTTAAAAAAAACACAAAAAATTGTTGTGGCTGCTGTTTTTTCTGTGATACTGCAAAATTTTCTCAAACTATCTTCGATTTAGAAAAAATTGGGTCATAAAAGATTTCAGAGAGTTTTCGATCATTGAAGAACAATATCACATCCACTGTAGTATAAAGCACAAGCTTTACCATTTCTATATCAAGTTGACGCCCCACTTCTGATCTTTTAATTAACGTGGCACATCGTTCGAATGTTTGTAAAGCATTATTGGCGTGTGTCGTTGTAATTGATCCTGGATGCCCAGTATTCAACGAGTTAAGGTATTCCCACGCTTCATTGCCACGCAGTTCCGCGAGAAAAATGCGGTCAGGCGATTGGCGCAGACACGCATCTAGACACTCATCAGCTGAAACACGACCTGTACCGTTACCATAAATCATATGCACACGGTTAGGATGATCGGGTAAAAAAAGCTCATGAACATCTTCAATTGTGATAATACGCTCCTTTAACGGTACCTTTCCGATTAAAGAACGAACAAATGTCGTTTTACCTGATCCTGTTTTTCCTGCGATGATGATATTACGTTTTTGAAGTACGCATTGTTCTAAAAACTCAAGAATTTTTTTATCACGTTTGAGACGCAAGAGTTCTATTTCAAATGGCTCCAACCGTGTGAAGTCCTGCTTCGATAAGAAACTATTTGCTTCTTTTTCTGAAGGTTTATTGAAACTTACATCAACAAAACCATCAAATGTACCCTCTTCGTTGAGTTCCTCTAGGGTCTTAACCGTGAGGGAATGTTTGCGAATCACAAAGGATAGAGCCCCATCGATAACAGCCGGTGTTTGTATAATTGTACCGCGTTGTCCACCAGGTAAACGTACATAGTTAATACTCTTAGGAGCCATCCCATTATAAACAATGATAGCTGTGATAAGCGTTTGCAAAAAAGTAGCTGTCAACTCTGGCATATTATGTACCTGCCAACCCTTGAGGCTTTTCGTCCAGATCTCATAGGGGCGACAGATCGATAATTCTGTAATCTCCGGATCTTCCAAGAAACGATCAAGTGGCTGCAGAAGCTGTGCAACTGCTTGATCTTTCTGTATCCGATTAACGTGTAACGAGGCTGTAGACATCACTGAAATCCAAATCTCGAGCAACAAAAATATTTACTCGCTCACCTTGGTTTTTATAAAGTGTTGGCTGAATGTTGATTGAATTTTGAAGCGCGCCGGTCACTACCGATTCAGCACCCGCAAAATCTCGTGTTTGTGATTTCTCTTTATCTTTCTTACTTCCTAAGCCAACCTTATCTCTTACCCATCCGCCTAAATCACCAATTATACTCAACATGGCTGCACCACCAAAGCGTTGCCAAAAATGTGTGTCGACCCAACCACCAATACCAGCTTCTCCAAGAGGACCTGTACCGGGTGAGTCAATATTCACGATAACACCAGAAGGTGTCTCAATACGCGACCATTGCACGAAGACACGTGTTTGCCCTTGTTGTATGCCACTTTGGTAAAAACCAATAACTTTAGAACCACGATCTAGAAGAATAACCCGACCGCTTGCAGAATAAATATCACGTGTTAAATGACAGGTTGTCATTCCCGGTTGCGATGTAATAATTTTCGTTTCCAGTGTGCAATCCATCTGTGTTCCCTGGGTAATAAGGAAATCACGATTACGAAGCTGAACTGCACGTGATTGACCTAAACGCACGGGTTGTAGGTTGTTGAATAATGCGCTATTGTTTTTACTATTATCAGATGTATCATTTTTCAAATGCTCCACAGAACCTTCACTGCCACCGCTATTAAGACTAGAATTTAACATACGCTTGCGTGCTAATTCTTCAGAATCTTTAATCAAATGTGGTGGAACTGTTGTTTGAAGAAGTTTAGCCCAAGCCGCTGGAAGTTCCTCCGCTGGATCCTCCGTCTGTGCGGGCTTTTCGATCTCCTCTACAACCTTTGGTTCTTCTATAATGCGGGGGGTATACTGCGGTATAATCTGTTGCACTACCTGTTGAGGCCTTTCTTCCTCCATTTCTACAGCATTACGCATTTTTAAAGCTTTCCAGGTTAGAGCAACCGGTATAATGATTATGATAATAAACCCTACCATCAACAATATACGCACACCAGGAATCACTGGACGACGCTCTGAACCCAATTCGGAGCTACCATACGCACCTTCAATGTGTTCTTGTTCGGTGTAGTTTGGCGTTACACCTTTATTTATGCCATCTCCTTTCTTATCGTCGAACATTATTTCTCTCCTTTATTGACGCGATGAACCACCGAAGATATTGTTCCAGTTGTATTTGGTGCACCATTGGGGTCATAGGCTTCGTTGAAAACAGCTAAGGCGCGCTTGCCAAGCCGTATGATCCACTTGGGATTGACCTTATGAACAGCGATAATATTATTGGCCTTGCCTACAACAGTGCGTGGTATTAGACTTTCATTATCTTCAGCATCCATCACATAAATTGATGGCATGTCCACATTGGCGGGAAATTTGAAATAAGTAATACGTCCATTATCCCAAACATTTATCGGGGCAATATCTTTGTCACCGCTCATGGTGTAGCTGAGGTTGTAACCTTTCACACCTTTGTAAAAACCACGCTCAACAGCTTGCTGTTGGTCGTTTTCATCTAACTTCTCTGTATTCACGTCGGGATAATGAAAAGCTAATTCATAGGTGGAATTAGCACGATCATTCCGAAGCTGTAGTCGGAATTTATAGCTACGCTTATCGGTTACAATGATGAGATTCGTATTAGCAAGGTCTGCTTTAGGCTTAATAAAGACATGCCGCCCCTTATGTGCAAAGGCATAAGAATCCGAATCACCAAAAGCATGAGTGATATATTGTTCACCTTCTTCAAGGATAATATGTGTGGCTACGCCAAGAACAGTCTCAATTTGAACGACATCATCTGCGTTATACGTTGTATAGCGAATGCGATGATCATGCTGTGAACTAGATGGAATTTTAAGTGCTTGCACGGATACCGTATGAAGAAAGGAAAACGATGACAATAGAGCAATGAACGCAAGTTTTTTCATAATGATCAATTCCTTAATTATTCAACAGTATTTCCGGGTCAACGCGGTAACTTGTTATTTGGAAACCAAGGGGGTTAAGTAATCGATCAGATGATTTCATCGGTGTACCAACATAGGTGTAGCCAACTGTTGCGATTTGGTGTTGTTTGGGTCCAACAAGACCATTGCTTTCATATTGTTGTGTTGTAAAACGTACAGTCGCTTGACCACGTCCATTAGGCTGGATCGATCGTACTTTAACCGTAATACGTGCTTTGTTAGAAAGTATCTTGTCACGCGCATTGTCACCCTCATAGATTCGATAAAATTCCTGTTGAACGGTTGGTGCACTTAAAAGCGCTGTAGTGTCATAGCTCAACTGAATAGTATCGTAGTCGTAAGTTTCGCGGTTAAGCACATATTGGTTGAGCCAATATCTATCTACAACGTCACCATAACTGGTTTCATGCTCGCGTATCACAGAAACTACATCGACTGCGCCAGTCGCATTATCAACGCGTAGCACCAAGGGCATTGGAGCTGGTTGGGAGAAGCCAATAATTCCGCACATTATGCCGAATAACCCAAAAATACCAATGGCACCTGCCACACGCCATGCTGTCTTACGTGACTTTATAAACTCATTAATGAGTTCACGTTCCAAACCCCGACTTTCCTCATAATAACTATTAAGTTGTTCGGCTTTTACTGGTTTAGCTTGTTTCTTTATCATATTGTTCCTCGCTGAATTTCGGCAGGGACTGTTTTATTAATAGGCACGCGGTTCCAGCCACTTGGTTGCTTTAGTTTTGGTGCCAATTCACAAGCCGATAAAAGACCGGCAATCAAAACTATAAAAATGGTCTTTCTCATTTTAATACTCATCTTTTATAACCGTAATGTACCCTCATAACACTTTTTTATCATTATTTCAATTTTGATTATAAAATATATTTTTATATATGGTCTTTATTTTTCGTTATCTCATTTTTTTATTGAAAAATTTATCAGCAGTGCAGATATTTTTAATGCGCGCTTTTTGTATTTTGATTATTTAGTGATGCATCTTTTATGGGAATTATTGCTTCTTATAGTTTCTCATTTCCGTAGATACCTAAATACAATGCCTTTTTCAAAACATTGGTCATGCTTGACAGTGTGAGAAACAGTACAGTGGGTATAATGGAAAGGATGAGAATTGCAACCAATATGTAATTCGTATTCTGTTGGTAATTGATTCTAAAATCTTTCCCTATAGTTTACAAAGATAGTCCTTATCAGATTAAATATGGTAGCTAGGAGTATAAAGAAAATTATATAGCTTAGAATTTTGATTATCCACTGTTCAAAAAAACGATAAGTTTGTGGCAGAGTAAAGTAATAATAAAGAGTGTTTCGCGTTTTACCAGAAGAGTAAATGCGGTTTTTATTGGTATAGTGCGTGTATTCCTATTGCTATAAGGAAGCTTTTTGCAACAAGCAATATACCTATATTGAAAAAAGCATAAATCAGCCCATCAACATTCGAGAAAATACCTTCCTCGAAAATACGGATTATACAATCGAATCTCTTACCAACTGTTGTGCCAGGCTAGTGAGCTAGTTGGTTATTATTTAAGGAATCTTTTATCAGTACACTTAACCAAATCGTTCTATAATTCCTTTATTAAATTTGTGATTTTAGGCTGATAAAGTTTTCCTGTTAGAGCTCTTGAAGTATAATAACACTTATTCGCAGACAACGGTTCAGAAACCTAGAGACTGGTATATTTATTGCCTTGCAGAGAATAAGCCACCATATACGATGAAAGCAACGGTGAGACTGGTTGATGTAAAGAACATAATTACAGAAACTGCCTTTGAAATAATGTCCATAACATCTGTCTTTGTTGCTTGATCAATGTAATTGAACAATTGCGTGAACATTGTGCAGTTCATAGTATTCCTCTTGAGTGAATTTTGAGTTTTTGTTAGCTTACAACATGGCAATATGTTGTACGTTTTTTATATTTACACAACACATCCGAGTATTTCTCATTGGAATTATTTTGAAGAGAATTATCGTGAAATCAACTAAATTTATATCTGTTACTTTATCTTGTTGAGAGAGCACTAAATTCTATATGTTAAATTTTCTTGAGAGTAGAAATAAAAAAGATAAATGATGTAAAAAGAACTGTTAAATAAATTTATCTTATATTAGGCATTTTTCTATTTAAACTTCCAAGAATTTGCACATTGCGTTTACGTTTTAATCGGTCAATGAGTGTTTGTTCGATGTCGCGAGAGTGTGCAACCATTTTCAGTTTTGCCGCTTCATTCTGAATCATGAGGAGCATGCCTTCCATGCGCGTCTTCATTTCAATAATACCTTTTAAATCGTTTATCTTATCAAGCGTAACTAACATGTCTGTAATTTGCTGAAAGCGATTTTCTATTTCTTGAAAAATCTGTAAAGTCACAGCTTTATCAATAATTGCTGCATATTGTCTGCGTGTATCGATAGCTTCACGCGCATCGTCGATAGAAGAATCACGAAGATAGTTTTCGTTCTTTATTATCTCTCTGAAGAGCTGGGGAACTTTTGCAGCAAGTTCTGTCTGTTCTTCATTGTTATAGATAGATTGTGGATTTGAAAAATATAAACTTCCATCATTTTTCTGTGGTACCTTATTGATTGTCCGAGCACCAGTTATAGAATTACGTATTTCCTCCATACTTTCAAGTTGTTTTTTCAGTAACTCTGTATAAGAATTTGAAAAACCAGCGATGTTAACTCCTTTACCAGATTTCTCTACCTCAAAACCAGGAATAATATAATCTTGTCCGTAGCTTGGTACTCCTAAAAACATACCTAATACCGCTGTAATAATAAACCTTTTCATCTTTCACTCCTTTTACTTTTCACATATCTTAGAAGGATGAACAATTATATCGCTGATTTTACAAACTTACCTACGAGTTCACGTTTTAAACCTCAACACTCATAATAACTATTAAATCGTTCTGCTTTTACTGACCTAATTTGTTTCTTGCTGGATTCTAGCAAAAACGACCTTCTTAATAGGCACATAAACCAAATTACTTATTTACTTCAGCTTTTATAATAATCACAAGCTGATAAAATATAAGCAGTCAAAGTTATAAAAGTGATTTTCTCATTTTAATATTCCACTTTTATAACTGTAATATACATCTCTAATACTTTTTTATTATTTTTACAATTTTGATTAAAAAATATATTATCTATAATCATACTCGATCATTTTTTATTGTTTATCCAGAATGTTCATTATGCGTGCAGATATCTTCTATTTGATGGTTGGGATAGGTCATTTAATTACGCGATTATTGCGGGTAGCATTGTTTCTTGCAGTATCTAATCTCCATAGATGTCCAAATGTAACGCCTTTTGCCAAAGTGTTGGCAATGCTTGATATCTTAAACAATAGTACAATAAAAATAATGGATAAAACGAGAGCACCGCCGAGCGCATAACTCACATTCTGTTCTCCATCGAATTTCAAATCAGTCATATAATTTGCAAAAATATCCATCATCAGACTAAATATGGTGGCTAGAAGTACCAAGAAAATTGTATAGCTTACGATTTGAGCTATCCATCGTTCGAAAAATTGATAGGTTGGTTGCCAAAGTAAGGAAATGATGAAAAGTGGTCCAAATCCTACCAGAAGAACGAGTGCGATTTTTGCTAACAGGATAAATGCACCACCGATTGCTACGAGGAAGCTTGTTGCAATCAAAATAAGAATACCGAAGAGACCGTAAAGGAGCCCATCACCATCTAAGAAAGCAGTTTCTTCAAAAGCTTCGCTTGCACGCTCGAATCCTCTTTCAGCGACTTTATCTATCAAGTTGGCCAATGGTTTGTCCTGTAGTGGATCGTTTATGATTGCAGCTGAGAGGTCATAAGGCATTTTTGTTATCAAGTTTGTGATTTCTGATTGATAAAGTCCTGCACTTAGTGCTATCGAAGTAATAATACTTATCCGTAGACAACGACTTAGAAACCCAGAAACTGGCATACCTATTGCGCCGCGAATAATGAGCCACCCATATATAATGAAAGTGATGGTAAGACCAATTGATACGATAGGTGTAATTGCAACAATCGCTTTTGAGGAAATGTCTGTAACATATGTTTTTGTTGCTTGATCAATGTAATTGAACAGTTGTGTGAACATTGTGAAGTCCATAGCATTTCCTCTCGAGTGAATTTTAGTTTTTTATTACCTGTGAGACATAGATACGCAGTATGTGTTTTATGGTGCAGTTATGTAGATTGCTATAAACGCTCTCTCGTTAAAACCATTTGGGAGCTGATAAAATTTTCCGTATACTCCTTTTAATTTTAGAGCTGTATTCAATATTGTGATCGAATTTTCTCCACAAGTACAAGTAAAGTAGAAAAGACCATAGCATAGGAGAAGATTGTTATATAAACCTCATCGAATAGACCGTATAATTGGCATTGTTTTATTTTCACTAGATAGAATTTTTAGATTTCGTTTGCGTTTTTGCTGTTTGATAAGCTCCTTTTCAGTGTCGCGTAGATGTGCAACCATTTGAAATTTTGTACCTTCATTGTCGATCAGGGCCATCATGCTGTTCACACGGATCTGCAAGTCTGTAAGGCTTTTTAGATCTTTCATTCCGTCAAGTTTATTTAACAAAAATAAAACATAATTTAAACGGGCATCTGTGTTCTCAAAAGCCTCTTCACTGACATGCCTATTTATAGCCATTGTGTACAAGATACGTTGTTCGATAGATTTACGCATATCACGGGCAGATCCAAAAAGAGCTTCTTTGTACTGCATCTCTCTGAGCGGTACCGACATTTTTGCACGTTTTGTCTTATCATAAATCGTTTTTGGTTCTTTGAGAAAAAAACTAGAGTAGGGCATTTGCTCCCTATCAGATTTCTTATTTCCTGCGATAGATTGATGTATTTTTTCTGATTGCTCAATCTGTTTTTTCAATAATTGAAGAATATTAACCAAAGGTTTAGGCACTACAATAGTATTTGAAGCGGGCTTTGGGGGATTTTCAGGGGGATTTTCAGGGGGATCTTGAGGGGGATCTTGAGGAGGACTTTTAGATGGATTTCCCCACACCACTGTTGGATCTCCTAATCCCGCTCCCCACCACATGGCCATTGCCAAATTTGGGCAGCCTGAAGTTACAACAAATATTATTGCAACAATTACCCTTTTCATATTTCCCTCCTATCGATTTTTACATGCTGTAAAAAAATTGGTAACCATACTGCCGGATCATCACCCACTTCAGCGATAATGCTGTCAACCAACTCTGCGTTGTCTGGTGTGCCTGATAACACCAAAAGTTCATCACTGAAATCACGCTCGATGGTTTCTCCATTGATCGTCATATGGAATTTTCCAAGATTGAGTTCTGCAAGTGCAGATTGATCACCCTGCTTGATGAGAAACTGACGACTAAATTCACCGAGCCCTTTAATCAGTTCAAATTCAGTATCCGTTAGCTTAAAACCTTGTGTATAATCTTCGTAATTTGCTTTAGGATTGGCCAGAAAAATATAGGTCGCACATTGTTGAATAAGAGTTTTGGCGATATTGCTTTCTAAAGCGTCACTGGGTTCTTGTGTAGCGTAAACAAAAATACCATTTTGTTTACGGATAGTCTTTTGTTTGTTCTTTGCTAAATCTTCAAAATAGGGATCTTGCAAAGGTTTCCAAAACTCATCGAAAATATACATAAACCGTTGCCCGCTAATCATTCCTTCTGTACGATAAAGTAAATACATCATAACAGGCGTACGAGTTTCTGGGTTATCTAAGAATTCGGTAATATCAAAACCGTAGATTTGATGTGTTGAGAGATCAAGTGCATCATTAGGATTATCAAATAACCACCCATAATCACCTCCTTCACACCATTTTATCAAACGCGCGTGAACAGAAGGGTGTGCATTACGATCACTTAAGTGTGGATTTGGCAAGAATTGCACTAAAAAAGATAAACGACGCAACGATTTTTCAATATTGCTGCTCATGACAGACATGACAGCGTGGTCAATTTCCTCTTCATCGTGGTGTGTAACTTTACCACCAGATTCTACCAATTTTTTAACAAATTGTTTTAAAAAAATCAGATTATCTTGTGTAGGGGAAAGTTGAAATGGGTTGAAACCACTTGGTCTACCAGCTTTAAATGACAGATATTTACCACCCATCGCGCGGATGGCAATTTCCATACCACGATCTTTATCAAAAACGACAGTTGTTGGCTTGAATTTTTGTGCTTGTGCTAACAAAAACCCGAGCAACACAGTTTTACCGGAACCAGATTGTCCAATGAGTGCAGTATTTCCAAGTAAACGCTTATCTGTTGAATCTTCTTCAAGGTTAGAAGCATGAAAATTGAAATAAAGAGGCGTTTTACTTATTGTTTTAAGAATTGTAACTGCTGGTCCCCATGGATTTTCACTTGGCTTGCCTGACATAAAATTGTGAAAGGATGAAAATGACAAAAAGTTCAGCGATGTAATTGGTGCCGGACGCGGCCGCCATTTCCAATTGCCCGGAAGTTGCGCCCAATAACCGGCCTCTATAGCCAAATCCACGGGTTTTGGTAACACCGCAACATCTAGAAGTATCGCACTCGCCTTTGCCATATGGTCACGAACTTGTTGAATTGTATCACCGTAGATTGTTAGTGTACAATGATGTTCACCCATGACAAAATGTCCGCTTACGAGCTGATTCAATGCTTCATCAATTTGCTCAATTTGGCTGGTAGCAACATCGCGGGCATCGATAAGATTACGCTGATGCCGCTGTAAATAATCCTTAGCCGCATGTCGTGAAAGCACTGAAAAACTTTGTGTTAAGATGAACTCAAAGTCACTTTCTAGCAAAATATTGAATTGACCTGGTTTTGTTACCACGTCGTATTCTTTAATTTCCATCATTCCAAATCGACGTATCCCACTCATCGTACGAAGTTCACCGAATGCTCCCCATTTTGAAAAAAAAGGTCGATTAATAGACATATAATCAGCAAAACGGTCGTAGCAGATTGGCATAGGATGGTGTTCGCCGTTAATAAGCATGCTAAGAAATTCAAGTGCAGAAGAATAGACATGGCCATTTTTTTCATAAGTACCAAGAAGCTCTGCACCATAATGTTTTAATGACTGACCTAAAGTACGATTAATATCATTAAGAGCTTTGATACATGATTCCTGACGCATCTTTTTCTGTTCGAGCGTCTCACGTTCATGCTGAGAGAAGAATGACATAACCTTATCAGCTACCGGCTGAAAAACAACAGTTAAATAAAGATCATTAACCATCAGATTATAACCAGTAAAACTTTGTCGGTATTTCTCATCAAGCTGGTGACAAAACATTTCATCAAATGTTGAAGAGGGGTATTCATAAACACGGCGGCGCACAATATGAGTCCACAACGACAAATTAGCTGATGCAATACCACGTAAAGTGTTGTTTAGTTCTTTAGTCCACTGAAAAATATCTTCTTCCGAAGCACTTTGGTGTGAACGACCATCAATTTTCCAAACCGACAAATATTCTGCATTTTTAGTAGAAATAATCGTATCTGTAATGTGGTGTGAATAGGGTATAAAAAGGCTTATTGGCGTTTCTGACATAAGGCGCTTTTTGCTTTCAACAGCCGTCATGCTTATCTCCTTTTACGGTAGTTAGAGGGACTGTAACTTGAGGCACCCCAAAAGCTCTTGTTACGGTTGCGAAATTTGCTATCGATCCACAACCACCAAACCCGAAATGCTTTATCATCATTCTTAGTAATTTGTGCCATAATAAACCATAACGGCAACGCAATAAACCACAAAAAGATATTTATTGTCATGGCAACAGCAGCCACACTCACGGCCATAATTATGAGCGGCATCATTGGCACACCCCAAATTGTTGGAACACGAGTTGCCCCCTTAAATAAGGGGAATGTTTTATGTTCTTGTGGTTTCATCAGAAGCTCCAATTTAAGTAATATGAAACAAGATCGTGCTAATGTAAAATGCTGCACTCGCCATAATAACACTGAATGCCCACCGTAAAAACGTGGCTTTCGAGATGAGGCGAAATGCATAAATAAGCAATAGGAAGAAAAGAATAACAGCACCTGCAATAGGAACAAGCAGGCTAAGTCCATACTGCAAGCCCAGGAACAAATCTATTTTACTCATTTTTTCTTGAGCATATGCAAATTGGGTTGTTAAAACAGTTAGAACACTCAAAACGGCAATAATTTTAATGCTAACTTTTGCTTGAAGGGTATTAAAGCATCTCATATTCTATTCTCATTATAATTGAAGTTGTCATAAATAATGTCTGTTTATTTGTAGCATAGATAAAATCCATAACTGCTCTATCTAAAACAAAATGTATAAAAACATTACATTTTAAAAATATTTTGTATTACACAAGCTTTGCAATAATTAACAATTAGAATTTAATAATGTAACGTTAAATCAACGCGCAAACCCGTGACACCAACACAGATTATCTATTGTATGGCATAGTCCTTTTAATATAATGCCCTAAATAACCAATCACTAAACACAAAAGTATAACAGTGATAGTAATAAGGATAGTTATAGAAATTCCTATTTGCAGAACATCTAAAGCTCTTTTAGCATTTTCTAGGATGTTTGAAGCATATAAAGAACCACCCATAAAAAACACAGCCAAAACTGCAGCAATTATATTACTCCTGCTGTTATTTTTTGATTGGAAATTACTTAACTGTTTCATATTGCTCAGCCTCATTAAATTTAATTGGCACGAACAAGCCTTTTCTGCAAGACAATAAAAACTCTCACCGATCAGAATAAAATAGGGACTCTTGCCTGCATGAAAATACTCTATATTAAATACTTGACACCTTATCCTTAGTTATTTTTGAACAACAAATTAGCAATTTCGACCGCAGATCCTGCAATGACAACGCCAATTGCCCACCGTACGAATGTATCTTTTTCGATATAACGTCCTGCGTAACCAATTGCTAAGCATAAAAGTATCACAGCAGCAGCAACAGGGATAATCAAAATCAATTGCTCTCTAAAGGTATTTAAAACCCTTCTTGCATTTTCTAACCCCCCTTGTTGGGCATACACAGCAGATGGTATAAACGCAATCATCATTGCAGTTACTGCAATGACTACATTATTAAACACCATCTGAAAAATACTTACTTTTCTCATATTGTTTATCCTAATCCAGATTAAAGTTGACACGAACAGGTCTCCTTGTTTCGGTACAAACAACCCTTTTGCCGATATACATGAGTCTGTATAAAACAACTGGAACACACAACATCCCTTGAATAAGAAGAGATATTACACACTTTCTGATTTATACTCATGGCTTGAACAATACGTTGGCAATTTCAACTGCAGATCCTGCAATGACAACGCCAATTGCCCACCGTACGAATGTATCTTTTTCGATATAACGCCCTGCGTAACCAATTGCTAAACACAAAAGTATCACAGCAGCGGCAATAGGAACAATTATATTCAATTCATCTCTGATTTTTTTTAAAATATTTCCTGCTTTAGTTAAATTCTGCGCCTGAGCACATAAAGGATGAGTCATAAAAAACGCCATGGCCATAGTAACAGTTCTCACGAACCTACCACCAACTATTGTTCGAAAAATACTTAATTGTTCCATGTAACTACCCCAATTTAAGTTATAACTTGACACGAATAACCCTTCTGTTCCAATGTAAACAAAATCCTGATTGATATGGATAAAACACTAAAATCTAGGTTTTTCTTTTTGCACGGCCTTTAAATAATCCATTTTCATCTCGTGAATAATAAATTAGCAATTTCAGCTGCTGATCCAGCAATGACAACACCGATTGCCCACCGTACAAAAGTATCCTTTTCAATATAACGCCCAGCATAACCAATTGCTAAGCACAAAAGGATCACAGCAGCAGCAATAGGAATAATTGTACCCAATTCTGTTTTGAATTTATCTAAAATACCCCTTACTTTAGTTAAATCCTGTGCTTGGGCACATACAGGATGAGCCATAAAAAACGTAGTGACAGCTACAACAGTTTCAATAATCCTATTATTAACTGCTGCTAGAAGAATATTTGATTGTTTCATGTTTTTCGCCCTGATTAAGTTTAAAACTGCCATAAACAACTCCTCTTTCATGAAGAAACTTAAAGAGATATTTCGGATCAGCCCAAGTCCTTAATTTCCCTCTTTGTGTGAGAAGCGTATACTTACTGGGACTGCCGGTTATCGGATCATCTGCAACAAACGTAAAATACCACTCTCTTTCTGAACACATCACAACCGTAATTTCACGTGCTGCCTTTTGGTTAAATGCCATATCGACACTATTTTGTTCTATCATTTTCATTGTTTCCGCCCTTAATTAGAAAAAACTATCCAATCTTATACTAACTAGAGCTTTAATATTTCTTTATCTACCTTCCATTCCTATATCCTATCAAAATCATGGTTCCAATCCGTAAACGCAATAAGCATCATTCCTGTTGTTTTCCTAATGAAGAAGCACTTTCCGTTGTGAAAGCATCATGAACACCACTTGCTTTATGCATAAATACATCTACCAACTCTTCTGGAGAGGTGGAAAGAGATTCTATTTCAATCTCCGGTCTCGACTCTCCTGTACGAAGTTTTAAAGTATCTTGTGACTCCCCCTCTAAAATCACAGAATCTTTTGGATTTTTTACTCGGATACGGGAAATGACCCTCCGCATATAGGCAGCACTAAAACCACTTTCGGAATTTCCCGCGTTATAAAAATCTACCACATTTTGCAATGCAGCTTGTTCAAAATCATACCCCGATGCTATTTGCTCATAACAACGCGACAAAGCAGTACGTACCATTTTAAGACTTTTGCAAGGATCAAACATATCAGAGAAAGAGATACCAAATTGTTGCATATTTTCGACACCAATTCTTCTTAATTTTACGTCAAAATTATGACTACTCTGCTTAAACAGATTAGCTATTACACCTGCTTCTTTAGAGATGGATGCTTGATGCAATAACCCATGATCATTATTCACACCTACCGTATGAACATCATCTTGGGCCCCTTGCATAACGGAAACTGAAGACAATACAAAATATACAGCAGACACGTATACAACAGTAAACATCACAAAATTTGGAACAGTCATGAGCAACACACCCGATGATGAAAAATTCTATTAATGTAAATGCTGAGTCTGCATGATCTCTTTGGTTGTTGCTCTACTGCATCTCTATAGATTCGCACAGTAAAATTGCCCAGCTTAGAATATCTGTTACGATCATAGATCTGACTTTTAACATACGCCAATATCTGACCGATTGGATAAACATGTGGAACAAAATAAAAACCAGTACTATAGTCATCATGTTTGCAGAAAGGAAAACTACTTTTAAACAATAACCTCCTTAAGATAGCTTTGGAGGCCAATTGTCTTATGTAATTTCCTGATTGCCTAAACCCTTTAGAAGAATATAGATATGAAGCAGAAACCCACCGTATAAGGGAGCATTTCTTCCTGTTAGAATAAAACGCGCCACTATTATGCAGAGAGGGCTTGTTCTTTGTCACGTATTGCCATAACTTATAGAGTGGCGATTTGTATTCATTTCTGTCCGCTGATTCACAGGATTCAGGGGAGTGTAGGGATTTTTTTACACCCTGGTTCCCAATTTCAACGGTCAAATTGAAAAAGGATATGATTGTGACAACCGAGACACAAACAAACAATTCTTCGTGGTTCAAAACACATCTCCATCAGAGCGATATATTCGTCATAATTTTAATTTCGATAATAAATAGGCAAAACTTGTATATAAATATGTTCAAAATATGGCAAAGCACAATTCTTTTTTGCAAGGGGAGTAATTAAGGTGAATGATCTCAAAAATATGAATTTTGATGAGTTACGAGAGATGCGTGCCCAAATCGATGTGGAATTAAAGAAACGGCAGGCAAAAGAGAAGCAAAACGCACGGCGGAAAATTCTTGAAATTGCTAGTGCACATGGAATTGATATTGCTGATCTTGTGAACAAAGAGCGTCATTATAGAAACCCCAATAACCAATGGGAATTGTGGAATGGGCGTGGGCGTAGACCTAAATGGATTAAAGAATGGTTGGAGAATGGCTATACGCTTGAAGAACTAGAAGTTACATAATACGTATCCAATATTTGCAAGAGGTAAGGAATAGCAAGAAATATGAATTTAAGAAGTGTGTTCTTGTGCGTTATTTGATGTATAAAAAACTGATGTATTAAAATATTGATTGGTCAAATAAAGTCATAAAAAGCACAACAAATTCGCTCAAATACAACGAGGAATATATCGCCATAAGAGCTGCTTCTTTTTTTATTTGTTCACTCAAAATATTGCGACTGTTTTCCTATTAAGGACATATATGAGAAACATTTTTACCCTTTTTATATGTCATTTCCTCTTGCAACGTGCAAGGGAATGGTTTTTATTGCATTATCAAAAAGGATTGAAATCAACAATTTACTATATTCGCGTATATAATTCGATATGTAAAATCGATAAATTACCGTTGTAAATAAATATAGGCAGATGCATGTTTTTATATTTCTGAAATACTGCTTCGTTATGAGTCGGGTGCTTTTATGGATTTAGGTCTGGTCTTTCGCTTTTAAAACTATACGTAAATCATCATATTTTATTTTTTATGGTTCCTGTGATTCTGATGAGAAGGTATTTTAGAAAATAAAATTTTTTGTGTCTAATATGAGTCTGCATATAATTTTGCAACACATTTTGAAGTATTTTTTATCAAATTTTATTATCTGTATAAATGAGCTTGAAAAGTACATTGAAAATAAAAATGTGAAGTAGTTTTTTAGGTACTGTCTGTTTTTTTTGTGTATGGGAAGTCGTAGGTTTCTATATACTAGTTGTTACATAGTGTGATGGTAAGGGTATTGATAACTTTATTGTGTATTATAACGGATTCTCTTAAAATCTTGTCATTTCAAATTAAACAAAAAGCTTCTTTTTATGTAAAAGAGTCCTAACTTTATGACTGCAAAAAGTGAAACCGTGCGATTTTTATTCATTTTTCTTAAATTGGGAATCCGTGGAGCAGACGTGGAGCGTTAGGAGTGAGTCCAGAAGCCTCCTGAATAAGATATTTTTTTACCTTTGGTGCTTGATTGACAATGCCAAGACCAGTATCACGGAGCATTCGTAAGAAGAGATTGTCATTAGAAAAAAGTTTATTAAGCCAGTCATTACTTAAAGCCATACGCACAGTTTCAAAACGTCTCCAGCTTTGGTAGCGTTCCAGGGCTGTAAGGGACCCGATATCAAGACCTAATCGTGCTGTTTCGATAATAACTTCGGCAAGTGCAGCGCTATCACGTAGTCCTAAATTGAGTCCTTGCCCTGCGATAGGATGGATTGTGTGGGCAGCATCGCCAACAAGAGCAAAACGAGGTTTGACGCAGTGACGTGTTAAAGAAAGACTCAAGGGAAAGG
The DNA here is from genome assembly GCF_902825145.1 of Bartonella phoceensis. Lineage (GTDB taxonomy): Bacteria > Pseudomonadota > Alphaproteobacteria > Rhizobiales > Rhizobiaceae > Bartonella > Bartonella phoceensis. Next base: position 103,095 of record NZ_CADEAD010000002.1, on the reverse strand, counting down.
CTTGACGCTCACCATTCCAAGAGATTTTTCCAAACCGATGACCAATGCGTTTTTCGAGTTCTGTTTCAAAAATAAAGGCATCAGCTTTGAGGTAATATTGTGCAGTTTTATGGTATTCATTCCATACAATAGCAGATCGATTGCCTTTGAGAGGGAGAAGAGCGAAAGGTCCAGAAGGTAAGAAATGTTGAGTCGCTTGTCCATGATGAGGTTTTTCATGTTCAATCGTGCAAATAATTGCTGTTTGTTTATAGGGATGAGAAAACTTTTTAAGGCCTGCTTTTTCACGTAATTTTGAATGTGCCCCGTCGGCTGCAATGAGCAATTTTGTTTGCCAAATATCTTCGTTGCTTAAAGTGACAGTTGTCTGTCTGTCTTCTTGGTGAAAATCAACAACATGCATGTTCGCAATAACAGCGATATCAAGATCTTTTATACGTTTTTTTAAAATGTTGATGAGCTCTCTGTGTTCCACCATAGCAGCAAAAGGCTCATTGGGGGTAACATTCCCTTCAAAGGTTAAAAAAATTGGTTTGACTGGATCATTTATGCATGAATCCGTGATGATCATGGAATGAATGGGTTGGGCATGGGGTTTTATATGTTCCCAACAGTGCAATTGTTTTAACATACGAATAGAAGCAGCAGAAAGGGCAATGGTGCGTATATTGGAAGCGGGGATATCTTCTTGAGGAGCAGCATCAACGATATTAATTTTCAGTTCAGGGGCTGATTGCTTAAGTGCTATTGCCAATGTTAGACCAACAACTGCCCCCCCAGCAATGAGAAGATCGCATTGTTTTATATTTTTATTGGTTTTTTCACTTTTATTAGGATCAGAATACACAATACTTCATTCCATTGTTTGTAGCTTGTTTGTTCTTAAACAGGATATCTTTCTTTAACGTGCCCTTTTATACAATATCTTGGCTTTCTCTTTGCTCTAAAAAACAAGACTCTTCGGCTTTCCTGAATCTCTAAAACAGGGAGACTTTGGTTTATTTCTCCTGATAACCTCATGTAATTTCCTTCATAGCTTCACTGAGTAAATCTTGTCTTGAACATTTTGTTTAACTTTACACTTCTATACTTGTATACTTAGTTGTTGCAAAATAAAACTGAAATTAAACAGTAATGACATTCTACTTTTGATGATGCATGAATGCGTCTTCGTATCATCCTTTTGAAGGGTAATGTTTTATAACACTTCAGATAAGAAGTTGTATGAATGTGATGGTTAAAACTGTGTTAATATTTTGCAGTCATAATTTTACAACTCTTTCAGGCGAAAATTTTTTATTTGGAATTAATGGATGCACCAAAATTCTTCTTCTTATGATTCATTAGAAGCGCAAAAATCTTATAGCTCACGGCTTATGGAAATGTTTTTGCGCCAGATTGGTGTTTTCATTGGGCTTGGGCTTTTGGGCTTCGTTGTTTTTTGCGTTTTTGCTCTGGCGACTTGGAATGTTGCGGATCCATCCTTAACCCATGCAAATACAAATAAGATTACAAACTCTATGGGGTGGCCAGGGGCAATTTTTTCAGATTTTGTCATGCAATTTTTTGGTTTAGCAAGTCTTGGGGTTTTATTGCCGCTCCTATTTTGGTCGTTTCTTTTGTTGGCACAAAAGGATATCCACAATTTGATTTTTCGCCTTTTTTTATGGGTGGTATCCACAGTTTGTTTTTTAATTTCTTTTGCCCTTATGACACCTATTGCTTCTTTTACGTATTGGCCATTGCCGATGGGTTTGGGAGGCGTTTTGGGAGATAAGGTTTTAAGTGCTGCTTATTTCATCTGTCCTGTTTCCCTTTCTCCATTTCAGAATGTGCTCTTGAGTATACCTTTTATCCTTTTAAGTTTTTTCATGGCTGCTTTTGCGGGCAATGTTGTATGGCGACGGCGGCAGACAAAGAAAAGCAAAGTAAAAAATGTCCAGAAGTACGAAAACATTGATCCAATTTTTGAAATGTCAGAAGATACGGAATATGCTGCAGAAGAAGTTCAGCACAGTTTTTTTGTTACAACTCTTGGAGCCATTTTACATCTTTTTTATTTTTTACAAGCGCGATTTTTTCGCTTTTTCTCTTTCAAAATGCGCTCTCAGAGAAAAGAAAAATCATTTGATCGCATTGAACCCGTTTTCTTTGATGAAACAATCCAACGTCAGGAATATCAAGAGAAGGCACCCATTTCTCCTGTTAAAAAGCGTGCTTTGAAATCTTTAACGGCTTCTTCGAATGGTGGTTTCCTTTTGCCGCTTTTGGATTATCTTTCGGTGCCACCTCCAGCAGCAAGAGATACAAGGCTTTCTCCTACGGCCTTAAAAGCGAATTCTCAAGAACTTGAGGGTGTTTTGTTAGATTTTGGTGTTAAGGGAAAAATTATTGATGCGCGTCCTGGTCCGGTGGTGACTTTGTATGAATTGGAACCAGCTGCCGGTATTAAGTCTTCTCGTATTATTGGTTTGGCAGATGATATTGCGCGTTCAATGCGTGCGATTTCAGCGCGTGTTGCTGTGGTGCCAGGACGTAATGTGATTGGAATAGAACTGCCCAATACAAAGCGCGAGATGGTTTATTTACGGGAAATGTTGCAGGCCCAAGAATTTATAGACAATAAAGCAAAACTAGGACTTGCTTTGGGTAAGACAATAGGTGGTGAAACAGTTATCGCAGATTTAGCAAAAATGCCGCATCTTTTGGTCGCAGGGACAACAGGATCAGGAAAATCTGTTGCTATTAATACGATGATTTTATCGCTTCTTTATCGCATGACACCTGAACAATGCCGTCTCATCATGGTGGATCCGAAAATGCTTGAACTTTCGGTTTATGATGGTATTCCCCATTTGTTAACACCCGTGGTGACAGATCCTAAAAAAGCAGTGATTGCGTTGAAATGGGCTGTTCGTGAAATGGAAGAGCGTTACAGTAAAATGTCAAAACTTGGCGTTCGCAATATTGATGGGTTTAACGCACGTCTCAAGGAGGCAGAAAGTCAGGGTGAGACAATAGTGCGTACAATTCAAGTCGGGTTTGATCATGAGACCGGTGAGCCTCTTTATGAGACGGAAACACTTGATTTTAGTCCTATGCCTTATATCGTTGTTATTATTGATGAAATGGCTGATTTGATGATGGTTGCTGGCAAAGATATTGAGGGAGCAGTTCAACGTTTAGCACAAATGGCACGTGCTGCCGGTATTCATGTGATTATGGCGACCCAGCGTCCTTCGGTGGATGTGATTACCGGAACGATTAAAGCCAATTTTCCGACACGTATTTCTTTTTCTGTGAGTTCAAAAATCGATAGCCGAACAATTCTTGGTGAACAGGGTGCTGAGCAATTATTGGGACAAGGAGATATGCTTTTCATGATGGGAGGAGGGCGTATCCAGCGTGTTCATGGACCTTTTGTGGCTGATGATGAAGTGGAGCAGGTTGTGGTACATCTCAAAGCACAAGCATTGCCCGATTATTTGGAAACCATTACCCAGGAGATTGCAGAAAATAATACGGATATTTCTTTGGCTTCTCCTGCAGCAGATGATCCTTATAGCCAAGCTGTCGCACTTGTTCTGCGCGATCGTAAGGCTTCAACCTCTTATATTCAGCGTCGTTTAGGTATTGGATATAACCGTGCTGCTTCACTGATTGAGCGGATGGAAGAGGAAGGTATTATTAGTGCGGCAAATCATGCAGGGAAACGAGAAATTTTAGTCCCTGCTGAGGAAGAACGCTTTTAAAATAAAATCTTTGTATAGCCGTTTCAAACAATGTCTTTATCTTTTAGAAAAAGATGTTTATTCACCATTTGATACTTAATAATAAGATAATTACGTATCGTTTTGGAGTATTTTTTATGAAAACGTTTTTTATACTGCAAAAAAGAGTCTTTAGATTTGTAGGAATTATTGTCTTTTTCTGTTTAATTTTTCCGGCTTTTTCACAATCATCCAATAAAATGACAAGGGCGCAGAATATTATTAATCAATTTGCGGCAATTAAAACAATGACAGGTGATTTTATTCAGTCTAGTCCAAAGAGAAAAATATCTCAGGGAACGTTTTATTTAGAGCGCCCAGGGAAGATTCGTTTTGTTTACAAAAAAATGCCTTTACAGATTATTGCAGATGGTCAATTTGTAGGAATTAACAATCGTGCGTTAAATACTTGGAATTTTTCACAGCTTTCTCAAACGCCTATGAAATTTCTGTTAGATGATAAAATTAATATATCATCCGGGCGTTTATTGGCATTTCGTGAAGATCCAGAAGTGGTGACGATTGTTCTGCGTGATACAAATATTGGAACAGGGCAAATAAGAATGGTTTTTGATTCTAAAAGCGCCACTTTACGTCAGTGGACAATTGTTGATCAACAAAATTTGGAAACCACTGTTCAAATTATGAATGTACGCACGGGTGTTCGGTTTGTTGATGGAATGTTCACACTTCCCTCGAAAAAATAATACATTGTTACAACATTGGAAGTAAAACAGATGTTTTTTCGTGTTGCGACTTGGAATATTAACTCTATCCGTTTACGTCTTACACAGGTTTTTCAATATTTGGAGCTATTTTCTGTGGATATTTTGTGTCTACAGGAGACAAAATGTCCAGATGCTTTATTTCCAGTTGAGGCTTTTGAAGCAGCTGGATATAAATATGTCGCACTCTGTGGACAAAAAGCTTACAACGGTGTAGCAATTATTTCACGTTTACCTTTTAAGAGTGTTGAAAAACGCTCCTTTTGTCAAAAACAAGATTGTCGTTACATTTCAGCGGTTGTTGAAGTTTTTGGTAGAAATATAAAGATTCATAATTTTTATGTTCCCGCTGGGGGTGATGTGCCTGACGCTGATGTGAATGAAAAATTCCGTCATAAACTTGATTTTTTAGAAGAAATGTCTTCTATCCGTGCTGATCAGGGAAATGGTCTTTCTTCTCTTTTACTGGGTGATTTGAATATTGCTCCTTTGGTAGAGGATGTTTGGTCTCATCAGCAATTGTTAAAGGTTGTAAGTCATACACCCATTGAAACTGGGCGTTTACAGGCTTTATGTTGTCAAGGTGGATGGGTTGATCTGATGCGTATGCATATTCCTGTTCCTACCAAGCTTTATACATGGTGGAGTTATCGTGCACGCGATTGGGAGCTTGCTGATCGTGGGAGGCGGCTTGACCATATTTGGTCTTCTCCCGATTTAGCACCTTTTGTTTTGGATCTTTCAATTTTTCGTGCTGCTCGAGGGTGGAATCAGCCTTCAGATCATGTTCCAGTACAAACTGTATTTGATTTTTCATGTCAAGTTTGAAATAAGAAGTAAATTAAGTATTAATAATATTACTGATTCTAAAAAATGCAGGAGATTAAATGTATATAAGAAATCTTAAAGGGGTTACTTATAATAAAATACTCTGTAGTATTTTCCTGTGTTTTTTTATATTATCAGGATGTATGGTTGGTCCTAATTACCAGAAAACATATTTTAGTGTTCCAAAAGGTTGGGGAGAACAAACTACGCAGAATACTGGGCGTTCGGTTGTGCTTGCGGGATGGTGGCGTAGTTTCAATGATCCTATTTTAAATATATTAATGGATTATGCGATTTCTGGAAATAATAATGTTGCTATTGCAAAAGCAAGGATTCGCGAGGCACGCGCGAATTTAGGGCAAACAAGAGGCTCTCTTTTCCCAAGTATAGCAAGTACAGTTTCAGTAAATCGTAATGGCTATCTGGAACCTCATCAGATTTCAGGTTTCATTGCAACAAATCGTGCCGGAACTGAAGAAGTTCGTCATGTTTTAAGCCAATATACAACACAATATAATAGTGGTTTTGATGCGATTTGGGAGTTGGATTTTTTTGGTGGACGTAAGCGAGCAGTTGAAGCTGCACGTTATGGTTTTGAAGCGTCTGTGGAAGAGATGCGTGCTATCATGGTGACGCTGTTAGGGGATATTGCAGCAAATTATATTCAACTACGTGGTTGGCAACAAAAGTTATTCATTGTACAGCAAATTGCTCTATCACAGCGTAAAACATATGATTTAATGCGTACCAAATTACAAGCTGGTGATGTTTCGGAGCTTGATGTTTCAAATGCGCAAGCGCAAGTGGCGAATACAGAAGCGGATATATCACAGATGGAATCCAATTTGGCCACCAGCATTCATCGCCTTTCCGTCTTAACGGGTCGTGTACCTATGGCTTTAAAGAATCTTTTGCAAAAAAATGTAAAAAATGTAAAAATTCCGCAACCGAAGTGGCCAATATCAGCGGGAATTCCAGCCGATATTTTGTTAACACGCCCAGATTTACGACGGGCAGAGCGTCAATATGCACAAGCAACAGCGCGGATCGGTCAACGTGAAGCAGATTTCTATCCGTCACTTACTTTAACCGGTAGTCTTTCATCAGCAACAGAGACAATTCATCGATTGTGGAAGATCCCAACAATGACTTGGGCGCTGACACCTGATCTTCGTTTTCCCTTTTTTCGTGGAGGACAAATTGCTGCTTCCATTGCAGTAGCGCGTGCACAGCGCGATCAAGCCTTTATTGCTTATCGGACTGCTGTATTAGAAGCTTTAGAAGAAGTAGAAAATGCGCTTGTAAAATTGACTAAAGAACATCAACGTTTGGAAAAGCTTATCGTAGCAAATAAAGCTTTTCTGCATTCTTTACAACTTTCACGCAAACTTTTTGAAAATGGAAATACGAGCTTCCTTGAATTGTTAAATGCTGATCGTTCCTATTATTCTGCACAAATGGCGCTTGAAGATAGCCGCATTGCTTTTGTCACGCAATATGTTGCGCTGATGAAAGCGTTGGGTGGTGGTTGGGATGGTAAAGTTGATGTGTCTCGCCCTGAAGTCGTTGATGGTATATCCCGTTCGCGGACAAAGGTAAGGCAATGAAAAAAGGCTGTCTAAAAAATTTTATTACAAAACGCAAAAAGCTTTTCCTATTTTTAACTGCTCTCTTTCTTATTATCTTATTCTTATGGATGCGCTCTGCTTTTTTTGGGACATCATCACCCACTTATATGACTGCGGTGGTTAAGCGTGGTGATATCGAGGAAAGTGTTTTAGCTTCTGGTCTTGTGCGTCCTTATCGATTGGTTGCTGTTGGTGCGCGTGCAACAGGACGTGTGATTTCTATGCGTGTTTTTCCTGGCAGTGTTGTTAAAGAAGGGGATCTTTTGGCAGAAATTGATCCCACAGATCAGGAAAATGATCTAAGAAGAAAAAAAGCGGCATTGTCTCACTTTTATGCAAGTCTTATAGAACATCAAGCCTATCTTACTCTTGCACAAAAGAATTTAAACCGTCAAAAAGAAATGATAAAATTACGCGCCATTTCACGGGCGAATCTTGATGAGGCTGCAGCCCAAGTGAAAATACGCGAGGCGCAAATTACACAGCTTCGTCAGCAGATTATACAAGCACAGATTGATGTGAACAGTGCAGAAGTCAATCTAGGTTACACTCGAGTAACTGCTCCTTCAGCGGGAACAGTTTTAGCAACCGTTGTAGAAGAAGGGCAAAATGTTAATGCGGTCCAATCGGCACCAACAATTGTTATTTTAGGTGATTTGTCAAAAATGACAATAAAAGCACAAATTTCAGAAGCTGATGTTCTTAAAGTTCAGCCTGGGCAACCGCTTTATTTTACGGTTTTGGGTAATTCACAGCGCCGTTATGAGGGTGTTTTAGAAAGGGTAGAACCGGCTCCTGAATCAATTCGTGCTGATGTGAGTATTAATCCCGGTACGGGAGGAAGTTCTAATACTCTCATGTCATCGGCTATCTATTATAGTGGAATTGTACATGTTGATAATGCGGACAATTTTTTGCGGACTTATATGACTGCGCAAGTTCATATTATCTTAGGACGTGCCCAAAATGTTTTATTGGTTCCAAGTGATGCTTTACGCGATGAGACAAAAGAACGGAAAGCGTGGGTTTCTGTTTTAGAGGGGAAAAACAAAGTGGTTGCTAAGCAGGTGACCATTGGGCTTAATAACAGAGTGATGGCAGAAGTTGTTTCAGGGCTTGAAGAGGGTGAAGTGGTTATAACGGGCTCACAGGATGGAGGGATGCCAGATATTCCCTATGAACATAGCGAAGATGAGAGCTAAAGCATGAAAGCAAAGCAAGCAGATGCTGTCCTCGTGTTGGAAGATGTTGTGCGCATATTTCCTGCTGGTGAAACATTTTTTACTGTTTTGAAAAACATGAATCTCACCATTAAGCGTGGTGAAATGGTGGCGATTGTGGGAGCTTCCGGTTCAGGAAAATCCACCTTGATGAATATTCTAGGCTGCCTGGATCGACCAAATTCTGGTCGTTATTTGATTTCAGGAAGAGAAACAGCTACCCTTTCTGCTGATGAATTGTCAGCTTTGCGGCGCAATCATTTTGGATTTATTTTTCAGCGCTATCATTTATTGAATGAATTAACAGCGCTTGGCAATGTAGAAATTCCAGCTATTTATGCAGGGTGTGCACCAGATTTAAGAAAAAAACGTGCAGAGGATCTTCTAAAGCGTTTAGGTATGGGTGATCGAATAAATCATTATCCAAATCAACTTTCGGGGGGGCAGCAGCAACGTGTTTCTATTGCCCGTGCCCTGATGAATAATGCAGAGGTTATTCTGGCGGATGAACCAACCGGTGCATTGGACAAACAAAGTGGTCAAGAAGTGTTGCGTATTTTGGATGAGCTTCATCAAGAAGGGCGCACCATTGTCATTGTAACGCACGATATGCAGGTAGCTGAAAGAGCAGAGCGTATTATTGAAATCAGTGATGGGGAAATTATTGCTAACAATGTGTCAAAGGTTGCAAAAAAAAGGCCTGAGAGCATACTTCTTCATGAAAAACAAAATCTGAAAGATCCCAAGTTACTCAGTTTTTTTCGTTCTTTTGTAGAGCATTTTCGTGAATCGTTTGTCATGGCTTTGTTGGCAATGAATGCGCACCGCATGCGAACTTTTTTAACAATGCTTGGAGTGATTATCGGTATTGGAGCGATTATTGCTATGGTGGCTTTGGGAAATGGTACGCGAGAAAAGATATTGGAAAATTTTAAAAGTTTAGGCTCCAATACATTAACAATTTTTCCAGGAAAAAGCTTTTCTGATCCACAAGCAGAGAAAATAACAAGCCTTGTTGAAGCGGATGCAGAGGCTTTGTCAAAGTTGCCCTATGTTTCTGGTGTAACACCGCAACTTTCTGTAAAATCGAAAGTGCGATTTGGCTCAATTGAAGTGAATACTGTGGTTGTAGGGGTGGGAGAACAGTTCTTTCAAACACAGGGGCTTACCGCTGTTGAGGGGCAGTTATTTGATCAAAAAAGTGTGCGTAATCGGGCGGTTGATCTCGTGGTCGAAAAGGATGCAATTCCTATTCTTTTTCCTCATAGCCGTAAGAGCCCTCTTGGAAAAGTCGTACATGTGGGGAATGTTCCCGCGCGTATTGTCGGTGTTGTGGACCCCAAAAATCAGGCAAATGGGGGTGTATCAAATACGTTGCAAATTTATTTACCCTATACAACGGTGCAAACGCGTTTCCTTGGAACAACACAGGTACGGGCAATTATGGTGAAGATTGCCGATAATATCGATTCACATTTGGCGGAGACTATGGTAAAAAGATTTTTAAGTATGCGGCATGGTGGGGAAGATTTTTTCATTAGAAATTCAGAATTCTTTCGTGAGCGTATCATGGAAAGTACCCATATCTTAACGCTTTTAGTGTCTTCTATTGCAGCTATTTCATTGATTGTCGGTGGGATTGGGGTGATGAACATTATGCTGGTCACTGTTTCTGAGCGGGTTAATGAAATTGGGGTGCGTATGGCAGTGGGGGCGCGTCAGAGTGATATTTTGCAGCAATTTCTCATTGAAGCAATTTTGGTTTGTGTGATTGGTGGAGGTTTGGGAATCCTCTTTGGCTTTTCTATTGGTGGTTTGTTTTTACTCTTTAAGGCACCTATCCACCTGGTTTATACAATTGATTCAATCATCCTATCCCTTACTTTTTCCACTCTTATTGGGATATGTTTTGGCTTTTCACCAGCGCGGCAAGCTTCAAGATTGGATCCTGTTGTCGCACTTTCGCGTGATTAAGCATCAATCATTATAATAGATAGGGGTATTGTTACGCGATCCACTTGGATAAAGTGTTTATGGAGTAAAACACGGATAGGAAAGGTTTCGTATTCTTCGTGGTTTTATCTTAGAAGATGCTTTATTCGCTAGGTGGAGCGTGCTTTGTATCTTCACATTAAAGAATAAGTTTTTACGGCACAACCTATCATGAATAATTTTTTGTCGTGTTTTTTCGCTATACAAACTACAATATGTAGTAACTTTAGGACTTTAACCTATTAACCTCGAAGTAGGAGGGAGAGTGGAGAGGTATCTATTGGCACACGAGATAATGGAGAAGCAAGTTTAAACAAAAAACGACTTATATCCAAAAAAATAAACTGGTATACGAGGTGTGTTAACCTATAGAGTTTTTCTTTTCCTTTTGTTTATTCGTGAATCGGTTCTTTTTCTTACAGGTTGGATGGCAAAGGGAGGGGCGCTCGTATGAGTAAAGTTTAGTTTGGGAGTCTTGATAGCTTGATGCGATGGAGCTACAGATTCACACGAAGTTCCAGTTTCTTATGAAGGGCTAGGTGAGTACACTTATAGGCTTATAATACTGGGAATGGTAATTGCTTCATTTATTATTATGTGTATCGGTAGAGCTGGAGATTAATTTTACGATATACTTTGTTGCATTGTCTTCCTCTTGAGTATGAGATTAAACTATTTTCAATTTGAGGATTATCGTGCACGTTATGCGCATAATTTGTCTAAAGAATTGCAGCGAATTCCAACAGTTAAAAAAATAGAGGATTTTTGGGCTTTTGTGACAGTAGGGTGAAAGCTTGGTGATTTGTATAGGAATTATGAAGAGGTTGAGCCCTATCCCGTTATTTATAAAAAGGGTGATCCAAGAACTTGGATGATTTCTGATGAAGTGAGTTTTTACCGTGTTGAAGCGATGAAATTTGTGGGTAAGTGTGGTGTTCTTGATAAAAGCACTGTGGTTTATAATGCGAATAACACAATGTAGAATATTCCTCTTGAAGCTTATGAGTATGTGGTCAGTGGTAGACCTGTTCTTGAATGGGTGATGGAGCGGCAGGTGGTCAAAACGGATAAAGTGCGCGGTATCGTTAATGATGCTAATCGCTATGCTGTTGAGACAGTGGGGAACCCAGCCTATCCTCTGGAATTGTTTCAACGGATTATTACAGTAAGCTTAGAAACAATAAAAATTGTGCATAGTCTCTCCCAAAATTGGAAGTGCGAGAGACTGAAAATGTTCAGTTATCCGTTGTGCCGTAAAAGAACGTCTTTTGAAGCACAGTGGTAAAACACCACTCTTTAGAGCGGTAGTAATAGAAGGCTTTTAAAGTTTCTATATAAGGTATTTTACTAGAATGTGTGAGGTGTGCACAGATAAATGCCTTGATTTGTAAAGGGTAATTTACCATTATTCAATTTGAATAAGAACCTTGGATATCTTAGTTTTCTCATTTTTAGACTGCTTATCTTGAAGCAATCAGGACCATTCTTTTGTACATCATAGGTAGGGTTGGTGTTTGAGTCCTGAAAATAATACCTTTTATGAACATCCCCTTATGAACATTCTCAAGTGTTTTTTGCAATATTGGATTGGTAAAGAACGACGGTGTTGCTTATCTTATGGCAAATTTTTTAGAAAATGAGGAAGGGAAAACTCAGAATACGGTCCTTATGTAGACGTGGATGGTTTTGATATATTGGAATGCAAGAATGCGCATTTGATTGAGTTGTTGTATCGTGCTTTCATTGCCACTCTTTTTAACGGGATAAGCAATGAAAGTAATGTCAGGCATGAGATATTTCAGTTCACGCAAAGAGCGCCACATGTGGTAATCGTGGGTGACGATATAAAGTGTTTTATAGTGGTGTTTTTTGATCCAAGCGGCACTTTCTTCAGCGTTACCTTTTGTGTTGGTCGCTTGATATCCGATATCAACGCAACAGGTGAAAAGCTGTGGGGTAATATGCGTACTATACATAAGATTTTTCAAATTGGTTGTTGTGTTAACACCCGTGATCAAGAGCCGCGCACCAAGCCCCTTTTGTAAGAGACTGAGCCCTTTTTCTATCCGGTTTTCTCCCCCTGTAAGAACAATGATTGCATCTGCTTTTGATAAAGTGTTTGGTGGTTGAAGTCGTTCGGTTTTTTCAGAAAAAATAACAAAACCGATACAAAAAAATAGAACAACTGTTAAAAGAAAAAATACTATCGATGAAAAATAGCGAAACACGCAACAAAAATTCCATAAATTACCTGTGGCATATTTTTTCAGGGAATGCTCTTGATTGTCTTGCATCAGTGACTGAGAATTTTGTGAGTCGTGAATCATACAATTAAAATAAACCGTTTTCACATTGATCAATTTTTTTAAGTTGTGCTAAAATAGTCATGTGGTTTGTAAGCATGGTAAGAAAAGAAACGAAAAAAATAAGGCCAATGATTTTTCCATAAGGAATGGAACTTATGGAAAAATGCCCAAACAAAGCAGTGATTTGGCTGGCTTCCACTCTCCCTATGTTATAGTTGGTCCAAAGGATAAAAACAGCAAACAGAAGTGCGCTTGCAATACCGCCATATAATGCACCCCGCAGCGCAGTTTTAAAAAAATGCCAGTCAAATTGGCGTGCAATGAAAAGCATTTCAGTCCCCAGAAAGTATAACACATTGATGATATGTGCATTTTCTGCCAATGCATTGCGTGTGGCAAAGATAACCGTGAGAACCAATGAACCTAGAACCAATATTAAAATTGAGAAGCCAATGAAAACAGTGGTGTGGGCCATTGTTGTAAAACGATTTATCCAAATACGGTGATCATCAAATTGGCCTCCTGGAATTCGTGTTTTAATGGCGTGATTGATTGCATGAAAGTTGATCTCTTCATTCTCTTTCAGTGTTACGATGATAAGGCGGGGAATAGGCAATTCATTTAAGCTTAAACCCTTTCCAAGCCAAGGTTCAAGCAATTTTTCAGTGGCTGTTTGGTCAACAATTATGGCATCGTCTATACCGTTAAATGTTTTAACCAATTGAACCGCATCATGAAGGGATTTTTCGATATCCACATTTTCAACGGGGCGTATTTGAATGGTAGCTTCATAGCTAATTTGACTGCTCCAGTTACGCGCTGCACGCTGTACTAAATCAACACTGATCAATGTGAGGCTTGAAAGAAATGTCATAATAGCAATCACTGCAATCAGTGCTTGCCCGGAAATGTTCCCACTGGGAATAATTGCAGTTGTATTTTTTTTATCGCGTGGAAAAATGGAGAAAGACTTATTCATGAATTGTCATCCGTCCGTTATGGAGAAGCATCCGTCGTGCTGCAACTTGTTCCATCAAGGCGATATCATGGGTGGCAATGATGACAGCCGTTCCAAAACGGTTTAATTCAATAAACAAGCGGAGCAGACGTTTTGCCAAAGGTGGATCAACGTTTCCTGTTGGTTCATCAGCAAGCAAAATTTCCGGTTGATCAATGAGCGCGCGGGCAATTGCTACTCTTTGTTTCTCTCCACCTGAAAGAACAGGGGGTAAAACATGAATATGGTCTCCAAGACCTACCCAACAGAGAAGATCTTCTACTTCACTGCGATAGGTTGCTTCTTCTTGTCCCTTAATGCGTAATGGTAGAGAGACATTTTCGTAGGTGGTCATGTGATCAAGAAGACGAAAGTCTTGAAAAACAACACCAATACGTCGCCGAAGTGCAGGGAGCTCTTGTCGTTTGAGCAGTGCTGTATCGTTTCCAAAGAGATCAATATGGCCGCGGGTGGGTTTGAGTGCCAAAAACATCAGACGCATCAACGATGTCTTACCTGCACCAGAGGCACCCGTGAGAAATTGAAAGGATCCAGGAGGAATATGAAAGCTAATATCACGAAGGACTTCTGGTCCCATTCCATAGCGCAAACCAACATTTTCAAAATGAATCACTTTTTGTTACCACTTCTGTTGTTCTCTTGCATCATTATAAGGACTTTTGCTTTTATTCTTTTAGGCTCTTGGTTGGGGTCATATCCCACGGTTCTTAAAATATTTTTTTCTTTCACCATTTTTCGTTTGTTATTAAAAAATATTGTGTGTAGTATCTTGAATTACCCTCTTTCCTTGTTTTTCTTTGTTTATGAGTTTAGCAGGAATTCTGAGGTCATTCTAGCATAAACATAAAAACCGTTGCTTCCGTTTTTTTGCTTAGGAGTGATCTTTTTCGTTTGGTGATTGGTAAAAAAATACTTTATATTGATAACTCTATCCCTACTACAATTCATGTTCCACAGCTTTGATCTTTAATCATTTCTTGTTTGCCTATGGAGAAAAAGTGTCTATTTTCAGGGTATTGTAAAGCTTCTTTCGCTTTTCCCTTTTTTGGGTCGGTGACTGTAGCAAAAATGTCAAAATCATTTTTTAGCGGAAAGGCTAAAGCCACCGATGGTATTCTGCGTTAAACTGTGGCTTCTTTATTTTGGCGATTAGCAATAAGATCATCAACGACTTGTGGTTCGGCAAGTGTTGAAGTATCTCCTAGATTGTCAAAATTATTTTCAGCAATTTTGCGTAAAATACGTCTCATAATTTTTCCCGATCGCGTTTTGGGGAGCTGAGGAGCAAACTGAATTTGATCCAATGTGGCAATGGAGCCTATCTCTTTTCTTACATGCTTGATAAGGTCTTTTTGCAACTCTTCACTCACGGATGTTCCTTCCATTAAGGTGACGAAACTATAAATTCCCTGTCCTTTAATGGGATGAGGGTAACCAACAACAGCGGCTTCTGAAACAGCAGGATGAGAAACAAGCGTTGATTCAATTTCTGCTGTCCCTAGCCGGTGCCCAGAAACATTGAGAATATCATCCACCCGTCCCGTAATCCAATAATAGCCATCGCTATCGCGTCTACAACCATCGCCTGTAAAATATTTTCCTTTATAGGTGGAAAAATAGGTTTGAATAAAGCGTTCATGGTCATTATAGAGGGTGCGCATTTGTCCAGGCCATGAGTCAATGATGCAGAGATTGCCTTCTGTTGCTCCTTCCTGAGCATTTCCTTGCTCATCTATGATTTGAAGTTGAACCCCAAAGAAAGGACGTGTTGCTGAACCTGCTTTGAGCTTTGTTGCTCCGGGCAAGGGGGTAATTATATGCCCTCCTGTTTCGGTCTGCCACCATGTATCAAGAATAGGACAACGGTCATTTCCAACCGTGTGGTAAAACCATTCCCATGCTTCTGGATTAATTGGTTCGCCCACGGTGCCTAAAAGGCGCAAAGATGTTCTCTCAGAGCGCTCAACAAATGCATTTCCCGCACCCATTAAGGTGCGAATGGCTGTGGGTGCTGTGTAGAGCGTGTTCACTTGGTGTTTATCAACAATTTCCCAAAACCTGCTTTTATCGGGAAAAGCTGGTGTCCCTTCAAACATTAAAGTGGTCGCTGCGTTGCATAAAGGGCCATAAATCAAGTAAGAATGACCCGTAATCCAGCCAATATCAGCAGTACACCAGTAAATTTCACCAGGATGATAATCAAAAACATATTTATGGGTCATAGATACGTAAATAAGGTAACCAGCTGTTGTATGCAAAACACCTTTGGGTTTTCCTATGGAGCCGGAGGTGTAAAGAATAAAAAGTGGATCTTCTGCATTCATTTTTTCTACCGGGCAATCCGTTGCGGTATGAGGCATTTCCTCGTGGTACCAAAAATCACGTCCTTCTACCCAATTAATTGGTTCGCAGGTACGGCGTATGACCATGACTTGGTCCACATGCATATTCTGATGAGCTGCTCTTTCAATCGCTTGGTCAACATTGTCTTTTAAGTTAACCCGTTTTCCACCACGCAAGCCCTGATCAGCGGTAATGATGAAGGTCGATTCACAGTCAACAATGCGTCCTGCTATCGCTTCAGGAGAAAAGCCAGCAAAAATCACCGAATGAATGGCACCAATGCGGGCGCAAGCAAGCATGGCATAGGCTGCTTCGGGGATCATGGTTAGGTAAATGATGACTTTGTCACCTTTTTTGACACCGTGATTCTTTAAAATATTGGCAAAACGGCAAACATGTTCATAAAGTTCATTATAGGTTATTTTTTTATCATGATAAGGATTATCTCCCTCCCAAATCAGAGCGATTTTGTCTCCATGGGTTTTTAAGTGGCGGTCAATGCAGTTATAGGCAACATTTGTTATTCCATCCTCGTACCATTGAATCGATACATCACCGTCAAAAGAAGTATTTTTTACTTTTGTAAAAGGTTTAAACCATTCAATACATTGACCCTGTTTCGCCCAGAAGCTTTCTGGATCATTAATACTCTCATGATACCACTGGAGATAAGTCTCTTCATCGATTAAAGCATTTTTTTTGATATACTCTTGTATTGGATAAATTTTTTCAGACATATGTTCCCTCTTTTAATTTTTTTTAGAAAAATCAATCCTTGTCATTTTATGCTTTGGCAGAGTTTTTCCAATTTTTTTCTTAAATGAAAATCTTCATTTTGAGGTTAGACTAAATTACAAAGATTAGAATAGTCAATTTTTAAATTCTGATGCAATTATATTTAAGAGAGTATTTTTATGCTCTTTTAGGGTGCTTAAATGTGACAAAGTATAGTATAAACTTTTTATAAGCACATAAGAAAATGAGAGTTTTTCAATAGTCTAAAAAAGGAGGATAAAGGTGCTTTCCCTCTTTAAATGTTTTTTATTTTATACTCTCTTATTTTAAAAATTAAGATATTCATATAGACTTAAAATATTTACACAAACTATCAGAAAGGAAAAACAGAATTCCTCCCAATAATCCTGTTGTGATAGAGAACTTCCAACTCAGACCATAGAATACTTTGGCAATAGTGGCATAGAGAGAGACAAATAGAACAAACATGCAAAACATTCTTACGGTTTTAGAATGCACCTCCAATATAAAATATTTCTCACAAGTTGATATAAACCAATATAGTTAAATGAAAAATTCATAAGAAAGAATATAGATCTTATTAATAATGCTTCTTTTAGAGAAGATTTCCAACTGTAATCAATAAATTTACAGTAAAATATATTAAACCAAAAAAACTGTTGCTATAAGCGATGCAATAAGTTTATCAGTAAAATATGTCATAACGAAATACAATTTATAATATACACTTATAAAATATAATTATCTATAAAGTATGTATAAATCATAGTTATATACAATACAATTTAGATATTTTTTCGAAAATACTTACAAATTATTATTTTCAGAGATATCTTTATACGTTATTTGTTTTCAATGAGAACCAAAATTCCCAAACTTTCTGGACAAAGCCCACAAGAACACCTCTTCAAAAACCTTGGAGGCTAGCTGAGACTACACCTGATACTTCTCTAGCCACACCACCTATAAATACTTCGTCTGCTTTTGTCTGAATTCTTGGTTTCAAGCATTCTGTAGCTATGTGATAAACAAAATCACTACGGTGATATCATTTGCATAAACAGGTGTTGAATCATGTATCGTATAAATTACGCTTAAACCAAGATTATTTATAGAACTCTTCCCTTTGTCTCCATTAAAAAATTGTATCAATATACTGATTTAAATTTTCTGTCATACATTTTAGAGAAATGTAAAATATAATTTTTAAAATTAACAATAAAAATACTATATAAATAATAAAAATATTATTCTAATACGAGTTATTAAGCACTACTTTTTTAACAAAAAAATAAAAGCAAATGAGTCATTCATCCAAATAAGTAGTATTTTTTTCTATATTTATAAAAACTACCAAGCAATATATTCATACCGTTATTGAATGTAGTTTCATTGCTGTTGTTTGAGGTTTGTTTTATAAATCCTTTTATTTTTTAGGTGATTATTGAGCACGGCTTACCCTTTCAGAGTGCAGAAAGCTTTTATATTATTGGTTTCTCGCGATTGCTATCTATGTAATTTTGCACGGTTCTTAGAACTTTCTTAGGCACTTTAGGAGGTATTTAGCCAGTCGGCTTATACGAGGTTGAGGCGTTGTCTTTATATCCATGTTTTAAGTTTTTGTTTGTGGTGCGTTATTGACAAGAGGGGGAATTATTCCTACGTCTCGAAGAGGTTGATACAATTCATGTGTTTTTAATGAGAAACATCGCGATAACCGTGCTGAATATTCTTTTGCGATTATTGATTTCACAGTACTTTTTTCCATGAGTGGGCAATTTATTTTGTTGTTCTTATCATTTTGCCTTTATAAGTGGGTTTTTTTTGAGGCAATTTGGTGAAAATAGCTTTAAACAGGGTGCTCTCCAAATAAAGCCGAACCAATGCGAAGAACGTTAGAGCCAAATTGAAGAGCTATCTTAAAATCATTGGACATGCCCATGGAAAGCTTCGGCAGATCTGCTTGTTTTGCTAGCTTTGCTAGCAGGGCGAAATAAGGGCCTGGATTTTCCTCTACAGGCGGGATGGCCATAAGGCCGATGATATCAAGGCCATAGTGGTTTTTACATTGGGCAACAAAAGGCGCCACTTCTTGTGGTACTATACCGCTTTTTTGCGGTTCTAAGCCAATATTAACTTGAACATAGCAGGGGAGATGTCTGTTTTGTTTTTGCATTTCCTCTGCCAAGCTTTTGGCTATTTTTTCGCGATCAACGGTTTGAATGACATCAAAAATTTTGACAGCTTGTGCTGTTTTATTCGATTGTAAGGGACCGATGAGGTGAAGTTCAATATTTTTAAACTGTTGACGCAGATCGGTCCATTTTGCAGTAGCTTCTTGCACGCGGTTTTCTGCAAAGAAAGTTTGACCTGCTTGTAAAAGGGGAAGTATATTTTCTACGGGAACAGTTTTTGAAACAGCGATAAGTTGAACTTCCTCTCTGAGGCGGTGATAGTCTTTACATGTTTCTGCAATATCTTTTTGGAGATCTTTCCATGTTTCAACGGAGGAGCGATGTGGGGGAATCTGTGTATTCATTTTTTCTTGCTTTCTGTTTTTTTTGCTGGTTGCGGTATTGTTTGGAGGCGCTTTGAAAAAACTTTGTAAAATATTACTGAAAATATTGACGATGGAGTTAATCCATGGTCAAGCATAAAACAAGTTTTTGGTTCAAGTTTATTAAAGAATAAAGAGTATAAAGGGAATGACAATTGAACATTATAATTTAGGCGAACGCTATAATCCACGTGCCTGCGAAAAAAAATGGCAAGCAGTTTGGGATGAAAAGAAAATTTTTTATACCAAGGAGGAAGATTGCCGTGAAAAATGTTATGTCTTAGAGATGTTCCCTTACCCATCAGGGCGCATTCACATGGGGCATGTGCGCAATTATGCTATGGGGGATGTTGTCGCACGCTATAAACGTGCAAAAGGTTTTAATGTGCTTCATCCTATGGGGTGGGATGCTTTTGGTATGCCGGCTGAAAATGCTGCTATGCAGAATAAAGTGCATCCCAAAACGTGGACTTATCAGAATATTGCCGTGATGCGTGGGCAATTAAAGCAGTTGGGGTTTTCCTTGGATTGGTCGCGTGAATTTGCAACGTGTGATGTGGATTATTACCACCGCCAACAAATGTTATTCCTTGATCTTTATCACAAGGGGTTGGTGGTGCGCAAAGTGGCTAAGGTGAATTGGGACCCCGTTGACCATACTGTTTTGGCCAATGAGCAGGTTGTTGATGGGCGGGGTTGGCGTTCTGGCGCACTGGTTGAACAACGTGAATTAACGCAGTGGTTTTTCAAAATTAGTAGCTTTAGTGAAGATTTACTGGAAGGGCTTGAAGATCTTGAACAGTGGCCTGAAAAAGTGCGTACTATGCAAAAAAACTGGATTGGTAAGTCACAAGGTCTCTTGATTCGCTGGGCTTTGAAGCCGACAGAGAAGACTGATGAGGTTTGTACATCCTTTCATGAGATTATTTGTTATTCAACGCGGCCTGATACGCTGTTTGGTGCTTCCTTTTTGGCTCTGTCTGTTGATCATCCCATTGCGCAAGCTTTTGCACAAAAAGATAAAGCACTGGAGGCTTTTATCGAAAGTTGTCGGAGTGGTGGAACAACAACGGTGGCTCTTGAAACTGCTGAAAAACAAGGTTTTCGCATACCACTTTTGGCTGTTCATCCCTTTGATCCAACGATTCATATTCCCGTTTATATCGCCAATTTTGTGCTTATGGACTATGGAACGGGGGCTATTTTTGGTTGTCCTGCCCATGATCAAAGGGATTTCGATTTTGCCCGTAAATATGGTCTTCCTATGCAGCCGGTGGTGTTGCCTTCAGGGGTGGAGAAAGAAGATTTTATCATTACTGAAACGCCTTATGTTGGTGATGGTGTGATGATCAATTCCAGCTTTTTGGATGGTTTGACACCCCAACAGGCTTTTGAAGAAGCAGCCAAAAGGCTTGAGGGGCAAATGCTTAATGGACAGCCACAGGGGAAAAAAACAGTACAATTTCGTCTGCGTGATTGGGGCATTTCGCGTCAACGTTATTGGGGATGCCCGATCCCAATGATCCATTGTACATCTTGTGGGGTGGTGCCTGTTCCGCGTGCGGATTTACCCGTTGTGTTGCCTGATGATGTGACTTTTGATCAGCCGGGGAACCCACTTGTGCGTCATGAAACATGGCAAACTGTTGCTTGTCCTGTTTGTGGAAAGGCTGCTAAACGCGAAACCGATACCATGGATACATTTGTGGATTCTTCTTGGTATTATGCACGTTTTACTGCACCTTTTGCACAAGAACCTGTCGACAAACAAGCGACAACAGAATGGTTGCCTGTGCAACAATATATTGGTGGAATTGAACATGCCATTTTACACCTGCTTTATGCGCGCTTTTTTATGCGTGCCATGAAATTGTTGGGTTCTGTGGCTGTGGATGAGCCTTTTAAGGGGCTTTTTACCCAAGGCATGGTGGTTCATGAAACCTATCGCGATGATCAAGGATGGGTTGCACCAGAAGAAATTTCTATTGTTGAAAAGGATGGAAAGCGGCGCGCTTATAAATTAGCTGATCAAAGCGAAGTGACGATTGGTTTGATTGAAAAAATGTCTAAATCAAAAAGGAATGTCGTTGATCCTGATGATATTATTGCATCCTATGGAGCCGATACTGTACGCTGGTTTGTGCTGTCTGATTCTCCTCCTGAACGGGATGTTATCTGGACAGAATCGGGGGTTGAAGGAGCGCATCGTTTTGTGCAACGCGTTTGGCGCCATGTGGCTTTGAGTGCTCCGATGTTAAGGGAAGTGGAGCCCCATACTGGGCGTCAGGGGGCGGCTTTGAAGCTTTCAAAGGTGGCGCACCGTACACTCTATTCCGTGGGGGATGATTTGGAAAAATTTGCTTTTAATCGGGCAATCGCACGTCTTTATGAATTCTTGAATATTATGGCGCCTTTTCTCAATAAGGTGGGAGATATGGAGGATGAAATGAAGGCGGCTTTGCGCCAAGCAGTGGATTTTTTCCTTGCATTGATTTCACCTATCATGCCTCATTTAGCTGAAGAATGCCATGCTGCTCTAGGAGAGAAAACTTTAATGTCTGAGCTTCCTTGGCCCGTTTATGACCCTACATTAATCGTTGAGGATTGCTATAGTTTGCCGATACAGATTAATGGTAAAAAACGTGGTGAGGTGACTGTGGCAGCAACGGCTACTCCAGAAATAATTGAAGCAGCTGTTCTGGCTCTTGATTTTGTAAAGGCGCATGTGGGTAAAAAACCTGTTAAAAAAATGATTATTGTTCCAAAAAGGATTGTCAATGTCGTGCTTTAAAAATTTTCTTTTTGTGACTTTTACTGTTTTGTTAACACTTTTGTGTGGATGCAAAATTGAACCACTTTATCATGAGATGTCAGAGGTTACGACAATAGATTCTGTTTCTTATCGTCACTCCTCAGAACCAAAATCCTTGAGACTTTCTGAAAAACTCGCAAGTATTATTATTGCAGAACCTTCAGATCGTTTTGGACAAATGGTGCGGAATCACCTGTTGTTTCTTCTTTATGAAAATGGCAGCCAACCCAATGATCCAGCTTATCAACTAACATTGCAAACATCCCTGTTTATAAGAAATTCTGTACAGATAGAGGTTGATCTCGATAGAAAAAGAGAAGGACGCCCTTCCGTTGGAACTGTAGTGGGGAAAGTTTCCTATACCTTGCAAGATATGAAAAATACTCCTGTTGGCAGTGGTATGGGAACCGTGAGCGCATCTTTTGAACGGCTTCGCCAAGAATATGCAACCATGCAAGCAGAAGAAGATGCGAAAAAACGGGTAGCTGAAGAGTTGGCGGAGCAGATTTTACTGTTGCTTTCAAGAGATTTGGCAAAAGGTTAAGCGATACTTTGCCCGGTTTTTTGCCAATCCTCGAGGAAGATTTGTAATCCTTTATCGGTTAAAGGATGTTTTACTAATGCTTTTAAGATTGCTGGTGGGACAGTTGCAACATCTGCACCGCTTAGTGCTGCTTCTTTAACATGATTAACAGTGCGGATTGAAGCTGCCAAAATTTGCGTTTCAAAGCTGTAGTTGTCATAAATTGTACGAATTTCATGAAGCAGTTCATGGCCTTCATTTCCGCAATCATCAATTCTGCCAACAAACGGTGAAACAAATGTTGCACCTGCTTTGGCAGCTAATAGGGCTTGATTAGCAGAAAAACAAAGTGTGAGATTGGTTTTTAAGCCTTGTGCTGTTAGTGCTTTACAGGCTTTCAATCCATCAAATGTTAAAGGAAGTTTGATACAAATGTTGTCAGCAATTTTTGCAAAAACAGCTGCTTCCCTCATCATGTCTTCAAATTCTGTTGCTGCAACTTCGGCAGAAACAGGACCATTGACAAGGCTACAGATTTCTTTTGTGACTTCAAAAATATTCCGTCCTGATTTTAAGATAAGCGAGGGATTGGTGGTGACACCATCAACGAGGCTTAAATTTTGTAATTCTCGGATCTCTTCAATATGAGCACTATCCACAAAAAATTTCATATCCAATCTCCTTGGTTTTTAGTTCTTTCCTTTAAAGCCTTTGATGATTCACCCTGTTTTTTGTTATGCGCTATTGTTTGTGGTAAAAGCAAGAGGAAGGATTTTACTCTTATATGATAAGCCACGACATAAATTTGGAAAGAGAGCAAAATCTCAGAGGGAATTGTTTGTCCTATGAGCATTTGAGGTCTTCTTATTTGATATTGATACTGATTAAACTTCATTTTTTATGAAGGATGGGATGTGTTTTTTGTTTATTTTCAATGATGTGGGGTTATGAAATCGCTTATGTTGTGTATGCTTCTTTTTATGGGTTTCTATCCACTATGGGGGAGATTGGGTTCTTTTTTGTGGTTTAGTGATGGTTGGTGTATGGATAAGGTGTTGTTGGAGGGTTGAAATGCTAAGCCCCGTAAGGGGTTTTTCACCAACGGATATCAAAAAAGAAACTAGATGCTCTTTGTCTAAGAGGTGCGTATAAAATTTGAGACAAAAGATGAAGTCAAAGGTAACAGAAAGCGTGCAGGAGAGAAAGATTGTTTCGGTCTTGGTTCCTCTTCCTGTTGCGCATGCTTATAGTTATGAGGTTCCCTCTTTTATGAAAGCTGAAATTGGCTCTTTTGTTCGTGTTCCGGTAATGGGGCGCCAAGTTTGTGGTATTGTGGTGGATATTGGAGAGCAAGCGGTAAAAGAAGGGCAAAGTGCTGCATCGGTGGTAGGTAAAAAATTACGCTCTCTCCTCCATGTTTTTGATTGTCCACCATTAAAAGAGGAAATGATCACATTTTTGCGTTTTGTGAGCCGATATACAATGACCCCTCTCGGGCTTGTTGCACGATTGGTTTTATGTGTGCCGGCTGCTTTAGAACCAGAGACGCCAATGCCTGGTTTGCGGTATTGTGGGGGAGACATAGAGCGTTTAACACCAGCACGCTCACGGATTTTGAAGTTGGCACGCGATGGTGGGATTTGGACACGTTCTGGCCTTGCTCATGCGGCGGGAACTTCTGTTTCTGTTGTTGAAGGGTTAAAATCGCTTGGGGTTTTTGAAGAGGTTATGGTGCCCCCACCAGCGCTTGTAGGGATGCCTAATCCTGACTTTTGCCCCACTGTTCTTGAGGGAGCACAGAGTAAAGCAGCAAGGCTTTTGCGGGAAGGTGTGTTGTCTTCTCAGTTTCACGTTTTTCTGCTTGATGGTGTGACAGGATCAGGGAAAACAGAGGTGTATTTTGAAGCGGTTGCCCAAGCGCTTACAGGGGGCAAGCAGGTTTTGATTTTGTTGCCTGAAATTGCTTTAACACAACAATTCTTAGATCGTTTTCATGCACGTTTTGGAGCAGCTGCCGCTGAATGGCATTCTGATTTGGCACCACGTCGTCGAGAACGTGTATGGCGACAGGTTGCCGAAGGTCGGGTACGGGTTGTGGCTGGAGCGCGTTCGGCACTTTTTCTCCCCTTTCATGATCTTGGGTTGATTGTTGTTGATGAAGAACATGATGGTGCCTATAAACAGGAAGAGCGTATTTTTTATCATGCGCGTGATATGGCGGTTGCACGGGGTTCGTTCGAGCGTTTTCCTGTTATTTTATCTTCAGCAACACCGTCGATTGAAAGCCAGGCAAATGTTTTGTGGGGACGTTATCAACGGGTTAATTTGCCGTCGCGCTTTAAAGCAGCTGCGCTTCCACAACTACGGGTGGTTGATATGCGTAAAGGAGGTGTGCAAAAGGGGCGTTTTATTTCCTCTGCTCTTGAAGAGGCTTTGCTAAAAACCATCGAAAAAGGTGAACAGGCACTGCTTTTTCTCAATCGACGCGGTTATGCACCTTTAACTTTATGCCGTGTTTGTGGACATCGATTTCATTGCAGAGATTGTTCAAGTTGGCTGGTAGAGCATCGTTTACAAGGGCAACTTAAATGCCATCATTGCGGTTATCATCAGCCAATTCCTGAAGCGTGTCCTCACTGCGGGATTTTAGACCATCTCGTGGCTTGTGGACCTGGTGTGGAAAGAATTGCTGAAGAGACACGGGGACTTTTTCCACAGGCGCGTTTGCTGATTCTCTCAACCGACCTTCAAGGGGGGATTGGGCAATTGCGGCGCGAATTGGAAACAATTGCAAAGGGCGAAGTTGACATTATTATTGGAACACAGTTGGTCGCGAAGGGACACCATTTCCCTGGGTTATCGTTGGTAGGGGTTATTGATGCTGATCTTGGTCTTGCCAATGGCGATTTACGTGCGAGTGAGCGCACCTTTCAGCTCTTGTCTCAGGTGACCGGGAGAGCAGGGCGTATGGGATTGAAAAGTCTAGGATTGTTGCAAACATACCAACCGGATCATCCTGTGATACAAGCCTTGCTTTCACGACAACGTGAGGATTTTTACACGCATGAAATTGCCATGCGTCAGCATTATCATCTTCCTCCTTATGGACGACTCGCCTCTTTGATTGTGTCTTCAGAAAAACGTCAGGCGGCAGAACATTATGCACGGGTATTGCGCCAAGTTTCTCCTGGTGAGAGAAACATCTCATTGATGGGGCCTGCAGAAGCTCCATTGGCTCTTATTCGAGGGCGTTATCGTTTTCGGCTCTTGCTACAGGGGCAGCGTTCTTTTGATATACAAGGGTTTATACGTGCGATGCTGGCAAATGCTCCCAAAATGCCTTCTTCAGTTCGGGTTCAGATTGATATTGATCCGCAAAGTTTTCTTTAGAAAACAAAGCAATATAGTGCAATATCATGGAGAGATTTTTTTATCGGTAGCGGTAGCGCCCTTTTTTGTGAGAGAATGTTAGGAAAAATATCTCGTTTAAATAGTGAAGGACACTGTTTTGCTTCTGATTTTAGACCGTGTATGGGGCAAAAAAGATCCTTGAAAAATCTCGTAGGAGATACCAAAAACAGCGTATAAAAACTATGATGCTCATTGTATATTTGAAAAAATTCTTTTCACAAAAAAATTTTTAGAAAGCATCGATTTGGAGTGTTGCGAGTCTTTTATGTCTATGCTAGAAACCGAAATGTTTTTTGTTGTGGGTTTTAAGAAGATTCTTAAAATCTTAAAGTGTTTGTTTCATTATCATCTGATAACTATCAGAGAGTCGCTCAAGGGAAAGAGGCGGTATTTCGTGTCGGATTCATTTTCTCTTATACCGCTGCCATTAGTAGATCAACGCTATGCGCAAGCACTTTTTGATTTCGTGCAAGAAGCAGGAATCGTTGAAAAAGTTGAAAAGGCAGTGGCATCTTTTTTGCTTATCTTGGACCAAAATGAAGACTTAAAACGCTTTATAGAAAGTCCATTCTTTTCAGTAAAAGAGCAAGTTGAAGTGATGCATTCTGTTTGTACAAGCATCAAATTTGCTGATGAGCGTGCTGGTAAGATTGTCGGTAGTTTTCTGCGCGTTATCGCTACAAACCGTCGACTTTGTGCTTTATATGGTATTTTACACGCTTTTCAACGTCATGTCGCTCTCTCTCGTAAAGAAGTTTCCGCGCAGGTCATTTCTGCGTATCCCCTGAATTCTCAACAAGAAAAAGAGCTGCGTAGAGCTTTGGAAGGTGTCGTGGGGGGAAAAGTTTTACTACACATTCTTGTTGATCCAACTGTTCTTGGTGGGTTGATCATTCGTGTGGGGTCGTCTCAGATTGATACGTCTCTTGTAACAAAATTGTCTTCGCTTAAGCTTGCATTGAAAAAAGAGGTCAGCTGATGGATATTAGACCATCTGAAATTTCAAAAATTCTAAAAGAGCAAATCAGGAACTTTGACCAAAAGGCTGAAGTTTCAGAAATTGGTTGGGTTCTCTCTGTGGGTGATGGTATCGCCCGTGTGTATGGTTTGGATAATGTCCAAGCAGGTGAAATGGTTTCCTTTTCAAATGGCGTACGCGGTATGGCTTTGAATCTGGAAATTGATAATGTCGGGGTCGTGATCTTCGGATCGGATCGTGATATTCGTGAAGGTGATTGTGTTAAGCGGTTAGGCACAATTGTGGATGTTCCCGTGGGACCGGCTCTGCTTGGGCGTGTTGTCGATGCACTCGGAAATCCTATAGATGGTAAAGGACCTCTTAAGACAACAGAGCGTCGTCGTGTTGATGTGAAGGCGCCAGGGATTATTCCACGTCAATCTGTGCATGAGCCTATGTCAACCGGATTGAAAGCTATTGATGCACTCATTCCCATTGGACGTGGACAGCGTGAATTGGTGATCGGTGACCGTCAAACGGGGAAAACAGCAGTTTTACTCGATACGTTTTTAAACCAGAAGCCGTTCCACGAAAAAGGTGCAGAGCACGAACAGGATAAAGTATATTGTATTTATGTTGCTATTGGTCAAAAACGCTCAACGGTTGCACAATTCGTTAAAGTGTTGGAAGAACGGGGAGCCCTTGAATATTCTATTATTGTTGCGGCGACCGCTTCTGATCCTGCTCCACTGCAATTTATTGCGCCTCTTGCAGGTTGTGCAATGGGTGAATATTTCCGTGACAATGGTCAACATGCTTTGATCGGTTATGATGATCTTTCCAAACAGGCTGTTGCTTATCGCCAAATGTCTCTTTTGCTTCGCCGTCCCCCTGGGCGTGAAGCTTATCCCGGTGATGTGTTCTACCTTCATTCGCGCCTTTTAGAGCGGGCTGCAAAGCTGAATGCTGAAAATGGTTCCGGGTCTCTGACAGCTTTGCCGGTCATTGAAACACAGGCGAATGACGTTTCTGCTTATATTCCTACAAATGTGATTTCGATCACTGATGGGCAAATTTTTCTAGAAACCAATTTGTTTTATCAGGGAATTCGTCCTGCTGTGAATGTGGGTCTTTCTGTGTCGCGTGTTGGTTCTGCTGCGCAAATCAAAGCAATGAAGCAAGTTGCTGGTTCGATCAAAGGGGAATTGGCACAATATCGTGAAATGGCTGCTTTCGCACAATTTGGTTCTGATTTGGATGTTTCAACACAGCGTCTTTTAAACCGTGGTGCACGTTTGACTGAGCTTTTAAAGCAGCCGCAATTTTCTCCCCTGAAAACAGAAGAACAGGTGGCTGTCATTTTTGCTGGGGTGAATGGTTTTCTTGATCCTTTGGCTATTGCTGATGTTGCTCGGTTCGAACAGGGGCTTTTAACTCTTTTACGCAATGATCACCAGAATCTTTTGCAAGCAATTGCTGACCAGAAACAATTAACCGATGAACTTAAGGATCAGTTGTTGACTGTTCTGAAGTCTTACGCGAAGAATTTTTCGTGATAAATTGATGGAATGCTTAAATGGCGTCGTTGAAGGATCTTAGAGACCGTATCGCTTCGGTGAAGGCAACACAGAAGATTACCAAAGCCATGCAAATGGTTGCGGCAGCGAGGTTGCACCGTGCACAAGAGGCAGCGCAGTCTGCACGCCCGTATGCGCAGCGGATGGCTGCTATTTTAACCAATGTTGCTGCCGATGTTGATGGCATTGATGCTCCGCCTCTTATGCGGGGAACCGGTCGGGATGATGTGCATCTTTTGGTGGTGTGTACTGCTGAACGTGGTTTGTGTGGTGCTTTTAATGTGCAGATTGCACGCCGTGCACGCGAACAGATTAAGGCACTGCTTGCCGTTGGTAAAATCGTTAAAATTTTAACCGTGGGTAAAAAGGGTGCAGATATTTTATCGCGTGATTATAAAGCTTTAATGATTGATCACATTGATTTGCATTCTGTCAAGCGTGTTGGTTTTGCCGAGGCAGCCATGATTAGCCAACGGGTTGTTGATTTGTTCAATGAGGGCGCTTTTGATGTGTGTACGCTGTTTTATTCTGAATTTGTTTCAGTGATTAATCAGCGCCCAACAGCTTTTGGTTTGATCCCAATGGTTTCTACAAAAGGAGCTGTTGAGACAAGAGAAGGCGTTAAAAAGGCAGAGCAAAACCAAGATCTACAAGCGATGGTTTATGAGTATGAGCCCGATGCTGCTTCTCTTTTGGAGGCGCTTGTGCCGCGCAATCTTTCAGTGCAAATCTTTAGAGCTTTGCTTGAGAATGTTGCTGGTGAAATGGGTGCGAAAATGACAGCTATGGACAATGCATCGCGTAATGCGGGTGAAATGATTAATAAATTGATGGTGGCTTATAATCGTCAGCGTCAGACACAGATCACTACGGAATTGATCGAAATTATTGCGGGCGCTGAAGCGCTTTAAATTGAAAAGGTAAGGGTTGATGGTAAAAGCAGTGACGTCAAGCAAGGAAACAGCAAAGGTTGAAAAAAAGAAAACAGCTGCTCGTTCAGGCGTGAAAAAAGCCGCCTCGAAATCTCAGACTGGTATGAAAGATTCGTCTACGCCTGTGCGGTCTTCTTCTCAGAAAAATATGCCGAAAAGTCCTAAAGATACCCCTGTAAAAGGGGCCGTTGGTAAGATCAAACAGGTTATTGGTGCTGTTGTTGATGTGCAGTTTGAAAATGCGTTGCCAAATATTCTTAATGCATTAGAAACAGACAATTTAGGCAATCGCCTGGTTTTGGAAGTTGCACAGCATTTGGGTGAAAATACCGTGCGTACGATTGCTATGGATACCACTGATGGTCTTATCCGTGGTCAAAAGGTTTTTGATACAGGAACACAGATCAGTGTTCCTGTTGGAGAGGCAACGCTTGGTCGTATCATGAATGTGATTGGAGAGCCGGTTGATAATGTGGGTCCAATTGTGACAGCCAAAAAGCGTTCTATTCACCAAGATGCTCCTGAATATGTTGAGCAATCAACCGTGTCAGAAATTCTTGTCACGGGTATTAAAGTCGTTGATTTGTTGGCGCCTTATTCTAAGGGTGGTAAGATTGGTTTGTTTGGTGGGGCTGGGGTTGGTAAAACCGTTCTCATTATGGAGCTTATCAACAATATTGCAAAAGCCCATGGTGGGTATTCTGTCTTTGCTGGCGTTGGAGAGCGTACACGTGAGGGAAATGATCTTTATTATGAAATGATCGAAAGCCGTGTGAATGTGAATCCAAAAGAGAATAATGGTTCAACAGCAGGATCAAAATGTGCGCTCGTTTATGGGCAAATGAATGAGCCACCAGGAGCACGTGCTCGTGTTGCTCTTTCAGGATTGACCATTGCGGAAAGTTTCCGGGATGAGGGACAGGATGTTCTTTTCTTTGTGGATAATATTTTCCGTTTTACTCAAGCAGGGGCTGAAGTTTCAGCGCTTTTGGGGCGTATCCCTTCTGCTGTGGGGTATCAGCCAACTTTAGCAACGGATATGGGTGCTTTGCAAGAACGTATTACCAGTACGAAAACTGGATCTATTACCTCTGTTCAGGCTATTTATGTTCCAGCCGATGACTTAACAGACCCAGCACCTGCAACATCTTTTGCCCATTTGGATGCAACAACGGTTCTTTCGCGTTCGATTGCTGAAAAGGGAATTTATCCAGCCGTTGATCCGCTTGATTCTTTCTCGCGCATGCTCGATCCATTGATTGTGGGAGAAGAGCATTATACGGTTGCTTGTCAGGTTCAAACTATTTTGCAACGTTATAGAGCTCTCCAGGATATTATTGCTATCCTTGGAATGGATGAGCTTTCTGAAGATGATAAATTGTTGGTAGGGCGGGCACGTAAAATTGAACGTTTCCTTTCGCAACCTTTCCATGTGGCTGAAGCTTTTACTGGTTCACCCGGAAAACTCGTCCCCTTAGAAGAGACAATAAAAGGCTTTAAAGGTCTTTGCGCTGGTGAGTATGATGATTTGCCGGAAGCCGCTTTTTATATGGTTGGTTCGATTGATGAAGCCATAGAAAAAGGAAAACGTCTTATTGCAGAGGCTTCTTCATAAGAAGAAATCTGTAAGGGATGTTTTTTGTGAAGAGGATGAAGAGTCCTTACGTCAAGCCTTGTGGAGATTTTTGTGGAACACAATAAAGAAGAGCATTTTTTATTTGAGCTTGTGTCGCCTGAGAAAATTGTGTTTTCAGAGCAGGTGGTTTCTGTTGTTCTTCCTTCAGCGTCAGGTGCTCTGACAATTATGGCGCATCATGCACCGCTGGTGGCAAGCATTGTGTTGGGCAGTGTTCGCGTTCGTACCTCTTCAGGGGAAAAGCTGTTTGCTGTTTACGGAGGCGTTGCTAATATTACCTTTTCCGGTTGTTCTCTGTTGGTGGAGCACGTTGTTGGTGTTGAGCATCTTTCTTTTGATGCATTGGAACAGAAGATTTTGCAAGTTCGAGCAACGTTAGAAGAGGGCATAAGCGATGAGATAAATCATAACGTCGAAAAGTTTTTTCATCAACTAACAGCTGCTGGTTCTGGGGGAACAGAGGCGTAAAGGATTATACAGGAAAAAGGGGCATGGGCGGAAAAAAAAGTACGGTTATGTCTGCTAAAAGAGGAGGAAAACCTTTTCCGCATCCAGGTCGTGTTTTCGCAGGGCCTTTGCCGAAATGTTTTGTTTATATTTTTGCTTCTTTTATTTTGCAGTGGGCCTATGGTTTGGGAGCGAATGTTGTTCAATCTAACATTGTTCGTCTTACGGGGGATTTCCACGCAACCCTGACCGAAACGACATGGTTGGTTGCGGCTTATATGGCACCAAATGTGAGTGTTGCGATCATGTTGATCAAAATTCGCTACCAGTTTGGGCTTCGAGCTTTTGCTGAGTTATCAATTCTTGGCTTCGTTTTGGTTTGTGTCTTGCAGCTTTTTGTGACAGATTTGCGTTCTGCTCTTATCATTCGTTTTTTTGCTGGTATTGCTGCAGCGCCCTTAGCTTCACTCGCACTGCTTTATATGATGGAGGCTTTTGCACCGGCAAAGAAATTTACTATTGGACTTAGTTTAAATTATACGAATGCTGCGTTAGCAGCTCCCTTATCGCGTTTAATTTCACCGGATTTATTGGAAAATGGGAGTTTTTCGAGCCTTTCAGCGATGGAAATGGGGTTGGTTCTCATCAGTTTGGGATGTATCTATGCTCTTCCACTGACTCCTGTGGTCCGTAGTAAAGTTATTCAGAAGTTAGACTGGGTGAGTTATGGTTTGATTGCACTTGGTCTTGGGCTTAATGCCATGATTATGTCTGTTGGCATATTGTATTGGTGGTATGAAGCACCATGGATTGGGTGGGCACTTGCACTGGCTATTGCTTCGTTAGTCATTGCGATTATGATTGAACTTAATAGAGCAAACCCGTTGATTGATTTACGCTGGCTTTTCAGTAAAGAAATCGTACACTCTGTTCTCATCTTATTAATCTTTCACGTTTTTTTGTTAGAAAGGTCAACTTTAGCAGTAGGATTTTTTAATCTTTTTGGTTTGTTAAATCGTGAGATGGCTCCCATGTATCTTGCGATTGTATTGGGTAGTCTTTTAGGAGGTGCAGTTTGTGTCTTTTTTCTACGTGCTGGACGTGAGGATTATTTTTATCTTTTATCCTTGGCTTGTCTGGCGCTTGGAGCTTATTTAGATAGTCACGTGAATCATTTAACGCGTCCCCAAGATATGATGCTCAGTCAAGGGTTGGTCAGTTTTAGTTACGCACTTTTTTTACCTCCTGCTCTTTGCAAGGGGTTTGTGATAGCTGGTGCACGAGGACCACGTTATGTCTTAAGTTTTATTGCTGTCTTTCTCTTGACACAAGTGACAGGCGGATTAATGGGGTCGGCTTTTTTTGGTAGTTTACAGTTTTTTTTCGCTCATAAGAACTTTGAATCTTTAACACAAAATATTACTGTCACAAATCCCTTTATTTCAGGGGAGACGAATACCTTATTTTTGCCTTCTTATGGTGCTTCTGTTCCTGACTTCTTAGGAAGTGAACAAGATACCTCTAGATTGATTGAAAAGTTTAAGTTAACAGCAAATATTTTTGCTTATGATGATGTTTTTCGACTTTATTTTTATATTGCAATAGTTGTATTTGCTGCTTTTTTTTTCAAAATATTTGTAAAACCATATGCTTTGTATGCATTTGAAAAGCGGTATAAAAGTGGTGAGGAGGGGTGTGAGAAATGATAAAAGCATTAAGGTCAAGAGCGACGCTTATTACATTCCTTTCAGGTATTACGGGTGTTTTGTTAATTTTATGGGCTTGGAGACTTCCTCCTTTTGTCAGTACAATTCAAATAACCGATAATGCTTCTGTTAAGGGCAGTGTTACTTTGGTTAGTTCACAGATCTCTGGGGTCATTGCACGAATTTATGTTCAAGATTACCAACGCGTTGAAAAGGGAATGCTGCTCTTTGAACTCGATGATGCTCTTTTTCGTCAACAGCTTGCGCAGGCACAGGCTGTTTTAGATTCAAAAAATGCTAAACTTTCTAGCATTATGTTGCAGGCTCAGATTTTGCAGGGAGAAATTAATGCAACAGAAGCCGAATTGGCGCGTTCGAAAGCATTTTCTAATGTTCTGTCTGAAAACAAAAAAATCGATTTTACAGATGCTTCCAATTCTGTCTCTCGTCCTCTTTCGCAATTGTTGGCAACGCTTGAAACAAAACGCCAATTGCAAAAACAATTGGGTCTTGAACGGCAAAGTCTACAATCGGAGGTGGCAAGTGCGCAGGTTGGCGTCGAGTTGGCTAAAATCAACCTGGATCATACGAAGATTTTATCTCCTATAACGGGATATATTGGGTTGGTTGGTGCGCGGGTGGGACAATATGTTTTGCCTGGTACGCAATTGGTGCCAGTTATTTCTGATGATATTTGGATTGTTGCCAATTATAAGGAAACGCAGCTTTCGCAAATGCGTGTTGGGCAACCGGTTATTTTTTCTGTTGATGCATTGAACAATAAAAAATTAACAGGACGTGTGGTTCGTTTTGCACCTGCGACTGGTTCAGAATTTTCATTATTAAAAACAGATACGACAATCGGGAATTTTATTAAAATTGCACAGCGTATTTCTGTGCGTATTGCTTTAGATCCTGGACAAGAAGGGGCTGAAAAGCTTATTCCTGGTATGTCAGTTGTCACGTATGTGGATACGTCACAGCGTATTGCTTCTGGAGGGTAGAATTTTGGGTTTTTTAAATTTTATTTTTATGCCCGCTGTTTGTAGTAAGTGGGTGTTAAGTTTGGAAGACTTTATTTGGTTTGTCATGCTACATCTTTTTAAACTCTTATCTGTACTGCTGTAAGATATTGTGCTTTAGAACGGTGAGATAAGGTATGTTCATGCAGATGAAAGATAAGAGTTTCGTTTCTTTCTGATTTCAGTTTTCTTTTGCATGCATTCAGCGTGGAAGGAGAAGGTTGCGGGGAAGAGTCACGGCAAAGCTTTTCTTATGAACTTATGGGGAAATTATAGCGGTCGTGAAGACGGAAAATGTATGCGAGAGAAACCAGTCTGTAATCAGATTGGCGGTTTAGAGGGGACCTCATTCCATTAGGGCGGTGAGACTTTGATTGGGATGGTGATGGTATTTTTTCACTTTTTTACGCTATAAAAGAATGCCCGATTCAAAGCGGGCATTAAAAGGGCTTTAGCTCTGTTGTTGGTTTTTGCGGATCAGCAAAAAGCTCGCTAAAACCACTCCTGTAGCCAATGCGATAATTGTTTTGGGGTGTTCTTTTGCTTTTTTCTTCAATTCTGTAGCATGCTCATTGAGGTGGCAAAGTGCGTGATGGCCTTTTTGTTTCCATGTATCAAGCATGTCTAAGATGTTTGCAAAGCTGCTATTATGAGAACGCCAACGATTTGCAGGGACAAGTTCACTTTTTAATTGTGCGATACGTTTTTTAATTCTAGCATTTTTTGCGTGGGTTGAAAATAAACACATTTGTTAACTCCTTTATGTATTTGATGTTTTACGAAAATTGGCATTGTGTTTGGGGTTTTGCTATAACGGCTTGAAAATTGAAAGGTTGCATTGATGGCTTTACTTGTCAGTGATGTAAGAAAGCTAATAGCTTTGGTTGAGTGAGGTGGTGTCTTTCATTCATTTTTTAAATTGTACTTTGACAAGCATTGTCATAAATGAGGTTCGATATATACCAAGTTTTGAAATTTGAGGGCTTGATGAGCACACCGTATCCTTTATCTAAACCTCTTGAACGTCGTTGGTCTGTTGGTGTTGCGGTTGGTGATGTGATGGTGGGTGGCAATAACCCAATTGTTGTTCAGTCAATGACCAATACCGATACTGCTGATATTGATTCAACCGTTGCACAAATTGCTGCTCTTTGGCAGGCCGGTTCCCAATTGGTTCGGATCACCGTTGATCGTGATGAAGCTGCTGCTGCTGTGCCAAAAATACGAGAACGATTGGAACGGTTGGGTTTTTCTGTACCATTGGTGGGAGATTTTCATTATATTGGCCATAAACTTTTGGCAGCACATCCTGCGTGTGCTAAGGCTCTTGCAAAATATCGGATCAATCCTGGAAATGTTGGTTTTGGCGCAAAAAAGGATCAGCAGTTTGCAGAAATTGTCGAAATTGCTTGTCGGTATCATAAAGCCATTCGTATTGGTGTGAATTGGGGATCTCTTGATAATGTGTTATTAACACAGCTTATGAATGAAAATGCACAGCAGGAGAATCCCTTATCTGTGGCAGAAGTGATGCGGGAAACTGTTGTGCAGTCGGCTTTGCATTCGGCTGCTTTTGCGGAAGAGCTGGGGTTGGGACGTGATAAAATTATTCTTTCTGCTAAAGTGAGTGATGTTCAAGATCTTATTGCTGTCTACAGTACCCTGGCAGAGCGTTGTGATTATGCGCTCCATTTGGGTTTGACAGAAGCAGGAATGGGAACAAAGGGTGTTGTTGCTTCTTCTGTGGCTTTGGGAATTTTGTTACAGCAAGGAATTGGGGATACAATCCGCATTTCCTTGACGCCTGAACCCGGTGGAGATCGGACACGAGAAGTGAAGGTGGGACAAGAACTTTTACAAGTGATGGGGTTTCGGCAATTTTTGCCTGTTGTTGCTGCTTGTCCTGGTTGTGGTCGTACAACCTCGACAGTGTTTCAGCAATTGGCGCAAAAAATTGAAGCGAATTTGTACAAAAATATGCCCATCTGGCGTGAAAAGTATCCTGGTGTTGAAAGTTTGAAGGTGGCAGTGATGGGATGTATTGTCAATGGACCAGGAGAATCAAAACATGCTGATATTGGAATCTCTTTGCCGGGAGTGGGTGAAAGTCCGGCGGCGCCTGTTTTTATTGAGGGACAAAAGGTAAAGACTTTGCGGGGTAACCATATTGCTGAAGAATTTGAATCTCTCTTGAGTGATTATATCCATAAACGCTTTGGACAGGGTTGAAAGAAACCGTTGTATGGATTCAAAATAAAAAAACACTTTGTTTTGCCTGCCTTTTTGCTTGTGCTATGGCTGGTGAATATTAATTTTTTCGTGTTGCACTAAAATGGGCTGCTTGTTGGAGAGCTTTCGCTTTGTCGCCAAAGGGGCGTAAAAGTGCTTCGGCTTTCGTAATCAGGTCATCTCGCTTTTTTTGTGTTTCTTCAATACCATAAAGACGAACAAAAGTGGCTTTATGCGCCGTTTCATCTTTACCGGCGGTTTTGCCTAGTACTTCGCTGCTGGTTGTCACATCGAGAAGATCATCTGTCAATTGAAAGGCTAAACCGAGATATGTCCCAAAAGCAGAAAGTCTTTCCGTTAGTTCTTTTGAAGCATTGCCGATAATGGCTCCTGCTTGGCAAGCAAAGCTTATAAGGGCTGCTGTTTTCATGCGTTGTAGAGTGATAATATTGGTGCTCGCTTGCGGTTTTTTTTCTGCCTCAATGTCAAGCATTTGGCCACCTATCATACCGCCAAGTCCTGCGGCCTGTGCAAGAGCTGTGATCAGCTTTATTCGGGTGTCACAAGACAGTGCACGGGCTTTATCAGCAATGATTTCAAAAGCAAATGTTAAAAGAGCATTCCCTGCAAGAATCGCTGTTGCTTCATCAAATGCTATGTGGACAGTGGGTTTGCCACGTCGAAGTGTATCGTTATCCATGGCGGGGAGGTCATCATGAATGAGCGAATAACAATGCACACATTCTAGAGCACAGGCGACATCAAGAGCGTGTTCAGACGGGATATCAAAAAGAGCAGCACTTTGCATAACAAGAAAAGGACGCAGGCGTTTTCCACCATTGAGAACACCGTAGCGCATAGTTTTGAGCAAGATTTCAGGACGGGAAATTTCACCATTTTGGGCTTGATCACCGAGCAGTATAGCAAGTCGGCTTTCAACGCTGTGACCATGTTTTGCAAGAAGGGTGGCAAATTCGTGCATTCTTGCTTCCTTATATTATTGCAAATGAAACCTTGAAATTTACAAGAAAGAGGGCATTGCTTTTGCTCGTTTTAGTTACATTTGTATAGTTTTCTTATGAAAAAATCATTTTTTCTTTTGATACTCACACTCACTGTATGCGAAAGTCTCTGTGAAAGCCAAACAAAAAATGAAATGCCAAACAAAAAATGAAATGAAAGTCTAGCCAAAAGCTTTTAATCAGTGTATAACCCTTCCAGATTTTATGATGTTTTTGATAAAGGCTGTGTCATTCTTGATGCTGCCTGTTTTGTTTTAACAGATTTGGAGTGTCTCTTTATGGCTGTACCTAAACGAAAAACCTCTCCAGCAAAGCGGGGTATGCGCCGTTCGACTCATGCCTTAAAGGCACCGACTTATGTTGAGGATAGAAACTCTGGTGAATTGCGTCGCCCTCATCATATTGATTTGAAAACAGGGATGTATTGCGGACGCCAAGTTTTACCTGCTAAAGATTGAGCATTTTGTCTCTCTACAAAGGGGTAGGGGTCACTTTATCGTCGGTAAGTGTGTGTACACGGGTTGAATGTGTTTTTCAGTTGTTCTTTTTCGTGAAAAGAGTGAAATACGCACTATTCCCCTCGTGCGGTGGTTTAGTGACTTTCTTATTCTATTGAGAGAATAAGATAAGTGTTTTCATAAATGCTCTCTGTAGCATAGACTATAAGAGAAAATGGTGCAAAAACTCTCGTAAGTATTGAAGAGATAAGCCTTATAATAAACTATTTTTCTTAAGTAACGCTCTTAAAACATAGAGTATAAAAAGGGCTAGAGAAAGTTTAAATATCAATTTTTATAAGATGTGAAATTTTAATGATCGGCACATCCTATTCGGTTTTACTCATATATTGTTGAACAGAAAAACGTAAGTGAGCTCTTTATCAAATGTTCTACTGTTGATGAAGTTCTGGCTATAAAAAACAAAACCAACGATATGCTGGTTTTGTTTTGTTAGCAAAATATTTTAACTTGATTTCTTATGCAGCGTAAACAGCTTCCCCACTTGTATTCACTTCATCTCTCTCAGCCTTAAATTCACGATTTGGCTTTTTTGAAAGATGCATCTCTATGAGATTGATAGCTTCTGTTTCAGAAAGATTATTGATAACAGCAATTTCACGAGCCATTCTTTCAAGTGCAGCAGTATAAAGCTGACGCTCAGAATAAGATTGCTCAGGTTGTAGATTTGAGCGAAAAAGATCGCGCACTACTTCAGCGATACAAATAAGATCCCCCGAATTAATTTTAGCATCATACTCTTGAGCACGGCGTGACCACATGGTTCGTTTAACCCGTGCTTTTCCGTGTAGAATTTTTAATGCGCGTTCAACAGAATCGACGGCAGATAATTTACGCATTCCAACGGAAAGGGCTTTCGCAATCGGCACTTTGACATCCATTTTGTCTTTTGCAAAATGAATAACAAAGAGTTTTAATTTGTGTCCTGCAACTTCTTGATCTTCAATCGCTATAATTTGACCCACTCCATGGGTAGGATAAACGATATATTCAGAGGTTGAAAATCCTTTAGTACTGGAGGACGTTCCGTGCTGGGATGCCATATTTTAGTTTACTCCCTTTATGATCAACAAATGTATCGGAAAACAGGCTGCAAACCTGAATGTTGAGTGTTCTTAACCAAGTATATTACACTAATTGAGTGAGCATAAAAGTCGAGTACTTTTAAATCCAACAAAAAACACATTGCTCTACAGAGAAAAGCAAAGAAAAATACTTAGAAAGATAATTATATTAAAATAACACTAACATAAAAATTCAAAAGAATCAATCGTTTTGCTTAGGAATTTTCATTTTTACAAGGTAATTTTCTTCATTCTTGAAGGCGTATGGTGTATGTTGTATCATTATTATTCACCACTTCCTGGATTTTCTGAAAAATACTTTTCTAATTTATTTGGAACGCCATCCATTTCTTTTGCTTGAGGAAGAGGGTCTTTGCGGGTAGTTAAATTAGGCCATTTGTTTGCATACTGAAGATTCAGTTCTAACCACTCTTCAAGCCCTGGTTCGGTGTCAGGCTTAATGGCTTCCGCTGGACATTCCGGTACACACACCCCACAATCAATACATTCATCAGGGTGGATGACAAGCATATTCTCACCTTCATAAAAACAATCAACAGGACACACTTCAACGCAATCAGTATATTTGCAATGAATGCAGTTATCAGTTACTACATGAGTCAAGATCTACCTCCATTTGTTGTTTTAGTGATCTTCGGAGGAAAGCGTATCTGTGTCTTTATTATTTACAAGTTTATTACGTAGCACAGCTAATTTTGCAAAAGGTGAATCAGGATTAGGGTGTTTTTCTTTTTGAAACGATTTATCATTCCCACGTTTGGCATGTGGTTTGTGAAACTTATAAGAATGCTTTGTGTATGACGTGGTTTCCAGGGAGGTGTTTTCTTTCGCACTTGCCCCTTTTTTAAACGCTTTTTGCGGTTTATTTTTCCACCTGTAACCAGATTTATCACGTTTTTTTTGTGCATGGTGGTGAAATTGATAATTATAGCGCCATAGTAAAACAACTTTATCTTCTGTTGCAAAGCATTTTTGTTTGGCAAAATCGCCAACGAGTTCAGCTTTCGGTAAACGATCTATACTGTTTGGTTGTGCTTCAACACAAGGAGATAAAGGTCTTTTTGCTTCCTCTTTTGTTTCTAAGGTTTTCATGATTTGCCATTGATCGCCAACAAACTCTGCCTCTGGAACCTCTTGTGTTTTCGTATATGCATGAGAAGAGGCTTTGTCTGCAAGGAGATGTTGTTCAAAAACCGTGCTGCTTACGGCATGCGATTGGTAGCCAAGCCCTTTTAGAATTTCTTCCATATCAGTTCCATTGGCTCCAAGAATCGACATCATAGTGGATGTAACAAAAAAACTTTTGCCATCATAAGCGCCTTCGGGTTTGGGTGTATTGCCTTGTTTCCAATGAAGAGCAGGGCGGATCAGGTTTGCAAGGCGTTCTAAAATGTCAATGCGTACAGCACGCTGCCCTAGGATCTGGTAACCGGCTAGTCGGTAAAATTGTTGGTTATAGCTAGGTTCCACAACAAGCGAGGTTCGTCCCGCAGATAATGCTGCAAAAATTTCCCCCAATCCAGTTTGGTCATGATCCCCATTTTGCAGATTCCACAGCAATGTCGTGGCTTGGACTGATGCTGGTTTAAGCATGCCAGCAACATAAATATGGAAAGCGCCAAAACGCACACCTAGACGTCGCAGGACAGAACGTGATTCTTGATCAAGGTTTTTGACAACTTCAGCCACTTCTCGACGTGGTAAAATGCCTAAAGAGTTGACAATTTTTAAGGCAAGACCACTTGTCGAATCTGTCAAGCTATCGGCATTGCGTAAATCAAACAGAGGTTTTAAAGCCATTTCAAAATGAAAAGCTATAAAACGCTCTAGGCGTTTCACAACGTTATCACGCGCTTCTCCTGTTAATTGCGTATCTGCTAAAATAATCAGTCTGGGTTTTAGAAAATCCTCTGTTGCAATAAGTTGACCCACGGGCTGACCAATCCAGCGCACAATGCCATCAGAACTCAGTGTAAAATCTTTATTAGGACAAGCACAAAGACGTGCTGCACGTTTGGAAAAAGCAAGAATCAAATCTTCATTCTCTATGAAACTTTGCGTTTCATCGCTTTGGTTGGCATTGTTTTTGTTGGCATAAAAACGAAAACCTTCAAATTTGCCATTTCCCTGTTTTTCAATAAGAATATCATCCTGAAAAATCTCATTCCGTTGAACAATCTTGCTATCCATGATTATTTTCTTTCTCAGTGCTAGACTGGTAAAAAGCTTATTCTCAACAATTCTATCATTGTGTTGCTCCTTTAACACGTTTGTTGCATTTTCTTCAATAATTCTTGTCGTTTTTAATACTTCTTTTTTCTTTAACTTTGGGTATTTCTTTTTTTATTTACCTTGAATATTTTAGAAATGTTCATTACACGTATTAGTTGCATTGTAAAGCTGGAAGCAAAAATAAACTCTTCGCTCAAAAGGCTATTAGCATCATGAAACAAAACAGTATTTATTTTTCCTGTCCTTTTTATTTTTTTCTAACCTGTCACAATAATATTACAAAGAAAGCTTTTCTATATATTTTTCGCCGGTAAGCGGTGTACATCATATTGCCGTTTTAGAGGCAAAACTGTGTTCTGTAACAATAAGTTTTACAATTGTAATAAAAAAACAATTGCGATTATAAAAATACACGCTAAAGTAGTGGCATTGAAACAAACAACTTTTGCGTTCTTTTTGAGGAAGAACGGTGATGTCGTTACCAAATCAATTTTGATATTTTTAATCGCAAGGGGTTATTATGAGTAATCTTTCAAATGCTATTTATAAAAACGGCAAAAATTATAGCGACGCAGATAAAAGCTTGGGACGCAATATGATGCGTTCTGCGATGCAAGCACCTTATCTTGAACGACAAAAAGAGCATGATTTGGCTTTGCGGTGGAAAGATAAACGCGATGATGAGGCTATGCATCAAATTGCAGCGGCACATATGCGTTTGGTTATTGCGATTGCGAACCGTTTTAAACGTTTCAAAATGCCATTGGGGGATCTGGTACAAGAAGGTTATGTGGGCCTTTTGGAAGCTGCTGCGCGTTTCGAACCTGATCGGGAGGTCCGTTTTTCGACCTATGCAACATGGTGGATACGCGCCTCTATTCAAGATTATATTTTACGAAATTGGTCTATCGTTCGAGGCGGGACAAGTTCTTCGCAAAAAGCACTTTTCTTTAATCTTCGGCGTTTGCGAGCGAAATTGGTGCAGGATGACAGTGCTCTTTCAAAACAAGATATCTTTCGCACAATCGCTGAAAAGCTTGGTGTTTCAGTTCATGATGTTGAAACAATGGATTTTCGTTTTTCCAGCTCTGATAATTCCTTGAGCGGTTCTGTTTCTGACAACAGTGATAATCCTATTGCCAAAATGGATGCTTTGGTAGATGATAGCCCGCTGCCTGATGCTTTAATTGAGCAAGCAATTGATAGCCAACGGCGAGCACAATGG
This sequence comes from Bartonella phoceensis, assembly GCF_902825145.1. GTDB lineage: Bacteria > Pseudomonadota > Alphaproteobacteria > Rhizobiales > Rhizobiaceae > Bartonella > Bartonella phoceensis. The sequence goes on along the minus strand of NZ_CADEAD010000002.1, from coordinate 60,617 downwards.
CTTTATGATGCGTTGCAAATTCTTAATGAACGGGAGCTTGAAATTATTCGTTTTCGTCGTTTGAATGAAGAAGGGGCGACCTTAGAAGTTTTGGGTGAAAAGTTAGGAATCTCGAAAGAACGCGTGCGCCAAATTGAAGCACGTGCTTTGCAAAAGTTGCGTTCTGCTCTTCTTACGGTTCATTCAGCAGAAGCTTATGAAATGTAAGTATTGAAAATTTTATAAGAAGGTAATCTGAAGGGGTCTAGGGAATAGAGGATGTATGCCGTGGCTGGTTGTAACGTGCAACCAGATGCGGGCAGAGAGTTTTTCAGAATGTAGGCGGTAATTCAGAGGGTATGAGGGGATTAAAAGTGCAAAAAACGGTAAAGATCGTCAGATTTATTCCGCAATAATTTTAATGTTTCTACCGACGTGTAAAGTGTGGGTTGGTGAGAGGGCATTGAGAATGCGAAAGAGTTTTTCTTTTTGTGGTATATTTTGCATTTTATTGGCAAGATTTGCGACACTCTCTCCCTGTTTTACACGCACGATACGGATTCTTGAGGGTTTTAGCTTTGTTAACTGTGATGGTGAAAGGGAGTGAAAGCTTTGAACCGTTTTTTCAGCAATCGTTTCAAAATTTTGAGAATTATGGGGGGCAGCAGTCAGAAAACGAAAGATATGGTTGTTGAACAAAATGACAACCACATCAAATTGCCATTGTTCATCGGCTGCGCGGGCTTGTGCTCCAGGTAGACCGTTAATTGTGATTGGGCGGATAGAAGATTTATCTAGGCCTAGAATCCATCCGCTTTTTAAATAATCACTTGCAGATGTTTCAGCAGGATATGGCAAAGCATCAAAACGAATGGCAATATTATCTGATCTGCTGGCCCAGACCGTATGCATTGAATTTTCTCTTGTGAAATTGTTTGGAATACAAAAAGTTATACGCAATTGTGGGTGAATAAATTGGTTGCCTCGTATAAAACCTGTATGAAAGTCTCCCCCAAAAACCATGCCATCAATGCTCTTGAGAAAGGAATCATGATCTGTGTTTTTTTTGTTTACTATACTGAGTTTACGGGCTTTTTCTCTGGCAAGGCGAATGCGTTGGGGGGTGGTTGGGTGGCTTGCTAGAAAATCTAGGGAGGTATTTTTTGTCCCTGAGAGATTAAGAAAAGCGCTATAGGCTTCCATTGATTGGAGAAAGCGTGGAGAAGCAAAGGGATCATATCCTGCCTGTTGGAGCATTTCCAACGCAAGGGAATCGGCTTCCAGTTCCTGATTGCGTGAAAATTGCGCAAGTTGTTGCTTGTTTTCAAGATGGCTGTGCACGTTTCTTTCAGCGTGAGAGAGAAGATGAGGTGACATGTGATTTGTCATCTTCAATTGGGCTTCTTTTTGTAAACGTAAAATGCCATGATTGGCAGTAATATGGGCTATTTCATGGGCTAAAATTGCGGCAACTTCTGAGGAATCATTGGCCAATGCCAGCATGCCACGGGTTATATAGATAGAACCATTTGGTTGGGCAAATGCGTTAACGCTTTCAGAGTTTAAAATGGTGACAGAATAGCTTTGTCGTGCACCGTGTGATAGAGTTGTAAGTTTGTGCACAATATTTGCTAATAAACGTTCAAGTTTTGCATTATGATATGCGCCGCCATATATTTGTAAAATCCGCGGGTGTTGTATAGCGCTTAATCTGACATAGATATTGTGTTTGCTGGTACGTTTGGTTGTTCCAGAAAGACCTGAGGAAGAAAGCATGTCATTTTGGGGGAGATGCATATGACAAGCAGAAAGAAGAAGTATGAAGCTTATGAAAGTGGCTTTATACATTCTGGTGTAAGAAAGAAAGTTTTGTTGAAAAAACCGGTGCCTTTGACCATCGTGCACCACATCTTCGGAGTGTATTTTGGTAAATTTCATTTGTGTCGTGTATGCATTTTTTTACAATAAAGAAACTTTTAGTATAAGGAGTATTTTGGCTATATCACGGTTCTTATCTATAAAAATAGCTCTTTTTTATAAAAAAGGGCTTATGCAAGTGAAACATTGCGAAAGGCAGAAGAGGGCATGACAACATTTACAATATTGTTAAATGGAGATGTCGGTATCACTGATCGTTTGCTCAATCAAATTCAAAATAGTCGTGTGATTGCTGCAGATGGTGGAATGCGTCATGCAGCAGCGTTGAATGTCATTCCTGAGCTGTGGGTGGGCGACTTCGATTCCTCTGATCAGGTTTTAATAAGTCGATATAGTGATATTCCGCGTGAGGTTTTTCCTTCTGATAAAGATATGACCGATAGTGCTTTGGCATGTGAAAGAGCTTTGCAAAATGGCGCCAAGCAGCTTATTTTGTGTGGTGCTTTGGGCGGTGAAAGAAGTGATCATAGTCTTTCTCATATGACACAAGCACTGGCAATGGCCGAAAAAGGTATTCCAGTGTTGTTGACGAGCGGTTTGGAGGAAGGCTGGCCAGTTTTGCCCATACCTTGTTCATATGATTTGCCTGAGGGATGTTTGTTTAGTATTGTCGGTTTTTCTGATTTACAAGGCTTGACGCTCTCAGGTGTAAAATGGCCACTTTATGATGAAAATGTGTCATTTGGGTCTTCTTTGACACTTTCTAACCGTATTTGTGGAACCTTTTCTTGCCATTTAGGTTCTGGAAAAGCTATATTGTTGGCGTCTGTACCTATTCCATAAGGCTCTTCTGGTATATTTGAGTAAGGCAGAGGGGGACAGGTGATGAAGTGCTGGCATGAATAATATATTGATATACTGATAAGGAGAGGTTTTAATATGTTAAAATCAGTTTTGAAAGTGGCTGTTGTTTCAGCAATTGGCCTTAGTACGGTGGCTTGTACCGTTAATGATCAACGCGTGGCACGTTATGGTGTGGGGGGTGCTGCAATCGGTGCTTTGGCAGGGACAGCAATTGGTGGAAGTACTGCTGGAGCAGCACTGACAGGGGCTGCATTTGGGGCTCTTGCAGGGACAGTAACAGGTGCTGCAGCAAACCAAAAAAGACAACAAAAACAACAAATTGTTGTTCAGAAGTCACCATTGTGCAGCTATCGTAGCCGTAGAGGTCACATTTACCAAGCACCTTGCGCACAAAGAGTGCAGACACAACAATTATGTACTTACCGTGATGGAAGAGGTGTAATGTATCAAGCACCTTGTCCGCAACGCGTTCGTTAATGACGCCACCGCTGCTGCGGCTTGACCGCATTTTCCTAACCTTTGGAACAGCCCCTTTGCTCGACCAAGCCTGCTTATCGGTTGAGGAAGGGGCCCGCATCGCCCTGGTGGGCCGGAATGGGTGTGGAAAATCAACGCTGTTAAAAATTGCCGCAGGAATAATTGAGCCGAGTGGTGGGGAAATTTTTCGCCATCCTCGGCTAATTATTCGTTATGTTTCGCAAAATCCTGATTGTTCAGGCTTTGAAGATATTCATACCTTTGTAGAAGGGGGCCTGGACGATGCTCCTGATGTGCAGTGGATAAACACACTACGTACAAGTTTAGGTTTTTCAGGAACCGAAAAGTTAGCGACACTTTCTGGTGGTGAAAAACGGCGCGTTTCTTTGTTGCGTGCTCTTGCTGCAAAACCAGATGTTTTTCTCTTAGATGAACCGACAAATCATCTTGATTTGCCAACCATTGAATGGCTTGAAGGTGTTTTACGCTCTTTGCGTTCAGCGATTGTGGTAATTTCTCATGATCGGCGATTTTTAGAAAATGTTACGCATTCCACTGTATGGCTTGATCGGGGTGCGACCAAAAGGCTGGAAAAACGTTTTTCAGAGTTTGAAAGTTGGCGTGATAAGGCGTTGCAAGAAGAAGCCCTCGAGCAGCATAAATTGGGGCGACAGATTGTGCGTGAAGAACAATGGTTGCGCTACGGGGTGAGCGCACGGCGTAAACGGAATGTCCGGCGTTTGAACGCTTTAAAAGAGCTAAGACAGAGTCGGCAAACCTATCGGGGGCAACCAGGTAGTGCAGTTTTGACGGCTACGAAAAGTTATCATTCTGGTCAATTGGTGCTTGAAGCCAAGCGTATTTCAAAATCCTATGGTGATCGCGTTATTGTGAAAGATTTTTCTTTGCGCATCCAGCGTGGTGATCGGATCGGCTTGGTTGGTCCTAATGGCATTGGAAAGACTACCTTGCTTTCCACTCTCATCGGCAAGGAAGCCGTTGATAGTGGAATGGTGAAGCATGGCTATAATCTTTCCATGGCAATGCTTGATCAACAGCGTCTTCTCAATGAAGAAGAAACCTTAGCGCATTACCTCACGGGGGGAAGAGGCGATACTCTGGTGATCAATGGGCAAGAACGCCACGTAGTCTCTTATATGAAAGACTTTTTGTTTTTACCCGAACAAGCACGGACACCACTCAAAGAATTTTCAGGTGGAGAAAGAGCCCGTCTCATGCTTGCTAAGTTACTTTCGCGTCCGGCAAATTTTTTGATTCTTGATGAACCAACCAATGATTTGGATATGGAAACATTGGATCTCTTGCAAGAATTTATTGCCGACTTTGCTGGAACAGTGTTGTTGGTGAGCCATGACAGAGATTTTTTAGATCGTACTGTAACCCATATGTTGGCACCCCAAGGCGATGGCCATTGGCTTGTTTATGCTGGAGGCTATAGTGATATGGTCGCACAAAACAAGCAGGCCGCAATGTTAGGGCGCAAAGAGAAAGAATTATCACAACGTAAAGCGCTAACAAATCCTCGTGCACAGGGCAATGCAAAACAGTTTTCATCACCAAATCGTGGCTCTATGGAATACGAGAAAATAAAGCCACGCAAACTCTCTTATAAGCAGGTTTATGCACTGGAAAAATTGCCTGTGCAGATCGCTGCTTTGCAGGATGAAATCAAAAAAATTGAACAAGAACTCTCTGATCCAGCGCTCTATTGTAGCAATAGGGAGCGTTTTGAGTGTTTATCAAAAAGACTGGAAGAGAAGAAAAATACTTGCGTGCAAAAGGAAGAGGAATGGTTGGAACTTGAATTGTTGCGCGAAGACATAGAATGTGTGAAGTCATAAAAACGCTTTAGCATTAATATTGAGACTATTTTAAAAGATAGTGCTGGTTTTGGTGCTATGAGCAGTTCTCCTTTTAATACATGATTTTAGAGAGTGTAGATAAAAGTTTGAGAAGAGAAGTATTTCTCATGAAAAAATTATAAGTTCAGAAACACTGTTTTCATTTTTATTGTAAAACCCCTGAAATTACTTTATGATTCAAAAAATGTTTTGGTCGCATACGCAACGACCAAGAGGGTCTTGAAAACCCGAGATCCCAGCGTAAAAATCAACCCACTCTGTAGATGTCACGGGATTCCGGGAGGTTTTGCTCTGTCCAGGTGCTATAAGCACTAAAAGCAAAATGCTGACTCGGATTCAGTGTTTTCAAGCTCCCGGAATACCAACGCGAGGGCGCTCGCACCCGGCGGGGGGCTTTAGAGTGCAAACAAAAAATCCTCAGAACGACATTTTTTTGGGCAAAAAAATTCGCTTCAGAAGAAAAATGCTGAAAATGCCTCAAAAACAGTTAGGGCATGCTTTAGGTGTAAGCTCCTAACAAATTCGAAAATATGAAACAGGATTAAACCGTATCGCAGCAGGTTTGTTAAAGAAAATTGCCGATATCCTGAGTGTTCCACTTTCCTTTTTTATGCCGATATTTTAGCAAAACAAGCATCCCCATATCATCATGATGAAAGCATATTGAGCAGAGAGGAATACCTGCTTTTAAAAAGATTTAGAGTGCTCACCTCTTAAAACAAAGAGCCATTTTACAGCTAATCTTTGTCCCAAATGAAAGCTTTTAAAGGTATGCGTATAGAGAGGATTAGGGGCTAAGCTCTTTGAGCATAAACACAGATTCGTATTTTTCAAAAGAACAATCCCCTCCCCGAGCTGTTGGTAAACAAACTGGCTTCTTAAGGAGCAGCTCCCTGTTGGTTTTCCACTTCAGATGGTTTCTTTCACAAAATCTATGGGCAGGCCCACTTTGAATATTCACCGCTTTCGCATAAAAACACCCCATGCATAAAGTTTTGGCCTTCCAACCCCACCATAAATAATAGTATTGTCCAATAACAGGATAAACATCCATGATAAGGAATTGATAAAAAAAACAATACGTACCTGCTGCGTTATCCAATTGGTATAACAACCGATAGAGATTGTGCTCCCCAGATATTGGTTCAAGTAAGAAGCGGTTTTGCAAATTTTGATGAGATGGTAAAAACCATATGTGTATTTATGACCGCTGGAGAAAGCATTTTTTCACATGATAATCCTTTGATCCTGCTTGAAATGGCGAAAGAAAAATGTGAAAACGCTTAAGCCGTTATGAGGAGGAAACGTCCATGATTAAAAGAAGCATCAAACTACTTACCGTGGGAGGTGTGGTTTGGCTTGCAAATATTACCACTGTTGCAAATTCTATTGCAACCGCTGAAGAATCCTCAAATCTTGAAAATTCTTTGAATACTATTCAAGATGCTTCAAATATGCAAAAACCTTTCCAGCCCTTACAAGCTGGACAATATGATCAAGCCTATGACTACTATATCCAAGGCTATTATTTAAATGCCTTCCGTGAAGCACTCAGACGTGCAGAACAAAATGATCCTTTCGCACAAACTCTTCTTGCCCGCATTTATATGGAAGGGTGTGCCGTTCCTCGTGATGGTGCGCGTGCTGCTTTGTGGTTTGAACGTGCAGCAAAACAGGGTGAACCACAAGCACAACTACGCTATGGGCTTATGTTATTTGATGGTAATTTTATTACACAAAATCAAGAACTTGGTGAAGAATTTATTCGAAAAGCTGTAGAAGCTGGAGTCAAAGAAGCCTATTTTTATTATGGGGAATTGATACTTTATAAAGCCTCGCGTGAAAAGCAAAATCTTCCTGGTGTCACTTCAGAAAGTCGCGAAAATGAATCTGTAGAACAGGCACTCAAATGGTTTTTAAAGGGTGCAGCACTTGGAGATTCTGAAGCTGCTTTTGCTGCCGCAAGAATTCTTTCCTTAGGAACTTTAACACGGCCAAAGGACGACCATAATGCACGCAAACTTATGGAAGTTGCAGCGCAAAACAATCATGCCCCAGCGCAACTTCTTTTGGCAAAATGGCTCGTACAAGGTCGCGGGGGAGAAACTGACTTGCAACGTGCTTTTCATTTGCTTCGAAGCAACGCCACCAACATGGTCCCGCCGGCACAAGTTTCTCTTGCAAGACTTTATCGAGATGGTATAGGTACAAAAAGTGATATGATAATGGCCGCGGCTTGGTATATGCTTGCCAAGCACGCAAAACTACAAGCGCCTGATCTTGAAATGATGCTTCAAAGAATGGACAAAACACAATTGGAAACAGCACGCAAAGAAGCAATAAAGCTCCTTCCTATTTTTTAAAAAACACTGCATAAACTGGAACAAACCCATCTTGCAAAGCTTTATCAAGATGACAGAGGCACAAAAGGCGGTACGGAAATAGCAACAAGATGGTGTATGCTTGCCAAGCAGGCAAAGAAGCAATACAATTTCTTACTGTTTTTTAAGCAATGCTTGAAAAAAGGAAAGGCTTTATTTTAAAGAGATAAATTAAAGAAACAACGCTTCCAAAAATCTCCTTAAAAAACTTTGTGCAAATTACTAAAAGGCTTGCGTCTTGGTTATTTTTATGGTCTTGCAAAAAGTTGAAAAGCAAGAATAAATAAAAATTCTTTATTTTGAGGTATTTTCTAAGCTTTTTTCTCTCACAAAAGCGTGAAAAGACCACAAGAGGGCCTACCGCAAAAACAACAAAGGATGGCTCACCATAAAAACAACAAAAGAGCGCGCCAAAAAAACAATAAAAAAGATAGCCGTAAGGATAAAAAAAGAGCTCTTTTTGCAAGAATGGAATTGGATAGAAACGATGAAAATTAATGGCAATGAAATTCGCCCTGGTAATGTAATCGAGCATCAAGGAAGCTTATGGGTTGCTGTTAAATGCAACGCTGTAAAACCGGGAAAAGGTGGTGCATTTAACCAAGTCGAGATGAAAAATTTGCTTGATGGTACAAAACTCAATGAGCGCTTTCGTGCTGCTGAGACGGTAGAACGCGTACGCCTTGAACAAAAAGATTTTACCTTTCTTTATCAACAAGATGAGGCTCTAGTTTTTATGGACTCACAGTCCTATGAACAACTTGAATTGCAAAAGGATTTTGTTGGTGAACGCGCTGCTTTCCTTCAAGATGGGATGACCGTGACGGTTGAACTTTATCAAGAAAAGCCCATTGGCATATCGCTTCCTGATCAGGTAGTTGTAACGATTGCTGAGGCTGATCCTGCCATTAAAGGGCAAACGGTCACCTCCTCTTATAAACCTGCCATTCTTGAAAATGGTATTCGCATTCTTGTGCCACCTTTTATGAATGCTGGTGAACGTATCATTGTCGACACCAACGAATTGGTTTATTTGCGCCGTGCAAATGAAAAGGATAAATAAAGGAATAAAAGATGGCTCATTCTGCAATCATGAATGTCATGGTGCAAGCCGCAATGAAAGCTGGACGCTCGCTCGTGCGTGATTACGGTGAGGTACAAAATTTACAAGTGTCTTTGAAAGGGCCAGCAGATTATGTAAGCCAAGCAGATCGTAAAGCGGAAAAAATTATTTTCAATGAATTGAGCAAAGCACGACCAAAATTTGGTTTTCTGATGGAAGAATCAGAGGAAATCATTGGAGAAGATTCACAACATCGTTTCATTGTCGATCCTTTAGACGGCACGACAAATTTTCTCCATGGTATTCCTTTTTTTGCTGTTTCTATTGCCTTAGAAAGCCAAGGGAAAATTGTTGCAAGCGTCATTTATAATCCGGTGAGTGATGAGCTGTTTACCGCTGAACGTGGTGGTGGTGCTTTTTTTAATGACCGACGTTGTCGTGTTTCTGCACGGCGAAGGTTAGAAGATTGTGTCATTGCTACGGGCATGCCTCATTTTGGTCGCCCGGGTCACGGAGCATATCTTATTGAACTGCGTAATGTGATGGCAGAAGTTGCTGGACTTCGCCGTTTTGGAGCTGCTGCTCTTGATTTGGCTTATGTTGCCGCTGGAAGAACCGATGGATTTTGGGAAGATAATCTGCAAATTTGGGATATAGCTGCTGGAATCTTGATGGTTCGCGAAGCCGGGGGTTTTGTCACTGATAAAGATGGAGGCGATGCTATATTTCACAAAAAAAATATCATTGCAGGTAATGAATACATTCGCATCAAGTTAGAAAGAACCCTCAAAAAAGGCATTTAGACCTCAAGAGAAGAGTTGCTAGCGCGATAGTAGAGAATTGTTATCGGTCTATCTTTCCATAAACCCCCATCAATCCATGATGAGGTCGTTATTTTTACGTTGCACAAGCACTTTACCATTGCCTTTTAACACCACGCGCTTTAAATGCGAAAAGCCCTCAAAAAAAGGCACGAAACGCACAAAAAACAGTCTTTAAAGAGCAATGGGGAAACAGCGGTATTGTAGTTTCATAAAGACCAACAACAAAAAAAAGATTGAATCTTTGTGAGGGGTACTTATTGGGGTGAAAATTGCAATTTGGCTAAGTAAGCATAAACCCCGTTTTGTGCGACGAGTTCTGCATGCGTTCCCTCTTCAACAAGAGTGCCTTTATCCATCACGAGAATCCGATCAGCTTTTAAAATCGTTGCCAAACGATGGGCAATCACCAAGGTTGTTCTATTTTTCATCAGCCCTTCTAAGGCTTCTTGCACTAATTTTTCACTGTTTGCATCTAAGGCTGAGGTTGCTTCATCGAGCAGCAACAAGGGTGCATTTCTCAAAATCGCACGTGCAATACCAACACGTTGTTTTTGTCCACCAGAAAGCATGATACCACGTTCTCCCACTTCTGTATCAAAACCTTTTGGTAAGGCTTCAATAAATTCCAGTGCATTGGCTGCTTTAGCCGCAGCGACGATTGCCTCTTCATGGGTATTTTCTGTTCCGAAAACAATATTATCACGCAGTGTACCATCAAAAATAGCGACATCTTGTGGGACATAAGAAATTGCACCACGTAAATCTTGGAGAGAGAGGCGATTGGTTTCCACGCCATCAAAGCGAATGTGACCACTTGTTGGATCATAAAAACGAAGGATCAAAGAAAAAAGTGTGCTTTTACCTGCGCCCGATGCACCAACAAAAGCAACCGTTTCACCCGCTTTGACAGCAAAAGAAAGAGAATGCAAAATCTTGTCTTCTGGTCTAGAAGGATAAGTAAAATCAACCTGATCAAAAACAATTGCACCTTGGACAGGTTTCGCCAATGGTGAAGGAACGGGAGGTGATAAAACCGTAGGCTGTTTTTGCAATAATTCGGCAAGCCGTTCAGCAGCTCCTACTGCTTGAATGAGTTCTGCACCAAGTTCCGATAATTGGGCAAAGGTGGAAGCTCCAAAAACAGCATAGAGGACAAATTGGCCTAATGTTCCCGCCGTCATAGTACCATTCAACACATCCTGTGAGCCAATCCATAAAACAGCAACCACACTGCTAAAAACCAGGAAAATTGCAAAGCCAGTAAAAAAAGAACGTAAGATCACAGAAGCACGTGCTGTTTGAAAAGCACGTTCTATCAACTGTGAAAAACTCGTTGCAACGAGTTTTTCAGCGGTAAAAGCTTGCACCGTGCGGATAGCACTTACTTGTTCCGTTGCCAAAGCATTGGCATCTGCGACACAGTCTTGTGCTGCACGTGTGCGTGTACGCACCCTACGCCCAAAGACAACTAACGGAATCGCCACAAAGGGGATCGCAAGCAGCACCAGTGCAGATAATTTAGCATTGGTAATCACCATCATCACAATTGCACCAATCACCACAATCAGATGACGCAAAGCGGTAGAGGCGGTTGAACCAACGGCTAATTTTATTTGTGTTGTATCTGTTAGAAGCCTCGAGACAAGCTCACCAGAATGAGATTTGTCAAAAAAAGCAGGAGAGAGCTTCATAATATGGACAAAAATATCACGCCGCAAATCAGCAACAATTCGCTCTCCCAAGGTGATGACACAATAATAGCGGCAAGCCGAAGCAAGTGCGAGAAACAAAGCTAAGACAAACAAAATAAAAAAATAAAAATTGATATGACCGTGGCTTGAAGTGGAAAAACCATGATCAAACATTTTACCGATAGCAACAGGCAAAGCCAATGTAACAAGGGCAGCAACCGTTAAAGCAACAAAAGCAAGGATAAACAACCAGCGATAGCGTACAAGGTAAGGACCAAAAGTTTTTAGCGAAGAGAATGAAGGCTTTTTGATAAAAGGATCGGCAGATTTTTCTGAATGATTGAAAAAATTCATAAGATTTCACTCCCTATATTAGGCTGTCTATAACACTGATGCAATGATGTATCTTGAACACTTGTTTTTTTATGCGTGCTCAGTTATAGGAATGGTACTTTAATCAATTTATCAAAAAGACAAAGGAAGTGCACTTAAAAAAGTGAAAAAGTGACATTTCATTTTATAGACACAAAAGGTTTAACCCATGAAAGCGCATATTCATCCCGACTATCACAGAATTACCGTCATTCTGACGGATGGTAGCCAATACAACACACGCTCCACTTGGGGAAAAGAAGGGGACATTCTTCATCTGGATATCGACCCAAGAACGCATCCAGCATGGATAGGTGGATCTCAAACCCTCGTAGACCGTGGTGGTCGTGTTTCTAAATTCAAAAATCGTTTTGGCAATCTTGGCATGTAAAAACCCCATTCTGATTGTGTAGAACAAAAAGGCAACCAAGAGAGCTATTTCTCATTGAAAAAACAAATTGCTTTGGGCTTGTAGGAACCACATCATTTTACAGTTCTTACGGTGTGGTTTTTAGAGAGAGCACGTGAAAATTCCAATAAAATACCCCGTCGCTTTGAGGTGTTGTTTTACATATTGAAAATATGTGAACCGATGCGGTTTGTATTCATCTTCATGATACAGAAAACAGGAGAAGGCATGCAAGAAAAAGACTTCTCCCGAAGCGAGAAAAAATCGTTTGTAAAATTTGTTGCTTTTAAGCGCAAGATTTTTCCTGGTCTTTTGTCCACTTTCCCAACGCGGCCAAATGGTTCATGCGTGCGCGATGACAAAAAGCCTTTTGTGCAACAGCAATATTTTCGTGGCGACCAGCCCATGCCTTCAAAGCAGCTGCTTGCAATGCCCGCCCGTAAGAAAAGGTCAATTTCCAAGGCAATGTTCCCAAAGCATTCATAGCAGACAAATGCGCTGTTGCTTCTTCATCAGATTGCCCTCCAGAAAGGAAAGCAATTCCTGGAACAGCAGCAGGCACAGTCCGTTTAAGTACCTGAACTGTTTTTTCCGCCACCTCTTCAATGGAAGCATTGCGCGCATCTTTTCCATCAATCACCATATTGGGCTTTAAAATCATCCCCTCTAAAACAACACGGGCTTCAAACAATTCTTTAAAGACCGCGGTTAAGACAGCCCATGTCACCTCAAAACAACGCGCAATTGAATGCACGCGCGAAGTCCCATCCATCAGCACTTCTGGTTCAACAATGGGCACAATCTTAAGCTCCTGACACAAAGCAGCATAGCGTGCAAGAGCTTGTGCATTTTGGCGAATTGCCCCTCTTGTTGGCAGGGTGTGTGCATCAATGGCGATCACAGCCCGCCACTTAGCAAAACGCGCTCCCAAAGCGTAGTAATCTTTCAAACGCTCCCGAAGTCCATCCAATCCTTCTGTAATCGTCTCGTGAGGAAAAGCCGCCAAGGGTTTTGCACCCGTATCGACCTTAATTCCCGGCAAAGCTCCTGCCTCACGAATAAGATCGGTCAACATTTTTCCAGACGATGCTTTTTGACGAATAGTTTCATCAAATAAGATGACACCAGAAATAGCACTTTCCATAGCTTCTTTTGCGCTAAAAAGCATTTCACGATAAGCGCGGCGATTATCCTCATTGGACTCAACACCAATGCTTTCAAAGCGCTTTCCAATCGTCGCAGTACTTTCATCTGCCGCCAAAATACCCTTACCTGTATGCACTAGAGTAAGTGCTCTATCTTCAAGACATTCATTCATAACACATTCCTCATTCGTTCGTCTTCATTTCCAAAAGTGCGCAACATAACCAGCACACCTTCGATAATCTTAAACTTCTTTCAACACCTTCTTACATAAAGCCTTTAAGCCTTCATGAGAGCAAGAATGCCAGGAAGCACCTTCCCTTCCATCCATTCTAAAAAAGCACCACCCGCAGTGGAAAGATAAGTAACATCATTGGCAACACCAGCATGGTTAAGGGCAAAAACTGTATCTCCCCCTCCGGCAATTGAAACCAATTTTCCTGCCACGCTTCTTTCTGCTGCATGGTGTGCCACCGCAATGGTTCCTTGATCAAAGGGAGGCATTTCAAAAACACCGAGGGGTCCATTCCACACAAGGGTAGCAGCTTCATCAATCGCAGCATTGATACGGGCAATGGAGCGTGTCCCAATATCCATAACCATGCCCTCTTCTGGAATATCTCCAATATCATAGAGCCGATGCGGTGCATTTTTTTCAAAGCGAAATCCAGCAATCACATCCACCGGGAGCAAAAGCCTACATTGACACTCCCGTGCTTTTGCAAGAACCTTTTTTACCGTTTCCATGAGTGCATATTCACACAGCGACTTTCCAACAGACACACCTTGCGCTGCTAAAAAACTGTTGGCCATGCCTCCCCCAATCACCAAGGAATCGACCTTTTCAACCAACTGATTGAGCACAAAAAGCTTACTAGAAATCTTTGCGCCTCCAACAATTGCAATCACCGGATGTGTTGGATTACCAAGCCCTTTTTCTAAAGCCTGCAATTCATACTGCAAAGAGCGCCCCACATAGGAAGGCAATAAATGTGTTATTCCCTCCACCGAAGCATGGGCACGATGAGAAACGGAAAAAGCATCATTCACATAAAGATCGCCATTATGGGCCAGAGCCTCCGCAAAAGAGCAATCATTTTTTTCTTCACCTGGATGAAAACGAATATTTTCAAGCAGTAAAACATCACCATTTTGCAAAGCTTCAACCGCTATCTGTGCGGCTGTCCCAATACAATCTGATGCAAAAGCCACCGGCTGATGGATGATTTTTTCCAAAACTTCCACAACGGGACAGAGTGAAAATTCTGGCTCTATCTTCCCCTTGGGGCGACCACAATGAGAAAGAAGAATGAGCTTAGCACCACGCTTTTGCAGTTCAATAAGTGTCTCTTTATGTTGTTTAAGACGCGTCTCATCGCATACCTTGCCTTGCGCCATTGGAACATTAAAATCCACCCGTACAAGAACACGCTTTCCAGCAACATCAACATCATCAAGTGTCTGAAAACCCATCACTGTTCCCCCTTTACTTTCCGTCGTTTCAAACAAAAACGCACCAACTCAACTTTCTCTCTCTTCAACCTTCTTTTCATCTTCAATCAAGAAAATCACTCGTACTGATAACTCAGACAAAAACACGCCTCTAAGCTGACATCAACATCATCAAAGACCTGGAAACCTATCACTGTTCTCCCTTTACTTTCCGTTGTTTCAAACAAAAACACACCCACTCAACTTTCTCTTTATGTAAAAGCACAGAGATACACATCTGTATTATCTCAAGCTTTATCTCGTTTAAGGTTCATTTTTCTAAATTTTGCTCTTGCATACGGTTTGAAACACCACACATACCGTATAGACCCTCTCCCAATCACTGAAGCAACATCTTTTCTTTGGTGCACAAAGAGCAGTCTCAACGCGTTTTTCCAAAAAAAATACATCTTGCTATTTTATTCTAAAATTTTGTCTTTTGAATAGAAAAAGGGACCCGAAGGTCCTCTATTATAGTGTTTTGGCAAAAGCTACTGCCGTATCAGCCATGCGGTTTGAAAAACCCCATTCATTATCGTACCAAACCAGTACACGACAGAGATGCCCATCGATCACCTTTGTTTGATCATTGTGGAAAATAGCTGAATGCGGATTATGATTAAAATCGCAACTCACAAGCTTTTCTTCTGTAGTGTCCAAAACTCCCTTGAGCGAACTTTGTGCAGCAGTACAAATAGCCGTATTAATTTCTTCGACCGTTGTGGAACGCTTAGCATTAAATGTCAAATCAACTACGGAAACATTTGGTGTTGGAACACGAATTGATACCCCATCAAGCAACCCTTTTAATTCTGGCAAAACCAACCCAACAGCCTTCGCTGCTCCTGTTGAGGTAGGGATCATAGAAAGAGCCGCCGCACGTGCACGATAAAGATCACGATGCATTGTATCCAAGACAGGTTGATCACCCGTATAAGAATGGATTGTAGTCATAAAGCCCTGTTCAATACCCACCGTGTTGTGCAAAACCTGTGCAACAGGTGCCAAGCAGTTGGTTGTACAAGAAGCATTAGAAACAACCCGGTGCTCTTTGCTTAATGCGTGATGATTAACCCCGTAAACCACCGTGAGATCTGCCCCTTCAGAAGGTGCAGAAACAAGAACACGCTTTGCCCCTGCATCCAAATGCGCACTTGCTTTGTCACGTGCAGTAAAAATGCCTGTACATTCTAAAGCAATATCGACCTCTAAAGCTTTCCACGGCAATTGTGCGGGGTCACGCTCTGCCAATACCTTTATCAAACTACCCCCGACGTCAAGAGCATCACCAACAACCTTAACATCCCTTGGAAAACGCCCATGCACCGAATCATAGCGCAACAAATGGGCATTGGTTTCCACCGATCCCAAATCATTCACAGCCACCACTTTAATATCTTTTCGTCCACTCTCCACAATGGCACGTAAAATATTGCGTCCAATACGACCAAACCCATTAATTGCAACGCGAACCGTCATTTCACACTTCCTTATTTATTCTTATAGCGTTTATAGCCCAACAAATGGGCATTTATTTCCAATAATCCAAAATGATGAACAGCCACAACTTTAAATCTTAATCAATTACTTCATTCATAAACGAGCGCAATATTTTGTGCTTAATACAACCAACCCCATTCATTGCAATATAAACACTCATTTCACCTTTTTTTTACCGATCTTTTCAAGCTCTTTTTCAACGGTAGCAACCACATTTTCACAGGTAATACCAAAATGATCATAAAGCGATTCAATCGTTCCACTGGCACCAAACCCATTCATGCCGATAAACACTCCATCACAGCCAATAAAGCTCTCCCATCCTTGGGCAACAGCAGCTTCAATAGCAATTTTAATGGGTGCATCCCCAATAAGAGCACGCTGGTAGGAGAGAGATTGCTGTGCAAAGAGTTCAAAACAAGGCACAGAAACGACACGCGTTGGGATACCCTTTTCTTCTAATATTGCATGAGCACCTACGGCAATTTGTAGTTCTGAACCGGAAGAAAACAGCGTGACTTTTGCATCATCACTGGCTGTTAACAATTCATAAGCACCGAGCATACAAAGATTTTCTTCTTCATATTCGCGACGCAAAAGCGGTAAATTTTGCCGGCTCAAAGCCAAAGTGGAAGGGGTTTTGCGTGCATTCAAAGCCAACTGCCAACACTCCACTGTTTCCATAGCATCCGCAGGACGGAAAACAAAATGATTAGGCATCGCACGCAAGCAAGCCAAATGCTCTACGGGTTGATGCGTTGGACCATCCTCACCAAGACCAATAGAATCGTGGGTCATAACATAAATTACACGCAATCCCATTAAAGATGAGAGCCGCATAGCGGAGCGCATATAATCAGAAAAGCATAAAAAAGTTCCTCCATAAGGAATAAAGCCACCATGAAGAGCAAGGCCATTCATCACGGCTCCCATAGCATGTTCACGAATTCCATAATGGATATAGCGTCCTGAAAAATCTTTAGCAGAAATGCTTTTCATCTGACTGCTTTTTGTATTATTAGATCCGGTTAAGTCAGCTGAACCACCGATGGTTTCAGTAACGACTTCATTGATAACCTCAAGAGCCATTTCCGAAGCCTTACGCGTAGCAACAAAAGGGCGCTCTTCAACGAGTTTCTGTTTATAAGCATCAATAGCGCCATCAAATCCGCCCAGCAGATCGCCCCGCATCAGCCTCTCAAATTCCACCCGTTCTGAGACAGGAAGATCAGCAAATTTTGCTTCCCATTTCTGGCGCTTTTTGGCAGCAGTAAGACCAGCCAAGCGCCAATTATCGAGAATATCAGCTGGAATAACAAAAGGCTCAGCATTCCACCCCAAAGCAATACGGGTTTCAGCGATTTCCCGTGCACCCAAAGGAGACCCATGAATTTTACTGGTTCCAGCTTTATTGGGAGCTCCAAAACCAATGATTGTTTTACAAGCGATTAAAGTCGGTTTATCAGAATTTTGCGCCTCTTCAATGGCACGTGCAATTGCTGTTTGGCTATGTCCATCAACTTTATGTGTATTCCAACCAGATGCCTTAAAACGTGCTATCTGATCTGTACTATCAGCAAGAGCAATTTCCCCATCGATAGAAATATTATTATCGTCCCACAACACAATAAGCTTATTGAGTTTCAAATGGCCAGCAAGAGAGAGTGCTTCCTGAGAAATCCCTTCCATGAGGCACCCATCGCCAACCAAGACATAAGTATAATGGTTAATGAGATCACCAAAACGGGCATTTTGAAGACGCTCAGCAATTGCCATTCCCACGGCATTTGCCAACCCTTGCCCAAGGGGGCCCGTTGTTGTTTCAATACCGGCAATATGCCCATATTCTGGATGCCCAGCAAGCTTTGACCCTAGTTGGCGGAATTTTTTGAGATCCTCAAGGGAAATATCTTCATAACCAGAAAGGTATAGCAAAGCATAAAGCAACATAGAGCCATGACCGGCCGATAAAACAAAGCGATCACGGTTGGGCCAATGTGGATTTTTGGGATCATGGGCAAGGAATTTTGTATAGAGAACGGTAGCAATATCGGCTGCGCCCATAGGCAAGCCAGGATGACCAGAATTTGCTTTTTCAATCGCATCAATAGCAAGAAAACGGATAGCATTGGCCATCTGATTTTGTTGTTCTGTATTTGTCATAGACGATAGACCATTTCATTAAACAGGTTATAGTGTTGCTTCTTCCGTATTCTCTTAAAATAGTTTGAGAAATACTGTTTCTTTTATCATCAGTGTGAGGCTTTTTTATCACTTCAGTGATACAGATAACTTCCCCTCACGCTTCTTTATATACATATCATTTATGCCAATACGCTCAAAAAATCCAGCTATTAATTAACATCTATCCCCTGCTTTGCTTGCTAAAATTTCTGAGATACTTAAAAATAAAATTCACGTAAAAAAATAAAAAAAGTGATTCGGTTTTGCATAAAGAACTGATAAAGGATACAATCACCTGAAGGATAGAGGTATCATGAACCAAGAGATGACAGTTCTGCCACACGCTTTAGAGCAATTGGAAAAAGCACTAAGAACCTTAGAAATTACCATTATAAACCGTAATGCCATTATTGATAAAAACAACGAATGGGAAGAAGAAATTCAACGAATGAATGCTGATCGTAGCCATCTTGCCCAAGCGCTTGACAAAGCGGAAGCCCAAGTCGAGCGACTAGAGACAGCCAACAAAGAAGTTTCCAAACGTTTAATTAAAGCGATGGAAGCGATTCGCGTTATCATTGATAGATAAAGGTTTGAATATATGGAAACTGTTTCCGTCACCATTGATGGTAAAAATTATCGCATGGCTTGCAATAAAGGGCAAGAAGATCATCTTGTTGAGCTTGCTGCTCGATTGGACCAATATATCGCACATTTGAAGAAAAATTTTGGTGAAATTGGCGACCATCGTTTATCGGTTATGGCAGGTATTATGATTATCGATGAAATGGAAGAAATAAAACGAGAGAATAAAAAACTACAAGAAGATTATGACACTCTTTTACGGCTCCACAATGAAAGAGACCGCACTATGGGAAAAATTGTACGAAACACAACAGAACGTATTGAAAAACTTACTAATCAATTGCTCAAAGATGCCCAAAACAATGTTGGACTTCAAGAGCAAGAAAATTCATAAACGCACATCAAATTTTAAACTCCCCAACAATTATCATTTTCAAATGCGCATATTCCACCTCTCGTGCTTTTACCACATATCAAAAAGATTTCCCCGTGAATACTTTTCATACAAAATCCATTAAATACCACTATCTTTAAACCCAGTATAATGCATAAACCAGCACCATCTTTCTCTTGAGCTGCTGCCAATATATTTTTCAATGTTGCAGCTTCCTTTGCATGACGGCGATTGATAAGAAGAATGATAACTTTTTTCAAACATCTTTATTCCCATACCAATGCCTTTTATGGTAGCTAAGCAAATGTTTTTTTACCTCTGAATGAAGGGTTTGAAATGAAAAAACAGTCCTCTGCTTGGAGCACACATTTCAGATCAAAAATTATAAATGATCATGAACAATCAAGCTTCAATATATTGATCGTATAACAAAAATGAAGTTTGGACAAAAAATGTCTAAAAAGACGATGGAATAACCATCCCGACTAAATGCACAGGTCGATCATAAGCACAGCTTTTCCAGGATAAAGACTTAAAAGCAAATTCAGCAGAAAATATCACAGCAGCCCCCCGCATAAACGAACTAAACCATATCCTCCAAATCTCGGGCATCTTCTGTAACCATACAATGCAGCCCCCAAACCAAGACCAAGCGCTGTGCTGTTTTCACCATAGGAGATAAAGCGCATAAAATATCTTGCTCCCTCTATGCTCCATTGGAAAAAACAGAGAGAATATCGCGTACAAAGATTTAAATACCCTTTGTTCCATCTTGAGAAACACAAGCAATCCGCAAGAGATTCGTAGCACCAGGCGTGCCAAATGGAACGCCCGCTGTCACAAGGAATCGGTCCCCAGCTTGGCAAAAGCCTTCTTGAAAAGCGAGCGCCGCTGCACGATCAACCATATCCTCCAAATCTCGGGCATCTTCAGTAACCACACAATGTAGCCCCCAAACCAAGGCCAAACGTCGTGCTGTTTTCACCATAGGGGATAAAGCAATAATTGGTCTACTCGGACGCTCACGTGAAGCACGCACACCCGTTGTACCTGAAGCGGTGTAAGCAACAATAGCCGCTAATGTGAGTGTTTCGGCAATCTGTCTCGCTGCAAGAGAAATTGCATCTGTTCCCGTTGACTCTGGTGTAGGATGTTGTGCCCTAACCTGAGCAGCATAAGTATGATCTTGTTCGATTTGCCGCGCAATACGATCCATCATAAGCACAGCTTCTTCAGGATAAAGACCAGAAGCGGATTCAGCAGACAACATCACCGCATCGCTTCCGGCATAAACTGCTGTAGCGACATCAGAGACCTCTGCACGTGTTGGAACAGGGGATGAAATCATAGACTCGAGCATTTGTGTAGCCACCACAACAGGCTTTCCGGCCAAACGACAAGCTTTTATCAGCTCCATCTGCAATGCAGGAATTTTTTCCAAGGGCATTTCCACACCAAGATCTCCCCGTGCAATCATAATACCATCGGAAACATCAATAATTTTCTCTATATGCCCTAATGCTTGAGGTTTTTCGATTTTAGCCATCAAAGCCACTTTGTTTTTTGTCAGCTGACGCAGCTCTAAAATATCTTCTGGACGCTGAATAAAAGAAAGGGCAACCCAATCAACAGGCTGTTGCAAAAGAGCCTGAAGATCAGCCTTATCTTTTGGAGTCATTGGACCAAAAGGCAAAACCGTATCAGGCAGGCTCACACCTTTTCGGTCAGAAATACGGGTTCCAGCAACCACACGGCACACAACAGAATGGCCATCACATAACTGCGCACATAGTTCAAGCTTTCCATCATCGATCAACAGCCGGTCCCCTGGTTTCACAGCGGCCAATACATCTGCATGGGGAAAATAAACACGCCGTGCATCACCTGGCACATCACGATCATCTAGGGTAAATTTTTGCCCAACACGCAACTCTTCTTGCCCTTTAGCAAAACAACCAACGCGCAATTTTGGTCCCTGTAGATCCACTAAAATACCGATAGGCCGTTGAACGATTTCTTCAACCTCGCGTATGCGCTTGACCAAATCAGCCATTGTTTCACGATCAGTATGGCTCATATTCAGACGAAAAACATCAGCTCCTACCCTAAAAAGCTTTTCAATCATTGCGCTAGAAAAAGAAGAAGGGCCAAGAGTGGCAATAATTTTTACTTTACGTGTACGCTTCACGGTGAGGAATCTCCTGAAAGGGGAGGAGAATGGACAACCGAATCATCAAATAAAGACTCATCAGTTAACTGCACCATCCAACTGGTTTGATTCCCTGTATCAATTTCCTTAAATTCCGCCTTTTGATACCCGCGAGGAAAACAATCATGAACACCTTGAATGGTAAATTGGCTATCTTGTACACACATGGTTACAGAACCTGACCAGCCGCCTTTTTTTTGTGCCCCTTCCGCATAAAAATAATAAAATTGTGAAGAAAGTGGTCCTTCGATTAAGGTTTTACACTCTGCCACAGGGACCGTCCACCACCCTTCACTCACCCAGCCTGAAAAAGTGCGATACCCAAGGGCAACACCAACAGACTGTTGGGTGGTATTACAAACTCTAAAATCAGCTTTTGCGAAAGTAATAAACGAGCACCACAGCAAAATGCTCAAGAGGGAAAGCCTCATTCTTTTATAACACGCCCATTCCTGTTTTTTGGCAACCACAGAATTTCCTTTATAACGTAAGCTATAAGAGTACAGCATACACTCTTTCTCTTCTTTTTTTAAAAAACCTTTCAGATCTTTATGATTTTTCTTTTTTAGCGCATAGCCTTTTATCAATACATATATCTTAAATTTTACAAAATATTTAAAGACAATTTGTAAAAAAACTGTACAGCTTGAGTGATTTTTTGTTTTTCAGGCTTACTCAGCATACATGAATTATTAAAAACAGTTTAACATATAGATCTGGAGAAGAATACAATGAGCACAATAACCGATGAAACACACGCGATATCCGTAAACCAATTACGTGCTTTTATCGAACGTATTGAACGACTAGAAGAAGAGAAAAAAACCATTTCTGATGACATTAAAGAGGTTTATGCCGAACTGAAAGGCTCTGGTTTTGATAGCAAAGCTGTTCGCAGCATTATAAGGCTACGGAAGAAAGAAGAGCATAAACGCATGGAAGAAGAAGCCGTTATCCAGCTTTATAAAAATGCTCTTGGTATGAATTGATACCCTTGAGAACGGGAAATATTTTCTCAAAATGAAGAGAGAATGGAAAATACAAAAATGGATCATGCACCTTAAATTTCGGCCAAAAATGAGGAGGGCGTGTGGTTTATGACAGAAAATATCAGCAACAGAGTGTTCTCCAGAGAAAAGGATCCTTAAAAGAGTATTATGTCTCTTGCACTTAGAACGGTTCTGATACTTCATTCAGGCCGTTAAGACGTAAGATAAGAAGACAAGTGGGTGAAATACTAAAAGATATTGTACCATACCATGCGCGCTTTTGCACAAATCAAATGGTAAGAGAACTGCTCAACATCATGCCATGGAAAATGAGCCAAAAAATATGGGGGCTCATATATTTTGGGGAAGAGGAAGCCATGGCAATCAAAAAAACATAAAATTTCCACATTGATCAATAAAGAGGACGCAGATGAACTGTCTTCCTATTACCTGCGCAAGGCAAACTATTTACGCCCCTTTTAACCGATAAAATCTAATGGTTATAGTATTTCTGATGACTCTAATACTTTAGCAGCGGGAAAAAACAAGCAAATGCATTTGCTTGTGAGGGTACACTAAGGACAAGCATACCGCTCTGCCACCCGCTTGAAAAATGGTAGCACAATCATCGCTCTTGTTAACTTTACAAATGTGATTCGTGGTGTTTTTCAAGCGTGTCATCTTGGTTTTTCTCTTGATGAAAAACATCAAGGGAAAGACCTCATGTTCAAGATTTTATCGACTCTGATACGCCATGTTTTTCATGTTTATGATCTCCATAAAATGATGGCAAATTAGAGACTTGAAAATATCAACAGTGGGCTTTTTTTAAAGCGCTTTAATTTTGAGAAAGAAGGCTATGCAAGAGATTATCTGCTGATTTCTGGCAAATGGAGAGATCATATGCTCACCTCTCGAATAAATGATTTATAGAAATCTGCTAAGAAATCAGAATAAAGTGTACTAAGGTATTTTTACCAAACTCAATGTTTATAACCCTTGCATTTAAAAGCATTCATAAGAGGTTTTTTGACGCGTTTCTTTAAATTTTTTACCCACAGACCAACCCCGCTTATAACATACAAGCAAGCAATTTTCATTGATTCAAAAAAAAGAATTTTATTGTATTGTGCGTTCTTATTCAAGAGATAAAACAATAAATTATTCATGATAAATCAATATTTTATCTATAAAGTACACCATATGAATGGTCAGCCTAATGAAATTTCCCCTCAAGAAGGCAGACTGTTTAGAGACCCTGTTTATACGGTGGCACGAGGAGGAATTCTCATTCTTTAAGAAAGTGAGGAAGTTCAAACAGATAGCCAAGCATTTGGAGCGGACACATCGGTGCACATCGTTTAAAATCAAAAGTATCTCCATCAAATAGAATGCTGCCCTTCTAAAAATACGAATCTCTGTTTATGCTCAAAGAGCTTAGCCCCTAATCCTCTCTATACGCATACCTTTAAAAGCTTTCATTTGGGTCAGAGATTAGCTGTAAAATGGCTCTTTGTTTTAAGAGGTGAGCACTCTAAATCTTTTTAAAAGCAGGTATTCCTCTCTGCTCAATATGCTTTCATCATGATGGTATGGGGATGCTTGTTTTGCTAAAATATCGGCATAAAAAAGGAAAGTGGAACACTCAGGATATCGGCAATTTTCTTTAACAAACCTGCTGCGATACGGTTTAATCCTGTTTCATATTTTCGAATTTGTTAGGAGCTTACACCTAAAGCATGCCCTAACTGTTTTTGAGACATTTTCAGCATTTTTCTTCTGAAGCGAATTTTTTTGCCCAAAAAAATGTCGTTCTGAGGATTTTTTGTTTGCACTCTAAAGCTAAAGCCCCCCGCCGGGTGCGAGCGCCCTCGCATTGGTATTCCGGGAGCTTGAAAACACTGAATCCGAGTCAGCATTTTGCTTTTAGTGCTTATAGCACCTGGACAGAGCAAAACCTCCCGGAATCCCGTGACATCTACAGAGTGGGTTGATTTATCATGGGTTCATCTTCGTGTTCAGGTTTGGGGGGGTGCGTTCTCTATTGGTCTTGGGCAATGTAAGTTAAAATCGGACGTAGATCATTGCGGGTCGAAGGCAATCAGACAACAGGGAGCAGCAAAATTTCTTCTGTTCGGTTTCAAGTTGTTCTACTAGAATTTCCATTTCAGCTATAACTTCATCATATGGAATAGGAGGGTGGGGATTTGCAAGGCTCTTTACTCCTTTGTCACCTAGCGACACAGGAGAGCTTATTTCCTGCTCAAGAGTCTCAAACTCTGAGATGCATGGAGAAAGAATACTGTTCATGAAAGTCTTTCTTTTCCATTTTTTTATAAGTGGTTTTTGATGTTTTGTGGGCATCATAAGGGTGAATTTTCACATTTTTTTTTCATCATTTTAAGCAGAAGAAAAGGATTCTCGTTCCCAAAAATAACTTCTTCAACGGCGATGAATTCACATGCTGTCTTTAGCACCGCATCAAAACTTGCAAAATCACTTCCCGCTTGAAGTACCGCAGGGATTTCCATAATCTCTGACCACCACCCTGCTAATTGGAGATTGCGCGGGTGCGCGTGCGGCTTTTTATCAGCCCCTAATTTACCAAAAAACAAATAATCAACACCTGCTTCTCCCGCAACCATGGCACTATGGCGATTGCGCAAATTTCCAAAACCAACGATTTTTTGTTCCTTTTTCTGTGTGTAGAGGCTTTCAAGAACATCCAGATCATCCTCTATGTGAAAACCATCAGCCTTTACCCGTTCAGCAATTCGGCTCTCACCAGCAATAAGAAGAGCGACATCGTGTCGTTGAATAGCTTCCACATAAATTTTCGCTTGTTTTTGCAAAAAAGCTTCATCCCCCTGAGAATCATAGAGAATAACGCATGCAAAAGATTTCGTTTGTAAGATTTGTTGCAAAAAATCCGAGGTAAGAGAACGCCGAATATCTAGGGTTAAAATCAATTGAGGAAAAAAAGGGGGATCAATCAGTTTAGCTTTTTGTTTTGTCATACAAAACCCTTGTTTTTTTAAATATTAAGCAATTTAACGCTTAAAAATTAAAACTTTATCTTATAAATGTTCTTTGTTATATTTAAAAACCGCTTTTATGGATTGTGGGGGTCCTTTATGGGATATCAAGGTAGCTTAAATCATCATACACATGCTTTTCATCGTGATACACGCATCGATGTTTTTCGCTCTTTAGCCTTATTGACAATTTTCATCAACCATATTCCTGGAACTCTCTATGAGTTTCTTACACATAGAAATTTCGGCTTTTCTGATTCAGCAGAGGTCTTTGTTTTGCTGTCAGGAATTTCGCTTGGGCTTAGCTTTCATGCAGGTTTACAACAGAGGCCTTTTGCTTTTATCGTACGCAAACTTTGGTACAGAGCGTTTCAGCTTTATGGTGCATATCTTTTTACAACTTTTGTAACTTTGGGCCTTTTTTTAGGTGCCTTTTTATTGTGGCATACAGAAAAACTTTTATCTATGAATAATGTAGGGCTCTTTTTCACACAGCCTGTCTTAGCATTTTTTAGCACCTTAAGCTTGGGGCATCAATTGGGCTATAATAATATTCTGCCGCTTTATATTGTTTTGATGCTGTTTGCACCTTTTGCCCTTTATTTGAGTTGTCAACATAAAGGGTTGTTGCTTTTGGGCTCTTTTATGCTCTATCTCCTCTGCGGATTTTATGAAATCGCTCCTCCTTCTTACCCCTTAAAAGGACAGTGGTTTTTAAATCCTTTGTCCTGGCAATTCTTGTTTGTCATAGGGTTGATCACCACTTTGTTTCTCAAACAAGGAAAAACCATCGCCTTTCAACCCTTTTTGGTTGTTTTGGCAGCCCTTTATCTTTTGCTTTCGCTGTCGTGGGTTCGTTTAAACTGGTGGGGCGTTTTGGGGTGGCTTGGTTGGTCTTCCCCACTGCTTAATTTTAATAAGACTTTTTTAAGTTTACCGCGTTTGCTCCATATCATTGCCTTGTCAACACTTATCCTTTGCTGGCCCAGCTTGAATAAATGGTTTCATGTTTCCAGGAAAAACCCCTTGGCAATTCTAGGAAAACACAGTTTACCCGTCTTTGTGACCGGCACTGTTTTTGCTATGTTTGGACAAATTTTAAAAACAGTGGTGACGGGCACGTTTTTTTCGGATAGTCTATTGATTATCAGCGGCATTGCCGTGCAGTTTGGGGTGGCTTATTGTTATGAAAAACGTCAATCTTTCCAAAGGTCCCTTTCAGAAAAACCAATCAGTCTGTAATGCTGTCCTATGACGCATTAACCTTAGAATAAGAAGCACGTTGCGTAAAAGTTTTAAAAGAGGTACTCAATCAAAAAAAGCATTCTATACGGCAACAAAAGAAACTTTTTCATTCTCATTTCGTTGAGTAGCAAAATTTTTATGCTGATATTTGGAGTATAAAAGCGTGAGCGCACATAAACGTCCCTATGATGAGCCCATTATCATGATCGAGCATAGTGCTTTTGAAAATGCTTTCAATCGCCTCTATGAAGAGACGATGACATTGATCGAAAAAACAGCAACTTATATTGACACAGAAGGTAAATTAGCGGCATGTTCCTTTTCAACAGAAATTGCTGCAATTTATGCAAAAGAAGCGATGTATTTAAGTACAAGGCTTATGCAAATTGCCTCTCAACTCCTCCTTCTGCGCGCAGAGCGTGAGGGGGAAATGACACCAGAACAAATACAAAAAGAAATCGCAAAAGTATCGCTGCATACACCAACGCTAAAATTCGAAACTGCTCATTGGCAAAAGTTGCCAGAAATTTTCCGCCACTTCGTTGCTTGTTCACTGCGGCTAGAAGCACGAATGCACTATATACGTTCTGGAAAAGAAGATGGATTTTCCAAGGTATTGGAAAAAGACAATCCGGTGGGGAAACAGATCGAATTGCTTAAAGCAGCCTTTAGGGGTTCTTAAAAAATTTTGCGTTTCCTTTATTTTTATTTTGCCATGGGCTTGCGTTCTTAAAAGACTTGTTGATCAATTGCTTTGCTTTAGCATTTTCTCGGTTGCTTTTGTTTTCTTTGCCCTCTAACCTCTTTTAGAGCGCGAAAAACTATATAGACTCAGGATTATGGCAGAGACAATTCGTATTATAGGTATTGATCCAGGATTACGGCGTACAGGGTGGGGTGTTATCGATCTCTCCGGTAATCGCTTTCAATTTGTTGCAGCAGGGACGGTTTCTTCTGATCTACGCTATGACCTTCCTTCCAGGTTATGCCAGCTTTACAAAGGACTTTCAGAGATTGTGCATCAATTTATGCCCCATGAAGCTGCTGTGGAGCACGTGTTTGTCAACAAAGACGCTACGGCAACTTTAAAACTTGGTCAAGCGCGTGCTATTGCTTTGCTTGTTCCAGCGCAAGCAAAGCTTCCCGTTTTTGAATATGCGCCAAATAAAGTCAAAAAATCAGTTATTGGGGTTGGTCATGGCACTAAAGAACAAATTCATATGATGGTAAAAGTTTTGCTTCCTCGCGCTGAATTTGACAGTAGTGATGCAGCGGATGCTTTGGCACTTGCTCTTTGTCATAGCATGCATCGCACGGGTATCTCATATCGTTCGAGGATTATGGCATGATCGGTAAACTAAAGAGTTTTTTAAAATACATCTTTGATGTTTATGTTATGATGATAAAAGTTTTGCTTGCTTGTACTGAATTCGACAGGAGCGATGCAGCGGATGCTTTGGCACTTGTTCTTTGTCTGAGAGCGCACCATGTGCATGATGGGCGGGCTGACGCATCTTATCATGCAAAGATTGCGATATAATGAGGGATGGCAATATGATTAGGATTACAGCATGATCGGTAAATTAAAAGGTATTCTTGAACATATCTTTGATGATCATATCCTTGTGGATGTTTGCGGGGTGAGCTATGTGGTTTTTATATCAAATCGGTTGCGTTCTTCTTTACCAGCTCTTGGTGAGAGTATAAGCCTCTTTATTGAAACACATGTTCGTGAAGAAGCTATTCGCCTTTTTGGCTTTTCAATAAGAGCTGAACAAGAGTGGTTTTGCTTGCTGCAAAATGTTCCTGGTGTGGGAGCAAAGGTTGCCTTGGCAATTTTGGGCACTTTATCACCAGATGAACTCGCACAAGCAATTGCATTAAACGATGTTGCAATGATGAGCCGTGCTCCAGGGGTTGGTAAAAAAGTCAGTGAAAGAATTGTCCGTGAATTGAAAAGCAAAACACTTCCCTTTAACGAGAATGTGGTTCAGAGCGCTCCGCTTCCTCCTATAGGGGAGACCAATCAACCAACAAATGAAGCATTCTCTGCTTTGATCAAACTTGGTTTTGAACGTGATCAAGCAGCTCGCGCTCTTGCTTTAGCGATGAATGCTCTCGAAGGGGAAACCATTTCCTCTGCTCTGCTTATTCGCCATAGCCTCAAATTGCTTTCTCCTCCTACTTGAGTAAAAGGTAACAATGCATAAAGATGAAGATCAACGCCTTTTGGGTGCCGTTCCCCTTCAAAACGATCCAGATCGTTCCTTAAGACCACAAGTGCTCGATGATTTTATTGGTCAAGAAGCGGCACGGGCAAATTTGAAAATATTTATTGAAGCAGCAAAAGCACGCCAAGAAGCACTCGACCATGTTTTGTTCGTTGGACCACCGGGTTTGGGAAAAACAACGCTCTCACAGATTATGGCTAAAGAATTGGGCGTTAATTTTCGCTCCACTTCAGGGCCGGTTATCGCCAAAGCAGGAGATCTGGCAGCTCTCTTAACCAATCTAGAAGAACGCGATGTCCTTTTTATTGATGAAATTCACCGTTTAAGTCCAGCAATTGAAGAAATTCTTTATCCAGCTATGGAAGATTATCAGCTTGACCTCATCATTGGTGAAGGGCCTGCAGCACGCTCGGTTAAAATTGATCTTGCTAAATTTACCTTGGTTGCAGCAACCACCCGTTTGGGGCTTTTAACCACACCGTTACGGGACCGTTTTGGCATCCCAATTCGTCTCAATTTTTATACCATAGAAGAATTGGAATATATCGTTCAACGCAATGCTCGGCTTTTTTCAGTACAAATTAGTGATGATGGCGCCCATGAAATTGCACGCAGAGCGCGTGGTACTCCACGCATTGCTGGACGGCTTTTACGGCGAGTTTGTGATTTTGCACTGGTGAAGCGAGCACAAAAAATTGATCATAAGGTTGCCGATGAAGCGCTTTCGCGCCTTGAGGTTGATCAACTTGGTCTTGATCCGCTTGACCATCGCTATTTGCGATTGATTGCCGAAACTTTTTTAGGGGGACCGGTGGGAATTGAAACCATTGCTGCTGCCCTTTCAGAACCGCGTGATGCTATTGAGGATATTGTTGAACCTTATCTGCTCCAACAAGGTTTTATGCAACGCACTGCACGGGGACGTGTTCTTACAGAAAAGGCTTGGAGCCATTTAGGGCTTTGTCCTCCGGCTGTGCAGATTGCACCACAAAGACGGGCTCAGCTGCTTCATACACAAGACAATTCATCACTTCAGGCGACTTTATGGGATGGAGAAGATGATTAAACATCTTCTTTTGAGGGCAGCTATAAAATACTTTTCTATCATAAATGAACTGCTTAGAGGAAGATTTTTATAGAAAAAGCTTGGGGGTATTTAGAATTTTGTACTTTGGTTTTCATGACTTTAACACAAAAATACATTCAACTGTTTTATACACAAGACAATTCACCTATTAAACGATTTTATGGGATGGAGAAAATGACTGAAATATCCCCTTTAAAAAGCGATTCCACAGATGTTTTTCATCATTTGCAGGTGCGCGTCTATGTTGCAGATACAGATTTTTCTGGTGTGGTCTACCATGCACGCTATCTAGAATTTTTTGAACGTGGACGTTCAGAATTCTTGAGGGATACCGGTTTTAATAACAAGATCTTAGCATCAGGTGTTGAGGGTGAAAAACTGTTTTTTGTGGTACGCCATATGGAAATCAATTTTTCACGACCAGCACAAATCGATAATCTTTTAACACTCAAAACACGGATTAATCGTATTCAAAGGGCGCGCTTTTTTATGGAGCAACATATTTTTCATGAGGAAGCTCTGTTGGTAACAGCAAAAGTTGAAATTGCTCTTATTAATGAAACAGGAAAACCACGCCGTTTACCCAAAGAGCTTTTTTCAGCAATTGTTGTTTAAAACTATGCTCTGTTAAAACTGTATTTATTATATTAGCTCTTTGATTAAAGAGAGAGGGATTGTTTTCTTAAATTTAGAAACTGTAAAACAATCTGTTTTATGAAATTTAATAAATGAATCTTTCATCTAGAGGGACAAAAATTATGCCGTATGTAGAACTCACGAATCCAGAAATGATTGGAGTCTTGCATTTGTTTATGCAAGCGGGTTTTGTCGTTAAAGCTGTTATGATTGGTTTACTGCTGGCTTCCGTGTGGAGTTGGGCAATTATTTTTGATAAAATCTTGACCTATCGGAGAATACGGCGTGAAATCAAAAAATTTGAACGCACATTTTGGTCAGGAAAAGCGCTAGAAGATCTTTACGCAGAATGTAAAAATCAGCGCACCAATAGTATATCGGCCGTTTTTATGGCAGCAATGGCAGAGTGGAAAAAATCCCTCGAAAAAGGTATTCATACATCAATAAGTTTGCAAAGTAGGATTGATAAGGCTATGGACCTTACTTTGGGGCGTGAAAGTGCAAAAATAGAATCGAAATTAGCTTTTCTTGCAACCCTTGGATCAGCAGGACCTTTTATCGGTCTTTTTGGTACAGTTGTTGGTATTATGGGGTCATTTCTTTCTATTTCAGCATCTCAAAACACTTCGTTGGCAATTGTTGCACCGGGCATTGCTGAAGCACTTTTAGCAACTGCTATTGGTTTGTTTGCAGCAATTCCAGCTGTTATTGCCTATAATAAATTGATCCATGAAAGTGCACGGATCATTGCACAAATAGAAAATTTCGCCGATGAATTTTCAACAATTGTCTCACGACGTATCGATGAGACACGCACAGCGCATTCATCATTATAAGGGGGATTTGTTTATGGGCGTTTCTGTTGCTGCTTCTTCTCGGAAAAAGACACGTAGGCGATATCATTCACACGGCCAATTGATGAGCGAGATCAATGTGACACCATTCGTTGATGTCATGCTGGTGTTGTTGATCATTTTTATGGTCTCTGCTCCTCTTTTGATCAATGGGGTTCCTCTTGATTTGCCACACAGTCAAGCAGGGCCTGTGCAAACGCAGCACACGCCACTCACCGTTTCACTTGATGCACAAGGGCGCTTAGCCATTAATCAAGATTATTATGAAACCTCTGAAGCTCTGATCGCTCAGCTTAAAGTCCAGTTGGAAAATGATCCTACACAAAAAAAACAACGTATTTTTGTACGTGCTGCTAAAACTGTTGAATATCAATTGGTGTTAAAACTGCTCGCCGATATTCAAAAAGCAGGTTTTTCACAAGTTGCTTTGGCAAGTTTGGCACAATAAAAGTATGGTAAATTGTCATATATTGTATGTAAGTATTGTATGTAAGACAACATAGAGTGATTAAAAATAAAAAACGCAAAGCATGGAAACGTAAGGCATGGAGATGAACAAAGACTCTTATCATAGCATGAAACGAGGCTTGGCTTTATCCCTTATAGCACACGTGATTTTTCTGAGCTGGGGGGCTGTTCACTTCATCAATCCTGTTTCTTTACCGCAACAACTAGAAGCAATTCCAATCACTCTTGCTCCTTTGACCCAAGAACTTTCCTCTCAACAAGGTGCAGTGAATGCCCCTGTACGTGCAATTCCCGCTATGAAGCCAACGGTTAGACCACAAGAAAAAGAAGATGGACGCCATGTGGGAGAGGGACAGATAGATAGTCTTGCACCCTTTAGACCAAAAGAAAAACCCCGATCTGTTGAGACTATACTTTCACCATCAGGAGACGAGAAAACACCCGAAGAATCTTTACCAGAACTTACAGAACAAGAATTGTCAAAAACAAAAATAGAGCTACCTTTAGAGAAGATGACGGAAGCTGTTCCAGAGGTTATGACAAAGGCGCCTTTAGAGAAGATGACGGAAGCTGTTCCAGAGGTTATGACAAAGGCGCCTTTAGAGAAGATGGCGGAGGCTGTTCCAGAGGTTATGACAAAGGCGCCTTTAGAGAAGATGGCGGAGGCTGTTCCAGAGGTTATGACAAAGGCGCCTTTAGAGCAGATGGTGGAAGCTGTTCCAGAGGTTATGACAAAGGCGCCTTTAGAGAAGATGGCGGAAGCTGTTCCAGAGGTTATGACAAAGGCGCCTTTAGAGCAGATGGTGGAAGCTGTTCCAGAGGTTATGACAAAGGCGCCTTTAGAGAAGATGACGGAAGCTGTTCCAGAGGTTATGACAAAGGCGCCTTTAGAGAAGATGGCGGAAGCTGTTCCAGAGGTTATGACAAAGGCGCCTTTAGAGAAGATGGCGGAAGCTGTTCCAGAGGTTATGACAAAGGCGCCTTTAGAGAAGATGGTGGAAGCTGTCGAGGTGGAAAAAGTGCCTGTAGAAAAAACACCAGCACGTCAAGAAGCTCCTCAAATTACACTACCAGATAAATCTCCTTTTCCACAGTTTAAGCCAAAACCTGACAAAAAATCTGCTCCAAAAAATGTGCAAGCTGAGAAAAAGAAAAATTACCAAAGAATTGATGAGTCTATTGAGGATATTTTGGCAATGGAAGAAAATAATTTGCTTAATCGTGCACGCACCCAAGGAGGTGGTGCAAAACGCTCTGATTCACCAGAAGCTTTAGGAGCAAGAAAAAATATTGGTGATACCACAAAAATGGCACAAACATTGGTTAGCATCGTAGGGGGATGTATTCAACAAAAACTTAAACTTGTGGCGCTTGGTGGTGATTTAAAAGATCGTCCGGCTGTGCGTTTGCGATTTTACCTAAACCGTGCAGGAATGGTTATAGGAGATCCTATCATTGACCCCTTAAGTGGTGCACAGAGCCAGCAAGCCATTATGATAAGACAGGTATATGCAGCGGTTTTTTCATGCCAGCCTTATGCCGATCTTCCACGTGATCAGTATGATTTGTGGGGGCAGGGTTTCGATTTTGATGTTGATCCCCTTCAAGGGATAATACAGTAAAATACAACAATATTTTTCTTCCAAAGAAAGGATGCATTCCATGATGACTATAACAAGACATAAATTTTTTTCTTGGTTTATTGTCACTTTCGGTTTGTGGCTTTCGAATTTTTCACCGGTTTATGCACAACTAAAAGGCACTATTGCGAATGCTGATTTTAACCCCATTCCCATTGCAATTACAGATTTTATTTCTCATGATTCGATTGGATCTAAAATAACTGCCGTGGTGACAGCTGATCTTGAACGGTCAGGACTTTTTTTACCTCTTAATAAAACAAGTTTTTTTGAAAAAATCTCCAATCCTAACAAACAACCGAATTTTTCTCATTGGGCAGCAATAAAAACGCAAGGTTTGGTGACCGGACAAGTTATCAGAGAATCCGATGGGCGATTGAGAGTCGATTTTCGTTTATGGGACGTCTTTGGAAAGCAGCAACGCAAAGGACGGCGTTTTTATACTGCAACGGAACATTGGCGCCGGGTTGCACATATGATCGCAGATGAGATCTATAGTGAGATGACAGGAGAAAGTGGATATTTTGATACACGGGTCGCTTTTATAGATGAAACAGGTCCGCAAAATGCGCGTATTAAACGCTTAGCAATTATGGATCAAGATGGAGCAAATTTGATCTATATGTCTGACGGCAATGAGTTGATTCTTA
The DNA here is from genome assembly GCF_902825145.1 of Bartonella phoceensis. Classification (GTDB taxonomy): domain Bacteria; phylum Pseudomonadota; class Alphaproteobacteria; order Rhizobiales; family Rhizobiaceae; genus Bartonella; species Bartonella phoceensis. The sequence goes on along the minus strand of NZ_CADEAD010000002.1, from coordinate 26,455 downwards.
CACCCCGTTTTTCCCCCAAACGACAAGAAATTACCTATATGGCTTATGAGCATAAGCAAGTGCCCCATGTTTACTTGCAACAAATTGAAATGGGGCAAAGGGAGTTGATAGGAGCTTTTAACAATATGACAATTGCTCCACGTTTTTCTTCTGATGGACAAAAGGTCATCATGAGTTTGTTGCAAAATGACGGGAGCGCAAACCTTTATACCATGGATTTACGGACTCGCACAATGACTAGGATTACAACAACTGCAGCCATTGACACATCAGCTTCTTATTCGCCCGATGGAACAAAAATTGCCTTTTCATCAGACCGCAGCGGAAAACCGCAAATCTATACAATGGATGCGGATGGGAGCAATATCCAACGTATTTCTTCAGGGGAAGGAAGCTATTCTACACCCATTTGGTCTCCAAAGGGCGATTATATCGCCTTTACAAAACAATTAGAGGGACAATTTTCTATCGGTGTTATGCACCCTGATGGGCAAGGAGAGCGGATTTTAACCACAGGGTTTCACAATGAAGGGCCAACGTGGGCTCCTAATGGTCGTGTATTGATGTTCTTTCGCAAAAATCCCGGCATGGGTCCAAAAATTTATACGATTGACATTACTGGACGCAATGAACGCCAATTACCCACACCCAATGATGCTTCTGATCCAGCATGGTCGCCTTTGCTCACTCTACAGTAAGACAAGGCGCTGGATGAAAAACCGTAAAATCCGTGAGACCCGTGCAACTACAGGGATTGTTATGGGGTAAGAGAAAATTGGTTTACTCTCTTCACATTCGATTGCTCTGAATGTGTTTTGAAGTTTTACACCACATTTTCTGTGCTCTGTACCGGAAAACTTTAATGGTGAAATTTTTTTGGGCGATCATGTTTTTGAGACAAGAGTTCTTTGAAAAAAATTACCAGAAAATTTTTATGCTTTTTGTTGAAAATATTTGAGAACCTTTATGAGATGCCCCGCTTCAAGAGCGAGGCCTTTGGATTTGTTGTGGGAAAATGAAAGGTGATTATGTTGTTGTGTAGGCAATAAGCAGGGCTTTTATGGAAAACAAAGTACACACGGTCATGGTTGTATGGAGATTAACCAGACAGTTTTGCCAAGATTTCATCACTCACGTCAAAATTGGCATAAACATTTTGCACATCATCATCTTCTTCTAAGGTTGAAATAAGGCGTAAAACGGATAAAGCTTTTTCTTCATCTATTGGCGCTAGGGTTGTGGCTTTCCAAATCGTTTTGATTGATTCTGCTTCACCAAGTTTTGCTTCAAGAATTTTAGAAACTTCACCAAGATCTTCAAATGCACATGTGATATGATGTCCGGTCTCTTCTGATTGCACATCTTCAGCACCCGCTTCGATTGCAGCATCCATGATGTGGTCCGATGTTCCTGCTTCCAGTTTATAAATTATTTCACCAATTCGATTAAACATAAAGCTAACCGATCCTGTTTCTCCAAGCGCACCACCAGATTTGGTAAAGGCAGCGCGCACGTTTGAAGCAGTACGGTTGCGGTTATCTGTTAAAGCTTCAACAATGACGGCAATACCACCTGGACCATATCCTTCATAGCGCACTTCATCATAATTTTCGACATCACCACCTGAAGCTTTCTTAATCGCACGCTCAATGTTGTCTTTCGGCATCGACTGTGCTTTGGCATTTTGGACGGCGAGCCTTAAGCGTGGATTCATGGCTGGATCAGGGGCGCCTTGTTTGGCTGCAACAGTAATTTCGCGTGCAAGCTTAGAAAATATTTTCGAGCGCATCGCATCTTGACGCCCTTTACGATGCATAATATTTTTAAATTGTGAATGGCCTGCCATAGTTTTCCTTCCAGTTTTGCGGCTTTCTTTTTCGTTGGGGTGTTCCTCAATTCAAGGCGATAAAACATGCACCCCACCAAAATAAATGTGCCGCAATAATAAGGTGAAATGATCAAATAAACCCTTTATAAGAAAATTCACTTTAAAGGTAAAGACAGTCTGTTGAGGATCATAATGAGGCAGATATCTTGTCGTTCATTAAAAATCAGGCTATATTAAAGAATATAACTTCATGGCAAAATTGGTTTATTCCATGACTCACTTTATTAAAAGTGGAGAGAAAAGCCTGATGTGCAAAACTAAAGGTTCCAGTGCTCTAGAGTGAGCAATAACCTGCCTCAATCTTTAAATAAAGAGGCAAAGTGAGAGGATATTATAAAAATGGCAACGCAACTTTTGATGCCCAAAGCTACAGCTGTTTGGCTGGTTGATAACACCGCGCTTTCTTTTGATCAGATTGCAGAATTTTGTAAATTGCATGTGTTGGAAGTGAAAGCTATTGCTGATGGCGAAGCTGCTCATGGTATTAAAGGTCTGGATCCAATTAGCTCTGGGCAGTTGACACGTAGTGAAATCGCCCGGGTAGAGGCCGACCAAACCGCACGTTTGAGAATTTCCGAGTCTAAGGTACGTATCCCCGAAAAAAAACGTAAAGGTGCACGCTATATCCCTCTTTCTCGACGCCGAGATCGTCCAAATGGTATCTTGTGGTTGGTGACCAATCATCCCGAGTTGAAAGATGCGCAGATTGCGCGGTTGATTGGAACAACAAAAGCAACCATTGAACAAATTCGCCTCAGAACACATTGGAATAGCGCTAACTTGGTTTCTCTCGATCCTGTAGGGCTAGGGTTGTGTTCACAAATTGATTTGGATTTCGAACTCCAACGTGCTGCAAAAAATCGTCCTATTGCTGCAGAAGAAGATAGATCTTTGCTTCCCGCATCAGTGACAGAAAATGTTGCTCTTCATGAAGATCAAATGAAAAATGATCCTAATAAGAGTTTTGATGCTGATAAAGTTTTTGCAAAACTGAATGCGCTGCAGAAAAACCGTCAGGATGATAATGCATAAACAGAGGGTACACGGTTTAAGCGTAAGAGCAATTTCTCATTGGTGTTGAAAGGCTGGGGAAAAAAGTGATGCAGATTTAAAAAAATAAGGGAAAAAATAAGAAATTTTTTCTTCATTAGGAATTAGTAACTATTCTTGAAGTGCTTTTGAAAGAATATATCCTTTCAATTTTCACGTTTATAATAAGGAGAATCAGTTTATGCACTCTACTAGAAATATTATTTTTCATCCCTTAGCTGTGGTCCTCTTTTTTTCATTGTCTTTGCTGGGGTGTGGAAAAAGACATAGCGGTGCACTCAACGGTATGAACGGCGCTTATTCAAATGGGGCGGGTTTTAATCAAGCAATGCTGGGTTCGGGACAAGAATTTACCGTTAATGTTGGAGATCGTGTTTTTTTTAGTCTCGATTCTTCTTCAATTGATTCTGATGCTGAACGTGTTTTAATGCGCCAGGCAGAATGGTTGCTTCGTTATCCTCATTATTCTATCATGATCGAAGGTCATGCTGATGAGCGGGGTACGCGTGAATATAATTTGGCACTGGGACAGCGTCGTGCTGTTGCTGTGCGTAACTATTTGGTTTCTCTTGGTGTGTCTACGCAACGGATTCAAACAATTTCTTATGGAAAAGAGAGACCTGTAGCGGTGTGTGATGATATTTCCTGTTGGAACCAAAATCGTCGCGCTGTTACAACACTTAATACTATGAACGGTTATTAAAAATTGACTCTGTAAGGGGAGAAAAGTATGTCGATATGTCATAAAAAAAATTGGAGAACTGCCTTTTGTATGGCTGTCCTCATAGCGTGTTCTGCTTCATCTGTTCAAAGTGCAGCGCGGTGGTTTTCTCAGTATTCTAAAGATGATTCGGCTTCTGATGCGGCGAATAAGGCAGTGGAAAAGGCTACTGATGCGGCGCGTAAAGCTAATGGTATTGGAGAAGAAACAGCTGATGCGGTGAATAAAGCGGCCGATAGTGCCGCGGAACAAGCCGCCGATGCGGTGAATAAAGCGGCCGATAGTGCCGCGGAACAAGCCGCCGATGCGGTGAATAAAGCGGCCGATAGTGCCGCGGAACAAGCCGCCGATGCGGTGAATAAAGCGGCCGATAGTGCTGCGAAAGAAGCAGCCGATGCGGTGAATAAAGCGACCGGTAGTGCCGCGAAAGAAGCAGCCGATGCGGTAAATAAAGCGACCGATAGTGCCGCGGAACAAGCCGCCGATGCGGTGAATAAAGCGACCGATAGTGCTGCGAAAGAAGCAGCCGATGCGGTAAATAAAGCGACCGGTAGTGCCGCGAAAGAAGCAGCCGATGCGGTAAATAAAGCGACCGATAGTGCCGCGGAACAAGCCGCCGATGCGGTGAATAAAGCGACCGGTAGTGCCGCGAAAGAAGCAGCCGATGCGGTAAATAAAGCGACCGATAGTGCCGCGGAACAAGCCGCCGATGCGGTGAATAAAGCGACCGATAGTGCCGCGGAACAAGCCGCCGATGCGGTGAATAAAGCGACCGATAGTGCTGCGAAAGAAGCAGCCGATGCGGTGAATAAAGCGACCGATAGTGCTGCGAAAGAAGCAGCCGATGCGGTGAATAAAGCGGCCGATAGTGCCGCGGAACAAGCCGCCGATGCGGTGAATAAAGCGGCCGATAGTGCTGGAGAAAAAGCTGCGGGTATGTCTTCTTTTCAGGGAATGACTCAAAGTGGAGAGTTTATTTTAGAAAATCAGAAGGTTCTGTTTAAAGATTATGATTTAGATAAACTTTTGCATAATATACAAGCAGTACTTGAACATAATAGTTTGAAGACTGTGCAAAGGCAATTCCACCGGCTTTTTGATAAAAAAAGCTCTTCTGTTTATTCATGTGCTTTTGAGCGCGCATCTTTGGATAAAAATTTGCAGACTGTAAAAGAAAAAGGCGTGCAAGAGCATCGTACAAAAGATGATCAGAACAATATTGCTAATGGAGAAAGCCATGATGCTAAAGTGGAGAGCCATGATCATGAAAGTCATGCGCAGAAAATGCATGAGCATTTGCAAAAAGCTGATCAACATCTGAGGGAAGTGCATAAAGATGCAAAGGAAATAGAAAATCATTTGCAGGAAGTTTATAACCGTTTAGAGAAGGTGCATAAAGGAAAAAATAATGTGGAATCGCAGCAGGGTAAGGATTCCTCTCTTCTTTCTTCTAAAGAATTGTATAAGCAAGGTTATGACTTTATTCGTTCTGCCAACTATGTTGAAGCCGAGAAAGCCTTTTGTGCTTTTCAACAACGTTATAAAAAAGATCCTTTACGTGATGATACTTTGTTTTGGTTGGCAGAAGCTTTGTTGGGACAAAAGCGTTATCATGAAGCAGCACAAGTTTATCTTAGCGCGTGGTATACAGACAAAAAGAAACTCTATACTTCTGAAATTTTGCTAAAATTGGCAAGAAGTATGGTTGCTCTTGAGCCGAATAAAGAGGCTTGTGCCCTGGTTGCGAAAAAAGCAAAATACTCTAAAACATTAGAATCTATTTTTTGTAAACCTCTAAAAAGAAATGAGGCCGTTAACGGTGTGCATTAGACTAGCAGGAAATCTCTTTAAAACATCGGATTTTATCCAGTGTCAAAAAGTGATCCTTGCGGTTTCAGGAGGGAGTGATTCTTTGGCTTTGCTGTTTTTAGTCAAAGACCATTTAAAAACGCTCTCTGTTCCTCCGGAAATAATTGCTGTCACTGTTGATCATCAATTACGTGAAGAATCAGCTTGTGAAGCTTTAACCGTTGCAGAAATTTGTTGTGCCCATCGCATTAAACACAGCATTGTGCGGTGGGAAGGCAAAAAACCAAAGACGCATATCGCTTCAAGTGCTCGTAGTGCACGCTATAATCTCTTGTTTAAAGAAGCGCAAAAACAAGGTGCAACGCTTATTATGACAGGACATACGCTCAACGATCAGGTTGAAACTTACCAGATGCGCTATCAGCGTCTTCAGAAGGATACAGAAGAGAGGCAGCAACGAGCCTTTGTAAGCATGCGTGATAGCAATTATGCAGAAAAAAATATTGCGCAAAAAAGCTACCTTATTGCTGAAAAAAATGATGGGTTAATGTATACGCGTGGTTTATCTTGTATCCCACGTGAATCATTGCTCTGTCGAGAAATACGCTTGATTCGTCCGCTTCTTGGTGTAAAACGCAACACATTGCGTGCTTATTTGTGCTTAAAGGGCAAAACATGGATCGATGATCCCACCAATGAAGATCGCAATTTTGAACGCGTGCGTGTGCGTCAATCCCTTCAGCACAAAAAACTTGCTGTTATTGGGCAAAGGGTTCATGAAGCTACGCTGAGGCGTCGTCAACAAGCAAAAATTATTGCCGATTTAATTTTGGCTCTGGATATCACTGTTGAATATGGACGTTGTTTTATTGCAAAGCCTGTACCATTTTTACAGCACCATCCAGGTTTTCCCTTTGTTGTTGGACTCTTTGCTGTGTTGATGGGAGGAGGTTTTTATTTGCTTCCTGTGCAAAAATTGATTACTCTTAACCAAAGGCTCTGTCTCCACGCACCAGAAAAGCAGCGCTTTACTTATGCGCGCTCTGTCATTGAATATAACAAAAACGGAATTACTCTTTGGCGCGAATCTCGAAACATGAAAGAGACAATCATTGAACCTGGGAAAAATTTTTTATGGGATGGGCGCTATCAGATTACCAATCATGGAGCCGAGGCCGTTAAGGTTGGAGCAGCAGGTTTGAAACAGCTGAAATCTTTGTTGCAAAACAGTTCTATTGATCTTAAAAATCCTCATTTTCCTTCTTTAAAATCGTTGCTGATGATCTCAAATCATAAAGGATGCGATATTCCAGAATTGAGTGATCAAGATCTTTTTCATCAAAATATCATTATAAAGCGGATTATGGCGCCTTTTGATTGGCTTTTGTCACGCGAAGATATCGATCTCGTCAATGTTGTGGAACCTTTTTTTAATATTGAGGTGAAAAGATAAAGAAAAATTACTCTTAAAATACAATAAACATCCTTTCATACCTTGGCAAGGAACAGACAAGGTTATATGTTAAAAGGAACTATTTGAAATCTATACTTGATTAAGTGGGCCGAATATGAATTCCAATTACCGCTCTCTCCTCATTTGGGGGGTTATTGCCTTGATTCTGATTGTATCGTTTTCTCTCTTTAATGGAGATAGCCAACGTTCTGGAGGTAGAGAGATCTCTTATTCCGAATTTTTGCAAAAAGTTGAGAATAATGAACTGAAATCTGTAACCATTCAAGGTCAAAAATTAACAGGACAAACTATCGAACATAGAGCTATTTCAACCTATGCTCCACGAGATCCAGGCTTGATACAAAAATTAGAAAACAAAAATGTGAATGTTAGAGCTATTCCTGAAAGCTCTGGCAATAGTATCTTCCTCAATCTTCTCTTTTCTTTACTCCCTGTTATTATTATCGTTGGGGCGTGGGTCTTCTTTATGCGCCAAATGCAAAATGGATCACGTGGGGCGATGGGATTTGGAAAATCAAAAGCAAAACTGCTCAATGAAGCACAGGGCCGCGTGACTTTTCAGGATGTCGCAGGTGTTGAAGAAGCAAAGCAGGATCTCCAGGAAATTGTCGAATTTTTACGTGAACCACAAAAATTTCAACGCCTAGGGGGACGTATCCCACGAGGCGTTTTGCTCGTTGGTCCTCCAGGAACTGGTAAAACCTTGCTAGCACGCTCTGTGGCAGGCGAAGCCAATGTGCCATTCTTTACCATTTCAGGGTCCGATTTTGTCGAAATGTTTGTGGGTGTTGGGGCAAGCCGCGTGCGCGATATGTTCGAACAGGCTAAAAAAAATGCCCCCTGTATCATCTTTATTGATGAAATCGACGCTGTGGGACGCCATCGTGGTGCTGGACTGGGGGGTGGAAACGACGAACGTGAGCAAACTTTAAACCAGCTGCTTGTTGAAATGGATGGTTTTGAGCCCAATGAAAGCATTATTCTCATTGCCGCAACGAATCGTCCCGATGTGCTCGACCCTGCTTTGTTAAGACCAGGGCGTTTTGATCGGCAGGTGGTTGTGCCAAATCCTGATGTTTCTGGACGTGAGCAGATCTTGAAGGTACATGTGCGCAACGTGCCTTTGGCCCCTAATGTTGATCTGAAAATTTTAGCAAGGGGAACACCAGGTTTTTCTGGAGCTGATCTGATGAACCTTGTCAATGAAGCTGCTCTCATGGCTGCTAGCCGCAATAAAAGAGTTGTGACTATGCAAGAATTTGAAGATGCAAAAGATAAGGTGATGATGGGGGCTGAACGTCGCTCAACCGCTATGACACAAGAAGAAAAAGAACTCACCGCTTATCACGAAGCAGGACACGCTATCGTGGCGCTCAATGTACCTGTTGCTGATCCTGTCCATAAAGCGACCATCGTGCCAAGAGGGAGAGCTTTGGGAATGGTGATGCAATTGCCTGAAGGTGATCGTTATTCCATGAGTTATCGATGGATGATTTCTCGGTTGGCCATTATGATGGGAGGACGCGTGGCCGAAGAGTTGAAATTTGGTAAGGAAAATATCACATCCGGTGCTTCTTCCGATATTGAACAAGCAACAAAATTAGCACGTGCTATGATCACACGGTGGGGGTTTTCTGACCTGCTTGGCAATGTTGCCTATGGTGATAATCAGGATGAAGTCTTTTTAGGGCATTCCGTTGCACGTACACAAAATGTCTCTGAGGAAACAGCACGTATGATCGATATGGAAGTGCGTAAACTCATTGATGATGCCTATAAAAGTGCAACCAATATTTTGAAAGCAAAGAAAAAAGAATGGTTCGCTTTGGCGCAAGGTTTGTTGGAATATGAAACCTTAACAGGCGCTGAAATTAACGAGGTCATTGCAGGAAAGCCTCCTTCACGAACACAAAAAGATGAAATCGCTTCTCCACGTATTTCCTCTGTGCCTAAGACTGGAGCAATGAAGGTAGAGTCTGATACAACAAACGCGGAGAAAATAGACACTGGTAAAATAGACACTGGTAAAACGGATGTTAAAAGAAAAGATGCGGATGAAACCGATTCTGATAAAACAGAAGCGGGAAACGCACCGGTAAAAGTTGGAAAGGAAACATCAAAATCCAATGATGCCAAATCCAGTGATGCCAAGTTTGAAGAAACACAGTCTCATGGAGCTGAAAAAAAAACGCAAAACACAAAAAGTATCACAAAAGCAGTCAATCGTTCTAAAAGTAAAGCCAGTACTGAAAAAAATGCTACCAAACAGGATAAAGGAAAACAGAAACCTTCTCATGACACTTGAATGAGCATATCTTGGAGAAAATACGCAGTAAATTTTCTTGGAGAGGCGCAAGCAGTGGGTTTGCGCCTTCTAAGCAATATAAGGGAAGGTGTATAAGCAGGAGTGTTCGTGATTTGCATGCTTGCCTTATGTGCATGATCAAGCCGTTGGTGTTGGACGGTTTACAATGTGTGTGCGTAAAGGCTGTAGAGATCTCCTTTGATTTTATTTACAGGCATCGTATGCGTTAAGCATGTAGGAGGATGGTCTTGCTTCATGTAGGAGAAGTAGAAGCATAATTTGTAGGAGGGGTATTGGTGATGGAAGCAGAGATTTATTCTCGTTGACGGGTATGGTGTGCGTCTTGATTGTTTAAAATATGAAAGAATGAAGGGGTGCAAATGATCTTATCACATGAGGGATTTCGCTGTATTGGAGATTCTCTTCCAATAGAGCTGCAAAAGAAGAAGTGTGAATAAAGGAAAGAGGCATGGCACAAAAATATTTTGGTACAGATGGAATTCGGGGGAAAGCAAATGTCTTTCCTATGACACCAGATTTTGCCATGAAAGTGGGGATGGCTGTGGGGGTCTTATTTCGCTCACAACGACAATCGCGTCGTGTGGTGATTGGCAAGGATACCCGATTATCTGGCTATATGTTGGAAAATGCTTTGGTATCGGGATTTACGGCTGCAGGAATGGAGGCTTTTTTGTTGGGACCTGTGCCAACGCCTGCTGTTGCTATGCTTTGTCGCTCTTTGCGTGCTGATCTTGGAGTGATGATTTCTGCTTCTCATAATCCCTTCTATGATAATGGAATTAAACTTTTTGGTCCTGATGGTTTTAAGCTTTCCGATGATATGGAAGCAAAAATTGAGCAATTGATCGATACAGATCTTTCAAAATCCCTAGCAAGTTGTGCTGAGATTGGCTATGCAAAACGGGTCGAGGGCGACATTTATCGTTATATAGAATATGCTAAGAGAACTCTGCCCCGTGATGTTCGTTTGGATGCTTTGCGGATCGTTGTAGATTGCGCCAATGGCGCTGCTTATAAAGCTGCTCCACGTGCTTTATGGGAATTGGGAGCCGAGGTCTTTGCAATTAACGATACGCCAAATGGTACCAATATTAATCAACAATGTGGATCAACCGATTTGGCTTCTTTAAAAAAGAAAGTTCATGAAGTGCGTGCCGATGTGGGGATTGCTCTTGATGGTGATGGTGATCGTGTTCTCCTTGTTGATGAAAAAGCCCAAACAATTGATGGGGATCAGTTGATCGCTGTGATTGCTGAAAACTGGCATAAAACCGGACGGTTACAGTGTAATGGTGTTGTAGCAACTGTTATGTCGAATCTTGGACTTGAGCGCTTCTTGGGGAGCAAAGGCTTGGAACTTGTGCGAACAAATGTTGGGGATCGCTATGTTGTCGATGCAATGCGCCAAAAGGGCTATAATGTTGGTGGTGAAGCTTCCGGGCATATTGTGCTCAGTGATTTTGGTACAACGGGTGATGGGCTGGTGGCTGCTTTGCAAATTTTAGCTTGTATGCAAGAAAGTCAAAGCCCTATGAGCTACTTGTGTAAACGGTTTGAACCTGTGCCACAAATTTTAAAAAATGTCACGATTAACAACAAAAATGTACTGAAAAAAGATCCGGTCAAAACGGCAATAGATCAAGCAACGCAGCGTTTGGGGAAAAAAGCACGTTTGGTTATCCGTGCTTCTGGAACCGAGCAGGTTATCCGCATTATGGCCGAAGGTGATGAACGAGAAGCTCTCAATGCTGTTGTGACGGAGATGATGGATGTACTCATCCATTATGACGCCCGTTCAAAAGGGGACGCTTCCCTTTAGGAATCGTGAATATTTTTGATAGGCTTGCAGAAAAATTTCGTTGTCTTTTGCGCCAAGAGGGTGTGGAGGTGTGGGGCTTGTTTGGGAACCGAGCCGGTTATCTGCATGAGGGTTGAGAGTGGTGAGGAAGAAGTTCTAAATGCTGTCGGGAGAGAGATGATGGATGTGTTCATCTCTTATGATGCCCTTTCAAAAGGGGGAGATTTTCAGCAGTTTGGTTGTTGAAAGGTGTCAACACCATAGAAGAATAACGCAGATAATGCGGAATATATGATCGCTTCAATGTGCTGAATATTCTCATGATGCTTTTATCGTGCACAGAATGATAAAAATATTTTTGCGAATGGGATGGTGAAAATGATGTGGTGTCATTATATTTCCTTTTCGAGAACTAAAGATTAACCTTTTAAGGTTAATCTCACGACAATATCGGTGGAAAGGAAATGAAAAAGGTGTTTCCTCTCAAATGAAAGAAAACACCAGGGGGTTAGAAGTTTAGGATTGCATATCTTAGTCTGAAAAGCGGTCTTTTTTATCTTTTTTCCACAGAAAATAGCTCGCAATTCCAAGCACTGGAATGCCCAATTTGGCAAAAGGGAGATGTTGGCTTAAAAACGTAATGCCGGAAAGTGTTGCATCTGTCATAAGTTTATGGCGTTGTTCTTCCGATTTCTTTTGCTGATCGTAGTGTTGATAAGCTTTGAGAATGCGGCTTATGAAAACTCCTAAGCCTGCAAGAAAAAGCCAAATGAAGAACATCGTACTCGCTGCTGCAAGCGGATTCATAATCGAACATAACGCAATAAAGCCAAGGATGCATAAAAACAGTAGCGACATCAATAATGCAACGCCTATAAACCCATAGAAAATTGCTTGAAGACGTACTTGCTTGACTGTGCTTTTAAGACCTCCACCAACAAGGTGGTTTAAAAGAGGAGTGATAAACTTATGCATTGATTAGCGACGCAATATTTGAGCAAGAATAAAACCAACACCTGCTGCAAATAAAACACTTTTGCCAGGATTTTTACGAACATGGTGATTCATGGTTTCCTCAAGTTCAGTGATTTTTTCTTTCGCTTGAGAGAGAATATCTTCACCGTTTTCCTTCGCTGAGTTATACAATTCTTCTGCCTTGTTTTTGGCAGTGTTCAGTTTTTTTGCACCAACATCTGTTAAGGCTGTGGTGATGCTCGAAATTTCACCGCGGAGCTTCTCTAGCTGTCCTTGGAGATCTTTTTCGGCTGCTGGTTTATTTTTCTCGGTTAGTTTATTGTTTGCCATGATACTCTTTTCCTCTCTAAACGCATCATTTTACTTAGTGTTTGTGTGTTCATAGTGATCATTTGCTTTGGAGTAAAAATTCACTGCTTTGGTAACGTCAAACGGCTTTTTTAGTTCCCTCTCTTTGTTCAATTGAGAAGCGTTTTGCATAAAATAAAGTTTGCTTGCTTGTTAAATTTATTTTGTCTTTGAAGTGGGGGACCAAAAATTTATTGTGCATCCCTGTTCTTACACTTGTGAAAGAATAAAACAATTCCATCGTGATGTTGGTGAGATTTCAATGTTGCTCTCTATTTTGTCTGGGGGCGATATGGTGTGTTATCTTTTAGATATGGTGTGTTATCTTTTAACAGATGTTACCCGTGTGTGGTGTATGGATTTTTACGAGGGGTAAGAAAATGGTTTTTTTTAATGCCTTTGAAACAGAGGCTGTGAAGTGAAAAAATAGTGTTATATTTTGGTGTACAGATTGAGAGGGTATTCCATAAATTATCTTGATAAATAAAACTATTAATAAAATATGCATCTTGTTTTTGAAGTCTTGTGGTGCGATCAATTTCCTTGGAGATGTAGAGAGAAAAATTTCTTTAAAAATCCCTCTTGAAAGAGATGTTTCCTGAAATAAAACTACACTTGATTTATCAAGCTTTATTTCTTAAGACGAATACAGAGTGATATTAAGAGGGACATGGCATTTTAGAAAAGTCGATGCTACGGGGGATGATGGCACAGCTGTAAGATTAAAATAGAAAACTACAACCGTATGAGACAGAAATGGAATCTAAGACAGTACCCTTAGAGAGCACATCTGCTGTATTTGCAGCACATGATCTTTCCCTTTTTTCTATGTTTATGGCGGCTGATTTTGTTGTAAAAGCCGTTCTTCTTCTTTTGTTGTTTGCTTCTCTTGTTTCTTGGACAATTGCTTTTGTCAAAATCGTTGAAATTACTTTGGCAAAACGAAGAGCGCGTTACGAACTGCAATTGACTCTTCATGCGCAAACTCTCACGCGTTTAGCTGCTAGCTTGAAAGAGAGCAAAGGAGCCGGTGTGTTTTTTCTAAAAGAAGTCCTTAAAGAAGTCTATCTTTCTACACAACAGCTTCATTTTTCTGGAACTGAAGGGGGCGGTGAAGGCTCTGGTGAAAGAGCCAGTGTAAAACAAGGGGTGAAAAAAGAGACACAAACCGTTGCTGATGAATATCCCCTGTTTTATGAGGAGGTCAATCGGTATGAAGAAATTACGCGTGATATGAATGAGGGTGTAAAGGAGAGGGTTCATTCGCTTTTGTCACGCTGCTTGTTAGCTGCTACAAGGCGTGTTGCATGTGGAAGCACTGTTCTTGCAACTATTGGTGCTATTGCGCCCTTTGTTGGTCTTTTCGCAACGGTTTGGGGGATCATGAATTCTTTTATCGGTATTGCACAGTCGCAAACAACTCGGCTCGATGTGGTTGCTCCTGGAATTGCCGAAGCCTTATTGGCAACAGCTGTGGGGCTTTTTGTAGCTATTCCCGCCGTTGTGATGTATAACAGTCTCATGCGTGCTTTGAGTAGTTATCGCAATGATTTAGGCGATATTGCCGCTGCACTGGAAAGGCTCTTGAGCCGTGAACTCGATAGACATAGAAAACAGAAAAGTCATAAAAAATGAAGGCAGGATTTAATGATGATTGGGATTTCGATGAGAGTGGGTTGCACAACGAAATTAATGTAACCCCTTTTATTGATGTTGTTTTGGTGTTGCTTATTGTTTTTATGGTGGCTGCACCGTTGGCAACATCTGTTATTCCCGTTCAACTGCCCTCCATAACCCAAGCTCCTTCGGTGATCCAACCTGATGAGCCTCTTTATGTGACTTTGCAAAAAGATCATTCGCTTTATGTTGGTGAGACTCTTATCAGCCAAACAGCGTTTAGGGAAACCTTGTTGAAGGAAACAAACCAAAACAAAGAGACAAAAATTTTGATTAAAGCCGATAGCGAAATCGAGTATGGGGCTGTTGTGGATTTGCTTAATCAAATACGAAATGCCGGCTATACGAAAGTCGGTCTTATGGGATTGCAAAAATCTTCCAATGTTGTGGCAAAAAATCCAGCAAGTCATGGAGCGGTGGGGACGCCAAATACCGTAGCAGATAATACAACGGGGAATACTGGGGGAGATGTGCAAGGGGGGGCTGCAGTGCGTGCATCAGACTATGTGGTCAACAGTTCCACCAGTCCTACAATGGAACACCCTTCTCCTCTCCCGTAATGTACGGGACTTGCCCGTTTACTCTTGCAGTCTTTCTCATTGCAGCAAAATTCTTTTGGTCTTTTGCTTCTCCGATTTTTCGCATTGCCGTGGACATGCGCTTTTCGTCCGGTTCAAATGCACAAACATCCCCTTGAATAACCGGCGCGATGACCGTTTGCGCAATGCGCATGCCTCGTTCAATGGTAAAGCTTTCTTCTCCACAATTGATGAGAAGAACTTTAACTTTACTACAGTAAGCGCTATCAATTGTTTCAGGCGTGTTTAAACAGGTGATGCCATGCTTTAAAGCTAAACCTGAACGTGGATGGATTTGTGCTTTAAACCCGGGGAGAAGATGAAAAAACAAGACCCATTGTAAGCTATACGCCTTATCTTGATGACAACACACCTGTTGCTTTTCGCACCATGTGCTGCTTATCCCAAGTATTGTTTAAGTCTGTCCTGTTGAACCAAATCCCCCTGTTCCTCGACCTCCCGCATTGCTTTGTATCTGCACTTTTTCATCCGGTTCAAATGCGCAAACATTAACTTGAATAACCGGTGCGATAACGGTTTGTGCAATGCGCATGCCTCGTTCAATGGTAAAGTCTTCTTCTCCACAATTGATGAGAAGAACTTTAACTTCCCCACGGTAATCGCTATCAATTGTTCCAGGCGTGTTTAAACAGGTGATGCCATGCTTTAAGGCTAAGCCTGAACGTGGACGGATTTGTGCTTCAAACCCGGGGAGAAGATGAAAAACGAGCCCCGTTGGAATAAGTGCACGTTGTCCAGGTGAAAGCACAACCGTTTCTTCTTCACCAAGTGCTGCGCGTAGATCAAGACCAGCAGAGCCAGCTGTGGCATAATGAGGAAGTTCTAAGCCTTTTCCATGCTCAAGACGCTCGATCGATAAAGTTACTGGCCGTGAAGATTGAGGGGAGATAGGGGAGGAAAAAGCATTCTCTTGGTTGTCGAGGTGTGCATTGGCTTGCGTGTGAGGCATGGTCGAGACATTCCCAAAATAACAGATCTAAAATATAAACACTACTTTAGCAAAAGCCGCTCATAAAACAAGTCGGTAAGGTGCATAGACGGCTGGTTGTCCCCAGTGCGGGTGTGGTTGTGCACACCTTTCAAACGCTGCCAATGAGAATGCCCGTGGCAAAAACAAGAGCACCACCAATGATAACCTGTAATGATGCGCGCCAAAAAGGAGTCGACATAAATTTATTTTGAATCCAAACTATGGCCCAGAGTTCGAAAAAAACAATAATAAATGCAATCACTGTTGCGACATAAAAAGAGTGGATCAAATAAGGAAGCGTGTGCCCTAATCCTCCTAACGTTGTCATGATGCCGCTGGCAAGACCCCTTTTAAAGGGAGAACCACGTCCTGATAATTTTCCATCGTCATGGGCTGCTTCTGTAAAACCCATCGAAAGACCTGCACCAACCGAAGCAGAGAGCCCTATCAAAAAAGTTTGGTGGGTATCTCCTGTGGCAAAGGCCGCAGCAAAAATCGGGGCTAGAGTGGATACAGATCCATCCATTAAACCTGCAAGACCAGGTTGAATCCATGTCAAAAGGATCTGTTTTTGTGTTTTTGATGGCTTTTTTGTGTTTTTATTTGCCGTTTTTGTTTGAGAACTTATAGGATGCGGGTTGCTTGTTGTTGCACTTGTGACAAGAGAAGGCTGTGCACACAGCGAGTCCATAGTTCTTGCTCGATTGTTGCAAGAAAGACACAGAAGACGCCTATAATTTTCAAGCTCCTGGATGCCCATTGCTTTAAAAATGGCTGCTTGCTTAGAGGAATAAGGTGCTAAAACTTTTGCGTATTTTAAATAGAGAGCCGCGTGGTGTTTTTTTGTTTTAAGCGCTTGAATAATCGTTTTTTGTGCCGAACGAAAAGATAATGCTTTTCGTTTTACAAATGAAAAAAACGATTTCAACATTTTTTTGCCCTTTTTACTTTAGAATTATTCTAAAAATATAAGAGAAAAAAATGAAAGTCAATCTAAAATTAAAAAATTGGAAAAAGAGAGTGATAAGAAGAAAAGAACTTTAATGCGTAAGATTGGTATGGACAGAACGTGAAATTGGTTAAAGGAGAAAACAAAATAAGCCAGCGCCTCCACAAGAACCAGATATTAATGATGTGGTGTTTTCTCTCTTATGTGATTATGTCCATGACGGTGTTGAGTATTTTAAATGATGAAAAGAGTGCTTGCCTACGCCTTCGTTCCTCTCTCCCCTTTTGGGCAAGCAGCCACCACTGCTGATGCCATATATGCTTATTTTTAAAAAAATCAATGATGTCAATGTGGTAAATGCTTAAAAGCATAAGAGTGACAACTTTATGAAATTCTTTATATGGCCGGCGCGTACAGAGAGGCAAAATAATAAAATGTATTGTGTCTGTTATTTTTTCTTTTCAGTCTAGGACAGGGAAAGATGTTGGGACCGGGCTGGTGCTAGGAGGAAGGGTGCTGGGTAGCAACCGGAGCACGTGGTTCCACCTTGATTTTACAGATATCTTTTTTGAGAGCCTAAGAGCAACCCTTTTGAAGCAATATAAAGGCTGATAAGCATGTAAAATAGACTGGCAACAACATTCCAGCTGGCAAATGAGAGAAAAAGAAAGCGCACAGACACTTCAGAACAAGAAGGAGGATGGATGTTGTTCAAGAGATCGAATAGTTGGTTAACATCTGTTGTTTTTCTTATCATGTTTAAACTACAACTGGTGGGAGCTGGCCAAAAGCCATATTCAGTACCTGCATGGTATATTGCTAACACAAAGCTGATGGCCATTAAAACAAAAACGCAAAAAAATAAAAGTTGCGCTACAAAAGATATGCGGAAAAACCACGTTCCAAAACCCGCTAAAAGCAAAAAGGGCAGGGCACCGTAATACGGAAGACGCTCAATGAGGCATAAATTACAGGGAAGATATCCTCCGATATATTCAAAACCAAGGGCTAAGCCTATCGTGCTTGATAGGCAAAATGCTAGAAAAAAAGCCCATAAACTGAGCTCTTTACTGCTCGGTTTAAGATGAAAATGCTTCTTTAAGAGATTTTGACAAGACAAAATGCGTGCCATTGAGCATATTCCTTAAAATAAAAAAAAGAGTTGTTTATAAAAACTGCGAAAACTCCATAAACCAATAGGAGAGTAACACAACAAATGAGGACAATCCATTTGAAATGGTGGAAAAGAAAATTCATTATTTGTTGTCCAAATCGTTGAATGAGCCACGCAAGCAGATAAAAACGAGCTCCCCGAGCAAAAATACAGATAAGAATGAAAAGCTCAAGATGCATATCAGTGACACCTGCTAAAATCGTGACAATCTTGATCGGGGGAAGGTGTAAAAAACCTGAAGTGATCAATAAAAGGACAAGAAATTGCAGTGTTGCACTGTTGTGCAGTGCTTCAAAACTTTCAACTTTACCGTAAAATTCTAAAATCGGTTTGGCAAGTGTAGCATAGGCAAAATGTCCAATAAACCAACCTGCTATTCCTCCCAAAACAGAACACACAGTCGCAATAAAAGCATAGCGATAAGCCCGTTTGGGATGAACAAGTATCATCGGGATATATAAAACATCTACCGGAATTGGAAAAACAGAACTTTCAATAAAGGCAATAAACCCAAGCCAATGGGGCGCCGTACGCCGATTTGCTAAAGAAACCGTCCAAAGCTTTAGTCTTTTTAAGATCATGAGAACTTTCATAAGTTGAAGAAGTAAAAATTTTACAAATTGTCCCTCATAAATCCTATGAAACAGAAGCTTCAATAAAATGAAAGAGGCAAAAATAATACGGATTTTAAAAAAACAAAAAATCGGGTGTTGACGAATCTCTCCTTCTTCATATAGTGCAGAGAAATAATGAACAAGTCTGTCCTTTATGGCAGTATGCGGGTGTGGTGGAACTGGTAGACGCGCCAGACTCAAAATCTGGTTCCGAGAGGAGTGTCGGTTCGAGTCCGACCACCCGCACCACTTTATAGGTATGCCCCCTTATTGCCAGAAAATTTGTCTCATGCGTGGCACTGATAGATTGTTTGGTGTGCTGTAGACCTATCCTTCGGGATGATGATAGAGGGTATATCCAGAAATAAAATGCGATATCATTCGCGTCTGATTTCGGTCTTCTTTCGAATGAGGCAAATAGATAAGAAAAACAACAATCCTTGAAATACTAATCCGATATGCTTACAAAATATGTTTATGGATTGAAATGTTGGATCATCGTTAAGTTGAAAGGCGATATGGAGAGCAGATTTTGCTGGTTTAAGCCTATAAGGTGCGTGAGATAGGTGGTCAACAAGAATTTTCTCCTAAGAGGAGCTGTGGTCTTTATACAAAACAGAACAATATTATGTTACGAATGGATGCACTTGTTTTGAAGGAATCTCTCTCTCAATGTTCATGAAGCCTATCTTTTCACGGTGCTTGATGGATGGTGTGATGCAACATCTATAGGATATTGCCATTTTTACTTATACAAGGTGCAAGCTGGTATCATCATAACTTTTGTTGGTTTACAAAATTGCGACGGATCTTCTCTTGAGATGGTTTGTGAGAGGTATTTTTTAGGCCTTTCTTAATCGGTTTTTAGCCACAGCTGAACTCCACTTGGAGAGACAAAGAAATGGTTTTGGTTGATTCATTGTGAACAGGGATGAAATGCAAAAATCTTGCAATATGCAGGAGGAAATTTGGTTACAGAAATCTCTAGGAAATTAATTTTTTAAAACAACAATACAATCTTTTTTACGCGTTATATTTATTTATATAAAAACACTATGATAAAAATTGTGAATGACATAATGTAAATATCATTCATCTCTTTTATGCAACTATACGAATTTCGTTGATTGATTTTTTTACGCTTTAAGGGGTTATATTGTCAACGTAAGAAAAAAATAAAAACCCTGCCAAAAACAGGGTTTTTGGCAGTTCAATTATGCAGCAAATTAAAACTTGTAAGCAAAACCAAAGCGGAAGTCATTCGTTTTGTAGTCAACCTGAAGTTTATCTTGTTCAAATGTCTTTTGACCAAAATCCGAATAACGGTATTCTGCACGCAAAACAATATTCTCGGTTACTGCAAAATCAATTCCGCCACCAAATGTATACCCAACCATCATCGTTGCTTTGTCAAACACATTGCCAGAAGCGAATATAAATGATTCCTCCCGGGATTCCGCCAAAAGCGATGCGGTATATTGCATCTGTGCATAGGCAACACCAATAGAAATGTACGGCATAACATAATGAGAAGTCAAACCAAGACGTACGCGTATAGCACCCCCCCATTTTTCTTTTAAAGTAATACTGTTTACAACAGTATGACCAATATTGGGTATCGTTTCATCCGGAGCACCAGGCCTTATGATCGGAATGCCAGCTTGTTGAAGCGTTGCTTCAATAGAAGCTAATTCGTCAGAATTTTTAATTTTTCTTCCGTTATCCGTCTTGGTGTTTTTTTTACCAGAGAAGACCACATCTGCATCAATACCGATAATAAAGTCACTGCCTATATCAATATTCGTTCCTCCATAAAAACCCCCGATGAATCCTGAAAATTTAGGGTGTAAATTTTTATTAATCCAAACCCATTTTCCACTCTGAATATCCTCAGAGTAAGTGAAGGCATTTGTGCTCGAAAAACCACCAATCTGCCCTCCAAAGTAGATCCCGGCCCAGGAAAAAGGTGGAGAAACAACCGTCGATGGATAATTTGATCGCGATGCTGGATAGGAAATATTGTTTGCTGCTTGCACTGGATAAACGGAACTATTTCTTGTTCCTACCGGATAAATACTGGTATCAGCCGCTTGCACTGGAGAATTTATAAATAAAGTCGTAACAAAAATTGTAGCTAAACATTTTGTATTCATTTAAACACCCAATTTATTTTAAAATGAAAGATTACATTATACACATCTTCATTAAAAAATCTACAGTTATAGAAAAAATAAAACACTATAAGAGTTTTATTGTTGCGAACAATAACAGATATTCTCTAACTTATTTGGAGCGTAAGTAAAAACAATATAAGTGAAAACAACAAACGCCTGTTGTTTTTCAAAGCATTGTCTTGATGCTTTGCTTACGTTTTTCTCGCTTTGAAAATGATATTGAACACATATAAATTAAATGCCTAATTCTTTGAAAACCAATGTTTTAAATGTGAAAAAACATTCTCTATTGCATCCATAAGGCGGGCAACATCAAGGATCAATAAAAAGATGATGAATGCAATCCATTTCATCAAGCGAGACATCATTTTCATACTTTGGTAGGTAACGATGATTTCTTGAAGCATCCTTTTTTCTGCTTCTGTAAGCTTGATGCGTTTTTCAGTTTTTTTTCTGTCCATGTTTCCACCCACATAAGCGTTCACCAAGCCTATTATGTTTTAAGATCTCTCTTGCTAAGCCAAAACTGATAACAGAAAGATCTTGCCGACTTAAATAAATGGGCAACCAACCAACACAAGAAGCAGTATATTTATTGGTCATGCAACCAGTCAGAGAGAGCAGTACGCACATCAGCATCACTTTTCTGATTAACTTCATTTTCCACCTCAAGTCGTGTTTTTGCTTCCTTTAAAGAATTTTCTGTTTGCTTTTGCTGTTCAACCTTTTTTCCAAGGGTAAAAGCTTTTGCTAAAGCTATAAAAAAAGCGGCTAAAGCCGCTCCTGTTGGTACAAGATTTTTTTTCATCCACCAGATCATAGACGATGCTCCTGAAAACGTTTAGCAACAAAGAAAATGCCAGCACATGCCGCTAAAATCATCATGGCGGCTAGTGCCCATTGAATGGGACCATTGCCTGCTAACAAGCCTCCCAGCCCTGAAAAAGAGCCAATGATTGGGGCAAGTGCTTCTGCTTTAAAAAGTCCTGTTGGTGCTTGCGTTTCCATGGTTTGGTAGTTGGAGGAAACATAAGCGCCTTTCGCCCATAACCCTGTTTCTGCTGCGCGCCGATGTACAAGGCCTTGTAAACGTTTGCCGCCCGCTTTGGTCCATTTCTGTAATTCGGATGGCACTGCTTCATATTCACCGTTATTGAGTTTCTTTAACAGAGTCGAGTTACAAAAGGCTGCTGTTCCTATATTATAGCAAAAGGATACCAATGCCGCGAATTGTTGATCCGTTAAGGGAACTTGAACCATTTGCTCAACGGCATTTTCAAATTTTTGCAAGTCTTGACAAAGAAATTCCTCGGCTTGCTCTTCAGTGATTACCATACCTTTATGCACAAAAGGTTTTCCGGCATTGTTTGTATGTCCATAGCCGATTGTCCACACACCAATGGCATCTTTATAGGCACTCAAACGCAAACCTTCCCATTGCTTAATCAGGGCAAGTCCTTCTTTTGATATTTTTCGCATAAGCTCCTCCATAAAAAAAGCCTCCCATGATGGGAGGCTGACATTCTAAAAATTGATTTCTTTCTCGATCTTAAAAAATAAGAAAGAAATGAAACTGTGACGAAACCATGAGGGTGGTGAATGGGGCCACGGTGTGGTTGGTTTGTGGGCGGTGTGGGTTGCTGGTGGGCGGTGTGGGTTACTGGTGGGCGGTGCGGGTTGCTGGTAGACGGTGCGGGTTGCTGGTGGGCGGTGTGGGTTACTGGTGGACGGTGCGGGTTGCTGGTGGGCGGTGCGGGTTGCTGGTGGGTGGTGGCGTTCGGACAGCGCTATAAGATTGGAATTGTAATGTGTTATTGGCGCACAAAAACTCGGGATGAAAAGTGCTCATCCTGAAAAAATTTTCTAGAAAGAACTTTTTAAAATATATATCACCTCTCGCTTATGCTCTTGCAGAAGCATTCAATGTTTTGCTTTTTCAGTATTCAGTGAGATCTTTATGATCTCTCAATGACTCTGGAATTTTTGAGAGAACTGATGTACCTCTTTTGAGAAAGCAGCGTAATTCCACGCGCAAAGGCAAACTGCTTACGTTGCTCGTATCCTACAAACCTAAACAAGAGGTGAATTTGCCAACATAAACAAACCCACCCCTTTCATCCATAAACCTAAATGCAGTGCTTATTCATGTGCATATTGGTAAAAATATGGAAATTATAACGACAGAGATTTGCATTCAGTAATTCTTTTTCTCTGTGGTGAAGTAGAGACCGCTTTTCCTTCTGCTGCAACTAAGTTTTTGCCAAATCTCTCTGGAAGACTTTCCTTTTTTTTGTTAACCTCTGCGTTTTCAGCTCCCGGATTTGCCCTTATATATTTCTCAAGACGCGATTCAAGTTGCGTGTGTTTGTAAAACCGCGGTGAAAGATACTTATCTACTCTTTCAGGAGATAAAGGGTTTTCCGGTGTAGCTAACAGACCCTGTACATTATCATCGTGCATTTTTGCTACACAATGCGCATCGGTATGAAGTTTTTTGGCAAGCGCTAAACTCAATATTCCACTGTCGCCGGGGGTGTGCTGAATATTCATGTCCACCGTAGAATAATGACAATCCGGTAAATTTGCTTTGTGAACGGATATTTGTGCTCTTACTGCTAGTACTGCTGACACAGTGTCATTGAGTGTTGAAGGTGAAAAAAATATCAAAGATGTCTTATTATTGATTTTTCTAAGATCAACCACTCCAAAATGAGGGCTCTTATCATTGATGCCCAGTATAAATTGGGAAGAGTGAACTCCAGCCTCAATGGTTTCTTTTACTAATTGGGCAAAATTTTCAGGTTTCATAGAAAATTTAAGATTCATACTCGGATATTTTTTATTTGCTTGTTCTACAAAATCTGGCATCAGCTTAAGATCTAGATCTGCATAGCGTTTATCGATCCAATGACCACTGGCGAGATCTGCCTCTAAGCTTGCAATAATAGCTACCATTTCTTCTTTACGCTGTAAAGAATCTCCTTCTGCAGCGCTGGCGCCTTGTGCAACATGTCCTTCTTCACTACCGCTCTGCGTTTGTTGCGAACTATGAGCGGTATCTTTTGAGCCGTGTGGTTTCATAATATTAATCCTTCGTATTCATAATCAACATTTAGTACCCTTTTATTAATTATGGTAAAATTACTGTATTTTTTATGGCAAAATTCTGTTTAAGTGGTGTTGAATGTTGATTTTTTTCTCTTGAAAAGTGAAAAGATAAGACCATTGCTAAAGTCTTAGAAATTTTCGTAAAAAGGCTTTCTAAATGAGAATGATAGGCTTTTAAGCTGTATTCCTTAAAAGAATTTTTTTATGAAAAAATTCTTCCTGACTGTGAGGAAGACTGGTTTTTTAAAAATAATTGCTTTCTCAATCCTTCAAGGGCAAGTAAGGGGTAAAACTTGGATGAAACCATGAAGTTTTGGTGGCATGGAGTTCTATTGGTGGACGATGTTCTTAGAGCACCCTATAGGATTGGAATTGTAGAGTGTCATTGCTGTATCGGAACTCGGGATGAAAAGTGCTCATCCTGGAGAGACTTTATGGAAATGGAAAGAACTTTTCAAAAATATTACCGCCTCTCGCTTATGCTCTTGCAAAAGAATTGCATGTTTTGCCCCTTCTCTTTTCAGGGAGAGATTGATGGCCACTCAATTTCACCCTCACAGGCAAACGGATCACTGCATTACTTGCATCCTACAAACCCAAACAGGAGGTGAATTGGCCAACATAAACAGCCCACCCCTTCCATTCATAAACCTGAAGGCAGTGATTCATTGTGCATAGTGGTAAAAATATGAGAATTATAGCATCAGAGTTTTGTATTCAGAGACCCTTTTCTTATGGAGCGAAACAGAGACAGCTTTTCCCTTTGGTGCAACTGAGTTTTTGTCAAATCGCGTTAAAAGCGTTTCATCTTTTTTATTCACTTTTTCATTTTCAGAACCCGGATTTGATCTTATATATTCCTTAAGACGTCTTGCACCTTGTGTGTGTTTGTAAAAAGCCGGTGGAAGATAAAGATCTGCCCTATCAAAACGCAAAGTAAAACTTGTTGTATTTAGCATACCGCTTATGTTGTCCTCGTGCATTCTTGTCAATTTGTCAAATTGAGTATGAAGCTTTTTGGCAAGCGCTAAACTCAATATTCCACATTCAGAGGAACTTCGTTGAATATCCATCTCCACCTTGGTGAAGGAACATTCAGGCAAGTGGTTTTGAACAGTTTGTTGTATTCTTATCGCTAACAAGAGTGGTACTTCATTCTGGAATGTTGTTGGCTCGAAAACGATTAGAGATGTCTTGCCAGCCATGGTTCTTTGATCAAGCGCTACGAAATGGATTCCCATATCCGTTGTATTTATGATATACCTAGAAGATTGAACTCCGTTATTAATGGCTTCTTTTATTGAAGAAACAAGGTCTTGAGATGTTGTAATAAGTTTAAGATTTAATCCTGGATGTTTACGATTCGCCTTTTCTATCAGCGCTGGCATCATTTTAACATCTGTAGATGCATAATGGTGATTGTGTTTGAACCAGTTATCATGCACAATATCCTTTTCTGGATCTACGATTATGTCTTTTAATTGTTCATGACTGAATGGGATCTTTGTTTCTTTTTCAAGGGTGCATTTCTCTAAATCTTGAGCAAGACTTTCTAATGATTCACTTGTACATGCACCTTCCTGCGTTTGTGATGAACTATGGGAAGTATTTTTTGAACCGCGTGGTTTCATGGTATTCATTCTCCGTATTCATAATCAACACTCAATATTATTTTGTTCATTAGGGCAAAATGATATCCTAAAAATGTTTATCATTGATTTTTTATATTTTAAGGTGAGACCGATGGGGTTATTCATAAGGCCTTAGCAATTTTTAAAAGAAGGCTTTTTAACCAGAATGATAGACCTTTTGAAAGCGATAAGCCTGGTGTTTTTTGCATCTTTAAAATCTATAAAAGTAGAGAGATGTGGGTGCATTTGCAACCGCATCTTGGCGTTTAAATGAAAGCTTTATGCGTGCTTTTTGCTTATCCTGCGTTGGTGATACAAATTTTATGACAAAAGTGGTTCCTTTTTAAGAAAAATCACGCCTCCTAAGCTTTCCTGAAAATTTTCTCTGTTTAAGGGGTTCTCTTCTTATGCACTGTCAATGAAAATATCATCTTTTCTTCAAGTGTGTTTCTTGCTGTCTTAAAGGATCAAAATTCCTCATCTCTACCAATTTGGGCGCGTTTTTCTCAAAGGTGATCCGTGGTGGTCCATTGTTTACTTCTGTGCGTGCTTGCAAGAGCGCATTGGACAGTTTTTGCCCTGAATATTCTGAAGTTTATGCTTTATTATGGGAGTAGGGTAGATCAATGGAGCGCTTGTCGTTATTTCTGTTGATGGTCTGACATTTCAGACATGTACCATATTTTACAAACGCGTTAAGCTGATGTGACAATGACTTGTTTTTTTAATTCTGATTTGTTTCTTCATACTCTTTTGTACAAAAAAGGAAATCAAATAAAAACGATATCACCTTTTTCACGCATCTGTTCCCATTGTTTTAAAAAACTATGTTTCTCATCTTTAGAGAATTTACACACTAGAGACAGAATGATGAAAATATAGACGCAAAAAAAGATCCCCCGCATTTGTCATTAAATACTATTTTCCATACACTGTCAACAGAAAAATATGATCTTGTATTTTTTATTTTGGCCCATTTGTTTTTTGCTGTCTTAATCGGGAAGTTTTTTCGAATGTGAAAAACACTCTTTTGGGAGAAGAGAATGTGGTTGTGCCAAGAGAAAATGATGAGGTTGTTGTGTGTCCTGGTGTAGGCGCTTTAGGTGGTGGTGCGGGTTGCCGATGGGGCGTTGGCGGGTGGTGGTACTGGTGGGGGATGAATGCTGGTGG
>NZ_CADEAD010000001.1 GCF_902825145.1 Bartonella phoceensis | reverse complement strand
CATACGCTTTAAATTCACCAAAATATTTCGTAATCGCTGCTGTTAATGAAGTCTTCCCATGATCAACATGACCAATCGTACCAATGTTAACATGCGGCTTCGTACGTTCAAATTTGCTCTTTGCCATCGCTATTAAATCTCTTGTTCATTCTCTTTGCTTTGTTAGCACCTGGAAACAGGCTTGTAGAACTGAATTAAATCGGACCACTCACTAGCCCCAACCACTACAACTCTTAGACGGGGGAAAATGACGAAAATATCTCTCTATCACACTCAATAGCCCAATCATCAGCAACTGTTTGGAGCGGGTAGCGGGAATCGAACCCGCATATTCAGCTTGGAAGGCTGCTGCTCTACCATTGAGCTATACCCGCATGATCCACGTACTAACTCTCCTTCGATGTATGGTGGAGGGGGTTGGATTCGAACCAACGTAGCATACGCAACGGATTTACAGTCCGCCCCCTTTAACCACTCGGGCACCCCTCCATTACATCGGCAAAGTTGCACGACGAGGTATCATGACAGCCAAACTCGGATCACTCATTGCAATTCAAACTGGCTGCGGGGCGGTTATGACGATTACTATCGGATCTGTCAACAGAATAAATATGATTCTGTACAAATTTCCTGATAATAATTTTAAATCACAGTTTTTTTCTCTCTATTTTTATCATTAACACGCTATAAAGAAGTTATGAAAGAAAAAATATCAAAAAATTCTCATTATGCGCGTTTACGTCGCCGATATCGCGATACAAAAGGCTTCTCTTCTCGATCTGTCATACCCCAAAAAAAGGAAGCAGCTCCCTTACAAGAAGGCAAAATACGTCTTTATGGTATTCATCCCGTTTACGCTGCTTTAAAAAATCCAAAAAGAATTTTTGAATGTCTTTATGTTACTCCAAATGCCTTAAAACGATTAAATATACCCGAATCAGATTACCCTTGTCCTGTGACATTATGTACACCAAAACAACTTGATGCGCTCGTTGGAAATGATGCAGTTCATCAAGGCATTGTTGTAGAAACTAAACCCCTCAAGCCATGTCAATTTTCTCAACTTACCAATACTGATCTTGTTATCGTCATGGATCAAATTACCGATCCACATAATGTCGGTGCTATTATGCGCTCTGCAGTTGCATTTAAAGCTGATGCTCTTATTACGACTTATCGCCATTCACCTCAAGAAAGTGGTGTTCTCGCTAAAGCCGCATCCGGAGCTTTAGAGCTGATTCACTATATCACTGTACGAAACCTCACTGAAGCACTCCAAGAACTCCATCAAGCGGGTTTTATGAGTTTTGGACTTGATTCAGAAGGTGAATACCCTCTAGAAACTGCATTAACAGGGAAAAAAATTGCTCTTGTTTTAGGGGCAGAAGGAAAAGGCTTACGTAAAAAAACACGTGAAACCGTTTGCGCATTAACACGCCTTGATATGCCAGGAGATATTAAATCATTAAATGTTTCAAACGCAGCAACAATAGCGCTTTATGCCGCTCATAAATATCTTAGATCGTAGTTTTTAACTTTTTCCGCGAAATATCAAAAAAACCGATTAATAAAAAGCCTGAAAAAAAACCACTAATATGCACCTCCCACGCAATTGAAATACCATCTCCTTCAAAGAGAAAAGAAGAAATGCCTATGATAAAATCCACACTCAGCCATACACTCACGAAAATAAGTAACCACCTCGAACTTAGTGCTTTTTCGATAGACAACAAAGGGCCTAAAAGGCTTTCACTCTGCGCACTGCCTCCCAAATAACTTCGAAGAAAACCATAACGTACAATAGCGCCCACCATTCCACACACTGCGCCCGACGCACCGACAAGCGATATCGCACTCTCTTGGTGAAAGGTAAAATAAGTCAACACAGCTATTATGGCCGTTAATATCCAAAACATTAAAAAACGTAAACTACCCAACTGCCTTGCTAAAGGAGACCCAAAAACCAAAAGCCAAGCCATGTTAATAGCAACATGTTTAAAACTACTATGCATAAAGGAATAACTAATAATCGTGTGACAAAATGCTAAGGGGTCAGTCTTAAATAACACCGGTGTAAATGAAAAAATCTTAAGGCTTTCAATAGAAAGCTGAAGAGGAAAAAAATAATGCGAAATCAAATAGATAAAAAAACAAAATGTTATCAAAACAACGACAATAAACGGGACATTCAATAATGGTTCTGGAGGTTGTTTGAGAAAAAATGATACATTATTATAATTGTAATCAGTATCTTTCATTGTATAAAATCTCATACTTTATTGATGAAGCAATAGCTCTTTGTGCAAAACAAATTATCTACTTTGATAATAAAAAAACTTTACACTTAACTTCATTTGGTGCGTGCTCCTAAACTTCAAATATCTCTATATGAAAATCCTTGTGGCTTGTACAAAACATTTTGAAAAATGCGTATTCAGAATGTCGTCCACAAAATTACTATATCATAAAAACGCAATTAAAATCATTCATTTCATAGAGATCTTTATTGTAGAGAGAATATAATTTTGATGATATATCTGTTTAATATGCTTCTCCATCAAAAAGAAAAAGCTCAAACGTTGTGAGAATAAAATCTCATCAATTGATTTGTATTTTCTCTGTAAAATTATGGTACTTTACAGTTTAGTATTTAAAGTTAGCGTTTTTATGAAAACCATCATAAATGTACAATAACCAATATGCTTTTTAAATACGCAAATAAAAACATCACCCCCCCTTTCTTCAGCACCCCACCCCTCTCTTTTCTAAAGCTGTCTTTAACTTCTTAAAGGAAAGTTATCAAATAAACAAAAAGAATGTTTTGATCTCAATACATCATTCATAAAAAAAATCAGGGAAGAGGTTGATTCTGAGAATCTTGTTTGCCTTGTTTGCAATCGTTTAACCACACGTCATAGATAGGATGCTCTACAGCATTCAAGCCAGGACTATCTGCAAACATCCACCCTGTAAAAATACGCCGTACCTTTTTATCTAATGTAACCTCATTGACTTCAACAAAACCAGTTGTACGCGTTGGTTCATCCTTGGAGCTCGTATAACATGCGCGCGGCGATACCTGTAAAGCACCGTATTGATAAACTTCACCAAGAGAAACTTCAAAACGCGTCGTCCGACCAGTGATTTTATCAAGACCAGCAAAAACAGCAATTCCATTACTCACACGCTCGGCCTGCCCTCCAAAAACTGATGGAAAAAATATTACAACTTCTATGAAACAAAGACAAAAAAAACGCTTCAATCCCAAGGGTAAAAAGGTTCTCATCACATCAATCATATCTAAAAATTCTGTTTATAAAATAGCATAAACGAGAAAACACACACACCAAAATATCTTATTTTTTAGGCAACCATGCATCATAATCTTCATACACACAAGGACGCTCACTACTGTAAGGAATAGCTCCCTTTGGTCGATAAGCATCGCTTGTTCCTGTCATATTGGCAACATGAGGCTTCTCCCATTCATAGGGTTTATAATCTTCCTCTGTTGGAGGAATATTACAGCGATGATGAATCCAACCATGCCAACCTGGTGGAATAGTAGAAGCTTCAGAATAATCTTTATAAATAACCCAACGGCGCGGATAACCATCTTTATGCGTGCTTCCCTCATAGTAAACATTCCCAAACTGATCTTCTCCTATACGCTGACCTTTACGCCAAGTAAAAAATCGGGTATTTATGGTATTACCATTCCACCATGTAAAGATTTGCTTTAAAAAAACAGGCATCTTATCGTCCATTTCTTTAGTACGCTCATGAAACTAATCGTTGGAATAAAACCATCATGATATTTGAAATTATCAAAAACAAAACTTTACCCGTAAAGTCAATCATGTTTCCATTTGATAAGCGCAGCTATATTCCTCAGTTATCAGAAATATCATATTTATGGAGTTCTCTCTACCCCATAAAACTTAATCTATACCAAGCTTCATCTTAACCAATTTATTAACAGTTTGAGGATTTGCCTTACCACTTGTTGTTTTCATGACCTGACCAACAAACCAACCAACTAAAGCAGGTTTTTGTTTTGCTTGCGTAACTTTATCAGAATTATTGGCAATAATTTCATCAACAGCTTTTTCAATAGCCTTTGTATCTGTTACCTGCTTCATATTTCGTTCTTCTACAATCTGATGCGGGTCTCCACCTTCATTCCAAATAATTTCAAAGATATCTTTGGCAATTTTCCCAGAAATAGTTTCTTCCTTGATCAAATCAATAATACTTCCCAACTGATCTGGTGATATTGGTGCCTCTTCAATCTCACGATTATCTTTATTTAAAGCACCCAAAAGATCATTAATTACCCAATTTGCAACTGTTTTTGCATCACGACCATATGCTACTTTTTCAAAATAATTAGCAATAGCTCTCTCTGTCACGAGAATAGAAGCATCATATTCCGTCACTCCCATTTCTTTGACAAAACGTGTCTTTATATCATCAGGCAATTCAGGTAACTCAGCCGCTAAAGCATCGACAAATGCTTGATCAAATTCCAATGGCAAAAGATCAGGATCAGGAAAATAACGATAGTCATGTGCTTCTTCCTTTGAGCGCATAGACCGCGTCTCACCTTTAACCGCATCAAAAAGCCGCGTTTCTTGATCTATGACACCACCATCTTCTAAAATTGCAATTTGACGACGTGCCTCATATTCAATCGCTTGACCAATAAAGCGAATAGAATTTACATTTTTAATCTCACAGCGTGTTCCAAAGTTTTCACCAGGACGACGAACTGATACGTTAACATCCGCCCGCATAGATCCTTCATCCATATTGCCATCACAGGTCCCTAAATAACGTACAATCGTGCGCAATTTTGTCATATAGGCTTTAGCTTCATCTGACGAACGCATATCTGGTTTAGAAACAATTTCCATAAGAGCAACACCAGCACGGTTAAGATCCACAAAAGACATTGTTGGATGTTGATCATGCATAGATTTTCCTGCATCTTGTTCAAGATGCAAACGCTCAATCCCAATTTCAATGTCCTCAAACTGACCGTTTGAATCCGGTCCAACAGATATAATAACCTTCCCCTCACCTACAATCGGATAACGAAACTGAGAAATTTGATAGCCTTGCGGTAAATCTGGATAAAAATAATTTTTACGATCAAAAACAGATTTTAGATTAATATGTGCCTTTAATCCCAAACCCGTTCTAACTGCTTGACAAACGCATTCTTGATTAAGAACAGGTAGCATACCAGGCATAGCTGCATCAATAAGCGATACATGGTTGTTCGGTTCCGCACCAAATTTGGTTGATGCACCTGAAAACAATTTCGAATTTGATATGATTTGCGCATGAACCTCCATGCCAATGATAACTTCCCAATCACCTGTAACTCCAGAAATAAAACGCTTAGAATCAGGAGTGCGCGTATCAACGATGCTCATTGCCAATCCACTATCAATATCTTCTCAACACACATAATGGCTAATCTAAAACCACTCTTAGTGCAAGTCTAGACTAGAAATCTTATAAAAAAGCCCGACTTCACCGGGCTTGTTCTGTTCGGATAAATATTAACCTTTTTTAGGTGTCTTTTTTTTAGCTGAAACTTTCTCTGCGGCCTTCTCTTTCACTGCAGATTTTTTCTTCTCTGGTTTTTTTTCTGTTAAATCTGTTTCGTCATATTCTTTCATCAGCTCTTCAACTGTTACTTCTTTATCTATCACTTTTATCTTTGCCAGCAAGTGATCAATGACTTTTTCTTCAAAAATTGGAGCGCGTAGATTTGCAACAGCTTCAGGAGTATTACGGAAAAAATCCATAATTTCTTTCTCTTGCCCAGGATACTGACGAACCTGGTCAAAAACCGCTGCTTTTAGCTCATCTTCACTTACTTTCACACCAACTTTCATACCAATTTCAGAAAGTACCAAACCAAGACGAACACGACGCTGTGCGAGCACGTGGTATTCTTCCCGTGCCTTTTCCTCTGTAACACCTTCATCTTCAAAACTGCGTCCAGCTTTTTTTAAATCATCATTAACCTGAGTCCATATGTTGTTAAACTCAAATTCTAAAAGTCCTTCAGGAATTTCAAAATTATAATCAGTATCCAAGGCATCAAGAATTTGACGCTTAATTTTTTGACGTGTTATTGCGCCGTATTGGCTTTCAATCTGCCCACGAACAACTTCACGCAAGCGATCCAGAGATTCCAAACCAACTTTTTGCGCTGCTTCATCATCAATCTTTAACGCATCTGGCTTAGAGACAGCTTGAACGGTGATATCAAATTCTGCATCCTTACCAGCCAAATGTACTACATTGTAATTATCAGGAAATTTAACAGAAATCGTTTTCTTATCACCCACTTTTACACCAACCAATTGCTCTTCAAAACCAGGAATAAATTGTTTTGAGCCCAAAATTAATTGTGCACCATTATCTGCTCCACCCTCAAATGGAACCCCCTCAAGCTTACCAAAATAATCTATTGTAATACGATCACCTTCCTCAGAAAGACCATCCTTTGGCGAATAATTACGCGTAGAAGAAAGAACACGTTTTACTTGATCATCAATCTCTTGTTCAGGAATAGCCGCAATTTCACGGGTAATTTCGATATGTTCAAAATTCTTAATTTCAAACTTTGGCAAAACTTCATACTTTAAACTAAAAATAAAATCAGCTTTGCCATCTAAAATTTGTTCATCTTCATTTATATCAACTTGTGGCTGCATTGCAGAACGCTCATCGCGGCCCGCTAAAACAGAACGGGGTGCATCGCTGACAATCTCATTGAGAATTTCCGCCATAAAAGATTTACCGTACATTTTTCGCAGGTATCCAGCGGGTACCTTACCGGGACGAAAACCATTAATCTTGATTTTACCCTTAGTATTCTCTAACCGTTCATTCAATTTTTCTTCTAAATCTCTCGCCGGAACCACGATCTTAATTTCGCGCTTCAGTCCTTCATTAAGCGTCTCGGTAACCTGCATAAATAACCTTCATTTTCCTTAAAGAGAGGGATAATCCTACTCTGATAATAACTATATTCTAACACTTGAGTGTTAAATCACCATAAAGCGGAACTCTCGGCACATAAATATCTATAGTACTCAAGAAATCCCTTTGGTGCGGATGGAGGGACTCGAACCCCCACGGTCTCCCGCCAGAACCTAAATCTGGTGCGTCTACCAATTTCGCCACATCCGCTCAAACTTAAAAGCCAGTAACCTTACATAAGCGGCGTTTCTATACCATTAATTAAAGAAAAAAAGCAAACAAATATATCAAAAATATCCAAATACACGTTATTCTTAATAAATTGCAAAAACAAAATCTATCCTTTCCATATAGAGCAGATTCCGCTAAAAGTAGGTTATGTTAAATACACTCAATACCCCAATCCATATCATCGGCGGCGGACTTGCAGGCAGTGAAGCAAGTTGGCAAATTGCACAATCAGGAATCCCTGTTATTTTGCACGAAATGCGTCCCCAAAAAAAATCTGATGCCCATAAAACCGATATGCTTGCAG
This sequence comes from Bartonella phoceensis, assembly GCF_902825145.1. GTDB lineage: Bacteria > Pseudomonadota > Alphaproteobacteria > Rhizobiales > Rhizobiaceae > Bartonella > Bartonella phoceensis. Next base: position 471,751 of record NZ_CADEAD010000001.1, on the reverse strand, counting down.
AATTGGTCTGTTCAAATTCATTCCGTTCCGATGATTCTTCAACAAATGCTGTAGGACTTTTACATACCGAAATGCGGCTAGCAAAATCGCTGATTATGAAAGCTGCAGATGCCAATAAAGTACCAGCAGGTAGCGCTCTTGCTGTTGACCGCAATGAATTTTCAAAAACTATTACGACAGTGCTTGAAAAGCATCCTCTTATAAAGATAGAACGTGAAGAAATTCGAAAATTTTCTGAAGATTGGCATCATATTATCATTGCAACTGGCCCTCTTACCTCATCAGCACTTGCCCAAGCAATACAAGCAATCACTGGAACAGAAGCTCTTTCTTTTTTTGATGCTATCGCACCTATTGTCTATACCGATAGCATCGATTTAGACATTTCTTGGTATCAGTCTCGCTATGATAAAATCGGACCTGAAGGAACAGGAAAAGATTACCTTAACTGCCCTCTTAATAAAGAACAGTATGAAGCATTCGTTCAAGCATTAAAAAATGCAGAAAAAATAGAATTCCGCGACTTTGAAAAAACGCCCTATTTTGATGGATGTCTACCAATTGAAATTATGGCTGAACGCGGGCCTGAAACTCTAAGGCACGGACCTATGAAACCTATGGGATTAACTAATGCCCATAATCCCAAAGTTAAACCCTATGCCGTCGTCCAATTACGCCAAGATAATAAGCTTGGAACCCTGTATAATATGGTTGGTTTTCAAACAAAACTGAAATATAGTGAACAAGTTCGTATTTTTAGAATGATCCCTGGTCTTGAAAGAGCGGAATTTGCCCGTCTTGGTGGGCTTCATCGCAATACCTATCTTAACTCACCAGTCATTCTTGATCAAACTCTTCGCTTGAAACAAAAACCTAAATTGCGTTTTGCAGGACAAATCACTGGATGTGAAGGCTATGTAGAATCATCGGCAATCGGACTTCTTGCTGGACGTTTTGCCGCTGCGGAATATCATCATAACGTCCCTCGTCTCCCGCCATTAACCACAGCATTTGGAGCTCTTTTAAATCATATTACGGGTGGACATATCGTAACGCAAGAAATAGAAAAACAATCCTTTCAACCAATGAATATCAATTTCGGTCTTTTTCCTCCTATCGATTCTATTAAGAACTTAGAAAAAGGTCTATCAAGCAAAGAAAAAAAAATAGCAAAAAAACAAGCTATAACTGCTAGAGCGCTCAATGATTGTACTCAATGGTTAGCAGAGAAAGAAAAATAGTCTCTTTTAAATACATTCTCTAACCTTCAGCCTATTCAAAAAGATTCCAATGATTCCCGTGCAAAATCATTCTAAAGCCTTTTTATGATACTAACTGCTGCAAACGAATAAAGACTGCGCTATTTTCTATTGTTTATTAAACAATATCAGGATTCTAAAAGAATTTTTCACTATAAATAAAAGTTTTCACCCGTGTAAAAAAATCTAACCATTTAAAAGAAGTAATGATTGAAATGTACTACGATAATAAAAAGGATCCAACACCTCTCAAATACCCCGCAATAACGACTTTCTGATCACTTTACGCCCACAATACTTTATGAAAACCTTAGAAAAGTATTAGAAAATATTCAAGGTAGAAGCTTATCGCCAAGCTTTATGCGGAAAACATCTACAAAACACTTCTAAAAAAACCCGCTTATAAATAAATCGGGTTTTTTTATTGTAGTGTAAATTATTTTTTATTAATAGCTTCTTTTAAACTTTTTCCTGCAGAAAACTTGGGTACAGAACGCGCTGGAATATTAATTTCAGCACCAGTTGAAGGATTACGCCCCTTTGTAGCAGCACGATGAGAAACGCCAAAAGAGCCAAAACCTGGAAGACGGACATCTCCTCCTGAAGCCAAAGCCTCTGTCACAGCAGCGATAAAAGCATCAACAACAGAACCTGCTTGGGCTTTTGAAACGCCTGCTTTCTCAGCAATGGAGCTAACCAGTTCACTTTTATTCATGGAACATTTCCTTTCCCTATATTACCAGATAACACAACTTAACCGTGTCATCGGCCAGTTTATTGAAAAGTACAGCAAACAGAAGTCTTATTTTTATCCAAAACATTGTTTTTTTAGTAATAATCACAGTTATTCACGGAATTTTTTACTTTTTTCCAAAATAAATAGAAAAACAACCACAAAAATACCTTTTGCTGCCCTGAAAATGCAATTACACATGAAACGAATGAATCAGTGTGCAATCTGTATTCCTTCACTCTCACTCTCTGATCTGATAGGTACAGGCACCGTGGGAGGCTCTGTCCACTCAATAGGGTCGGGGAAACGAACTAAAGCATGCCTAAGCACTTCACTCACGTGATTTACTGGAATAATTTCCATATTATTTTTGACATCATCGGGAATATCAATCAAATCTTTTGCATTTTCTTCAGGAATAAGTACTTTTTTTATACCTCCTCGAAGAGCTGCTAGTAATTTTTCTTTCAACCCGCCAATCGGTAAAACACGCCCACGCAAAGTAATTTCACCAGTCATGGCAATATCTTTATAGACCGCTATCCCTGTGAGGATTGAAACAATTGCCGTCACCATTGCAATGCCAGCTGATGGCCCATCTTTTGGTGTAGCACCCTCTGGAACATGAACATGGATATCGCGTTTATCAAAAAGTGGAGGTTCAATACCAAAATCAACAGCACGAAAACGGACATAAGATGCTGCTGCCGAAATTGATTCTTTCATGATATCGCGCAAATTTCCAGTTACAGTCATCTTACCTTTACCTGTCATCATAACCCCTTCAATAGTCAACAGCTCTCCTCCAACCTCTGTCCAGGCAAGCCCTGTTACAACACCAATTTGATTTTCTCCTTCAATCTGGTTATAGTGATAACGTTTAACACCTAGGAAATCATCAATATTATCTTCTGTAATCTTCACAGACTTCTGATGCGTTTTAAGAATTTTTGTAACTGATTTACGTGCTATTTTCATTAATTCACGCTCAAGGTTACGCACTCCTGCTTCACGTGTATAAAATTGAATTATTGACTTTATAGCACCATCAGAAACGCTGAATTCTTTTTTAGATAAGCAGTGGTCTTTTAATGCTTTTGGCAAAAGATGCTGCTTAACTATTTCCATTTTTTCACATTCAGTATAGCCAGCAATACGAATAATTTCCATTCGATCCATTAACGGCCCCGGTATATTAAGCGTATTCGCAGTTGTAATAAACATAACATCAGAAAGATCATATTCGACTTCTAAATAATGATCAATAAATGTACCATTTTGTTCAGGATCAAGCACCTCTAACAAAGCTGACGAAGGATCCCCACGGAAATCTTGCCCCATTTTATCAATTTCATCAAGCAAGAAAAGCGGATTAGATTTTTTAGCTTTTTTCATAGACTGAATAATTTTTCCAGGCATAGAGCCAATATATGTCCGGCGATGTCCACGAATTTCTGCTTCATCTCGCACTCCTCCTAATGAAATACGGACATATTCACGCCCTGTTGCTTTTGCAATAGAGCGGGCTAGCGACGTTTTCCCCACACCAGGAGGACCTAGTAAACAAATAATGGGACCTTTTATTTTTGATGCTCGACTTTGTACTGCTAGATATTCAACAATTCGCTCCTTGACTTTTTCAAGACCAAAGTGCTCATTATTCATGACTTTTTCAGCAAAATCTAAATTGTTTTTAATCTTTGACTTTTTACCCCAAGGCATTGCTAATAACCAATCGAGATAGTTACGTACAACTGTCGCCTCTGCAGACATAGGGGACATATTTCGTAATTTTCTCAACTCTGCCTCAGCTTTTTCGTTTGCTTCTTTCGAAAGTTTTGTCTTCTTGATACGTTCTTCTAATTCAGAAAGCTCATCACGACTATCATCACCCGCTCCTAACTCTTTTTGAATAGCCTTCATCTGCTCATTGAGATAATATTCCCGTTGGTTTTTTTCCATTTGCCGTTTAACATGCGAACGAATACGCTTTTCAACCTGCAAAACAGAAATTTCTCCTTCCATAAAAGAAAGAACACGTTCAAGGCGATCGCGTACAGGTAATAGCTCTAATATTTTTTGCTTTTCAGAAAGTTTAATCATCAAATGAGAGGCAACAGTATCAGCAAGCTTAGAAGGATTATCAATCTGGCCAATCGCATTGACAACTTCGGGAGAAATTTTTTTATTCAGTTTTACATAATTTTCAAAATAAGTAATTACCGATCTTGAAAGAGCTTCGATCTCAACATCGTTCTCTCTAGGCTCTTCCGTAACCGCTGCAAAAGCTTGATGATAATCCTCACTTAAAGCAAATTGGCTAATTTTTGCACGCGCAGTGCCTTCAACCAAAACTTTTACCGTTCCATCAGGAAGCTTTAAAAGTTGGAGAATATTAGCAAACGTACCGATATCATAAATATCTTCCGATTTTGGATCATCATCAGAAGCGTTTTTTTGCGTAACCAACAATATCTGTTTATCAACCGCCATCGTCTCTTCAAGAGCACGAATGGATTTTTCTCGGCCCACAAAGAGCGGAACAATCATATGTGGAAAAACAACAATATCACGAAGAGGTAAAACAGCGTAAAATCCCTCTTTTACTTCATCTGTCTTTTCATCAATATATTGCATAACTCTCCTTTCTGGAACCTATGATCTATCCACTACACAAGCCCATCCTTAGAAAAAATTCAGCTTCCCACAATACCTGAAGTGGTAACTGTGAATATACAAATCAAGCATTATGACTATAATATTCTGTAACACTTACCTTCAAATGGTGTGTATTACCACTTCTCATATTGTACAATGTCATGCCGACACATTTTCTTTATCTTCTGCACGTTCTGAGTAAATATAAAGAGGACGTGCTTTCCCATCAACTACGTCACTCGAAATAACCACTTTTTGAACACCTTCAAGTGCCGGCAGTTCAAACATCGTCTCAAGAAGTATCTTCTCCATAATAGAACGTAAACCACGTGCACCTGTTTTACGCTCAATCGCCTTTTTGGCGATAACCCGTAACGCATCTTCATGAAATGCTAACTCAACACTTTCCATTTCAAAAAGACGCTGATATTGCTTCACCAACGCATTTTTTGGCTGTGATAAAATTTGAACAAGAGCGTTAACATCTAAATCCTCCAAAGTTGCTACAATAGGAAGACGGCCAATAAACTCCGGTATCAAACCAAATTTTATAAGATCTTCAGGCTCTAAATCACGAAAAATTTCACCAACACAACGTTCATCAGGTGCTTTAACAGTAGCAGAAAAACCAATAGACGTTTTTTCACCACGTCCCGAAATAATTCGTTCTAAACCAGCAAAAGCCCCTCCACAAATGAATAAAATATTCGTTGTATCAACCTGAAGAAACTCTTGCTGCGGATGCTTACGTCCACCTTGAGGGGGAACAGAAGCAATTGTTCCTTCCATAATTTTTAGTAATGCTTGCTGAACACCTTCTCCCGAAACATCCCTTGTAATAGAAGGATTATCAGCTTTACGAGAAATCTTATCGACCTCATCGATATAAACAATACCACGCTGTGCACGTTCAACATTATAGTCCGCAGCCTGAAGAAGCTTTAGAATAATATTTTCAACATCTTCACCCACATAGCCTGCTTCAGTCAAAGTGGTCGCATCTGCCATGGTAAAAGGTACATCGATAATACGTGCCAATGTTTGTGCTAGATAAGTCTTACCACACCCCGTTGGACCAACAAGGAGAATATTTGATTTTGCTAACTCAATATCATTGCTTTTAGACTGATGCGCAAGTCGCTTATAATGATTATGAACAGCAACAGAAAGAACACGCTTTGCATGTTGCTGACCAATGACGTAGTCATCAAGAACTGTTATAATTTCCTGTGGAGTAGGAACACCATCACGCGCCTTAATCCCAGAAGATTTATTTTCTTCACGAATGATATCCATGCAAAGCTCTACGCATTCATCACAAATGAAGACAGTAGGACCTGCAATGAGCTTACGCACCTCATGCTGGCTTTTGCCGCAGAATGAGCAATAGAGAGTATTTTTTGATTCGCTCCCGCTATTGCCAATTTTGCTCATTTCTCTTTCCTTTCACCACAGTATATGAATACTTCGTTTTTTCAAAGGAAGTTTTTCATAACGAAAACTATAAGACATATAAAAAACTGCATGTACAATATCTTTAGGTATTTTTCTTTTATTTTCGTAATACTTTCATAAAACTCTCTCTGTTAAAGTAGTTCTTTTTTCTATAAAAACTCTTAATCTTTTTCGGTTTCTGCACGATATTGTATAACATCATCAACTAAACCAAATTGCTTAGCCTCTTCTGCTGTCATAAAATGATCACGATCAAGCGTTCTTTCAATAACCTCATAGTCCTGACCTGTATGTTGAACATAAATCTCATTTAGACGCCGCTTCATCTTTATAATATCTTGCGCATGCCGTTCAATATCTGAAGCTTGACCTTGAAAACCACCAGATGGTTGATGTACCATAATACGTGCATTGGGTAATGTAAAACGGTGACCTTTCGCTCCAGCTGTTAGAAGTAACGACCCCATAGATGCAGCTTGCCCCATGCAAAGCGTAGAAACAGGAGGGCGAATAAACTGCATAGTATCATAAATTGCCATACCAGATGTCACGACACCACCAGGTGAATTAATATAAAGACTAATTTCTTTCTTAGGATTTTCCGCTTCCAAGAAAAGCAATTGTGCACAAACAAGCATCGCCATACCATCTTCAACGGGACCATTAATAAAAATAATTCGTTCTTTCAAAAGACGGGAAAAAATATCATAGGCCCGTTCTCCACGGTTAGTTTGTTCAATAACCATAGGAACAAGACTTAATGCTGTTTTCATTGGATCACTCATGTTTTCACTTTCCGTTCATATAATAATCGCTCTTTATGCATTCAATGCTCTTTTCCATAGGCTAATATTACTCCCTTACGCAAGCTACAATCAATGCTCTTTAAGCAAGATTAAAATCCCAGTAGTTAAAATAATAACAAAAATTCTATCTGAACAAATCACATGCACCAGGAATGCGAGATACCGCCCAATGGTACAAGCTTCCTTCCTGAGGTTTTTGAATAGTTTTTGTTTTTCTATGAATATGAAATCCTACCAAGCGTGGATCCGCAAGCGGCTCAATGCCAAAAGTTGGATCAAAGATATATTCAGCTTTTCGCCCCGTCCAATAATAAAAAGTTTCCTTCTCCTTCGCTTGATGAAAAAAACCATATCGTTTGGCTAACCGCGAAATACCATCATTGCCAAATATCGTAATGCCAAGATTTCCCGGTAAAACCGGCATTTTTTTCCTCTTTAACCAGAACGGCTTCCAAACACGACGCTTAAACCCAAGCCAATGCGGCACCATCTCTGCGCCTGCCCAATAATCTTCAAACACTTTTATAATAGGGTTATCAGACGGAAAATAAAGTGCGGAGACACCTACCCTTACAGCATTTTCTCTTGCAAGCCAAACCTTATTCGCATCTGGATGAAATTGTTTAATCAGGTAAACATCTGTATCTAACCAAACACCTTGCTGATATTTCATCAGCATAACACGAAAAAAATCCGAAAACTGAACAATTGTACATCCTGGTTTCTCATGAGAAAAATTGGGATCAAGGCGGTAAATTGTTGAGCGTGGTAGAATCGATTCTGCTTCATATAATTCAACACCATCAGGAAGATTGTCTATTTTTTTATCATAACTAAAAAGCTTAACACGTTGACCAGTTTTAACCATTGAAGACAAACAAAGTCTATCAACCAATCTTAATTGTCCACTATACCAAAAAGTGCAAATGTCCATAGGCAATATATCAAAAATATTCTAAACTTACACGAAAGAGTTGTTCAACATCGCGAACAAACTCAGAAAGAGCAAAAATCACTACCCGATCACCAGATAAAATACGTGTATCTGCTGAAAGCTGTATGATTGTTTTATTGCGATAAATTGCACCAATTCTCAAGCCATCTGACAAATTGAGCTCTGACAATGATTGACCAACCAATGAAGACGTTTGCATCACTTCAGCCTCAATAATTTCTGCCTGCCCATTAAAAACTGAGTGAACAGCACGAATGCGACCACGGCGCATTTGTTGCAAAATTCTCGATATCGTAACACTATGTGGATTAAGATAGGCATCCACACCAACTGCACGGCTAAATTCCTGGTAAGCAACATTATTGATCAACACCATATTAGCTTTGCAGCCTAATCTTTTAGCGATAATAGCACTTAAGAGATTGACCTGATCCTGATTAGTCAATGTAATTATTAAATCGGCTTGATCAATTCCAGCGTCCTGAAGAATCACTGGATCTAATACATTACCATATAAAACGGTCGTTTTTTCAAGTTGATCAGCAATTGTGAGCGCTCTCTCTCTATGTGATTCTATAATCTTCAATCTTAATTTATGGAGACGCTTTTCAATAGCCTGAGCAACATAAAGACCAATGTGACCGCCTCCTGCAATAATCATGCGATGAGCATCCTGTTCTTTATGACCAAAAAGCCCAACAGCCCGGCGCATCTGATCACGAGCAGCAACAAGATAGGTCACATCGCCAACACGTAATTGCGTCTCTGAGTGTGCTATCAATAATTCTGAACCACGTTTAATAGCGGTAACCGTCGTGCGAAGATCTGGAAAAAGCTCCGTTAATTGACGCAAAGGGGTATTAATAACTGGACAATCTTCCATACATTCCAAGGCTAAGGCAACAATATCATCATTACAAAAATAAAGAACATCTATTGCACCAGGCAGAGCAATACGACGTAGAACCATTTCTCCAACTTCAACTTCTGGTGAAATAACTACATCAATGGGAATATTCTCTCTAGAAAAAAGCGTTTTATAACGTGGTTCTAAATAAGATTGTGAACGAATACGCGCTATTTTCGTTGGAACATTAAATAATGAGTGTGCTACTTGGCAAGCTACCATATTGACTTCATCAAATAAAGTGACTGCAATCAACATATCAGCTTTATCTGCATCGGCAGCTAAAAGGACCTCAGGCCGCGAACCGTGACCAACAAAACCTCTTACATCTAACGTATCCTGAATTTTTTCAATCAATCTCGTTTCAATATCAATAACAGTGACATCGTGATTCTCAGAAGCAAGCCGCTCTGCTATTCCATAACCAACCTGTCCTGCTCCGCAAATAATAACACGCATAATCTTAAGAGACTCCAAGCGCTTTAAGCTTACGGTGTAAAGCTGAACGCTCCATACCTATAAATTCAGCTGTACGCGATATATTTCCACCCAAACGCCCAATCTGTGCTACTAAATATCTCTTTTCAAACAACTCCCGTGCTTCACGTAATGGTAAATCCATTATATTCTCATCTGAGTCCATCTGAATCCGTGGCAAAGAATCACTCACTTCACTAGGGAGAAAATCCGCTGTTATTGGACCATCGCCGTCACGCACAAGAATGAGAAGACGCTCAATATTGTTGCGTAATTGCCGTACATTGCCTGGCCAAGAGTGCGTTTGTAAAATAGCTATCACATCATCACTGACTTCACGTGGCTTAATACCAACCTGCTGCGATATTGTTTTAACAAAATGACGCACAAGTTCTGGAATGTCTTCACGACGCGCTGAAAGTGGTGGAACAGTAATAGGAACAACCGCAAGACGATGAAAAAGATCCTCTCTAAAACGCCCATCAGAAATGAGATTTTCAAGATTCTGCGCGGTTGAAGAAATGATACGAACATCTACTTTGACACGTTTTGTGCCACCAACCCTCTCAAATGTCTGCCCCGTCAAAACTCGAAGAATTTTACCTTGAGTCTCACGTGGCATATCAGCAACTTCATCAAGATATAATATCCCACCATGCGCTTCCTCTAATGCACCGATTTTGCGCTCTCCCCCTTCCATTTCACTGCCAAATAATTCTATTTCCATTCTTTCCGGGGTAATCGTTGCAGCATTTATTGTAACAAATGGCCCATTCGAACGCGTTGAAAGTGCATGAATAGCACGCGCAACCATCTCTTTCCCGGCTCCTGATGGACCTGTAATCATGATGCGACTATTTGTTGGTGCTACTTTTTCTATAATTTGGCGCAAATGTTTTATAACAGTTGATGTCCCGAGCAGTTCCAATGTCTCATTCGAGCGCTTTCGTAATTCTAAAAGTTCACGTTTTAAACTTGAGTTTTCAAGAGTTCGTTCTGCAACCAATACAAGCCGATCAGCTTTAAAAGGTTTTTCAATAAAATCATATGCCCCTCGTTTTATAGCAGAAACAGCAGTCTCAATATTACCATGACCAGAGATCATAACTACGGGAAGAGCAGGATATCGCGTTTTAATTTCATCAAGAAGCGCTAGCCCATCAAGACGACTCCCTTGTAACCAAATATCTAAAAAAATGAGTTTTGGAATACGCTCACTAATTTGTGCTAAAGCTTCGTCAGAATTACAGGCAACACGTGTTTCATAACCTTCATCATCTAAAATGCCAGCAACAAGCTCACGAATATCTGCTTCATCATCAACAATTAAGATATCTGATACCATTCTATTCCCCTATCTTACGACTTGTGGCTTGTGCAATACTACTATGCTTAGCTCCATCCGCCGGAAATATCAAACGGATCATTGCACCACGACCTTCATAAAAACTCTTTGGCGCATCATGCAATTCCATAGAACCACCATGGTCTTCAATAACTTTGCGCACAATGGCCAACCCAAGCCCTGTTCCCTTTTCCCGTGTTGTTATATAAGGTTCTAACAATTTTTGTCTTTGTTCTTTAGGAAGTCCTTTGCCATTATCAATAACATCCACAACTACACATCCTTCTTTGCAATAAGAACGTACAAAAATATGACCGCGGATATTTTCTTCTCGCATAACCGAATCTATAGATTCGCTTGCGTTTTTAATAACATTGCAAAAAGCCTGCACAATGAGACGATTATCAAATGCCCCCACAAGCGGTACGCTTCCCAAGTCTTGCTCAAAATGAATATCATGTCGCGTCACTTCTATCAAAAAACATGCTTCACGCACTAATCCGCGTATATCTAAAACATTCATTTGCGGTTTTGGCATACGTGCAAAAGAAGAAAACTCACCAACCATACGCCCAATATCTCCAACTTGTCTAATAATCGTATCAATACATCGTTCAAAAACTTCCCGATCCTGTGTAATAACATTGTTATAACGTTTACGAATACGTTCAGCCGATAACTGAATAGGCGTAAGAGGATTTTTAATTTCGTGTGCAATACGGCGTGCAATGTCTGCCCATGCTGATGTCCGCTGTGCTGCAACAAGGTCTGTAATATCATCAATCGTTAGAACCCAGGATTGCCCCTGTCCGTCATCTTCTTCCATTGTAATTTGTACATTACAAACGCGTTCCTGTCCTGCCACACTTAAAGTGACCTGCTCACGATGATTCTTACGTTCTAGCGAACGCGCAAACTGAAAAACCTGCCAAATTTCACCACTTAATGATAAAAGACTGTGCCCAATAACTTGTTTAGAGCGAATATCAAACATCGTTTCCATAGACCGATTAATAATTGTAATATCACCATTATCATCAATGCCAGCCACCCCTGCTGTGACACCAGACAAAACAGCTTCAGAAAAACGCCGTCTCTCATCAATTTGGTCACGAACTGCGATCAACTCATTGCGCCGACTTTTGAGTTCACTGACCATGTAATTAAAAGTTTTCGATAACTGCCCAATATCCCCATCCCTTGCGCGGACTGGCACAAAAACTTCCATATTCCCAGAAGCCACATCATCAGCAGCAGTAATAAGAAGACGAATAGGACGTACCAAACGGTCAGCAACAGCAATACCAGCCCAAATGGCTGATAAGAATAAACTAAAAAAAAGACACAGATAAAGCATACCAAACGCAACTTGCGTCAGTAGACGATTTTCATTTAAATCACGATAACGATCTGTATTAACTTCCGTCAAACGCAAAGCAGATAAAACTTCTTTATCAACATCGCGCACCAAATACAAAAATGTATTTGGGATATTGGTAAATTTTAGAATAATGCCAAAATAATCATGAACGCCCGGTTGGAAAGAAAAAGGCCTCTCACTCGTTGCGCGCTCGATAAGATGAGAAGGGGGAATCGGCAGTTTATCCTCATCACCAAGATTACTCGATATAAAAATAGTTCCGCTTGAACTTAACAAAAATGCACCACGCAGATTGCGTCCTATAGCATGACGCGTCAATTGCATCCTATACTCAGCTGGACTCCGCTCTAAAAGCTTTTTATTATCAAGTGCAAATGCCATAGCATAGGATAAATTTTTCAAATTTTGCAGCATTTCATCCGCATAAGCATTTGCTAAATCAATAGAAGAACCCACAATCTGCCGTGTGGTCGTATCAAACCACCGATCAAGCCCTAAATTCAGTGCAGGGCCCGATACAAGAGCCACAGCGACAGCCGGCATCGTTGCGACGAGTGCAAACAATGAAATAAGGCGCACATGAAGACGCGAACCTGCACGCCTGGAACGCCATGCACGAATGATGGGAATCATCTCATAAAAAACAATGATCACAAGCCCTAGAACCCAAACACTATTAATCCCTATAAGAATAAGGGTTACAGTTCTACTGGGAACAACAGACGTTAATCCAATAAGAATGATAAACGAAACAGACGCTGTGAGCAAAGATAACACAATGATTGTGATACCTAAAAAGATATACACCTTACTTAAACGATATAACTCATCGTTAGAAGTATCTTGATCTATATCTTGGAGATTTGTTATAGATGTTGTATTCATGACGAGTTTACGTTGACCTTGTCTCATTGTCCCCATATAACCTCTTGTAATAAAAATTGACAATACCGCATTTTAAAATATAGCCAATCTATCAAAGAGAGAAAGAACTTCTACATTTTCAAAATATGTGTAAATTAAAGTGTGTTCGGTGAAAGTTGATAAGGGAGATGAAATGCGGTTAACCAAACAAACAAATTATGCACTCCGGATGCTTATGTATTGTGCAGAGAATCAGGGATCTCTCAGTCGTATTCCAGAAATTGCCAAGGCATATGCTGTTTCCGAATTTTTTTTATTCAAAATTCTTCAACCACTTGTTGAAGCAGGTTTTATACAAACAGTACGAGGACGTAATGGTGGTGTAAAATTAGCTAAACCCGCAGCAGAGATTTCGGTAGCTGATGTTGTGAAAGTAACAGAAGATAATTTTTCCATGGCAGAATGTTTTGATACTGCAGAATCGAATTGTCCATTGATAGATTTTTGTGGTTTAAATACTGCACTTCAAAAAGCATTAAACGCTTTTTTTGATGCATTGTCAGTGATATCTCTTGCTGATTTAAAACGACCAATCTCTCAAAAAAAATTTAAAGTTGATGACCACAAAACAATAAATTAAGCTATCAAAAAGGAGATTAAACATTTCTATTGCAGCGATAATATTAGCCGCTGGACGCGGTGAAAGGGCAGGATCTCTACAAAAAATTCCAAAACAATACCGACTTCTAGGAAAAGAACCGGTTATTTGTCATACTGTGCGCTGTTTTGTACAGCATCCAGCCATTAAAACGATTGTTCTTGTTATTCATCCAGAAGATCATCACATCTGTGCGCAAGCTATTGCTGATTTTAAAGAGCACCTTATTATTGCTGAAGGAGGGAATACGCGTCAGATGTCCACATTAAATGGGCTTTATGCACTTAAAAATTTTCAGCCTCAATATGTGCATATTCACGATGGTGCACGTCCCTTTATCGAAAACCAACTCCTCGAAAAAATCCATATCACCGTCAACCACCAAGAAGGTGTGCTCCCCGTTCTTGCTGTCTCTGACACCATCAAACGCGTAAATGATACATATCATGTTTTAGAAACGATTCCACGCACCCATCTTTATAGTGCGCAAACCCCGCAGTGTTTTCCCTTTGAAAACATCTTAGCTGCCCATGAAAAAGCAAGACAAGCTTGCAAAAAAGAATTCACTGATGATTCTGCAATTGCCGAATGGTTTGGGATTCCTATGCGTACCGTTCCTGGAGATCCTAACAACATAAAAATTACATGGCACGAAGATTTTAATAATGCATATTTACATCTCAAAAAGAAAATGCAAATGTTCCCTGATATCCGCACCGGCAATGGTTATGATGTTCACTCTTTCGAGGAAGGAACTTCCCTTATACTATGTGGTATAGAAATTCCTTTTCATAAAAAATTAAATGGACACTCTGATGCTGATGTCGCTCTTCACGCATTAACAGATGCCCTTCTTGCTACCCGAGGTGCAGGAGATATAGGTATACATTTTCCTCCTTCTGATCCCCAATGGAAAAATGCATCTTCAGAAATTTTTCTCCGTTATGCTCTTGATATTGTTCAACAGGCAGGAGGGCGTATTGCCAATGTTGATATCACACTGATTGCAGAAGACCCTAAAATCGGCCCCTATCGTCATAGAATGGTAGAAAATCTTATGAATATGCTTACAATTTCACCCGATCGAATCTCTATAAAAGCAACAACAAATGAAAAGCTTGGATTTATTGGTCGTGGCGAAGGCATTGTAGCTTTTGCAACAGCAAGCGTCCTTTATCCAGGAGAAATTCCCTAATGACATATTTTTGTGAAAAACAAGCACGTGAAGTTCTGAAAACTTGTCGCCAAAAAGGTTTACTTTTAACCACTGTCGAATCTTGTACAGGGGGACTTATTGCTGCAAATCTCACCAATATTGCGGGATCATCGGATGTACTTGATTGTGGATTTGTTGTTTATTCAAATGAAGCTAAAACGCGCCTTGTTGGTGTATGTACTGAGCTTATAAAAATCTATGGTGCCGTTTCAAAAGAAGTGGCTCTTGCAATGGCCGAAGGTGGATTAAAATATTCACAAGCCGAAATTGCTGTTTCTGTAACAGGGATCGCTGGCCCAGGAGGAGCAGGTCTCGACAAACCTGTGGGACTTGTACATTTTGCAGTTGCTTATAAAAATCATAAAACTTTACATACAGAAATGCGCTTTGGTAATCTTGATCGTAAGGCTATCCGTTATACAGCCGTTAAAAATGCTTTGAAAATGATCTTACAAGCTCTTCAATGAAATTTCCAACAACTCGATTCTCAGATTTTACATCGCCACAATTACAGCCCATAATTAACGATAGGTGTCATGCAAAAATATCAACTGAACAAATTATGTTGCTGGATATCCATAAATTTGATGTGCACGCTTTTCAAAAGCATCAGTAAACTTATGAAAAGCAATATCAAACATTGAGCCCATCACTAATCCAAGCATCTTGCTTTTAAATTCATAATCAATAAAAAACTCCACATTACACGCATTAGTATTCTCGATATCATGAAAAGCCCAGCGATTTTCAAGATATTTGAACGGACCATCAATATATTTAACCTCTATAAGATTTTTTTCCGACTGAAGAAATACTTGGGTCGTAAAAGTTTCTCGGATAACCTTATAACCAACTGTCATGTCAGCAAGAAGCAATATTTTTTTCCCATATTCTTTGCGAGAACGGATTATCAAAGCCTCACACATTGGTAAAAATTCAGGATAACGCTCAATATCTGCAACAAGATCAAACATTTCACTGGCACTATGGGTGATCTGCCGATGTATTGTAAAAATCGGCATAACTATCTCTGTAAGGCAAATTTTTCATCACGCGCCTTTCGCAAAATCGCAAAATCATCGCCTGCATGATGAGATGAACGCGTCAGAGGATTGGAAGCCATATGTAAAAACCCCTTTACTTTACCAATCTTGGCAAAAGATTCAAATTCTTCAGGAGGCACAAAACGAATAACCGGATGATGTTTTCGGGTAGGCTGCAAATATTGCCCAATTGTCATAAAATCAACATCAGCGGAACGTAAATCATCCATCAATTGAAGAATTTCATTTCGCTCCTCCCCAAGTCCAACCATAATTCCTGACTTTGTGAAGATTGTCGGGTCAAGCTCTTTAACACGTTGTAAAAGCCGAACCGAATGAAAATAACGTGCCCCTGGACGAACCTTTAAATATTTAGAAGGAACTGTTTCCAAATTATGATTAAAAACATCGGGTTTAGCGGCAACAACAGTTTCTAAAGCTCCATCCTTATGGCGAAAATCAGGTGTGAGAACTTCAATTGTTGTCTTGGGAGTTTTTCGACGAATAGCATAAATAACTTTCGCAAAATGCTCAGCACCACCATCTGCAAGATCATCACGATCAACCGATGTAATAACGACATGCTTTAATCTCATCTGTGCAACAGCATCTGCAACACGTTCTGGCTCATTATCGTCAACAGCAAGCGGAATACCTGTTGCAACATTGCAAAACGCACACGCCCGCGTACATATTTCACCCAAAATCATAAAACTGGCGTGCCGCTGGCTCCAACACTCACCAACATTTGGGCAACCTGCTTCTTCACATACGGTTACTAATTTATGAGAACGCACAATACCATGCGTTTCCCTATATACCGGTGATGTTGGTGCTTTTACACGAATCCAATCCGGTTTTTTTTGAATGCTTGTATCCGGACGATGTGCCTTTTCAGGATGACGTAAACGTCTATTCGTAACTTTATCAACAACCGTAACCATTTAAGCCTTTTGTCTTATCAATATGGAATGTCAATGAAAAATGGAACACAAAATTTTTCATACAGTCCAGTCATCAAGCATTTAAAACTTTACCATAAGCATCCAATACACTTTCTTTCATCATTTCCGATAAGGTCGGATGTGGAAAGACAGTATGCATCAATTCTTCCTCGGTTGTTTCAAGATTCATGGCAATGACAAAACCTTGAATCAATTCTGTTACCTCTGCCCCTACCATATGTGCACCAAGAAGCTGTCCTGTTTTTCTATCAAAAATCGTTTTTACTAATCCCTGATCCTCACCTAACGCGATAGCTTTGCCATTCGCTGAAAAGGAATAACGACCAACACGTATATCATAACCTGCTTCTTTCGCAGCTGCTTCAGAAAGCCCTACAGAGGCGACTTGCGGTGTGCAATATGTACAGCCTGGAATTTTTCTTTTATCAAGCGGATGCGTATTCTCCAAACTTGCAAGATGTTCAATGCATATCACGCCTTCTTCTTCTGCTTTATGTGCCAACATAGGGGGGCCAGCGACATCACCAATAGCATAGATTCCCTCTACACCTGTCCAACTCCATTCATCAGTCACAATGCATCCACGATCGGTTTTTACACCTAGCTCCTCTAACCCCAGATTCTTAATATTACCCTGAACCCCAACAGCTGAAATCAATCGATCAGCTGTGATTGTTTCTCTCTTACCCTTAACATCAATATGTGCAGTAATAGAATCGGCAGCTTTTTCAACCTTTGTTACTTTGGCTTGGCTTAGAATGTGAATGCCTTTTTTCTCTAACTGTCTACGAGCAAATGTCGAAATTTCAATATCTTCAGCCGGCATGATGTGAGGCATCATTTCAACAACCGTGACTTTTGCTCCCATATTATGATAAAAAGAAGCAAATTCAATGCCAATCGCCCCAGATCCCATCACCAAAAGTGATTTTGGTATTGTGCGGGGAATCATAGCTTCAAAATAAGTCCAAATAAGCTGTCCATCTGGCTCAATACCGGGAAGAGAACGAGGACGTGCACCCGTTGCAATAATGATATGCTTTGCTTGATAAGCTCCCTCTCCTAATGTTCCTTTAGGTACTGGATTTTGCGGTTGCATAATTGGCTTGGATGATGAAGAAACCACAATCTCTGCAAGCTGTCCCCCTTTCGCTTTCTTAGTAAGCTTTGCTTCACCCCAGATAATATCGATTTTGTTTTTTTTCATCAAAAAACCAACACCAGCACTTAAACGTGCTGAAACTGCGCGCGAACGTGCCACAACATCTTTTATATTTGCCTCAATCGAACCATTAAGCTTGAGACCATAATCTTGCGCATGTTCAGCAAAATGCTTCATTTCCGCTGAACGCAAAAGTGCTTTTGTTGGAATACATCCCCAATTTAAGCAAATCCCACCGAGATGTTCACGCTCAACAATCGCAGTCTTGAAACCACATTGCGCCGCACGGATCGCGGTTACATACCCGCCAGGTCCCGATCCAATCACAATTACATCATAAAGATTCGCCACCGCAATCCCTCCATGGATATACACAAAACGGATACGCACTATTTGCGCTTAAAACTAAAAAACAATATGATAGAATTTTCTTGTGTTTTTCATTCTAAGCTTCACATAAATGCTTTTTCTAAATCAGAAGCAGCAGTAACACCGCCCTTAAAATTTTTTAAATCTGCTTTTATCACATTAACATACCACACGTATAAATAATCTATGCGAACAACTTTTACACAGCTCAAATGAGCATCGCTAAGGGATTCTCAACCATCTTCTTAAAAGTCTGCGCAAGCTCTGCTGCGAGTGCACCATCAACAGCACGATGATCAGCAGAAAGTGTAACAGACATGACTGTTGCAATCACTAAAGCACCATTTTTAACAACAGCACGCTGTTCACCCGCACCAATAGCAAAAATTGTCGCATGCGGTGGATTAAGTATAGCAGAAAAACTTTTCACACCATACATCCCCATATTTGATACAGCTGTTGTTCCTCCTTGATATTCTTCCATTTTTAATTTGCGCTCACGTGCACGCTTTGCAAAATCCTTCATCTCATTAGAAATAATCGATAAAGACTTTTCTTCTGCATGACGAACAATGGGAGTAATTAATCCATCCGGAACAGAAACAGCCACCCCCACATCACAGTGTTTGTGCTGAAGTATTCCACCTTCAAGCCAAGAAACATTCGCATCGGGAACCACCTTCAAAGAGAGCGCAACAGCTTTAATAACCATATCATTAACGGAAAGCTTATAAGCAGGCCTTGGTCCTTCTTGCGTCTTAACCATTGGTGCCGCAGCATTCAATTGCATACGAAGTTCTAGTAATGCATTGAGTTCACAATCTACTGTTACATAGAAATGTGGTACTGTCTGCTTTGATTCAACCAAACGCTTAGCAATTGTTTTACGCATATTATTATGAGGGGTGAATATATATTCATCCTCTTTGAAGAGTTTCAGTATCTGTTCATCAGACACACTTGATACTATCGACTGTCTGATTTGTGATGAACCAGAATCTTCAAGAGCACCACCACTCGCGGCTTTTTCTACATCACGCTTGATAATACGCCCATGGGGACCACTTCCGGAAATAAGGGATAAATCGAGACCATGCTGAGCTGCTAATCGCCGCGCTAAGGGAGAAGAAAAAAGACGTATACTCTTTTTATCTTGCTGCACCACTTGTTGAACCGATGACACATGAGATATCTGTGTTGTCTTTGGATCTGTCTGTTTTGCATCCTCTAATTCTTTGCTTGCAAAAGAGGAAGAAGCCTCTTCTGCTGCCTTTGCAGCCTCAGCTAAATCCTCACCCTCTTCTGCTAGAACAATAATTAAACTATTCACTTTAACGCCTTGTGTTCCAGCAGGAACAACGATCTTAGCGACAATTCCCTCATCAACAGCCTCGACTTCCATCGTCGCCTTATCGGTCTCAATTTCAGCAATAACATCACCAGAAGAAACTTTATCACCTACCTTAACATTCCATTTTGATAAATTTCCTTCTTCCATCGTTGGGGAAAGCGAAGGCATTGTAATTTTAATGGGCATAGTGCTTTCCTCCGTTATGCTTCATAAGTCACAGCCTTAACTGCCACAACAATTTCAGCAATGTTTGGCAAAGCCAACTTTTCAAGATTGGCAGCATAAGGCATCGGAACATCTTTACCAGAAATTGTAGCAACTGGCGCATCAAGATAGTCAAAAGCCTGCTGCATAACACGCGTCGCTATTTCAGTTCCGACAGATGATTGAGGATACCCCTCTTCAACTGTTACCAAACGACCTGTTTTTTTAACTGAAGAAACAATTGTTGGAAGATCCATTGGGCGAATAGTTCGCAAATCAATCAATTCAACATCAATACCAAATTTTTCAATTTCAGGCAACGCTTGAATTGCATAATGCATTCCAATCCCACATGCAACGATCGTAACATCTTGTCCCGATTTATGAATCCGTGCACGACCAATAGGTAAAACAAAATCATCTATTTGAGGAACGTCAAATTGATGACCATATAAAATCTCATTTTCAAGGAAAATAACAGGATTATCATCACGAATAGCAGCTTTTAGCAAACCTTTTGCATCTGCTGCACTATAAGGCATGACAACCTTAAGACCCGGCACATGACCATACCAAGCAGCATAGCACTGAGAATGCTGAGCACCAACACGTGCAGCAGCACCATTGGGACCACGAAAAACCATAGGAGCAGTCATTTGTCCACCAGACATATAACGGGTTTTTGCAGCAGAGTTAATAATTTGATCAATTGCCTGCATCGCAAAATTAAACGTCATAAACTCGACAATGGGACGTAACCCTCCAAATGCAGCACCAACAGCCAATCCTGCAAAACCGTGTTCTGTAATTGGTGTATCAATAACTCGGCGTGCACCAAACTCCTCTAATAAACCTTGGCTCACTTTATAAGCACCTTGATATTGCGCTACTTCTTCTCCCAATAGGAAAACCATTTCATCACGCCGCATTTCTTCAGCCATGGCCTGATTAAGCGCTTCACGCACCGTCATTGTAACCATCTGTGTCCCTGCTGGAATATCAAAATCAGGAACAGTATCCAAAATGGGACGCTCTGGCACTGATGAAGAAAAAGAAGAAGATCCACTACCGGTTTTCTGTTGTGTATTTAAAGAATCGGTATTTTGTGAAATACTCTCAACACTTTCACCTTCTTCCAACAACACCGCAATCACAGTATTAACCTTCACACCTTCAGAACCTTCAAGCACACAAATTTTACCAAGAGTGCCTTCATCAACAGCCTCTACTTCCATCATCGCTTTATCTGTTTCAACTTCAGCAATGATATCACCAGAGTTAATTTTATCACCTTCTTTCTTGAGCCATTTGGATAATTTACCTTCTTCCATTGTTGGTGAAAGCGCTGGCATCAAAATATTAATAGACATACTCGCTTCCTTCGCATCAAATTAAAACATCAGTATAGAGCTCAGAAGCATCTGGCTCTTGATCCTTTTGCGCAAAATCTGCCGCATCCGCAACAATCGCACGCACCTCTTTGTCAATAGACTTTAAATCGTCCTCACTTGCAAAGCCTTGTCGAAGGATTCGATTCTTCACCTGATCAATCGGATCGTGCTCTTCTTTTATTTTCTGAACTTCTTCTTTTGAACGATACTTTGCTGGATCAGACATAGAATGGCCACGATAGCGATAAGTCTGCATATCAAGAATGATCGGTCCTTTACCCGAACGCGTCCAAGAAATTGCTTCATCAGCAGCTCCTTTTACTGCACGAACATCCATACCATCAACAATAATACCTGGAATTTCAAAAGAAAGACCACGACGAGAAAAATCAGTATCTGCCGATGCACGCGCAACAGATGTTCCCATAGCATACTGATTATTTTCAATAATATAAATAACAGGAAGCTTCCAAAGTGAAGCCATATTAAAACTTTCGTAAACCTGTCCCTGATTGGCAGCACCATCACCAAAATACACCAATGTCACATTATCTTTACCAAGGTACTGATTCGAAAATGCCAAACCAGAACCTATTGGAACCTGTGCACCAACAATGCCATGCCCACCATAAAAATTCTTTTCTTTAGAAAACATATGCATCGATCCCCCTTTCCCCTTGGAAAAGCCTCCTTGACGCCCCGTTAGTTCTGCCATAACACCACGTGGACTCATCCCAACCGCCAACATATGACCATGATCACGGTAAGAGGTGATAACCTGATCACCTTTTTTAGCTGCCTTCAATGTTCCAATAACAACAGCTTCCTGTCCAATGTAGAGATGACAAAAACCACCAATAAGCCCCATGCCATAAAGTTGTCCTGCCTTTTCTTCAAAACGACGAATTAAAAGCATCTCACGATAAGCATCAATTTCTTCTTGTGTTGTAAAATGCGCTATTGGTGCCCTCTTCGTGGTGTTTGATAATGCAGTGTGCGACACCGACGCAGAACCTTTTTTAGACCTTTCTGCCATACTAAACTCCCTTTTATGATTGTTAGGAATAACCTTTACAAACGCAAGTTACAAGTATTATCAATTAGCTCAAACACTATCATAGGAAATTGTTTTAAAATATTTTTTGAAACCAAGTGATTTCTCATTCACTTTTAATATCATTTACAAGGAGTTAGGATTGTCAGTTCATTTGGCTTAGAAAAATTTAAATTTTTTCGAATATACTCATCCAACATATCTCTTTCAATATGCCCATTGCGTAAAAGAGAGATACGCTTTTCAATGGATATCCGTTCAGATTCTACTTTGTTAAGTTCCTTTTCTAATTCAATAATATGTTGATTAACCTCACGGCGTGAATACAACCCGTACTCACCGTGATAAATGTGATAACTGAAATAACTCAAAACTCCCACCGTCATAAACGGCAGTACAAAGCGCATTTTGATTGATCTGCGTTTCTGCTTTGTCCACATAAAATAGCACAGTCTTTATAGCATAACCCTCTTAATATTTCGCCTAACTATGCATAATTTTGATTAATACCTCATTACCAAATAGCTACAAAAATAATTTCCTACTATACATTATACCCCAAAAGATCTGCCATATCAGCCAATCGTTACACCTATATACATACTTATTGATAATTTGGATTTTATACCCGTCTTTATCTCTAAAACTCCCCATTAAAATAACGATAAAATCAATAAATGCCCAAGGTATAATTAAGCATTGCCAAAAAAGCAAACAATCGCCAACATCAATCTTTATTGTCGTCACTGGTTCTCAAATGCTATAGAGAAAATAGATTTAATGGCATCACCTTCACATATAAAATCAATGCTATCCCCTACTATTGCTGCATTTTTCCCAACTGATCCCAACCCGTAAATTTATAGCGATTACTATCACCAACCGCAATAAGACGAGCTCCTTGATCCTGACTGATAATCACACCTTCCATCTTTCAGCATCTATAACGCTGTTCCTCACATGTCATCTATAAAGAGGTTATTTTTAATTTGATAATATGCTAATTAACCTCACAGCGGAAACACAATCCGTACTTGCCGTGATAAATGTGAAATTAAAATAGTTTAAAATCCGCCAATAATCCATCCCCCCACTGCCATAAATAGAAACACAAAACACACTTTCATTGCCCCATGTCCCTATTTTGCCCCATAAGATAGCACCATATCTTGCAATATTTTTTATTTAATCATGTATCATTTTTACTCATATCTCATCATCAAATACATATAGCTGAGGAATCTGATATCATATACTCAGCACATTTACCGCAAAGAAACCAAACGATGCTACTTGCTCTCTATATTTATATTACAATATACAATTTCTACCAATGTATAATTTGCTTCCCATCTTTGTCAGTAAACTTCCCAGCGACAATGATTACAAAATCAATAATTGCCCAAACCCCTGTAATCATTAAACCGATAACCGTTAGAGACAGAACAAGCATTAAAGCACCAGTTTTCACTCTACCAACCATAAAACGATGAACACCAAATATACCAGTGAACCAACAAATGAGTGCTAACATGACTTTTGAAAGCTCTGAATCTTTTTGCAACAATGGAAAAACAGAATTAATACTATCCTCTTCACACACAAAATCAATGGTATCACCTACCCTGGGTGGATTTTTTCCTAACCAATCCCAGGTTGCAAACTGATAACGCTTACCATCATCACCCGAAACGAGGTAGTTCCCCTGATCCTGACTAATAATTATACCTCTCATATTTGAACACCTATAAAATCGTTGCGTATATGTTTGATAAAAGAGTTAAATTCTATAATATAAATTACATCAATTTAAAATCTTATATCCATAATTATCGACGATGAAAATTACCAGCATAACATGCCTGATTTCCTAGCATTTCTTCAATACGAATGAGCTGATTATATTTTGCTAATCTATCCGAACGTGCAAGAGAGCCCGTTTTAATCTGCCCACAATTTGTTGCAACAGCAAGATCTGCAATAAAAGAATCTTCCGTTTCACCTGAACGGTGAGATATAATGGCACGATAACCTGCTTTATGCGCCGTTTCTACAGCGTCAAGCGTTTCACTCAATGTGCCAATCTGATTCACTTTAATAAGAATAGAATTGGCTGCTCCCATTTCGATACCATCACGCAAACGTGCAGAGTTTGTTACAAATAAATCATCGCCAACAAGTTGACATTTTTTACCAATCGAATCCGTAAGTAATTTCCAGCCTTCCCAATCATCCTCAGCCATCCCATCCTCAATTGTAATAATGGGATAAGTTTCAACAAGTCGCGCCAAATAATCTACCTGTTCCTGGACATCACGACATTTCCCCTCACCTTTATAAAAATACGAACCGTTTTTATAAAATTCCGTTGAAGCACAATCTAAACCAAGAGCAATCTGTTCACCTGGTTTATATCCACACGCTATTACAGATTCCATAATAAAATCAATCACCTGCTCCGCACCTTTAAATTGGGGAGCAAAACCACCTTCATCACCAACATTAGTATTATGGCCTGCATTTTTTAGACGTTTCCTTAATACATGAAAAACTTCAGCTCCATAGCGAACTGCTTCTTTCACTGTAGATGCTCCTACAGGAATAATCATAAATTCCTGAAAATCAATTGGATTATCAGCATGAACACCACCATTAATAATATTCATCATAGGTGTCGGAAGAACACGTGCTTGTACACCACCAATATAACGATACAACGGCAAACCTAATGATTCCGCAGCAGCCTTTGCAACAGCCAATGACACACCAAGAAGCGCATTAGCACCAAGACGCGCCTTGTTTGGTGTTCCATCCAAGGCAATCATTGCTTGATCAATAGCGATTTGATTTCTTGCATCTCGTCCACCAAGCTCTTCAAGAATTTCACCATTCACTGCAGAGACTGCTTTTTCAACGCCTTTTCCTTGATAGCGTATGCCACCATCACGAAGCTCTATAGCTTCATGTACTCCTGTCGATGCTCCTGAAGGGACAAGAGCGCGACCAAAAGCGCCATTTTCCAAATGAACATCAACCTCTACCGTTGGATTGCCTCGGCTATCAAGTACTTCACGTCCAATAATATCGACAATTATAGTCATGTGCGTTTCCTTATCCAACAAAAGTCTTGATTCATTTTAAGCTCCATAATGAGACAATATTCTCTCTATTCAATTCATCTTTTTTGACAGATAATCAAACTCCATTAAAGTCTCAAGAAGCCTTTGTAAATGATCAATTTTAACCATATTAGGTCCATCAGAAGGGGCATTATCAGGATCTTGATGTGTTTCTAAGAAAATGCCTGCCACCCCTACAGAAACAGCTGCACGCGCTAAAACTTCAACAAATTGACGCTGTCCACCAGATGAATCACCTTGACCACCCGGTTCTTGAACAGAATGTGTTGCATCAAAAATAACAGGAGCACCCAATGAACGCAAAATAGGCAATGAACGCATATCAGAAATAAGCCGGTTATAACCAAATGAAGTGCCTCGTTCACAAATCATAACATTCGGATTCCCGCTTTGTGTGACCTTTTTTAACACATTTTCCATATCCCACGGGGCTAAAAACTGACCTTTTTTAATATTGATAATACATCCCGTTCTAGCAGCCGCTATCAAAAGATCTGTTTGACGACATAAAAAAGCAGGAATTTGCAAAATATCTACCGTAGAAGCAACAACCATGCATTGCTCTTCTGTATGCACATCGGTCAAGACCGGACAATCAAACTCTTTCTTCAAATCAGAAAAAATAGTCATTGCTTTTTCAAGACCAATACCACGTGCCGCACCCAAAGATGTTCTATTGGCTTTATCGTAACTCGATTTATAAACAAACCCAATGCCAACTTGATCTGCAATTGTCTTAATCCGACCAGCCATTTCAAAAGCATGATCTCGACTTTCCATCTGACATGGTCCCGCAATTAAGGAAAGAGATGCTTCATTTGAAAAAATAACATTTCCCACTTTCACAATGGTATTTGGTTTAGACATTTTATTCCTCAAAAAACAAATAACCCCATTTATGAACTAAACCAATCGACTTTGTTCTATAGTGGCTTCAATAAAAGAAGTAAAAAGTGGGTGTGGATCAAATGGACGTGATTTCAGTTCTGGATGATATTGAACACCAATAAACCATGGATGATCTACATATTCTATTGTTTCAGGCAAAATACCATCGGGAGACATACCAGAAAAAATCAAACCACACTGTTCTAACTTGTCTTTATAATCAACATTTACTTCATAACGATGACGATGTCGCTCGCTAATCCTTGTCATCCCGTAAATCTTGGCGATATGGCTATTTTCTTTTAATTCGGCAGCAAAAGCACCAAGACGCATTGTACCACCAAGATTGCTACATTGTGTACGTTTCTCAAGAATATCCCCTTTGAGCCATTCCCTCATAAGACCTACAATCGGATTTTTGGTTTCGCAAAATTCACTTGATGAAGCATTCTCAATCTTTGCGATATTGCGTGCAGCTTCTATACAAGCCAATTGCATGCCAAAACAAATACCTAAAAATGGAACTTTACGCTCCCGCGCGAATTGAATTGCTCGCATTTTTCCTTCTGTTCCACGCGCTCCGAAAGCACCAGGTACAAGAATCCCATGAACCTTTTGTAAAGTAGATGTAGGATCTTCTCTTTCAAAAAGCTCTGCATCAATCCATTCAATATTAACCTTCACTTTATTGGCTAAACCACCATGGGCAATTGCCTCGGTAAGAGATTTGTAAGCATCCTTCAATCCGGTATATTTCCCTACAACAGCAATTGTAACTTCTCCTTCGGGATGGTGAATCCGATGTGTAATATCTTCCCAATGATCCATTTTAGGCTTAGATGTCGGATTCATTCCAAAAGCAGCAAGAACTTCTGAATCCAACCCCTCTTTATGGTACGCTATGGGAACATCATAAATCGTTGGCATATCCAATGCCTGAATAACTGCACTGGGACGAACATTACAAAAAAGGGACAATTTGCTCCGCTCTGTTTCTGGAATAGGCCGATCCGCACGTACCAACAAAATATCAGGAGCAATACCAACTGATTGTAATTCTTTAACAGAATGTTGTGTTGGTTTGGTCTTTAATTCTCCCGCTGAAAGAATATAGGGCATTAATGTGAGATGTACATAAATAACACTTTGCCTCGGTAATTCATTGTGAAGCTGACGAATCGCTTCTAGAAAAGGCATTGCTTCAATATCACCAACTGTTCCACCTATTTCACACAAAACAAAGTCAAATTCTTCGTTTTCTGTCGTAATAAATCTCTTAATTTCATCGGTAACATGAGGAATAACCTGCACTGTTGCCCCCAAATAATCACCACGCCGTTCTCGTTCAATGATATTGCGATAAATACGCCCTGTTGTGATATTATCTTGGCTATTTGCAGAACACCCTGTAAAACGCTCATAATGGCCAAGATCAAGATCGGTTTCTGCACCATCATCGGTCACAAAAACTTCGCCATGCTGATAAGGCGACATCGTACCCGGATCAACATTCAAATAAGGATCAAGTTTGCGAAGCCGCACACGATATCCACGAGCCTGTAATAATGCAGCTAACGCTGCTGCAGCAATGCCCTTTCCCAGAGAAGAAACCACACCACCAGTAATAAAAATATAACGTGCCATGGGCCTATGGTGATAAGCGGTTTATAATAATTTTTCCAGCAAAAAATGCAAAAAGAAACTATTTTTCTTCTATAAAATAAAAAAGGTAAAAAATCACCTTTTAAAAAATCTATACTTTCTTGAAAAAATTACTTTGCATCATCATTCAGAACTGGATTTTCAAGAATCGGTGGAACAGGACTTTCAGTTTTAGGATTTGTAGGCTGTTTTTGTTCCTGAGGTGAAACCGAAGCACCTCCCAGCTGTTCAAGAATAGAAGGCTGAGACTCACCTCCTGAGGATGGTACTGCTCCTGGAATACCTTTATTTTCAGAGTTTTGTTTTGAATTAACAGGTATACGCTTAAGAATATCAGAACTGGAGTTCGATATATTCCCCACAACGGTAAGTCCAATGGACACTGTAAAAAAGCAACATGCCAAAATAGCGGTTAAACGTGTTAACGGATTTCTGGACCCACGCACCCTCATCAACCCAGAACCGTTACTTACACCGAACCCACCACCTTCCGAAGGTTGAATAAGTATAACACCCACCAAAGCAATAACAACCAAAAAATGAATAACAATAAGTACTGTTTGCATAAACCCTGCTCTTTAAATAACTTTTCATGGCTATTTACACATAAATAACACATAATCCAAGGGGGAACAAAGATTCCTCTGTTATAATTTGCGATAAACATCACAAATAGTTAAAAAATCAACCGCTTTTAAGCTTGCTCCACCTATTAGAACACCATTGACATGATCAATGCTTAAAAGCTCAAATGCATTAGATGGCTTCACTGATCCACCATAAAGCAATCGTATCTTATTCCCTTCATTCTCAAAACGAGAGCGCATCTTATTGCGAATAAAATTATGTACTTCTGCCACATCTGTTGAAGTGGCTGTATTGCCTGTACCTATAGCCCATACTGGTTCATAAGCGATAATGACGTTTTCTGCTGTTGCGCCATCTGGCAAAGATCCTTCAAGCTGCTGCTTGAGAACATCCAGTACCTTGTTACTTTTACGCTCTTCCAGCGTTTCACCAATACAAACAAGAGCAACAAGACCTGCTCGCCATGCTGCTTGCACTTTAGCACGAACCATTATGTCACTTTCCTGATAAAACGTACGACGTTCTGAATGCCCAATAATGACATGACTTGCTCCTGCTTCTTTAAGCATAAAAGCTGAAATATCTCCAGTATAAGGGCCATGATCATCAAAATGGCAATTTTGCCCCCCTAAAAGAAGATTTTTACCACCTGATGCATCAACAGCGCGCGATAAAAGTGTTGCTGGAACACAAATAAGTGCTTCTAACAAATGATCTAAATCAGAACTAATGCCAGCAGCAATAGTACGCAACTCTCCAAGCGATTCACCAGTTCCATTCATTTTCCAATTTCCAGCAACAAAAGGCCGAATATTTGGAGACATATTTTCACCTCAAAAGCCATTACAATGTGTTATTTATCTTTTAGGTATCAAATTATAAAACGAAAGCAAGTCTTTAAGCTTGCATCTTTCGTGTCTTTATTGCAAATTCCATCACTGCTTTGATAAAAACTTATGCCAAAAGATGGAATTGAACGATGCTTGACATCATAAGAAATGCTACAAATTCTTGGTTTTCTAGAATTTTTCTTGCTATTTTGCTCCTATGCTTCATCATTTTATGGGGGATACCACAGTTACATACAAAGAGTGAAAGAGACCTTATTACTTCTGGAAAATCTACGATAACTGTTGATGATTATCGTCTCACACTCGCCGATCAAAGCGCACGTTTAGCACTCGCGTCTCATCTTGGACGAATGTTTACACCAAACGAAATACAGCAATATAAAATACCTGCCTTTGTTTTCAATAAGTTACAACAAAATATACTGTTTGACGAACAAACACGTAAGATGAAAATTAGTCTTTCAAAAGACGCAATAGCGCGTATTCTTAGTGCTGATAATATGTTTCAAACAAATGGCGTCTTTGATCAGAATTTGTTTCATAACTATCTTCAGCGTTTACGTATCAGTGAAAATAATTTTCTTGATTATTATACCCAACAAGAGAAACGTAACCAGCTCATTGCAGCTTCGCTATCTGGGATGAAAGCACCAGATCTCTTTTATAAAGCACTTGCTCTTTATCAAGGAGAAACTCGTACCGCTGATTATCTCCTTATTGACCTAAAAGACAAAGAAATAATTTCTGATCCCGATCAAGAAACGTTGCAAAAATGGTTTGAAACCCATAAAAATGAATTTCGTACTCCGGAATACCGCACTGTTTCTTTATTATCTATGACATTAGCTGAGATTATTAAACCTGCAGATATTTCAGTAGATGAGATGAAAGCTTATTATACACAGAATGCCTCGCGTTTTATGATTCCTGAAAAACGCACAATTGAAGAATTGCAATTCCCTACACGCGAAGCTGCTGATAATGCGGCGAAAAAAATAACCGATGGATTGAGTTTTGACGCACTGGTTAAAGCTGAGAATAAGACTCTCAATGATATAAAGAAAGGGCCTCTCACAGAAAATGAACTTCCTAGTTATATAGCATCTGAGGTCTTTGAACTCAAACAAGGGCAAGTCAGTACTGTAATCAATACTATACAAGGTCCCGTTATCATTCGCGTAACACATATTGAACCTTCAGTCTCTATTCCTTTTGAAAAAGTGGACGAAAATATTCGTCAAATACTCGCTCAAAATCGTGCTATGGATGCTATACGTAATAATTATACAGCAATCGAAAATGCACGTTTTGAGGGGGCTTCTCTTAAAGAGCTTGCTAACCAATATAAATTACCTCTGCGTACAATTACCATTGATAAAACAGGAAAAACAATTGAGGGCACAATACCCATGGATTTGCCCCAGGAAGATATTTTACTGGATGCTCTCTATAAATCAAACGAAGGAGTCGATCTTGATCCTCTTTCTTTACAAAAAGGTGGTTATCTCTGGTATAAGGTAGATAAAATTATTCCTGCTCGCGATAAAACACTTGAAGAAGCCAAACAAGATGTGCTTGCTCAATGGAAAAATGAAGAAACTCAACGCCTTCTTGATGAAAAAGCCAAAGATGCTCTTCAGCAGCTCTCTGAAGGAAAAAGTCTCGTTTCTCTTGCTCATACATTTGGTGTAGAAAAACAAACAACACACCCCTTACGGCGCCAAGATTCATCAGAAATCTTTGGAGCTGAAGGTATTAAAGCATTGTTTTCTGGTCCCAAAGGTCATTATGGCATAGTGAAAGGTCCGGTCACAACAAACCGTATTGTTTATCAAATAAAGACCGTTACCATGCCTCAAGATACCGCCCCTCATACCCTTTCACCTGATATCCGTACCAACATAGATATGATAATAAGAGAAGATTTAAAATTAGAAATGCTACAAATTGCCAATAAAGAGCACCCTTTAGAAATTAATAGCACTCTTTATCATCAAATTTTCAACACTCTTCAGTAAAAATCTGGCAAATGGTTTTTGGTATTTAGACGACAGAATTGCGAACAGGGCTTTTGCTATAATTAAAAAAGTAATATGAACTTTTTTCGCTAATATCAAGATGAATGATGTCTGTAAAAATAATAAGCTTTTCTGTAAACTCATGAGTTTGCAGAAAAGTAACGGATGCAATTTGGAGAATCGTTTTTTCAGTGCAATAAAGAATGTATCCTGTACAAAAGGGAAATTATTTTTTATTGTAAGATGATGCACCATCAATACATTTAAAGACTGCGGACTAATCACCAGAAAAATGGCTGATGTATTGCATAAATTTGATTTTACGTTTTATGTTCTCGAAATCATTTATCGACAATAGTACTGAAAAAACGCAAAAATACTAAAAGGAATACACAACATTTTTATCTTCATAAATTCAATCTCCAACTGTTCTAAGGCCATCTTAACTAACGCGTTAGTGATGTTTCTTAAATAACAAAAAAAGATTTGGATTTATAATATTGTTGTTATTTTAACGTATTTATTAATTCCCCCATTCCCGATAACATCCTGCTATTCTTATAATATCTTTGGAAAATTACCACCTATTGCTGCCTTTGTTATCAACCAATAACGGTGCATTAATGGTAAAGTTGCGCTTTCTTGAAAAACGGCGGGTCCCAACCGTAGCGCTTTTTGAAGAGACGCTGGTATAATTGCTAACGGAAGAAATGCTTGTTTAAGTATTTTAGGCAAAGCATTAGCATGGTCGTAAAATTTGGTATAATGATCTCGCGACAATGCTACCATAGCTTCAATGATGTGGCACTTTTGTTTATCATTGACACGATTAGACTCCAAATCTTCCCTATCTACCCCCACAGCCTCTAGAATATCAGCAGGTAAATAATACTGATAGCGTGATTGCATAAATGATAAAAGACGTAACACCCCACTTAATCCTTGAGCAATCCCTCCCTGTTCAGAGATGTCTGTAAAATCTTGAGCCGTATCAGGATCCAATATCTGACAAGAAAGTTGTAAAATGATACTCGCTGTTTCGCCACAATAGAATTTGAGATCATAAAGAGTTGCTATCGGATTGTGGTAGAGATCTAACATCTGCGCATCGCAGTAACGTAAAAAAGCTGTCTTGGGTAAATTAAAAAGATGCATTGCCGTAAACAAATCGCTCAAAATCGGATTGTTTTTATTCTTTTGCATTTCACCATTAGCAATAGAATCATACCACCAGCGTAATCGCATCTCACCAATAAGCGGATCGTGTACAGTTTCGCGAATACGCACAACTTCTACATTAAAAGCGTAAAGAGCAGCCAATGCTTTACGCTTTTTTTTAGGCGCAAATAAAACCGATATATAGCGATCACGATCTGTGGCGCGTAAAATATTAAGATAATAAGGAAGGGAATCGATCATTCTATGACACCTTTTAACTTCCTTTTTTAGCAATTAACATTCTATTTTTATTCATATTTTAAAATAATGAATGAGCAAATAGAGAAAATCCTACGAAAGTTTGTCGCTTACACTCGTATTCAAATTGAAATAAAAGAGTAGGTAGGTGATCACTTTGGAACATACGAGTTAATTACATCAGACCTCATTCATATAACATTTTTAGGTGTAATTGATGAAGAATACTTACCTTTCAATGCCAGAATTTCTAATTTCAATAAATATATCATCAACTGCTTCATCTGTAGAGCTAAAATCGACACCATCAATATATTTATCAACTAGTACTGCAACATTGCTAAAATATAAGTTTTCATAAACCATTCTTCATAAATTACAGCGTGTTTTTGCTAATACTAAGTATTTATACTCATCCGTACTTGTCTATTGATACTCAATAGAATTGAATGTACATTGATAAGAATAATAAAAACTTTTTCTCTTTATGAAACTCATTTGTAATCTTTGCTGTAGGACTGGCTGTTATTTGTAGTGCGTGATACAAAACAACAAATCTAACAGATAACTTTTTCGATAAAACCTGTCTTATTAGACTTGAGACATTCATTCATAATAGAATCAGCCTCTATTTTATAATATTTGTCTCAAGCAGATATAAAAAAATCAGCAATAGAATTCAATGATTAACAGCAACGTACAATGAACGTAAGCCACCACTCTTACAACTTACAGTATGAGATTCTTTTATATAAGATGTATATTGATTATAGTAGTTCCGCTTTTGAAGTGATCAAAGGAAGTAATAACACTATAATCATATAATTTCTTCATAACATATTAATACATTTATTTTATTGAATAAAACATTATTCTACCGCGAACAATAACGCAGCAACTGCTCGATTCTCAGCTAACAAAACATTAAATGTACGTACTGCTGCTCCCGTACTCATTGCATCTGATGAAATACGCTGTTCCCATAAAAGTACCCGTAACTTCTCAGGTAATCGCAACAATTCAATTCCAGTTCCTATGAGTAAAATTTCAATCTCAGAGGCCTCTTCTAAAACACGAGACATATTCTCTTGAGTAGGAAGAGGACCTATCATATCGATACCATAAATACCTGATGGTACACAAATAATAGAACCTCTGTGTGACATATCAGCAAAACGGAAACCTCCATTTCCATAAGCATCAATAGGCGCACGCCCCGGAAAATGCGCTTCACGAAGTTGAATTGCATGAAACATCAATAAGCATCCTTTATTTTTGAAGATCCAATCGCGTTTTCTTATCTCCCTTAAAAATCAGGAAAGGGCTTGAACATTTATGTATGAACCATAACCCGTATAGCAATATCTTGATGCAAAATCTTTTATATGCAATACTGCCTTAGCAATACAACAATTATTAAAGATTTCACAGTAAGCCGCAGTTAAATGCTACGTTCGTTTAGACGGATCTATCTCGAAAAAAAATTTACCTCGGCCTATTTACTTCAAAATAAGAGACTGCTGCTATACAAAATAATGACATCATTTAAAGGATAAGGAAATTCACTGCGATACTCCAAAATATATATTTTTTAAATAGTCTGTAAAAATGAACAAAATACTATATCATTTACCAACTATGAAACTATTCCTACAGTGCAATTTTTTCTATACAAAACACCTATTTTTATAAAAATACGTTGTAAAAGAACCTGATAAACTACAGTTATGATTTAAGATTCCTTTTCCTTTAATATAGCTTCTTTCTCTTTAGATGCATTCACATTTGCCTTTTTTGTAGTTTTAGATTTAGATTTTTGTGATGCTTTTGTTTTAGCATTAAGTTTTGATTTTTTTTCCGAAATGGGTTCACCTTTAACGCGAACATCAGCTAATGTTGAGCGAATAACACGAACACGAATATCATCACCAATTTCTACCTCTATTTCACCACTCTCATCGTAAACTTTCGTCACCTTACCGATGATACCACCACCCGTTATCACGGTATCACCACGACGCACAGCATCAAGCATTTCCTGCCGCTTCTTCATTTGCACACGTTGTGGGCGAATCATAAAAAAATATATAATTGCCAAAATCAAAATAAACGGGACATAGCTAACAAATGAGGCCCCATTGGAAACACCACCTGCAACTTGAGCACCAGCGTTAGTTATAAACATTTTTATCTCCTATAGATTAAACTTCAGGTATTTTCCACTCTACTAAAATAAACTTTTGGCTCAAAAAAAAGCCCTGCCAGAGATTTATCATGCAAACAGAGAATCTCTCATACGAAGCAATAACTACACAATGTAGTCACGGCTTTATAAAAAGGAGATAAATCCTTGAGAGACAGAAGGCAATGAGAAAAAACTTTAAAAAAACAGATTTATGTCCTTTTTTATATAGTATAAATATGAGCATTGCTATTCACTGGAAAAATGAATGATACAAACTAATTTTCTTCCCCTTCCAACACACCTCACTGATAACTCTTCTCAAATATATGATCTTTTGCATTAAGATATACTTAAGTTAAGAAAATTGATTTTTTTGCTTGCAAGCCTAGTAAACTATAGATTTTCAAAATCAAATCATTATAAATTAGTTTTCTAAATATTTGATAGGATCGACAGGCAACGAATTCTTACGTACTTCAAAATAAACACGTGGTGTTTTAACGTTTCCTGAAACACCGGATTTAGCAATCTCATCACCACGTCGTATCCTCTGTCCCCTGTTAACAACAAGCTTACTGTTACATCCATAAATAGTAATAATATTGTCTTCATGTCGAATCATAACAACATTACCAAGCTCTTTTAACCCATCACTTGCATAAATAACGACACCATTTTCCGCTGCTTTTACTGATGAGCCCTCAGGCACAGCAATATCTATTCCTCGATTCGTTGCTGTTCCCTTTTTCTGACCAAACTGGCTTAATAAACGCCCTCGTACCGGCCAACGCATCTTAGAAATTCCTGTAGCTTGCGGAGCAACAATATTATCTGTAGTCGTAATGGTATCTGACAAACCAGTTTCATGACTCAATTGCATCATCTGTCTGGAAGAATTCTTCTCAATATTTGATCTATTCATTTTTGTAAAAGGAACAGTTGTTACAGGAGCCTTATATATATGCGGACCTTTCTTATGTCTTATGGAAGACGTTACTTGAGACTGGAAAGAAGGATCCGTTGTTGATGATTGCCAATTACCATTGTGAGCATTTGAAGCTGCCATTGTCCGTTTACTTGGAATCACCAGTACCTGACCAATATAAACAGAATTACTGCCTATACTGTTTGCTAATCTTAATGCCTCAACACTGACCCCCATTTGCCGTGCAATGCTTAACAGTGTATCCCCACTTTGAACAATATAAGAGTTTTTCCGAAAGATAGAAGAAGCATCCGCTTGTGAACGAGAAAGCGTTCCAAGATTGCGTGGCGGCGTCCCCATAATTCGACTATCTGGGGAAGGTGTCCCATCCTGTTGTGAAGAATTCGTATACAAAGTATTGCCATCGGTCCATGAATCATCCTTCGAATCCACAGGTGGCAATTCAGCACTTTGTATCATACCACCATACGATAGCATTCGCGGATCTGCGGGCATAGTTGGAGACATATTTGAACGCGTAGATACCCCACGATGAGAAAAAATATTAGCGAAACGTTGCGTACCGGAACTACACCCCGAAAAAACCATTATCATCGCTAAAAAAACCATTCCTTGAAAATTACGCCGGAAAATATTACCCAAAACTTTTAAACACATAGTTTTGCCCACTCGTCAATACTCAACTCATTCTATTAAAACTCTCTAATCTTACCTAAGAGTTAAAATTGGGCATTTTATTCATAAATATCTTTATAATAAGATCAAAATGAATTTATCATAAAAATAAAAAGACAAAATAATTTGCGCAGGATTTTAAATCTAAAAATTAAAGTATTTCCGCAATGCCTTTAATAAAAGGCTGGTAACGTACCTGAAACATTTCTAAACGCTCAAATCGACTGCCAATTTTCATATAGCGCGTCACTGTTTGTACCCCTTCATCAGGCCCTATAGCTTGAATGAGAATCCCATTTTCAGCTAGAATTTCTAAAAATTCCTTTGGCTCATCAGAACGTGATGGCCAAATAAGAATACGGTCAAATGATCCAAAACCTGTAACAGTACAACTTCCATCAATTTGCCGTATAATAATATTTTCAAGTCCCAAGCTTTGAAATTTTTGGTGTGCCAAATCAACAAGCGTTTTATAACGATCAACTGTTGTCACACGGTCACTCAAACACGCCATAAGAGCAGTACAAAAGCCAGATCCTGTGCCAATTTCTAAAATGCGATGCTTTTTTTTCAACGATAATGCAGAAAGAATCAAAAGCTGCTCTTCCAAACGTTCCATATATTCACCACACTCAATGGGAATAATTTTATTATCATAAGCACTGTTGATCCAAGGAATAGCAACGAATTGTTGACGCGGAATTTTCTCAAATGCCGAAAAAAAGCGGACATCATCAATTCCTTTACTGCGCATTTTTAGCACAAGACTGGCTAATTCCTCACGAAATCGTAAAATATCCCTTTGCCCCATAGCGTTATTTATTCTCCAATGAAGTAGCACTTTTTTTATAAGTACAACTCATTTTTTTAAATGGCAAAACCTTGCATTTGCAGATCATCATCTTTCTAGTAATAAAACTATATCAGTTATCCTTTTACAAAATTAGGCGGTAATCAAACGCATGCCCTTCATATAGGGTTGTAAAACATCTGGCACAATAATTGATCCATCAGCTTGCTGATAATTCTCAAGAATAGCGATAAGACACCGTCCAATAGCTGTACCAGAACCGTTAAGACTATGAACGAAATGTAATGCTTTATCACCTTCTTTACGATACCGCGCATTCATACGTCGCCCCTGAAAATCTCCACAAACTGAACAGCTGGAAATTTCACGATAACATCCTTGACCCGGAAGCCAAACTTCAATGTCATAAGTTTTACGTGCTGCAAATCCCATATCACCCGTAGAAAGAACTACGGTACGGAAAGGCAAACCAAGACGTTTCAATACATCTTCTGCACACTCTGTCATACGTTCCAGCTCTATTAAAGATTGCTCTTCAGTGGTAATCGATACCATTTCTACCTTCCAAAACTGGTGCTGACGCAACATGCCACGCGTATCACGACCTGCAGCTCCCGCCTCCGAGCGAAAACAGGGAGTTAAAGAAGAAAATCGCAATGGTAAATCTGATATCTCAAGAATTTCATTGTTTACCAAATTTGTTAACGGTACTTCAGCTGTAGAAATAAGCCACCGTCCATCCGTTGTTTGAAAAAGACCATCAGCAAACTTCGGCAATTGAGCTGCTCCGTAAACAATCTCCTCACGAACAAGAAAAGGCACCGATACCTCTGTGTAACCGTGCTCCTCAACATGTACATTAAGCATAAATTGACCTAATGCTCGTTCAAGCCGCGCCAATGCCCCTGAAAGTACTGTAAAGCGTGTCCCTGATAAACGACTTGCGCGCTCAAAATCCATCTGTTTGAGATTTTGACCAAGATCAAAATGCTCCTTTGCTATAAAATCAAATGTTGGGGGAGTACCAAAATGTCGAATGACAACATTATCATTTTCATCTTTACCTTTTGGAATATCATCCAATGGAATATTCGGGAGTTCTGAAAGAGCTTTCTCAAAACTTTCAGTTAACCGCTTTTCTTCCACTGTAGCAGAAGAAAGAAAAACTTTGATCTCTTCAACTTCAGCTCTAAGACGTTCTACCATTTTCTGATCACGCGTAGCTAAAGCTTGTCCTATTTCCTTTGAAGCTGCATTGCGACGTTCCTGTGCTGATTGTACTTTAGCAACATACGAGCGACGCTCAAAATCAAGTTTTATCAATCTTTCTGCTTGCGGCCCAATACCTCTATTTTCCAGTGCTTTATCTAATTTTTCAGGGTTTTCACGAATCCACTTAATATCTAGCATAAAAATTCCTCATTTGCATCGTTTCTATTTGTTTCCTATACACAAGATACACACCCCTCTTAAGAGGATTTTTTTCTTTTTTCTATACAGTAAGCAATTAAAATTGAGATCTCATAAAGAGCTACCGTTGGTAAAGCTACTGCAAACATAGTAAAAAAATCCGAGGGAGTTACTATCGCTGCAATTATAAAAGAGATGAGGATAGCCCATTTTCGTTTAGATACCAGGCTATGAGAAGTTACAAATCCAACTTTGGTTAAAAGGCTAGTCACAAGAGGTAATTGAAAAATCAAACCAAAAATTAGAATGAATGATGTCATGAAGCTTAAATAATCGGCAATACGGACTATAAACTCTATTCTTAAATGGACATCTGGAAGAAATTGCTGAGAAAGACTAAACCAAAGCATTATTGGTGCCAATAGAACATAAACGAGTGCCCCTCCAATGCAAAATAAAATTGGTCCACCAATGAGAAATGGTAAAAAAGCCATACGTTCATTTTTATAAAGTCCTGGTGCGATAAAGCTATAAAATTGAAAAGCTGTATAAGGAAAGGATAAAATAATCGCTCCAAAAGCAGCAAGTTTTATTTTCGTTAAAAACGTTTCCCACACTTGCGTTGATTGCAGACGAATACTCTCAGGATTACCACCTGATATTTTCATTGCCCATTGATAAGGCCATATCAAAAAATTTAAGATATAATCTTTGACAAGAAAACACAGAATAAAAGCTACTAGAAATGCGAGCAGAGCAGCAATAATTCGCTGACGGAGTTCAATAAAGTGTTCTAAAAGTGGTGCCATATTGGCATCAACTTCGTCTTTCTTAACATTCATGACACATCTTCTTTCTCTTTAGAAATTAGAGAAATACTTTTAGAATCCTTAGACTCTACGGACACGGTCAAATCTTCATTGACTTGATTCTGGTTACATCGCAAAATTTCTTTCTCTTTTTCTGATTTATGATGTGATATCTCTATATCAAAATTATCGTGGATACCCTCCATCTCATCATGAATAGATTTATATGTCTCTGTTAACTCCTTGTTTAAATTAAAATCATTGTTATCCGATAATGTCTTTTGTAAATCATCAAGCTCGGCTTGTTTCATTGCATCATCAAACTGGCGATGAAATTCATTCGCTGTTGAATGTACATAAGCTACTGCTTTTGCCATTGTCTTTAGCATTTTAGGTAGATCTTTTGGTCCAACGACGATAATGAGAACGAGTAAGATCACAAGCAACTCTGATCCATCAATCCCAAACATCGTTTATACTCG
The DNA here is from genome assembly GCF_902825145.1 of Bartonella phoceensis. Lineage (GTDB taxonomy): Bacteria > Pseudomonadota > Alphaproteobacteria > Rhizobiales > Rhizobiaceae > Bartonella > Bartonella phoceensis. Next base: position 431,617 of record NZ_CADEAD010000001.1, on the reverse strand, counting down.
ACTTTCTCATTAAAAAAATAATGTATACTATTATAATTGTGTCTTTATCATTTTATATGCTGTCTTTTAGCATCAGATGCCTTCCTCCCTTTAGAAGAAAAAGGAGTTTTCCCGCGTGCTACTGAACGCTTTACCGATAACAGTTCAGATTTTTGAGGTTCAATATCGATTGCTTTGGAAGTATCGGTCATTTTTAGATTATTCTCGATATCTTCCTCTTCTTCTTTCATATTCTTTTTGAAAGCTTTAATCCCTTTAGCAACATCGCCCATTAATTCAGAAACCTTACCACGCCCAAAAAGTACAAGGATAATCAACAAAATTACAATTAAATGTGTTGGTGAAAAAATATTACCCATCACTCTCTCTCATTGCTTTTCAATTTTATTTCATTTGTTCATGTTTACTCTGAGAAATGTGTCAAATACAATCATATTTTACTCGTATATTTTCTTCTCAAGTTCAAAGTCATCATGTGCTTTTTATTGTAAACTAACTTTTTAAGCTTTCTTCTCTTTTGCTTAGCATATTATAATAAATGGCAGATACATTAAAAATAATAAAGCTCTTTAAAATAAAATTAAAAAGGCGTGAAAACTCCTTTCTTAAAGCAGGCTTATCTATTTATCGAGTGGTAAAATGCTCCTGTAAACACTATACGCACGTTCCAATCCTTACTTTTAAAATGGTGTTATCCGGACAGTCGCGCACATCTCTTGTAAATGACCGTTCCGTGCAGGATAATATCATGGGTCTGTCGGAAAAATTTTACGTGTTAAATTTGAAAAATTTTCTAAAAACGTAACCTTGACAGAGCTTTCATTGATACATTATCTGATATTAAAAGCCCGTCAAGGCCTACCCTCTCACGGATAATGTTCTCGATAGCTCCTTAGACAATCTTGCAAGAATTTTATCATCAATCGCTTCATAAACAATATGCGTCGTTATTGCAGCACTGGTACATAAACTAAATTTTTTAAAAGTCATAAAATCGTATTTTTCCAAAATATAAAGTGGGACATCAATATGTGCTAACGCAAATGCGTATTAGAAAGCACTCATTCGTCTATGTCCATAAATATGTTTCATTACTGGCTCCACCACCTATAAGCCCTTGAGCCAACGCACTTTCTAAAAAAGCTGTACCTGTTTCTTTCTCCCGAGCATAAACACGCATTCTGCGTCATATCATGTACTCCAAGGAATATCTAAAATAGGAAAACAATTAGCGTTAATGCCAAATCTTATTAAACTAAAAATATGAAATCGAGACATAATCCATGCAGCACACCACGATCATATCTTTACTGCTCTTTCTCATCGAATCATGGAAAATTTGTAAAGAAGGGAGTTTATCAATCTTATAATATTTTTATCAAACATTTAATTTTACTAGGCATTTAAAATTTATCAATTTTCAAATCGTTGATAAGTTTATTCATCAATGTGAAAATTATTTTAAGAATCTTTCACAAAGATAAATGACAAAGACTTCAATTGAAATTTTTTCTCTCTTCTCTTGTTCACATCATGGTAAAAGACTCGAAATCTTTTTATTTACTCTCATTCATACAAATTGTATGAACATCAAAATATAGAAAATAATTGTAAAACTATTATATTAGCGTTTTTTTACTAGCTCTATATGCTCTTTTGACGATTTTATCTCTACATAGAGTATTTATTGATATAAAATTATTATCTAATGTTAAGAGAAAAATTTAGTAAGCAGTCGTATAGAGGATAGAATTTATCTATGAATTATCGGCATATTTATCATGCTGGCAATTTTGCCGATGTTTTTAAACACATTATTGTCACCCGCATTATAGAATATCTCAAACATAAAGAAAAAGCTTTTCGTGTTATAGATACGCATGCTGGAATCGGCATTTATGATCTCTCTTCTTTAGAAGCACGCAAAACGGGAGAGTGGCGCGAAGGTGCCCAACGGCTTTTTTCAGCTCCTATCCCAGAAGATTTAAAAGCGCTCCTTGGTCCATGGTATGATATTGTTGATAAACTCAATAAAGGGGAAAAAGAAATTCTCTTCTATCCTGGCTCTCCGGTTGTTATTCGCCAATTATTGCGTAAACAAGATCGACTAACCGCAATTGAACTGCATGATGAAGATTACCACATTTTAGCAAAAAGTTTTTCCGGTGATTATCAAACAAAAGTTTTGCATTTAGATGGTTGGCTTTCTTTAAATGCGCATTTGCCACCAAAAGAAAAACGTGGATTTATCCTTGTTGATCCTCCTTTTGAAAAACCTGGTGAATTTGCCCGCCTTATTGAGGGATTGGTGAAAGCGCATCGTCGTTTTCCTGGAGGAGTCTACGCTTTATGGTATCCTGTTAAATATGATAAAGAAATTGAAAATTTTCTTTATGCACTTTATCAAACAGGAATTCCAAAAATTCTACAACTTGAAATGCGTATTCGAAAAAGCTCACTACCACCTACAATGAATGGAAGTGGTATGATTCTTATCAATCCTCCCTACCTTATTGAAGAAGAAGTAAAAAAATTGAGTCCCTTTCTTCTCGCTCGTCTTGGACAAGATAAAAATGCACGAATAACGCATGAATGGATCCAGAAGGAACATTCATTATGTTAATTTTTTTCACCTTAAATCAAAATCTTTTTTATAAAAATCAAAGATATGAAACCGTTGAGAAATACCGCAATCCTAGAATATCAGTTTCCTTGACATTTTGAACTATGCCCCTAATGTAGATCATAGTCAGCAGTACAAATTTGCCTTTTTAAAACAAAACTTATTTTAATGTAGCCTTTCATCATCATAGATTTGTTGTTCTTATCCACAATAGACAGCGTTGGCAAATTCGTAAAATTTTTTAAAAATAGCCCTCATATTTTTTATGCAAAGTAAAATAACTCCAAAATTGCATGATCTCATGTCATAATGCATTATTTTATAGGATAAATGACCATCATTATATACATGATAGATAAGAGCGTTTCATATGAAAAACAAAAAACACTTCCGGATGAACTAAATGGTCCTGAAAAACAATATAACTTGTTCTAAAAATGAAAGAGAAAAGCTTCCTTTTCTCTCTCACATTACATGGGATAATGCTAATTATGGAAATGATAAAAATCAATTTAAAGGTGCCAAACTCATACAAGAATTTGCCAAACACCTTCCCCATAAGCCAGGCGTTTATCGAATGATTGATGAAAAAGGTGATGTTCTCTATGTTGGTAAAGCACGTAATCTTAAAAAACGCGTTTCAAACTACACACGTAAACAAGGACACAATAACCGTATTGCCCGCATGATTCACGCGACATATCATATGGAATTTATTGTGACTCATACAGAAACAGAAGCGCTCCTTCTAGAAGCTAATCTCATCAAAAGATTACATCCACGTTTTAATGTGTTACTGCGTGATGATAAAAGTTTTCCTTATATCATTGTCACTGATGATCATCGCGCACCTGCACTTTACAAACATCGTGGTGCTCGAACAAGAAAAGCTCATTATTTTGGTCCTTTTGCCTCTCCAGGTGCTGTGACACAAACAATTAACGTTTTACAACGCGCCTTTCTATTACGAACCTGTACCGATTCAGTTTTTGAAAACCGGACGCGCCCCTGTTTACTCTACCAAATTAAGCGATGTTCTGCACCCTGTACAGATGAAATTAGTAATAGTGATTATAGAAAACTGGTGAAAGAAGCAAAAGCTTTTCTTTCAGGAAAAAGCCAATCTGTTAAGAAGGATATGGTTCAAGCTATGCATCACGCTGCAGAAAACCTTGATTTTGAACAAGCAGCAGCCTATCGTGACCGCTTATCTGCTCTCTCTCACATACAAAGTCATCAAGGTATTAACCCACAAACGATACAAGAAGCAGACGTATTTGCAATTGCGCAACAAGAGGGAGCGACCTGCATTCAAGTGTTCTTTTTCCGCATGGGACAAAATTGGGGAAACAGAGCCTATTTCCCTAAAGCAGATCCATCTTTTTCTCGTACTGAAATTTTAGCGAGTTTTCTTGCCCAATTCTACGATGATAAACCTCTTCCAAAACTTATCCTTTTATCTGAAACAATCGAAGAAAAAGCACTTCTTACAGAAGCATTCAGTTTAAAAGCAAACCGAAAAATACTTCTCTCTTTACCCAAACAAGGTGAACGTAAAACTCTTGTTCATCATGCTTATATCAATGCGTATGAAGCACTTGGACGCAAGCTTGCTGAAACAACTACACATACAAAATTATTTCAGAGTCTTGCTGAAATATTCCAACTACCTCATACGCCATGTCGTATAGAAGTCTATGATAATTCTCATATTATGGGGACAAACGCAGTAGGTGTGATGATTGTCGCTGGCCAAAAGGGGTTTATTAAAAATCAATATCGCAAATTTAACATTCGCTCGACCGATATCACACCCGGTGACGATTTTGGAATGATGAAAGAAGTTATGAGACGAAGATTTTTACGTCTTATCAAAGAACATAACTTACCTAATAAATGCAATGATATAAAAAGGCAAACTAGTGATTCTTTTCCTATGTGGCCTGATCTTATATTAATCGATGGTGGTGAAGGACAAATAAATAGCGTGCATACAATACTTTCTGAATTAAAATTAGACGATCTCATCACGGTTGTTGGTATAGCTAAAGGTGCTGATCGTAACGCGGGGCGTGAACGATTTTTTATAAAAGGTAAAAGACCCTTCACGCTTTCCCAACATGATCCTATCCTTTATTTTCTACAACGCCTACGCGATGAAGCGCATCGTTTTGCAATTGGAACGCACAGAGCAAAACGGAAAAAAACAACATTCAAAAATCCTCTTGATGAAATTGCTAATATCGGTCCAACAAGAAAGCGTGCGTTGCTTCACCATTTTGGAAGTGCCAAAGCTGTTGCCGGTGCTTCACTTGAAGATTTAATAAAAGTTACAGGAATTTCCATTACCATTGCACAAAAGATTCATAGTTATTTTAATGAAAAATAAGCTTGTTTCGTGATCTTTGCCTTGTTACGTTTATAAAATAAATCATCTTTTACAAAGAATTGCAAATAGCTCTATGAAAAATCATACTTTTTCTTTTCCAAATATTTTGACTTATGCGCGGATCATCGCAGTGCCAATGGTTGTTGCCTGCTTTTTTTTAGAAGGACGACTACAATCAAGCGATATCGCACGTTGGGCTGCTGTTTCCATTTTTATTGTTGCATCTATTACTGATTTTTTTGATGGCTACCTTGCCCGTATTTGGGAACAAACATCCAATATTGGTCGCATGTTAGATCCAATCGCAGATAAGCTTCTCGTATCTGCCTGTTTGCTATTGCTTGCAGCAGACAGTACTATCGCTGGGTGGACACTATGGGCAGCTATTATCATTCTCTGTCGGGAAATTCTTGTATCAGGACTACGTGAGTATTTGGCTGAATTGAAAGTCAGTGTTCCCGTTTCTCGTCTTGCAAAATGGAAAACATTTGTACAAATGATAGCCATTGTCTTTCTTTTAGCAGGACCAGCCGGTAATAAAATTTTCCTTTATACGGTGGAATTCGGCATTACCATGCTGTGGATTTCTGCTCTTCTCACATTGTGGACAGGATGGGATTATTTTCGTGCTGGCTTAAAACACGTTATCACATGAAAAATTATACGCTTTACGTACTCTTTTTAAAAAATTTAAACCTTATCTTATAAAGTAAATCCCAAAACAGCATGTTTCGGGATTCTTTGCTTTTCATATATGCTCTTATTAACCAACAATTTCCACTTTTGAAAACCAAAAAGCAATTTCTATTTTTGCAGTTTCAGGGCTATCTGAACCATGAACAGAATTTTCACCAATCGACAAAGCATGAACTTTACGAATCGTTCCTTCTTGCGCCTCCATAGGATTCGTCGCACCCATCACTTCACGGTTTTTAGCTATTGCATTCTCACCTTCTAAAACTTGTACAACTGTTGGACCAGAAGACATAAACTCAACCAATTCACTAAAAAATGGGCGCTCCCTATGAACAGCATAAAACCTTTCAGCTTCACGCTGGCTCATCCACACCCGTTTAGATGCAATAACACACAGCCCTGCATCCTCAAGCATCTTTGTAATTGCTCCTGTTAAATTACGACGCGTTGCATCTGGCTTAATCATTGAAAAAGTACGTTCTACAGTCATTTCACCACCTTTATTGCGTTTATAACATTATTTGGCCGTTCTATAGCGATCGAGAAGCTTTTTGCCAAGAGACTGTGGAAAAATGCGCAATTAATTATCAAGAAAACTTTAATAAAGAAGAAATTTTGTAGTTATTTATCCTATCATAAAAAAGGTATAGTTTTTTTAAAAAAGGTTGGATCGCATTTTATAATCAATAAATACTCCTCATCAAAGGTACTATTCAAGAGATAGAAAGTTACAAGAAAAAGTCCAATATACAGCTTTTACAAAAGCCCTCTCCTCTGAAAAAAATGCTCTAAACATCGTGCTTTTAGCCTACACATGCTGCAGTAGGTCAAAGAGTAAATACATAGTTAGAAACTATAGCGTAACCCTAAAATACCCTGAAGTGACTGCTTAATCTTATGGCCTTTTAGATAACGTGCTTCCACATAAAGTGTTAGTTTATCATTGACAAAACTGTTCACACCAATTCCCAGTTTACCAGCATTTCCTGATAAATCCGTAATAAATTTATGTCGGTTGTTAATTATCGTATGATTATTATTTATATTCTCACGTAACCAAGCTGCCGTAATGTAAGTCATTAATGAAGTTTCTCCGTTCACAACAAACTCATGCCCTGCGGTTAAACCAACTTCACTACGCAATGAAGTCAACGGACTTATATTAGCTATCATTTTATTAGAAAGCGTGATCTTTTTACCTTCAACCTGCAAACCTGTTAGTTTAACGTAAGGTTGCATCCAAGTGTTTTGTGCTGGCTCAAAACGACAACCTATTTCAAATGCCCCACCTATCGCCCACTGATTATAATCGCTTTTAACAACTATACCATTTGTTGAAATAGCTTTCAGATCATCTCGGAAATAATTGTATTTCAAAATACCATCCAAATACCATCCACGATGATCAAAATAAGTCGCGTATGCTCCAATGCTGTAAGTATTTAGATTGCTATCACCACCTCTTGTATGTGCAACACGTCCCAGATCATAACTGCCAAAACCACCAACATACAAATCTCCATGTACCAGTTCATTCAACTGATCAGCACCAAATACTATACCTGTCTGCTCAAGCTTAAAATGTGTATGGCCTGTAGTAACACGTTCTCTACTCTTAATTGCATAAGCCCATAGATCTGTATCTTTCCTGTTTTTGTTTAGAGCTCCTCTCCCAGCACGCATAATTTCTAGTTCATTATTAAAAATAAGTCCAGGAGCTACCACTGTAGAGAGTGCTGCATCAACTGAAGGAGTTGTTGATGACCAAACAGGGGAAAACGGGTCTGTCGGATCAGAAAATGAAGGATCTGGTCCACTGATGCGGTTCGCAGACAAAAACCAAGTTTTCCCATTTTCGTCCTTTTTCTGTTTCAAATCATACATATAGGTCCCACCATCGATAGCATGAATTTTTTCACCAGAGAAATCTGTCAAAGAAAAATGCGCTTCACCACTTCGATCCATAATTAAATCACGCTTATTTGAAAAAGGATCAGTGATTTCAACTCCAGAATCAGCAACGCTTATTGTGTGACTCCCTTTACCATTCTCAATGACAAGATAATCACCACGGTTCTGTGCAATAGTGGTGTTGAAAGCGAAATGTAAACTTCCAGAAAGATTATTAACATGAAGCTGAGAGTAATATGGATCAGAGCCAGTAAACGCAAAAATAACACTCCCTTCACCACTTAATTTCTGAATGAAAGAACTTTTACCATCAAACTCATCGGTAATAGAATATAATTTTGTATCTCTTCCATTTAAAATGATGTCTTCCGCTGTAGTACGATGCTGATCATTTCCAGCATAAAGATGAAGCTGCCCAGAATGATTTACTAGGATTTCACCTTCTAATGTTGCCCCAGCATGTATAAACGATTTTGCCGCATCATTCATTGTTAGATTTTTTACAAATCCGTCAGCATATATTTCTTGAATAGCAGTTTCATTTAACGTGACTCCAATAGCCTTACCTCCTCTTAAGATACGCTGTTTACCGCCACCAAAGATTTGTGTATCAAACGCGGAACCACCATTTTTTGCGCTTTGAGATTTTTTTGCAATCTCTTGTACGCCGTCTCTCATCACTTTCGTATTCCAAACCTCTCCGCCATCATATATCTTTTGTTGCCCCAGCATTGCTCCTTGACCATGAATGAGAGTATTATAAGCACTACTCCCTTTAATTTGTCCTCCAACATCACCCTCCCCGAAAACAAGTTGTTCCCCACCATAGATTTCTGTTCCCTCGACTTTTCCTCCATCGCCAACACTTTGCTGCCCTCCTTCTTTAACGACAGCATTTGTTGAAAAGCCTTGTTTTCCTTTTGAAGCATAAACACTTTCAATGCCACCATGTTCAATTTTGCTATTTTTACTGCGGCCCCCTGCATGAACATAAATCTCTGCACCATCCCTCACCGTGTTATTGATAGATCGTCCTGGATCATCTCGCTCACCATCATTAGAAATATAAGCTTTTCCATTATTATCGAGTATAAAATTTTCCAGTATCGCTCCATCTTTAATAAATATAAGTTCAGGCTTTTTAAGTATCCCAATATTTCTTTCTTGCATATTCTGTCCAGCACTGCCAGCAATATTGCCATTAAACTGTTTTAATTTGCCCACCAATATTTTAGTGTTTTCCTTTGCAGTAACACCATTAAGTTTTTCAAAAACGCCAGATCTGCCGTGCATTCCTACAACAAGATCACTTGTAGATTCCCTAGCTTTTATACACTCTTCTCTTTTCACGACCTCATTGTAATGGCCATGAAATGCTCTCTCATTATTACTTGAAAACTCACAAAAAAGTTGTTTCGCTCCCTCACTTGCAGAAGCTGTTTGCACAAAACAGCTGCACACCATAAGCGCCCAACAACTTTGTTTCCAGTTATATTGCATAGCTATACTCTCCCCCCCTTGTGTCTGATTAGACATCAAGTGTAATTAGCTCTGTACAATATATTTTCAACCTAAGATTATAACAATTTTTCCCAATATCGCTCCCCCTCTTGCGAAAACTACTCTTTGTACCCTTTGGAGTACTTTTTAATTGAGAGCACACGATAATTCTTTATTATTTCGGTACTCTTTCAGAAAGGCCTTATCAAATAAAAAAGTAAATTACAAAAAATACCCTATACAATCAAAGCACATGATCTCTTCTAAACCGTATATAAACAATCCCTCAAAAGTTGTTCCCGGACCATGCAAATATTTAATTCAAAAAAACACATAGTTAGAAACTATAGTGCATTCCTAAAATGCCTTGCAATAACTGCTTTGTCTTATGCCTTTTGACATAATGTGCCTCCGCATAAAATTTTAGTCCGTCACGAACTAAACTGCTCAAACCAACCCCTATCTTACCTGCATTCCCTGATAGGCCAGTGGAAAATTGATGCAAGTGATTAATCATTGTGTAGTTGTCCTCTTTATTCTCACGCAATCATGCTGCCGTAACATAAACCAGAGATAAGGAAAGCATCTCCGATCTGAATTTATACCCTAATGATAAACAAACCTCACCGCATAAGGATGTGAAGGGATTTATATCACTTACCATTTCATTATAAAGTTTTATTTTTTACTTCAACTTGCAACCACATGAATTGCCCATAAAGCTGCACTCAACTTGCTCTGAGACATCTTAGTGAAATAACCACTAGCTTCAAATAACCACCCTACCAACCAGTGATTATCATTTTCTTCAATCGTTAAACCATTCATAGAAACAGTATTCAGAGTATTTTGATAATGATTGTATTTTAAAATATCATCTAGATACCATCCATTATAATCAAAATAAGCCGTATAACTTCAACATTATTAAGTATTTATACCACTGACATCGCCTCATGTCTGTGCAACGCGACGCGTACTTGATTATAATTGCCAAAATTACCTAATACAAACATCTCCGTTCACCAGCTCATTTAAACTATTGATACTTATGACTATACTCGCCTACTCAAGTTTAAAAGCTTCCTGACCTGTAGCAATGTTTTCTTTACTTTTAATCGTATATGTCTAGAAAACTGCATTTTTCTTACTTCTACCTAAAATTCCTCTCCTAGTCTGTACAAACCCGTAGTTCATGATGAAAAATAAGCCCAGGCGTTACAGTCATAATACAACACCGCATCCGCAGAGGAAAGTAGTCAAAAAATTGAGAAACTGATATTTGCTTACGGGATTGGAGAAAAAGTTGGTCTTGATCGCTTAAGTGCACAATCATTTTATCGACTATCAATGAAGTATCTGCAAAAATAACAAGCTGCTGTTGCTCGTCAGAAAAATGAACTTGACTACCCGAACTTGATACCTGATCTTTCAGAGATAAAGCAGCTGAAGGCATACGAGATTGATACTACGCCTCGAATACAAATAGCTAATGTTCAAGCGTGAAGCCTTCTTCACCGCATCTCTGGGATTTGTAAGATTTGAAAGAAAAGACACCGATTGATTTTGATTTAAATGCTGTGACGACCTACCTCTACTATATAGTAAGCCATTAACAAATGGAAAATTATCAATAAATACTGGAGATAAACACTAATTTCTTTAACCCTATCCTCACCATTTCTCTGTTTTAAACCAATATGTACAGATTCCGCCATCAATAAGCTTTAACATTTGTACCAGAAAAGCTTCTCAGTATAAAATGTGTTTCTCCACTTTGTTCAACACTTAAACCAAATTCTGCTGAAGAAGGACAAACAATTCCAATAGCAGAATCTACAACACTTGTTGTATGAGTTCCTCCCTCATTAATGAAAGAGATAACCACCATCTTTTCCTGCAAGAACGACATTAAAATCGAAATATATACTGTAAAATAGATCATCAACATAAAGCTGAGAATCATATAGTTTAGATCTTTTAGGAATAAAAATAATATTTCCTACACCGCTTAATTTCCTAATGTAAGCCCCTGTGTTTCCATATCCATTAGACATAGAGTATAATTTGTTATTTGCCCTTTTTAAATTGATACCTTTTTGCTATAGTTCGATGATTTTTATATTCAGTATAAAAACTATCATCTCCAGCGTAAAGATAAGGCTGTCCAAAATCATGAATTAGCTTCCTCTGTTAATTGTTAGATTTTTTTACAACTCCACCATCATGAACTTCTTGAGCAGTATGACGGTATAAAGTAACAATATCTGCCGTTCCTCTTGCTCATACCTGCGAAAACTTCAGCATTAACTGCTAAAAAATACCCTTTTGTGCAAAATTATCATCTTTTGCCAACCATTTAGTAAGGATTTTATAGCCCCCTTTTCATAATTCACTCCTACAATCATTCCATCATCATACACACTCTGCAATCCTAGTGTTCCACCTTGACCATAAATTCTGCTGTTTAAGCGTTGCTCTCCACAATTCCACCGTTCACACAACTACCTTCGAAAACAAGCTGCTCACCACCATAGATTCTGGCACCTTCCGCAACTGTCTTCTCACCAACAATTATTTCCTACTTTCCTTAATAACGGCACGTTATGCCATGCTCATACTTTTATCAAACTCAATACCACCGCTTTCAATTGCCGTATCCCTACCGAGACGCACCTCACTAATATAGAACTTCCCCCTTCTTGAACCGTATTATTAATGGAATATACTGCGTTCTTGTAGTTGAAACTATTTACTTTTTCACCAAATCCTTCAGAATTATGGTCGGTAATATAAGCCTACAATATTATCATAACTTATTGGGTTCGTTATTGATCTCCCTCTTTTTTCTTTTAATCCCTTCATTTCTGATAACAATTTTTTCGTTTCTTCTAGATGTTCACTGATGCCTATTGATATTAATGGTTTCTTCTCCGGCGCAGCTACTCCAGCTGCACTTACAATCTTTACAAAGAAACGATAACCATCAATGCTTCCAAATTTAACTTTAATTTGCGTTGCATTACCCATACTTTATAATTTCAAATAAAAAATTCCATGCATTTAGAAAATGTATATATAAAAATACTACGATGTAGCTGCCTCATTTCATGTTTCTCAATATGACACATCATCATATAGGAAGCAGTCCGTACACTAAAATCTAACTAATCAAATATTACAGTGGATATCAATAAACTTATTTATAATTAAAAGTTGTAAATAATTTCATTGATACACTTTAAAAGTGTTTTAATTGCATCCAGAAAAAGATTTTTTGGATATTTTTGAGAAACTGAACACTAAATCTAAAAAAAAACAAATTTATCCATAAACAGACTAGGGTAGTGTCGTATCTTAAGAGAAACAACAATACAAAATTAAAGAGATGATATTATTTATAGAAATATATTTTTATTTTTTATGGTATTTTAAATTATGGCATTTAGAATGGTGTTTTTGTTGTAGTTAGTTTTGTTGCATCTACTAGACAATTGTCCATATCTTATGCTGTATTTGTTGCTTTTATGCATTAGAAGCATAAGTAATGTCGATTCGACACTGTCTTGAAATTTTTGTAATTGTTTGTAATTGTGAGAAATCATTTTCATAATTTCATTTGTCATATACTGAAAGGGACATTCTATTCATGTCTATAAACTCAGAAATACAAGGTATAAGCAAAAAAAATTCTCCTCGTCGTATTTTATTTGCAAGCCTTATTGGACCAACGATTGAATACTTTGATTTTTATGTCTTTGGGACTGCCGCAGCCCTCATATTCCCTCATGTATTTTTTCCAGCACAAAATGACCAGCTTGCTATTTTACAATCCTTCCTAATCTTCGGGGCGGCTTTTTTTTCTCGTCCCTTAGGATCAGTTGTTTTTGGGCATTTTGGAGATAAAATTGGACGTAAAGCGACACTTATCGCTGCTCTTCTGACTATGGGTTTGTCAACAGCTGTTATTGGTTTCCTTCCTACCTATGAAACCGCAGGGTGGTGGGCACCTTTCTTTTTAACGCTATGCCGTATAGGACAAGGTATGGGATTAGGGGGTGAATGGGCGGGAGCTGTTCTTCTCGCAACAGAAAATGCCCCTCCGGAAAAGCGTGGCTGGTATGCGATGTTTCCTCAATTAGGTGTTCCATTTGGCTTGTTTTCGTCTATTGCTGTTTATTTAGGCATGTTGCACTTTCTTGATCATGATGAGCTTTTAGCATGGGGATGGCGTATTCCTTTCATTGTTTCAGTGATTTTTATGATTATTGGGTTATGGGTTCGTTTTTCAATAAACGAAACAGTCGCATTCAAAAAGACTCTTGAACGTAAAGAACGTGTCAAAGCTCCTATAATAGATGTTTTTTTAAAATATCCAAGGATTCTATTTCTTGGCACGTTTTGTGGTATGGCAACGTTTGTGCTATTTTACTTGGTGAGTGCTTATTTGTTAAGCTATGCAACAAACCATTTACAATTACCATTTTACCAAGCTCTTGAAGTAGAGATTATCGGTGCTGTTTTCTGCGCAATTTTTACTGTTCTCACTGGAAAAATCGCTGATCGTGTTAGACGTAGAACTTTGATGATCTGGGTTACAGTTATCCTTGGTATTTATTCTTTCGCAGTTCCTTATTTCTTAAACTCTGGAATCTTAGGAATCCTTGCAATGTCTACTATTGGCCTATCAATCATGGGAATGGTATATAGCCCGCTTGGTGCTGTTTTGGCTTCACCATACCCAACAGAAATTCGGTACACAGGTGCCTCTGTAACCTTCAATTTATCCGGTATTGTTGGAGGTTCTTTCGCACCTTATATTGCAGAATACTTGGTGCAACATTTTGATTCTTCTTATATCGGTTATTATTTACTTCTTTCTTCTTTCATTTCATTGCTTTGTTTTGTCGGATTTAAAGATGATGAAATATCCAGCTAGAGCAAAATGAAGCATAATAAAATGAATGCTGGCGGCAGAAATGCCGCCATTTTCATTTTTAAAGACATTGGTTGTGGTACACTCCACCACAGTATTCCAGCAAACAGTACACTCAGAAAAAAAAATAAAACATCCGCTATATTCCCAATATAAACTATAGGAAATATTTGCGATAGGATATGCGTCGTCCCCAACCACGAAACACAAAAAAACGCTAACATTACAGCCCATAAAACAAGCAAAATTCGATCAATGTTCATCGTCATTGCTATTTATTTTTTTGATTTTAAGCCACATCTTTAGTACTTCAAGAAGAAAAATAACAATAACCCAACGGCCTCCCACTGATCCTTCTGCAATAAGGAGTGTCTGATTCATTATTACTATCAATCCTATGAAAATCAAAATAATAGATGCTACACGCATCAAGCCTGTTTTTCCCAACAGCGATCTTCAGTCTGTTGCCAATAAGTTAAATTACGATTTTCCATTTTATATTTTTTCCACTGTGCACGAACAAGATCTAACTGTTCACCATTTCGACCATCAAATATCACTACAAGCCGCTGATAAACATCAACATCCACACAAACAGCTCCTTCTATAAGAAAACGTATCTTTGAATCATTCGGATTTTCCTGTCCTGTGGTCAGAAAGACAGGCTGAAAGTTTGGATATTGATCACAGTCAGTTCCATGCCCAATAAACGCTTCATCAGCATAAACCCATAAACGCGTATCCATAGCATCGCGCTGTTCTTTACTCACAAATTGTATTGTCACTTTACCAAAACGATCTACTGCACGCTCCACAAGCGTTGGTAAAATATCTCCCAGCGTTGACTGTGTTAAATGATAGAACAGAACATCCATTTTCCAAAACCTCATCACCATTTATAAAAAGTCAACATCTTTCTGAAAAAATTTCTATTCTCTCCAGCACAAAAGAAACTGATTAAAAATACAATACTTCCTCTCTTTGAGATCGTGTATTCTATCGTTGTTTTCATGTGTCTTAAAGAAAAAAAAGACACGTTATCATTTTTTAAGTTAATAAAAAGGTTCATCCTAGTTCGTTTTCGAGCTTTTCTACTATCAAAAATAAAATATATGATAGAATGGATTAAAACTTACGAATACCTTACACTATTTATTTGGTAAAAATGTGCAATAGATGTAAAGACATTTTTTTTAAGTTTGATTATATTTTTCATTCAAGGCAATGTAGAATATCTACTTTTTAGTTAAAAACTGAGGACGTTATCCAATCTAATGCGTATTATTGAGTTCTACATTCTGAAACGTGTTCTTACCCTATTTAGTGCTGTCATGATTGCAGCAATCAGTATTAGTTGGACAGTACAAATTCTTGCAAGGATAAACTTTCTCACAACAAGCAAACAAACACTCCTAACAGTCTTGCAATTTTCACTCTCATTGATTCCATCTGTTATTTTTCTTGTCATTCCATTTGCATTAGTGATTGCAATTACGAGCACTCTTTCGGCAATGAATAAAGACTCAGAGCTCGCAATCATCAGTGCCTCAGGTTTTCCCAAAAGTACTGTTTGGAAACCTGTTCTTCTTCTCGCTATTGTAGCATCGTGCGCTTCCTTTTCTATAGCTAACTTTGTTGTCCCTCAAGCGCGTCTTAATATGCGACAAATGCTTGCAAGTGCCCATTTTGATCTTATTAATCTTTTTATTAGTGAAGGTAGCTTCCAAAAACTAGCCAATAATCTTTATATAGAAATTGGTGAACGCAATCCAAATGGAACACTTGGGCGTCTTTTCATTGCCGATCAGCGTGATCCTAAAACTGATCTTTTTTATTATGCAACAGACGCATCAGTTGTAAGCAATAAAAACGGCAATTTTCTCATCCTTAACAACGGAGAAATAGAAAGAATCAACCATCAAAATGACAGCATTTCAATCGTGCAATTCAGCTCATATACTTTTAGTCTAGGTGAATTCATCCCCAATGATAAAACACCAACATTTTACCCAAAAGATCGCCCGCTTTCTTATTTGCTAAACCCTGATCCAAAGGACTCTTACTATCAGAGAAAACCTCTCCAATATAAAGCTGAGTTTCATCGCAGGCTTACCGAGTGGCTCTATCCAATTGTTTTTTCATTAATTGCATTAGCAGCAGCAGGAGATACACGCTCATATCGACAAGCACGCAACTCTGCGAACTTTTCTGCAATTGCCTTTTCTTTACTGGTATATTGGATAGGATATTTTTTCGCTGAAAAAGCAAAAAGTGATATTGCATACATTCCTCTTCTTTATATTACCCCTATAGGTATGAGTATTCTGATTTTTTTCATGCTTTTAACAAATCATCAAATCGGTATCCCCGTAAAACTTAATGAAGTTATTCAAATAGCTTTTCAAAAATTGATCAGAAAATTTGAACATCGAAAATCTCAATATCCCTCGGATAAGGTATCATGATTGGGTGGACGCTTGGACGGTATTTTTTTATACGTTATTTAAAAATAACTTGTTATTTTTTTGGAGGAATTTTGATTCTTGCTTTTTTGATCGACTTTACAGAAAACTCTGGTCGGCTATCTAACCTTCCCCGTTATACAGCAAAAGATGCCTTTTTTATCTCTGTTTTACGCATCCCTTTTATCATCCAACAACTCATTCCCTTTATTGCACTCTTTTCTGCGATGGTAATGCTGATCTTGCTTAATAGAAAATTTGAGCTTGTTGTGACTCGCTCAATTGGTATTTCTGCATGGCAATTTCTTATGCCTGCTTGTTTTGGAGCTTTTCTTTTTGGGTTATGTTCAATTTTTCTTATTAATCCACTTGCAGCATGGGGATTTTCTCAAGCAGAAAAAATGATGACTGAGTGGCGTAGTAATAATGTACTGACATCTCTTCATAATACGCGTATCCCATGGTTAACGCAACGTACAAATTTAGGTAGAACAACTATTGGTGCTAAATCTATCACCGACCAAGGACTTTCTCTTATCGATGCAACCTTTGTACAATACAACGATAATGCTACGGTTAAAAATTGGATTAATACAAAAAAAGCAACATTAACAAACGGTGCTTGGCTGCTAACAGATGGAACAATTTATAAAATAGGATATCCTCCGAAAAAATTTAATACATTTGAAATAAAAACCAATATAAAACCTGAATTTTTAACTGAACGTTTAGTGAATCCAGCGACTATCCCATTTTACCAATTGCCAAAAAAAATTATGATCGCACGTTCCTTTGGTTACTCTGCCAATAATTTTGATATGTATTTACAATCTTTGATTGCATTACCTGCATTGCTTGTAGCAATGACTCTCATTGCAGCAACTGTATCTTTAACCTTTACACGCTTTGAACAATCTGGAACATTGATTCTTGGAGGCGTACTGGCTGGATTCATGCTTTATGTTATTTCCGTACTCGTTCAAGCTTTTGGTAATGTGGGATATATTCCACCAATTATTGCAGCTTGGATACCAGTTGTTATTGCATTATTTTTAGGAATCTCTTTTTTACTTCATAAAGAGGATGGTTAAGTGAAAGCATTAATAAGTAAAAGAGTGATTTTCACAAAATTAAGCGTGCTTGCCCTTAAAAGTGCCGTGGGCTTTTTTTTAGGTGTGTTTTTATCCTGTTCAGCACACGCAAAAAGCCCTCATCCTGTTACTCAAAATCGTATCCAAAATCCGGTAAGCCCTCTCTTACTCTCCGCCGATGAACTTATCTATAACCGTGATGAAAACACTGTTTCTGCACAAGGCAATGTCCAAATCGAATATGATGGCAACAAAGTTATCGCCCAAAAAGTCACTTACAATCAAAAAACAGGACGGATCATAGCGCAAGGTAATGTTGAAGTTATTCAACAAGACGGTAACAAAATTTATTCCAATCAAATTGATATGACCAAAGACTTTGGTGAAGGATTCGTAAATGCCTTACGCATTGATACCGCTAGTAATGTCCATTTTGCAGCAGAAAGTGCTACACGCAGGAACAGTGGGGTAACAGCCTTTAACAATGCTACATATACAGCCTGTGAGCCTTGCACTTATAAACCAGATAAAGAGGTTTTGTGGAAAATCAAAGCAAGAAAGATTATATGGAATAGCGTTACCAAAAAAATTCGATTTGAAAATAGCCGTTTTGAAATTTTTGGTGCACCGATTCTACAATTTCCAACTTTTGAGATTAATGATCCCACTGTGAAGCGTGCTAGCGGTCTCCTTGCCCCTCATTTTTATTATGCCGATTATCTCGGTATGGGTATAAAAAATTCCTATTTCTGGAATCTCGCACCTCATTATGATTTTACACTTTCTTCTACTGTCTATACAAAACAAGGGCTTTTAACCGAAGGTGAATGGCGCCAACGTTTTAAAACAGGTAATTACAATATTCGCTTTGCGCATATATATCAAATGAAGCCAGATAGCTTTCACAATGATACAATTGATGCACAACATAAAAACCGTTATATGCTCGCAACAAAGGGTGATTTTCGTATTAATTCACGCTGGACCTATGGATGGGATGTTCTCGCACAATCAGATAGACATTTTAGTCGTGCTTATAAACTTGAAAACTATAACAATCTTACACAACTCTCTCAGCTTTATTTAAATGGTCTTACAGGAAAAAACTACTTTGATATGCGTTTTTACCATTTCAAAGTTCAAGATTTAATCTTGAATAATCCCCATGAACGTCACTCTCGACAAGCGTGGGTCCTTCCTCGCATCGATTATTTTCTTACACCAGATCAACCAATTTACAATGGAAAACTCACTTTTCACAGCAATATGCAGTCAATCTATCGCCGTCATGCCGACTTTAGTTCTACTGACTGGAACGGGAATCCCCTCAGCACAGCTAGACTTTCTGGTATTGCTGGAAACAGTTTTCGTTTAACAAATGAGCTTGAATGGAAAAAGCGCTTTAACATGCGCAACGGACTTATATTAACCCCTCTTCTCTCTTTACGTGCTGATATCATTACAACAAATGTACATGAAAACAATACTGCTTTAATAGCGAATGATTCCTTATCCACTCTTCGTAACTCAGCACTTCGTGGCATGGCAACTGCTGGCCTAGAATTACGCTACCCCTTCCTTATTACATTACAAAATTCCACGCATATTATAGAATCAACTGCACAAATTTTTATACGCAATAATGAACCATATATCGGACAAATCCCCAATGAAGATGCACAAAGCTTTGTATTCGATGCAACTACCCTTTTTCAACGTGATAAGTTTTCTGGTTATGATCGTGTAGAAGGAGGAACAAGAGCCAATATAGGTTTAAGATACTCTGGTAATTTTAACAATGATTGGTCTTTTTATGGTCTTGTTGGACAATCTTTTCATCTTGCAGGAAAAAATTCTTTTGCAGAGAAGGATTTTGTTAATACAGGCATTCATTCCAGCTTAGAGGCAACACGTTCAGACTATGTTGCAATGTTTGGTGCAAACTATAAAAGTGGTTTTTCCCTAGAAACACGTGGGCGTTTTGATAAAAAAACTGGGAAAATCCGCCGGAGTGAAATTGAAGCATCACAGAAATGGCAAAATTTTGGGGCGGCTATACAATATACCTATATTGCAAGCCAACCAGACTATGAATATCCACAAGATCGACAAGAGATTTCTTTTCAAACTGGTATTAAACTAGCTAACTATTGGACTCTTAATAGCAATGCTGGTTATGATTTAGTATCCGGTACATTTATAAAGCGGGGAATTAGCTTGAACTATACAGATGAATGTTTTGGACTAACATTCGGTTATCAGCAGGTTATTGATCCAGGAAAAAAAACACCTTTGCAAAACTTTAATTTCTCTCTTTCATTGCGTACAATTGTAGACATTGGAAAAAAGATAAACTCAAATTTATAAAGAGAATGTATAGGTAACTTAACTTATCATTGTTTTTAGGAAAAAAAACGTATATTTTGATTAACGGATGAGAGTTAATAAACTAATGCGAAAGCTTACTTCTATGAACAAATTGAAAAAGCATATTTTTGTTTTATTTTGTATTGCACCTTTGGGTGTAAGCAACCTATTGATAAATGGATCTCTAATTTCACCGGTCTTCGCGCAAACTGCCGTTGTTATCACGGTCAATGGTAATCCTATCACTAATTACGATATTCAAAGGCGTGCTGCTTTTCTTAGATTGCAACAAAAACAGGGTAATCTTGTTGCACAAGCTAAAAGTGAGCTTATTAATGAAACCCTTAAAAATGTTGAAATAAAGCGTCGTGGTATTGAGGTAAGCAATAATGAGGTTGATAATGCTTTTGAAAACTTTGCAATGCAAAATAATATGACCATTGATCAGCTCAATCAGATTTTGATTCAAAATGATATCACAGTGCAACACTTTAAGAATTATATCCGTGGACAAATAGGATGGGGGCGGCTTGTTAATGCACGCTATCAAGCCGAAACTGTTATGATTACTGAACAGGAAGCTGTACGCAGAATATTAAAAAATGGTGGTGTAAAACCTTCAACCAATGAATATACACTACAGCGCATTATTTTTGTTATTCCTGCGCATCGCCGTGCAGAAATTTTTGAAAGACGTCAAAGAGAAGCAAACAATTTTCGTGCACGTTTCCGGGGATGTGCTAACGCCCAGGACCAAGCAAGGGGTATTTTAGATGTTACTATCCGCCATTTAGGAAAATTTCTCGAACCTCAGCTTCCCAGTGCATGGGAGCAGGCTATCCTGGCAACACCCGCCGGAAAAATGACTCAATTTCAGGAAACATCTGATGGGATTGAGGCGCTTGCTGTCTGCAGAATAAAGAGAGTTTCTGATGATTACGTGGCCCGATTGATATTTTCTCTTCAAGATAGTAAACAGAAGAACCCGCAGAAACTTGAAAAATTAAGCGAAAAATATTTAGAAGAATTGCGTCGGGTGGCACGTATTAAAAACTCGTAATGGCTGTACTTGTTGTTAGTGGTGGTGATCCTGCCGGAATTGGTCCTGAGATAGTACTAAAAGCATGGAACTTGCGTTTTACGCGTCAGGTTCCACCTTTTGTTTTGCTTGCTGATCCAGATTTTATGCGTTCGCGTGCTCATTTTTTACAGATAGATGTTGAAATAGAAACTGTTTTAACAAATAACCTTGTGAAAAATTTTCAAGCTGCTCTTCCTGTAATACCATTAGAAAATCGACAGAGTGACCAACCAGGCTCACCTTCATCGAATAATGCTGCTGGAATAATTGAGGCGATTAAACGTGGTGTTCAATTGATTCAAAATGGTTATGCTTCTGCATTGGTTACTTGTCCAATTGCAAAAAAGAACCTTTACGATACTGGGTTTCAATTTCCAGGTCATACGGAGTTTTTAGCAGATTTGGCTTATCAAAACTCCAATAAATATTATCATCCAGTTATGATGTTAACAGGACCTCGATTAAAGACCGTACCAATTACTGTTCATGTTCCATTCAAAGAAGTTCCTTTACAGCTCACTCGTCATCTCATTATTCAAACGGCACTTATTACTGAACACGATTTAAGAACACGATTTAAAATAACTTCACCCCGTCTTGCTGTTGCAGGCCTTAATCCTCACGCTGGAGAAGAAGGTGCAATGGGGAAAGAAGATATTGAAATTGTTACCCCTGCTATTGAATATCTCAAAAAGCAAGGTCTCAATATTGTGGGTCCATTGCCTGCCGATACAATGTTTCATGAACGCGCAAGAAAAATATATGATGTTGCCCTTTGCATGTATCATGATCAAGCCCTTATCCCTGTTAAGACATTGGATTTTGATACTACTGTCAACACGACTTTAGGACTACCTTTTATTCGTACTTCTCCAGATCATGGAACTGCTTTTGATATTGCTGATAAAGGGATAGCCTCTCCCGAAAGCTTTATTGCTGCTCTTAAACTTGCAAATCAACTTTCGGAAAATAGTTTGATACCATGCTAATAGATGATCTCCCTCCCCTGCGTGAGGTTATTGATATATATGGATTGCAAGCTCATAAATCCTTGGGCCAGAATTTCCTTTTCGATCTTAATCTCACATCTAAAATTGCTCATCAAGCAGGAAATATAGAAGGGAAACCTGTTATTGAAGTAGGACCTGGTCCTGGAGGTCTTACCCGCGCCTTACTTGCAAAAGGTGCCATTGTAATAGCGATAGAACGTGATGAACGTTGTATACCAGCTCTCTTAGAGATAGAAAAACACTATCCACAAAAACTAAAAATTATTTGTAATGATGCACTAAAACAAGATTTCTCACAACTCTTTAAAATATCTCCAGAAAAACCACGCATTATTGCAAATCTTCCCTACAATATTGGAACACAACTTTTATTAAATTGGCTATTAGCTGAACCATGGCCTCCTTTTTATGAATCCATGACATTAATGTTTCAGCGTGAAGTTGCAAAACGTATTACAGCAAAACCTCAATCTGCATATTATGGGCGTCTTAGTGTCTTAACTGGCTGGCGTACCACTGCCAAAATTGCTTTTGATATCCCTCCTCAAGCTTTCATACCAGCACCCAAAATAATGTCTTCCGTTGTGCATATCATTCCGCGGACACAACCTCTCACCTGCTCCGCACAAAAATTAAGTTTTGTCACAAAAACCGCTTTTGGACAAAGACGAAAAATGCTTCGTCAAAATTTTAAAACTCTTGGAGGTGAAATGCTTTTAGAAAAAGCTGGAATCGATGGAACGCGCCGTGCTGAAACGCTTTCAATTTCTGAATTTGTAACTTTAGCCAATTTGGTGATCTAAAAACTCATTCTTCGCTTATTCTTTCTTTTCAAAATATAAGCACATTAATCAATTTTTTCAGAAATAAGCCCATCAATAAAAGATTCAAGAAAGGGGCAGCGCTCGCGTTTTACTGTTTCGGCTAAATAAATTGATTTAATAAGTGATATAGACTGATTTAGATCTTTATTAATGACAACATAATCGTAAGAACGCCAATGCTGTATTTCCGTTTGTGCATTTTTTAAACGTAAATCGATGATATCCTGGCTATCTTCTGCTCGACGATGCAAACGTGAAATGAGCTCTTTCATTGATGGTGGAAGAATAAAAACAGATACAGTCTCCCCTTGCATCTTTTTTTGCAGCTGTTTGGTGCCTTGATAATCGATATCGAATAACATATCCCGACCAGCATTCAACACATTTTCAACGCTTTTCTGTAAAGTTCCGTAATAATTACCATGAACTTCTGCCCATTCAATAAACTCATTATTATCACGCTTGCGTTCAAACTCTTTCTTTGAAATAAAATGATAATGAAGGCCATCTACTTCACTAGGACGCTTTTGCCGTGTCGTCATACTTACAGAGAGCTCTAATTTCCCCTCTTTCAAGAGTAACCGAGAAAGAGTTGATTTACCGGCTCCTGAAGGTGAAGAAAGAATAAACAAAAAACCGCGACGCTGATTTCTTTTTTTAGCACGCAATTCATCCTCAAAGAATGCCATCATACTATTCTACTTTTCTTCACAACTTTAATCATACGTTTTCTACAGTCCCACAAATTAATGTGTTGCTTTTAATGCACGCCATTTGCGAACATTCATATTGTGTTCCTCTAAAGTTCTAGAAAAAACATGTCCGCCTGAACCATTAGCTACAAAATAGAGCGCATCACTGTTTGGTGGATGCGCCACCGCTTTCAAAGAATCCCGACCCGGATTCGCAATAGCTGTTGGTGGCAAACCATCAATTTTATAAGTATTATAGGGTGTTTCTTTCTCAAGATCTGAACGGTAAATTGTACGACCGGATGGCATTCCTCTTCCACCAAAGAGACCGTAAATAACTGTCGGATCCGATTGAAGACGCATATGTTTTGCAAGACGGTTATAAAACACCGCTGCAACCTTCGGTCTTTCTGCTGCAACTCCTGTCTCTTTTTCAACAATCGATGCCAATATGACAAATTCATCAATGGATTTTATTGGTAAATTAGGTGAGCGCGTAGCCCATATAGCGTGAATTAATTTCGTCTGTTCTTCACGTAATCTATTTATAATTTCTTTACGCGTTGTTCCTCGAATAAAATGAACAGTATCTGTCATCAAACTGCCCTCTGGGGGTAAAACTTTTGGAAGATCCCCAATCAAAATTTTATTGGCCGCTAACCGATCGAAAACTTGTTGAACCGTTAAACCTTCTGGTATTGTAAAAGTGTATTCGATGGATTTGCCCTTCACAAGGATATCCATAATATCCCGCATTGAAGCATGCGCTGGAATTAAATATTCACCCGCCTTAAGAAGTGTTGTTTTTTGGTGGAAACCAACCCCATAAACAAAAACATCTGACGATCGAATGAGATTACGTTTTTCAAGTAATGAAGCAATTTCCCGAATCCCTGTTCCAGGATAGATAAGAACAACTTGCTCTCCCTCCGCCCTCCTCTTTCCTTCAAAAATACTTTTTCCAATATAAAGAGGAATACTTATGGCTAAAATAACAACCATAATCAGCATCAGAAAAAAATGACCCAGCATGACCAATGGATTACGCACGATAGATGATTTTTTTTGTTTCTTATGTGCTAACATACCACTATTATCTACCTTATGATTCGAAGAGGAATCATTTACGTCTTTCAGCGGTCTGTCATTTTTCACATCGGACACAACTATCACCCTCAACAGTTTTTAGGTATTATAATGACAATCTCTCACTTAACTTTCATAATAAAATAGAAAACACAAAAACGAATAAAAATATTTACTATTCTCCAAAACGCCGCATTACTAAAGACGCGTTTGTACCACCAAACCCAAAGGAATTTGAAAGAATCGTATCAATCTTTCGCTCGCGCGGTTTATGTGGGACAAGATCAATTTTTGTTTCAATTGATGGATTATCAAGATTAAGTGTTGCTGGAGCTATATTATCCCGTATAGCTAAAACACAAAAAATAACCTCAGCGGCACCAGCCGCACCAAGTAAATGCCCCACAGACGACTTTGTAGATGACATAGATACTTGTGGCGCATAATGCCCCAAAATATGCTCAACAGCCGCCAACTCTATGGTATCTGCCATCGTTGAAGTTCCGTGGGCATTAATATAATCAAGTTCGCTTATATCCACTTGTGCACGCTTAAGAGCAGCGATCATACTACGCTGCGCACCTTCACCGCTCTCTGAAGGTGCCGTAATGTGATAAGCATCGCCAGATAAACCATAGCCAATAACCTCAGCGTAAATACGAGCACCGCGTTTTTTTGCATGTTCAAGCTCTTCTAAAATGACAATCGCAGCTCCCTCACCCATAACAAAACCATCACGATCGACGTCATAAGGACGTGATGCTTGTTCAGGATGATCATTACGACGAGTAGAAAGAGCTCTGCAAGCAGAAAAACCAGCAAGAGCTATCCGATTTATTGGAGATTCAGTACCCCCTGCCACCATGACATCTGCATCACCCAAAGCAATCAAACGCGTTGCATCACCGATTGCATGCGCACCTGTCGAACAGGCTGTTACAACCGAATGATTAGGACCGCGCAAACCGTATTTAATAGATACATAGCCAGAGGCAAGATTAATTAAACGCCCTGGAATAAAAAAAGGAGAAACACGCCGTGGCCCTTTATCACGAAGCGTATAACCGGCTTCAACAATACCTTCAATGCCACCAATGCCTGAACCAATTAATACACCTGTACAAACTTGATCTTCATCACTCGTGGGACACCACTCAGCATCTGCAAGTGCTTGACCAGCAGCAGCCATTGCATAAACAATAAACGCATCAACCTTACGCTGTTCCTTGGGATCCATATACAAATCGGCATTATATGTACCATTTGTTCCATCGCCCAAAGGAATACGTGCAGCAATCTGACATGGTAAATCAGACACATCAAACTCAGTAATACGTCGAACACCACTTTTCCCTTCAAGAAGCCTTTTCCAACTATATTCGACATCACCAGCTAATGGAGATACCAATCCTAAACCAGTAATAACAACACGTCTCATAATCTCTAACCTTGAATTGCGTTTTACCTCTCAAAGCTCTATTTTCAAAATAGCCTTAAAGAATGCAGGCAAAAGCGTAAAATGCTTTTGCCTCTTAGTTGTTATGCAGAAGCTTTCTCGATAAACTTTACTGCATCACCTACTGTAAAAATTGTTTCAGCAGCCTCGTCTGGGATTTCTACACCAAATTCTTCTTCAAAAGCCATAACGAGCTCAACCGTATCAAGGCTATCTGCTCCTAAATCATCGATAAAGCTTGCATTTTCTACTACTTTATCTGCATTCACCCCAAGATGCTCCACGATAATTTTCTTAACGCGCTCTACTGTATCACTCATGTTGAAATCCTCAAGTTTATATTATTCCTATAATTTGGTTAACTATATCGGGTCATCTAATCAAGCAATAGATGCATTACCTCTAAATATTTTAGCAGTGATTTAAAATATCCTGTGGATATCCCCTACAAAATGAACCAATATGACATTCTGACATAAATCGATTAACTTACCCTGTTAAAGAAATAGATGTATTTCCCCATTTTACTTCTTACTACTAAAATAATACAGATTATAAATCAATGTAGAATAAAGAAAGTGCTCAGATCATTGCCATTCCGCCATTGATATGTAATGTTTGACCTGTTACATATGATGCTTCGTCACTTGCTAAATAAACGGCAGCAAAAGCTATTTCTTCCCCGCTTCCCATGCGCTTCATTGGAATCGCCGCCATAATAGTTTCTTTTTGCCTTTCGTTAAGTTTATCCGTCATTGCGGACTTAATAAATCCTGGAGCAATACAATTAACTGTGATATTGCGTGAAGCAATTTCTTGCGCTAATGCCTTAGAAAAGCCTATCAAACCCGCTTTTGCAGCGCAATAGTTGGTTTGTCCAGGATTTCCGACCACACCAACAATAGATGTTATGTTAATAACCCTTCCATAACGCCGCCGCATCATAGAATGTGTCAATTCACGCGTCAAAGTAAAAGCGGCTGTCAAATTAACTGCTAAAACATCATCCCAGTCATGATCTTGCATACGTACAAAAAGACCATCTCGGGTGATTCCAGCATTGTTAACCAAGATATCCACACCGCCCATTTCTTTTTCCGCCGTTTCAGCCAGTAACTTGACGGATCCACGCTCAGAGAGATTAGCAGGAAACACAAAAACATCTTTTCCCAGATCTGCAGCCATTTCTTTAAGCTTCTCTTCACGTGTTCCATGGAGTCCAACAATTGCTCCTTGTGCATGAAAACAACGTGCTATTGCCTCACCGATTCCTCCCGATGCTCCCGTTATAAGAGCTTTACGACCTGTTAATTTAAACATTTTTAGACTCCTTATAGATTAAACATCAAGCAACTGTAGTGCTGTTTCTATTTCTCCAGCTGTTCCAATTGTTAATCCTTTTATATCCTTGTTAATACGACGTGTTAAACCTGTTAATACTTTCCCAGACCCAACTTCAAAAAGCGTATCAACCCCATTCGCACCAATCCACTCTATTGTTTCACGCCATCGCACTCTTCCTGTCACCTGTTTAACAAGAAGTGTCATAATACGCTCTGGATCACTCTCTGGTGCAACAGAAACATTAGCAATGAGAGGAATAAGAGGAGCAGTTTTGCTAACAGTTAAAAGTGCTTTCTTCATGGCATCAGCAGCAGATTGCATTAAGGTTGAATGGAAAGGTGCAGAAACAGGAAGAAGAAGTGCACGTTTAGCACCTTTTTCTGACGCAATCTTTACTGCTGCCTCAACCGCCTGTGTATCACCTGAAATAACAATTTGCCCTCCTCCATTATCATTAGCAATCTGGCATAGTCCTTCTTTAGAAACGGTTTTGCAAATTTCTTCCACATCTTGCTCATCTAAACCAATAAGTGCTGCCATAGAACCTTCACCAACAGCAACAGCAGCCTGCATAGCATTTCCACGTATGCGTAAAAGTTTTGCCGTATCAGTAAGACTAAATGTACCAGCAGCACAAAGAGCTGAATATTCGCCTAAAGAATGACCTGCAACAAATTTTACCTTTTCCTTTATATTAAGCCCCAATTGTTCCATCACACGAATAATGGCCATGGATACGGCCATTAATGCCGGTTGCGCATTTGCAGTTAAGGTCAAAACATCTGCTGGCCCTTCAAAAATAATATCTGACAATTTCTCACCTAAAGCATCATCAACTTCTTCAAAAACCATTCGTGCTGCAACAAATTGCTCTGTAAGCAATTTACCCATACCAACAAGCTGGCTCCCCTGCCCTGGAAAAATAAAAGCTGCCACCATCAATCGACTCCTAAAAATGTGCCATTAAATTATTTTCTTTTGCTCTTATTCATCGGTACAAATCAAGACAAAGCACCTTATTTGGAATGAATACCTTTTTTAAAGTTATACTTTAATGGTGGAATTTGATATAAAAACTTAGGGAAATACGGTGCTATAAACCGAACGACAGCCCAACTGATAAAACCTCCTAAAAACGTACCAGCTAAAACATCAAAGGGGTAATGTACACCAACGAACACGCGTGCCCAACAAATCAAGCATAAACAAACCGCTGCAAACTGAGAAGCAATTTTGTACCGGTAAAAATAAAGATTCGCCATATAAGATGCAATAGTCAAAGCGTGATTACTCGGAAAAGAAGCTGTTGGACGATGTAAAAGAAGTGGTGTTGTCAAACCCATAACAAATGGGCGTGGATGAAAATAAATAAGAGAAATAAGATGACCTATAACAAGAGCCATACAAATGCTCACGCAAATACTTAGTGCCACGCGTCGTTCCATATTTTCACCGCAAAACCACAACGTAAAAAGATGTAGTGGAATGATATAAATCAAAAACTTTGCACAAAAAATACTAAACAACACTAAAACTGACCAAGATTGATGATTGCCAGTAAGTATTCCAAAAAGTGCAACGTCAATCCTGTTGAAAAAATCCATTCTTTTCTCCTTCATGTTTATAGCTTTAAAGTATCGTCTCTTCATAAAAAAGTGATATGAAAAATATATCAAGATTCAATAAATCAATTTTTTTATGTGCATAAACTTGCTATTTTTGGAGATAAACTGTAAATATCAAGCGTTCGTTACCGGTATTTAGCTGGAGGTTGAACGGAGGACTGAAAAATGACCAGTAGGAGACGAAGTGTTTCCGGCCTCCTGTGTCTCCGCTCTCGAATGTCTCGAATTATAAAAGCGTCCTTTCTTCTTTGGATGTCCAAAAAAGACAAGTCGCAGAGGCTTTGCGCTAAAACCGGTAAAGTTTAATTGGAGAAAGGCAAAATAATGGCTCTTTATGAACATATGTTCCTTGCCCGACAGGATATTGCACCGCAGCAAATTGATGAACTTTTGAATGTCTACAAAGGTGTCATTGAAGCGCACGGTGGAAACGTTGGGCGTGTAGAAAATTGGGGTCTTCGTCCCCTTGCGTATCGTATTCGCAAAAATCGTAAAGCTTATTATGTACTGATTAATATTGACGCATCAGCTGCAGCAATTGCTGAGGTTGAGCGTCAGATGCGTATCAATGAGGATATTTTGCGTTACATGACCATTCGCGTAGAAAAACACGAAAAAGAGAAATCTGCTATGTTTTCACGTATTGATCATAATGGTCATGCTGGTCAAGATGAAGAGCGTCCTCGCTCCCCGCGTCGTCAACGTGAAGATGCCATAGAAGGAGTAGAATGATGACTGATATGAATCAAACTGCAGCACGGCGTCCCTTTCATCGTCGTCGTAAAACATGTCCATTTTCAGGTGCTAATGCTCCCAAAATTGATTATAAAGATGTCAAATTATTACAGCGTTATATTTCAGAACGTGGAAAGATCGTTCCCTCACGAATTACAGCTGTCAGCCAGAAAAAACAGCGTGAATTGGCCAATGCCATTAAACGTGCTCGTTTTCTAGGTTTACTTCCATATATTGTAAGGTAAGTTATTAGTATATTCTGCAGCTGGGGAATTTCCCCAGTCGCTTTTTTTCGTGTAATTTAGTGATATGGTTGATTATAGGCTGTATTAGGATATATACAATACCGGAAGTTGGGGTATTATAATGCCTCTAACTGCAGCAGGCAGGACAGCGATAAATGGAAAACTTTCATATTTACAAATTAATGACCGGTGTTTTAGCAGGGTTATTTGCTGTCGTGATAGGAATGGCAATCATCAGTGTTGCGAATATTGCGCCCTATTTTTCTCTTTTTCTTGGTTGTTTTCTTTCGTTTCCAATTTTTATTGTTGCGTTTAATCAAGGAACATTAGCTAGCCTTATTGCTCTCATAAGCGCTACGATTGTTCTTGTCATCACAACTAATACCTATATTGCTCTTGGTTTTATGCTGTTATTTTTCCTTCCTGCTGTCTATGGTTCTTGGCTTCTTGGGCTTGCACGACCAGCACAAAAAGAAAATACACTGATATGGTACCCATTATCATCTGTTATTTTTCATTTAACCAATTTTATCGCTCTTATGGCGACCTTCATTGGGCTCTATGTTCAAACCCGTCCTTCCACACCCGTCATTGCGAAAAAAATCACCGAAAATATAGCACAAGCTATGCAACAATCACAGTCAATAAAAGAAACTGATATACGCGCTTTTAGTGATCTTTTAATGACACATACAGCAACTTTGACTGCTGTTGCTTTGACTATTTATAGCTTGGTTTTTCTCATTGGTAACCTTTATTTTTCTATAATAACAGCACAACACATGAAATGGCTGAAAAGACCCCGTGATGATTGGAGCCAAACTCTCCGCCTTCCAATCTCTGGAATTTTTATTTTCATTGTTGTTTGCATAGCATCAATGGTTGAATTGAGTACTCCTGTTAATTTAATTACGCGTGTCTTTAGTACCGCATACACTGTCATTATATCAATCAGTGGTCTAGCATATCTCCACAACATTACGAAAGGGATTAACGGCCGGTTTATTATACTCTCTCTTGTTTATATTGCCATTTTAACCGTTGTCTTTGCTCCGCCTATTTCTTTCATGATGCTTTTAATGGGTATTTGGGCGGCTATTCAATACAATTTTCAATCACGCAAAAAACTGCATTAATTTATTTATTCGAAAGGAAAAACTATGGATATTATTCTACTTGAGCGTATTCCTCGTCTTGGTCAGATGGGTGATATTGTCTCAGTTAAAGATGGTTATGCACGTAACTTTCTTTTGCCTCAAGGGAAAGCTTTACGCGCAAATGAAACTAATAAAAAACACTTTGAAATCCAGCGCGCTCAACTCGAGGCACGTAATCTTGAACGCAAAAGTGAAGCACAAAAAGTTGCTGAAAAACTTGATGGTAGATCATTTATTGCCGTCCGTTCCGCTGGTGAAACGGGGCAACTTTACGGATCTGTATCAACACGTGATATTTCTGAAATTATAACAAATGCAGGTTTTTCTATTGGACGCAATCAAGTGGAACTAAATCATCCAATAAAAACTATCGGTCTCCATACAATCACTCTTAACCTACACCCTGAAGTTCAAATTTCTGTGATCATTAATGTTGCACGTTCAGAGAGTGAAGCGCAACGCCAAGCGGAAGGTGAAAATTTAACCTCTGCTGAAGCCATATATGATATTCAGGAAGAATTGATAGAAGAAAATCAGGAAGAGTTATTAGCAGAGGAACATCATGAGAATGATGCAAAAAGCATGAATGAAGAAGCTTAATTGCTATTTTTATTTTCTGTCTTGTATTTTTTATTTTTCTATCATTTAATGCACTGGTGCATTGTAAAATGCTTAGCTTAAAAGACTAAGCATTTTATTGTTTTATCGTTAGAAAACTACATTCTTATGAGAAAGCAGTGTTTAGTATATTGTGTAAAAACATACTACACTAGGAACTATAAACATGGTAAGCATAATTATTCTCATAGATTGCTTTTATCAAGATAGAAACAGAAGATAATTACCCAAATCCCTGCTTTTTAAAAAGAGTGGTATTTGTGTACAATGGTCAGTTGATTACATCCTTATTTCATCTAAAATAAATTCTAATGATAAAGAAAAGCAACTTTACACATGCTGATATTGAAACTTTTGCGCCATATAATATCAGAGGTATAATACGAAAAACTTACATATTATAAAAATAAAATGTAAAGGAATAAATTGCATGTAGATAATACACAGATGCTGAATAAGCAATCGAAGAAAGTCTGAAAAATTAAAAGTGTAATTTTAATTTAAAATGAAGATTTTCTTTCTATCCTTTTGGTACACACCTAAGTAGCTAAACATGAAATTTGAGTGGAAAAAACTGTTATGGAAGAAACAAGCATTGTCAATTTCAGCTCTTTACAAAAAGAAGTTTCCTCTTCTTTTCAGCAACTCCCGCATAACATTGAAGCTGAACAAGCATTGCTTGGCGCACTTCTCATCAATAATGGTGCTCTTGATCGCGTTTCAGATTTTCTAAAACCAGCACATTTTTTTGAGCCATTGCATCAAAAAATCTACGATATTTTATCTCACCTTATCGAAAAAGGGAAAGTTGCAGATCCGGTTACCATCAAGCCTTTTATTCCAGCAGACGAAAAAATTGGTGATATCACCGTATACAATTACGTTGTTCGTTTAGCAAAAGAAGCAGTAACAATCATTAATACCGAAGATTATGGACGGGTTATCTATGATCTTTTTATCCGGCGCTCTTTGATTAATCTTGGAACTCAAGTTGTCAATACAGCTTTTGATGCCCCTGTAGAACTTACACCCAGTCAACAAATTGAAACTGTTGAACAATGGTTGTTTGAACTAGCAGAAAAAGGAAAATATGGTGGTGGATTTGAAAATTTTAATGAAGCTGTCAAAAAAGCTATTGATATGGCAAGCGCTGCTAAAAAACGCTCTTCACACTTATCAGGGATAGCTACTCACATTAAAACACTTGATGAAAAAATGGGTGGATTACAACCCTCTGATCTAATTATCCTCGCTGGGCGCCCTGGTATGGGAAAAACGTCATTGGCTACCAATATTGCCTTTAATATTGCCAATGCTTGCAATCATAATAGCAAAACAGAAAAAAATGAGGGAGGTATTGTTGGATTTTTCTCGCTTGAAATGTCATCAGAACAACTTGCAACCCGTATTATCTCCGAACAAACAGAGGTCTCTTCTTCTGATATCCGGCGGGGGAATATTTCAGAAGAACAATTTTCTAAAATCATCCGTGCAATGAATCGCTTACAAAAAGCACCGCTTTACATTGATCAAACTGGTGGTATATCAATTACGCAACTAGCTGCTCGTGCACGACGTCTCAAACGGCAACATGGTTTGGATGTCCTGATTATTGACTATATCCAGCTTATGACAAGCCATTCAAAGCGTTCCTCAGAAAATCGTGTTCAAGAGATTACAGAGATTACCACAGGATTAAAAACATTGGCAAAAGAACTGAATATTCCTATCATTGCTCTTTCACAGCTTTCACGACAAGTTGAAAATCGAACAGATAAACGCCCACAACTTTCCGATTTACGTGAATCTGGTTCAATTGAGCAAGATGCTGACATCGTTCTTTTTGTGTACCGTGAAGAATATTATCTCAAAAACGAAGAACCAAAGATAGGCACTCTTGAATATGAAAGATGGCAAAACACAATGGACAAAGCTTTTGGAAAAGCTGATGTTATTGTTGCAAAACAGCGCCATGGACCAACAGGAACTGTTCATCTTGCCTTTCAGTCTGATTTCACACGCTTTAGCGATTTGGCAGATAGCAATTATCTTCCAGAACAAATTGGTTTAAATCATCATGGCACGTAGCCGTATTCAATTTATCTGCCAAAATTGTGGTACTATCTATTCACGTTGGGCAGGAAAATGTAGTGCTTGTGGCGAATGGAATTCCCTTATCGAAGAAAATGTGAATAGCGGCATCGGCACTGGCCCTATGCAAAATATTCGCAAAGGACATATTGTCGCACTAACGTCCCTTTCTGGCGATCTTAAAGATGCCCCACGTATCCATTCTGGCATCGCTGAGCTTGATCGTGTTACAGGTGGGGGGTTTGTCCGTGGATCAGCACTCCTTGTTGGTGGCGATCCCGGTATTGGAAAATCAACATTGCTGACACAAGCTTCTGCTGCTTTATCGCGAAAGGGACATAATGTTATCTACGTTTCAGGTGAAGAAGCTATTGCTCAAATCTGTTTACGTGCACAAAGACTTGGAGCTGCCAATACAGAGGTTAAACTTGCCGCTGAAACCAATGTTGAAGATATTCTTGCAACTTTAAGCGAACATAAAAACCTTGATATGGTTATTATCGATTCTATTCAGACTCTCTGGTCAGATGCTGCTGATTCAGCGCCTGGTACCGTTACACAAGTGCGTATCGGCGCTCAAGCAATGATCCACTTTGCCAAAAAAACAGGAACAGCTGTTGTTCTTGTTGGCCATGTAACAAAAGATGGACAAATTGCAGGCCCCCGTGTTGTCGAACATATGGTTGATGCCGTTCTTTATTTTGAAGGTGAAGGTGGACATCATTATCGAATCCTTAGAACTATAAAAAATCGCTTCGGACCAACGGATGAAATTGGTGTTTTTGAAATGTCTGATAAAGGATTACGGGAGGTCATCAATCCATCTGAACTTTTTTTAGGTGAACGAAATGAAAAAGCTCCGGGCACCGCTGTTTTTGCAGGAATGGAAGGAACACGGCCAATATTAGTGGAAATTCAAGCGCTTGTTGCTCCCTCCTCACTTGGAACACCACGACGCGCTATTGTAGGATGGGATGGAAATCGTCTTTCAATGATTCTTGCTGTTTTAGAAGCCCATTGTGGAATTCGCTTTGGACAACACGATGTCTATCTTAACGTTGCAGGCGGATATCGCATATCAGAACCAGCAGCTGATTTAGCTGTTGCAGCAGCTTTGGTATCCTCTCTTGCAAATATTCCTCTTCCAACAGATTATGTTTATTTTGGTGAAATCAGCCTTTCAGGAGCCACCCGTGCCGTTGCACATTCAGCCCAGCGCATCAATGAAGCAAAAAAACTTGGTTTTCAAGGGGTAGTTCACCCTACTACTACAACCGAAAAAATGAAATTACTCAATTTTCAACAAAAAA
The DNA here is from genome assembly GCF_902825145.1 of Bartonella phoceensis. GTDB lineage: Bacteria > Pseudomonadota > Alphaproteobacteria > Rhizobiales > Rhizobiaceae > Bartonella > Bartonella phoceensis. Next base: position 396,368 of record NZ_CADEAD010000001.1, on the reverse strand, counting down.
CATTCTCCGACCTTCCTGAACTAGTTGCCGCTATTACTTGCCGATAAAAAACGCTCCGCACTACACGCATGATAATATAGAAAAAACTCTACAAAACACAAAAGGTCCTTGCTATAAGAATAAAAAATGGCATAACAAGAAACGCATTTGTATACTAACTTAAAAGAACACAACTTTATGTATAAGGAACAAACGAATGATCATAACAGTCCTTGATGGAATTGTCGTAGTATTCATCCTGTTGTCCGCTTTTCTCGCTATGTTCCGTGGGTTTTCACGCGAGGTTCTATCTTTGGTTTCCTGGGCAATCGCAGCCGGTGCCACACTGTTTTTATTCAAGCCTATATTGCCCTTCTTTGAGCAATATCTCTCTAATAAAATGATCGCATTGATCACAACATTGGTTACGATTTTTATTATCGTTCTTATTATCACTTCAATCATTGCAATGAAGATCTCGGATTTTATTATTGATAGTCGAATTGGCATTCTTGATCGTACTATCGGTTTTGTTTTTGGAGCACTTCGTGGTTTATTTATTATGCTCATCGGCATGCTCCTTATTAACGCACTTATTAAACCTGAACACCAGGCGAACTGGTTAAAAAATGCAGCAACAAAACCTTTCTTAGATTCATTAGGACAAAAAGTTTGGGAAATACTCCCAAAAGATCTCGACACTGTTCTCGAAAAAGCGGAAAAAGTTTTTAAAAGAGATAACGCTCATACACAGGATCAGAACCCTCCTGAAAAGATAATTCGGCAAAATGGAGAATAGTTCGTTATAGGCAAAAAATTCTAAATAATTATGTGAAGTATGATATAATCATTCCTCATAGCACAATTGAAAGAATATGATGACAAAAAACGATATTTCCTGTCAGAATTTTTCATTAGATGATGATATCCTTCATGAAGAATGTGGAGTGTTTGGTATTCTTGGTCATGAAGATGCAGCAACATTAACAGCTCTCGGACTCCATGCGCTTCAGCATCGTGGGCAAGAAGCAGCTGGGATTGTTTCTTATCATAATAAAATGTTTCATCAAGAAAAGCATCTCGGTCTTGTTGGTGATCACTATACAAACCCCGCAACGCTCGCTCGTTTACCGGGGAATCGTGCTATCGGGCATACACGTTATTCAACAACTGGAGAAATAGCATTACGCAACGTCCAGCCTCTTTTTGCTGAATTAAAAGCTGGAGGTATTGCTATTGCCCATAATGGTAATCTTACCAATGGTCTTACATTACGTCGCGAACTCATTGCTTCTGGTGCCATCTGTCAATCAACATCAGATTCAGAAGTTTTTCTCCATCTCATTGCTCGTTCGCGTTATGAATCGTCATCTGACCGTTTTGTTGATGCTATTCGGCAAGTGGAAGGTGGATATGCCATGTTGGCACTAACACGTACCAAACTTATTGCTGCACGCGATCCAATAGGTATTCGACCTCTCGTGATGGGCGAACTTGATGGTAAACCAATTTTTTGTTCTGAAACATGTGCACTTGATATTATTGGAGCAAAATATGTGCGTGATGTCAAAAATGGGGAAATTATCATCTGTGAAATACAGAAAAATGGGGAAATTACGAAAAAAACTATAGAACCAGAGAGTGATAAAGCAGAAAAACTTTGCCTTTTTGAATATGTTTATTTTGCACGTCCTGATTCAATTGTGGGAGGACGCAGTGTTTACACGGTACGTAAAAATATGGGAATCTATTTGGCACGAGAAGCACCTTGTGAGGGTGATGTTGTGGTTCCCGTTCCCGATGGCGGAACACCTGCTGCAATTGGTTATGCACAAGAGATTGGAATTCCTTTTGAGCTTGGCATTATTCGCAATCATTATGTTGGCCGCACTTTTATCGAACCAACACAACAAATTCGTGCTTTTGGGGTAAAATTAAAACATTCTGCAAATCGTCCTGTGATAGAAGGAAAACGTGTTATTCTCGTTGATGACTCCATTGTGCGTGGAACAACATCCCTTAAAATCGTACGAATGCTCCGCGATTCCGGAGCAAAAGAAGTGCATATGCGCGTTTCCAGCCCTATGATTTTCTATCCTGATTTTTATGGTATTGATACACCCAAAGTTGAAAGCTTGTTGGCTAATCAATATCCGGACTTAAAATCCATGTGTAATTTTGTTGGTGCTGACTCATTAGAATTTCTTTCAACAGATGGTCTATATCTTGCTGTAGCAGGAGAAAAAAGAAATAACACTGATCCACAATTTACTGATCACTATTTTACCGGACATTATCCTACAAATCTAGTTGATCAAGAAAGTATTCCCCAAATTCATCAATCATCTGTCCTTAAAACAAGAAATTAATGATGGCAAAAATTGATTTTAGTCTTTCTGGTCGGGTTGCACTTGTTACCGGTGCTTCAAGAGGTATTGGTTACCATTTAGCATTAGAACTCGCAACACGTGGTGCTCACATTATCGCCCTTGCACGCACAGTGCGTGGACTCACTATGCTTGACAATAAAATTCGAGAAACAGGTACTTCTGCTACACTCGTCCCCCTCGACTTACACCATATGGAAAATATTGGTGCTCTTAGCGTTTCTATTGCTGAGCGCTGGAAAAAACTCGATATCGTGGTTGCAAATGCAGGAGTTCTTGGAACACTCTCACCAATAGCACATATTGATGATACAGTATTTGAAGATGTTTTTCAAATAAATCTTATCAGCCAATGGCGTTTAATAAAAGCTGTTGAACCTTTGTTACGTAAATCTGATGCTGGACGAGCGGTTCTGTTATCTTCAAGTGTTGCTCATGTTCCACGTGCTTTTTGGGGACCTTACGCAGCTTCTAAAGCTGCTTTAGAAATTATTGCCCGTTGCTGGGCAGAAGAATTAAAGCAAACCCCTATTAAAATTAACTGTGTTGATCCTGGTGCAACACGCACTGCTATGCGTGCACAAGCCATGCCTGGTGAAGATCCTCAAATTCTCCCTTCACCGCAAGAAGTTGCAGCAAAGATAGCGCACTTGTTCTCACCTGATTTAAAAGAAACGGGTAAACTCTTTAGTGTTCGTAAAAATCGGTTTGCAGATTATCATGTACCTGATTAAGGCGACATATTATTTTATAAAAATAATTCATCTTATAATGCGATTTTTAGTAAGATTTTCTCATTTCACCCCTTCTCATTGTATATATAAATCAGAAAAAATGCTCGTTTGTATGCTATAAATTGGAATGAACGTGTGGATAAAATCGTTTAGAAAAGAGCAATCACGCCTCTCATAAATTCCTCCAATGCAAAAGAAGTCATGACATTGGAAACTAGTAAACAATAATTGATAGTGTCAGTTCGTACCTTTTTTAATATGCATAAAGACGGTAGAGCACAGTAAATTTTGCATTATACCCTTCATATCCTGTTATGAAATGAGATTGGAAACAATAAGAGAGTTTTTAAACAAGTTCATGAATGAGTAGTGCTATGGCGGATTATTCTTCTTAAAGAGCATGCTTTTTAAAACCATAAACATAGAAGAAAAATGATCAACCTGAGTTAAATTTTTCTCTACTTTTATTCTTATTCCCAGAAACAAAATATAACGCTCTACGATTCTTTGAGATTTTTAGCATTGACCTTTTTTCCTTCCAAAGCAGTGCGCTTATTATAAGCCACAAAACTGCAGGGAAGAAAAATCATATAGCCAACAGCAGTAATCAATAAAGTGTGCCATGTGTACGTTGCAAGAAAGCCTACATAAATAACAATACCCAACATGCACGGTACAACAATATCACGCCTCAAATTTTGATCAATTGTCTTTGCATTCCATACTGGTAAACGACTGACCAAAAGAAAAGCAATGATCACAGTATAAAGGCTAAAAAACAATGCCCAGCTCCAACTTGGCTTCAAGCCAAGAACTCCTAAATACATTGGCAATAAAAGCAATAATGCTCCTGCTGGGGCAGGAACACCAACAAAATAACTTTCCTTCCATTTTGGTATATCAGCATTATCCAACATCACATTAAAACGGGCTAATCGCAAACAACAAGCAACACAATAAACAAGCGCTGCTACCCAACCAACTTGATGCGCTTGAGTCAAAACAAAAGAGTAAACAATAAGAGCAGGTGCAACACCAAAATTAATCACATCAGCAAGAGAATCCATCTGCGCTCCAAAAGATGAACTCCCATCCATTAAACGAGCAATGCGACCATCGGCGCCATCTAAGATTGCTGCCAAAAGCACCATTAAAATAGCAGCTTCATAGCGATTCTCAAAAGCCAAACGCACACTGCTCATTCCTGCGCAAATAGCTAAAATAGTGATGATATTGGGGATGACATACCGCATTGGTGTAGGTGAACGCCACCGATTTACAACATCATCATGCTGTCCCTCAGGATTAAATGAAGAAAATAGTGAAAAATTTTTCATTGTTCGTCCTAATCAAATCTGAAGTCAGTTGTAGAATTCTTATCATCAAAAGAAGCTAAAACTGTCTCCCCAGCAATTGCTGTCTGGCCAACCGCAACACGCAATTTTACTCCCGTTGGTATATAAATATCAAGACGAGAACCAAAACGAATCAATCCAAATCGTTCTCCAGTGATAACAGAGTCATTTTCTTTTGACCAACAAATAATCCGGCGAGCAAACATCCCAGCTATCTGTACCACACCGATTTTACCATGTTTGCTGTCAATCACCATCCCATTACGCTCATTAAATTGACTAGCCTTATCAAGCTCAGCATTGATAAAACGACCTGGATGATAAATGATAGACTCTACCGTACCACTTATGGGAATACGATTGATATGACATGAAAAAAGATCCATAAACACAGAAATACGGATCATTTCCTCCTTACCTAATCCCAATTCTTCTGGAGGGATACATGGTTCAACGAATGAGATACGCCCATCAGCAGGAGAGAGAACCCAATTTGCATTCAAAGGAATGACACGATCTGGATCACGGAAAAAGTATATACACCACACAGTAAGAATCATACCACACCAAAATAACGGACTCCATACCCAACCAAGAATGAGCGAAATGATAAAAAACGCTATAATAAAAGGGTAACCTTCTTTATGAATTGGTACAAAGCCATTATGGATAGATTGTAGAATACTCATGTAATTTCCTATTCATAGTATAACTTAAAACAAGTAATAAATCTTTTTGTTCCTCCTTATTCTTTTATGTACTTCATCAATCACTCCACATAAAGTTATGGTCCACATTTTGCGCAGTTTATTTTTTACGATTAATAATACCCATCTAATCTTCTTTACGTATTTTGCGTAACTTTTCTTCAGCTTGTGAGACTTCAAGCTGTTTATTCCACATTGAAGCATACAAACCTTTCTTACGTAAAAGCTCTACATGCGTTCCATTTTCAATAATACGGCCATTTTTGAGAACTAAAATTTCATCAGCATTTATCACAGTAGAAAGACGATGTGCAATTATCAATGTTGTACGCCCACGGCTAACAACATCCAATGCTTGTTGAATTTCCTGTTCCGTTGCTGTATCAAGAGCTGCAGTTGCTTCATCTAAAATGAGAAGTGGAGGAGCTTTTAACAGTGTCCGTGCAACAGCCACACGTTGTTTTTCACCACCTGATAGTTTAAGTCCACGCTCACCTACCATAGACTGAAATCCTTCTGGCAGCATCTCAATAAATTTTGATATCTGTGCCATTTCAGCAGCTTTACGCATCTCTTCCTCTGTAGCACTTGGGCGTCCATAGTAAATATTATATGCAATCGTATCATTAAATAATACGGTATCCTGCGGCACCATACCGATAGCTTCACGCAAACTTTTTTGTGTTACATCACGGATATCTTGTCCATCAATTGTAATGGAACCCGCGTCAACATCATAAAAACGAAAAAGTAATCGAGAAATAGTCGATTTACCAGAACCAGATGGTCCAACAATTGCAACTGTTTTGCCTCCAGGAACTTCAAAATCAATATCCTTAAGAATATGACGAGATGGATCATAGGAAAATTTTACCTGATTAAACCGAATAGTACCATCCCTCACCACTAATGGTTCAGCATTTGATTTATCAACAATCTCTTGCTTAACATCTAAAAGATCAAACATGGCTTCAATATCAGTTAAACCTTGTCGAACATCACGATAAATTGAACCAATAAAATTTAATGGAATGGAAAACTGTATCAAAAGCGCATTAATAAAAACGAAATCTCCTACAGTTTGTGCCCCACGAAAAACTTCGTAAGCTGACATCAACATCAAGATAGCCATCCCAATACCAAAAATAAGAGCCTGACCAAAATTAAGCCAACTTAATGATGTCCAAATTTTGGTCGCTGCTTTTTCATAATTTGCCATAGAAGAGTCAAATCGGTGTGCTTCCAGAGTCTCATTGCAAAAATATTTAATTGTTTCAAAATTCAAAAGAGAATCAACAGCACGCGTATTAGCTTCAGTATCTGCTGTATTCATTGCTTGCCGAATACGAATACGCCAATCACTCGCCTTGATTGTGAACCACGTATATAAACTGACTATTATTACAACTATGCAAAAATAACGCCAACTATAGTTTATGTAGAATACAAATGCTGTCAAAATAAACTCTAAAACCGTTGGTACTGTGTTCAGAATTGAAAATCTAACAATAGCTTCAATTCCCTTTGTACCACGTTCAATCACACGAAAAAGCCCACCAGTTCGCTTTTCCAAATGAAATCGCAAAGACAATCCATGAACATGAACAAAGGTCTTATAGGCTAACTGACGGATGGCATGTTGACCAACGGTTGCGAATAAAGAATCGCGTAACTGATTTAATGCAGCTTGAACAATACGTGTAACATTATATGCTAAAACCAGCATAATAGGTATAATATAACTTGATGCCTCCCGCATAGAGAACTTAAAGCCTACATCAAGTGCATCCGTAGCATATTTAAAGAAATACGGTACAGATATGAGAAACAGCTTAGCTAAAACGAGGTAAAATAGTGCCCATAGTACCCGCACTTTTAAATCACGGCGTCCCACTGGCCACATATAAGGCCATAGATTATAAAGTGTACGCAAAGTATGGCCTGTATCTGATGATACAGTTTTTATCGTTTTATTTTGATTCATAAAGCCCTTACTTTTCTACCATCGACTCAATAGGCATCGCAATATTTTCTTTTTTGTCGTTTATAGGTTACATTCTGTAAACGATACGTATACATCTCCGAAGTTAGACTGTTTTTGAAAAAGGAACAAGAAATAATCCTTTATGAGGTTTATTATTTTGGTCTGTATGCTCATACCATTCTGCTGCAAATAAATTCTCAGCCTTTATACGTTTTTTTTTCAATTCTGCTTGAAGCCATGTCTTTGATCTACCAATTTCTTTAAGACCTTTATCGAAAATTTCACCATTTTGTACTAGAATGACAGACTTTTTACCTTCCTCTTTTTTAACAACAGAACAATCGCCATTGGTTTCTAAATGAACAAAAGCTGCTTCATGTAAACTACAGCCTTTAATGCGCAACATTGTAATCAAATCATCGACGGTAATACCCAAATTCTTAATTTTATCCATTTGAAATACGCCATCCAAAACTAATGTGACATTCTGACCTGCAACAAGACGACGAAAAAAAACAGAATAGCGTGCAAAAAAATTGAGCGATGTAAGCAAAGCTTGCCAAATACACAAAACAGCCAATAATTGAAAAATACTAATATTGGGATTATAAATCATCCCTCCGATAATACCCCCCATTACAAAATTACTCACCAAATCAACGGGTGTCATTTGACTAAGACTACCACGGCCGGTTGTTCTTAAAATTACGAGAAAAGCAATAAGACCTACAGCTAGCTTAAATGCGACATGCCCATAACTATATATAAATTCCATCATATTCTCCCTTTTTTATGAGAGCTGCTGGAATAGGCAAATTATCATCGCTTCATTTCCCACATTGTCACACGCTCGCCGGTCTGTGGGTCTTTTTCATCTTTTAAAATAACCCCCTCGGCTGCAAGCTCATCACGAATTGTATCCGCAGCTGCCCACTCTTTATTATGGATAAGTCGCAGCCTTTCAGCAATGCGTTGATTAATAAATTTTGAATCAAGAGAAGCTTTTCTCATAAACAATGGGCACTCTCCATCTCTCACCCACTCTTGGCGCAAGAGCCCAAATAAATTCATCCCATTTGCCAGAGATATAGCATCATCTGTTTTATAAAACTTGCGTAAAAGAGCAAACGCGTTCGGAGTGTTAAGATCATCACTGAGTGCATTTATTAAAGATTTATCAAGAGATTCGTTCTTCTCCATACAACCCTTTTTATAACGAAGCAATTCATACCAACGATACAGTTCTCGACTAGAGTTTGCTAAGCGCTCAGCTGTCCAATTTAACGGTTCACGATAATGTGTCTGTAACATCGAAAAACGCGCAGACAAACCTGCCCAATTTTGCTTTATTTCATCTGACGAAATGTCATTAAACTCAAAAAAATCACTTTCCAAAATAGAACGGATAGTCACGAAATTACCAAGGCTTTTGGACATCTTTTTGCCTTCAACCTGCAAAAAACCATTATGCATCCAAAGATTAGCCATTCGCTCAGTTCCAAAAGCTGAACAACTTTGCGCAATTTCATTTTCATGGTGAGGAAAAATCAAATCAAGTCCACCACCATGAATATCAAAAATATTTGCTGTTGGATCATCACAAGTCAAACCACCACCATAGGGTGTTAAGAGTTTCGCCATTGACATTGCAGAACATTCAATATGCCACCCTGGACGCCCTAAAACAGAAATTCCTGCTGGTGATACCCAACCTGGTTCCCCCTCCGCAGAAGGCTTCCATAAAACAAAGTCTATCTCTTCTCTTTTATAAGCAGCAACATCAACACGCGCACCCGCTCTCATTTCATCCAACGAACGTTTTGCAAATGACCCATAATGGGGATGTTTTTTGATACTACTCACAGAAAATAAAATATGATTTTCTGCTTTATAAGCATGCCCCTTTTCAAGCAACCTTTCAATCAAAGAGCGCATTTCTTCCAAATGATCCGTTGCACGTGGTTGACTGGTTGGCAACAAACAACCAAGTGCTCTTGTGTCTTGTTGAAATTGAGAATAAGTACGCTCCGTCAATCGACGAATAGCATCATTAAGTGCTAACTCTGGATATTCGCAAGCTGCTCGTGCATTAATTTTATCATCCACATCTGTAATATTGCGTACATATATAACATGATCATTTCCATAAATATGACGCAATAAACGAAATAAAACATCAAAAATAATTACAGGACGCGCATTACCTATATGCGCATAATCATAAACTGTTGGACCACAAACATAAAGACGTACTTTCGTCGCATCTATCGGTATAAAATTTTCTTTTTTACGTGTAAGCGTATTATAAAATCGCAACTCTCTCATCCTTATACTCCATTAGCGATATTATTCGCCGCCTCCTAAGATAAATCTTATCCAAAATCATTGCATTATGCGGTTTAAGCTAAAAATTTCGATCGCTTTTGTAAAATTCTCATAGTTGCCCCTTTCCTCTAGGCTGTATCGTTCATCTGTCACAAAAACAATCCACTTCATTGGATTGGATAAGAGTTTTTATCGATACATACTTTTTCTCGAGGAAAAAGTGTCACAGAAGAAAATCTGTAATGTGCAATACAACCTAAATTTACATGAAAAACAAATTGTATACAGAAAATTTGAAGTTTTGATCATATAAAGCTTTGTTAGAATTTTCAATAAATCTCTTTAGCACTTTCCTGACTCTCTATGCATGCCCTAAATTTTACAACATACCAGTTATTAAGAATGATGCATAAATTCATTTGCGTCCTATCTTTTAACATATGCTCTATGACAAAATCATTTTGCGCGATTGTAATGATACAGCAATTTATTAAAGGGAAGCAAATAAATTAATGCGTAATATATTGATAAATATCATTTTTTTAATATTTTTTTTAACTTTAATGCCAATTTTTGCACAACAATCACCATCCTATGAGACAAAATTGTTACGGCTAGCAGAAATTTTGGGATCCCTTCACTTTCTACAAAATCTTTGCAGTACTCCAACAAATCAATGGTATGACTACATGCATGTACTGATTGAGGCAGAACAACCAATGCCGCAAAGACGCGCTTACTTTTATGAAGAATTTAATAGAGCGTATCGTGCTTTTTCAGAAAATTATCATCATTGTACACAATCAGCAATTGAAGCAAACCAAAGATATATTGAAGAAGGAAGAGCCTTATCTGAAAGCCTTATCACGTCTTACAACAGTCAACCTGTACAAAAATTACCAAACCCTTGATTTTGATCTACCCCACTGACAATACTCTTAAAAATGGCCAGATCGATAGGCTTATTCTGATATGAATTATGGCAAATTTTAAAGAATAAATCCTTAATATACTTTTAATGTGTACAATAAAATCACCATGAGTACCTTTTGCCCATAAAGTTGTTTCATAAAATCCAATCAATTTTATGTGATCACACTAAAGCTTCTATAAATTTAACAGGTTCACCTTGCGAAGGTGTGATAATTTCACCTTCCCACATAACGCGCATACCACGAATAACAGTCCCAACAGGCCAACCTTTAACCTTTTGACCATCATAAGGTGTCCACCCTGCACGTGAACCAATTAATGCATTTGTAATAACTGCTTCCCGCTTCAAATCAACAATAGTTAAATCAGCATCATATCCAACAGCAAGGCGCCCCTTACAGCTTAGACCAAAAATGCGGCTAGGACCATGCGACGTGAGATCAACAAAACGTTCAAGAGAGATCTTTCCCGCATTGACATGTGTGAGCATAATTGCCGCTGTTGTTTGCACACCTGTCATACCGGAAGGTGAAGCAGGATAAGGCCGTAGTTTTTCTTCAAGTGTATGAGGTGCATGATCAGAACCTAATACATCAACAATACCTTGCTGAACACCATACCAAAGAGCTTCACGGTGGCGGCTCTCACGGATTGGAGGATTCATTTGAATGAGTGTACCAAAATGCTGATAAGCATCAGCAGTTAAAGTCAGATGATGCTGCGTAACTTCAATTGTCGCTACATCCTTATGTTTTTTTAGAAAATCAATTTCCTCTGCAGTAGAAAGATGTAAAACATGAATGCGCGCCTTCGTTTCATGCGCGATTTTTACTAAGCGCTGTGTACATTTTAATGCTACAACCTCATCACGCCACACTGGATGTGATGATGCATCTCCTTCAATACACAATATTTTACGCTCTTTAAGCCTTTCCTCATCTTCAGAATGAAAAGCCGCACGACGGCGTGTATTCTCCAAAATAAGGCGCACACTTTCATCATCATCCACCAAAAGATCACCCGTAGAAGATCCCATAAATACTTTAATTCCAGCAGCACCAGGAAGTCTTTCTAACTCAGCCAATTCATGTGCATTTTCACGCGTTCCTCCAACCCAAAAGGCAAAATCACAATGCATCCGATGAAATCCGCGTTTTACCTTATCAGACAATGCTTCTTCTGATGTGGTTAAGGGATTAGTATTAGGCATTTCAAATACTGCTGTAACTCCCCCCAACACCGCAGAATAAGAGCCGCTTTCTAAATCCTCCTTATGTTCATTGCCTGGTTCGCGAAAATGTACTTGACTATCAATAATACCTGGCAAAATATGTAGTCCTGTACAATCAATCACTTCACCAGCAGATGCACATGTAAGATCACCAATTTCAGCAATACAGCCATTTGTAACACCAATATCACGCTTATACTGTCCATCATGGTTTACAACTGTTGCACCTTTAAAAATTGTATCAAATGTTTTAAACATAGCCGTGCTCCTTACATATCCTTTCTTTATCGATTATGTAACTTTGGATAGAAAGGCAAGAACCATGATTAAAAAACAAAATGCCATTCTCTTTAAAAACCGTAGAATTATTAAAGTTACTGGTGAAGAAGCAACAGATTTTTTGCAAGTTCTTATCACGACAGATGTAACAAAAATTGGCTCACAAGAAATTTTTCCTGGAGCTCTTTTATCCCCACAAGGAAAAGTCATTACTGATTTTCTTATCGGTAAAAGAGATGACGGTTATCTTATTGATATCATTGTCTCTTTAGCTGATAGCTTCTATAAGCGTCTGCTCCTCTATAAGTTTCATAAAAAAGTGGAAATTACACAACCATTACAAGAGATTATTACAGTTTTTTGGAATAATGAATCAGACACTTTAGATTTTGATTCAAGTTTTCTTGATAAACGATTTCCACAAAAAGAAAAAGTAATACGAATCTATGGAAAAGTACCCTTTTTCGCTCCAGAATATCATAACAACTGGAATCGGTTACGTGTTCGTTACGCAATTGCAGAAAGTGATCAAGACTATGAAATAGGTAAAGTCTTTCCCCATGATATTAATTACGATCAAATCAATGGACTCTCATTCAATAAGGGGTGTTATATCGGGCAAGAAATTGTTTCACGAATGCATCACCGCCGCACAATCCGTCGTCGTATTTTGCTCGTAAAAAGTCAACATGAATTAATCCCAGGTTCCAGTGTTGAAGCAGGAACAAAGGTACTTGGCCACTTGAAAACATGTGCTGCAAACGAAGCTCTTGCTTTAATGCGTATTGACCACGTCAAAGATGCTATGGATAACAATATCCCCTTTACAGTAAAAAATGTTCCCGTCACTATAAATATTGCTGAAAATATGAATTTTACCTTCCCTGAAAATACTGTGGAAATGCACTAATGGCTAAAACTGAATTATCACGAAATGGAGAAGCACGTGCCTGGCAAAGAATGCTTTCTGGTCGGCGACTTGATTTGCTCAACCCTTCCCCTTTTGATATTGAAATCGAAGATATTGCCCATGGACTTTCCCGAGTTGCGCGTTGGAACGGCCAAACACAAGGAGAACATGCCTATTCTGTTGCACAACACTCACTTTTGGTAGAACAAATATTTCAGAAACTTTCTCCTCAATCATGTAGCGATGAGTGTTTGTGTGCTCTTCTTCATGATGCACCAGAATATGTTATCGGTGATATCATTTCGCCCTTTAAAGCTGTTATAGGAAAACAATATGAGTACATCGAAAAACGTATACAAGATGCCATCCATATGCGTTTTTCTCTCCCCGTTGATTCTCCTCAAAAGCTCTTAAAAAAAATCAAACAAGCCGACCGTATTGCTGCATTCTACGAAGCTATCACGCTTGCTGGATTTAATACAGAAGAAGCCCTTCGCTATTTTGGTTCTCCTGATAATATTTTACTCGATGATCTTAATTTGCAACCATACTCTACACAACAAATTGAGAACGCTTTTCTAATCCGTTTTAGCAACCTTGATACGCAGAGATCAAACTAATATTCTCCTTGCATCATTCATCCTTTATCATGTTAGTGGAAAAAGAATCTATTAAGTTATTGTTTTATCTTCTTAATATCTTATTGAAGGTAAGTATAAAAAGAATAAATTTCTTTATTCCATCTACTGTCCTATAGATATCTGATATTCTATAATCCTCACCGTTATAATAAATTGTCGTTTCAAATCAGCAAAAACGAACAGCATTAAGTCTACATTTTTTTATAATATGCATCCGTAAAAGTAAAAACTTTGAAAACGTACGTATTTACGAGCAAATAAAATAATATGTAAATGCAATAAAAGACAAAAATCATCGCTCAAATTGAACTCAAGCAAAAAGCATATAAACACTCAGAGTGCGATAACAAATGCTCTCTTGTCATATTTTTCAATTAGACTGGATTTTATTTCAGTTTGTAAACTTCCCTTTCTGCTGGAAAAGCACGGGATGTGACATCCTTTGCATAATTCTTGATTGCCATCTCCATTGCTTGTTCAAGAGTACCATAACGACGCACAAATTTTGGTACATAAGCGCCATAACCCAACATGTCTTCCATAACCAATACTTGTCCATCACACTGATTGGATGCGCCAATACCAATAGTCGGGATAGAAAGTTTTTCTGTAAGCCTCACCGCTAAGGGTTCGACAACCCCTTCCACAACAACAGCAAAAGCACCAGCCTCTTCAATCGCTACCCCATCAGTTTCAATCTTTTGCCAATCACTCCCATTGCACCCTTGCGTCTTGAAACCACCAAAACGATTCACCGCCTGTGGAGTAAGGCCGATATGTCCCATAACTGGAATGCCACGTTTACACAAAAAATCAATTGTTTCTGCTATATAAGCACCACCTTCAAGCTTCACCGCACCACACCCTGTTTGTACAAGAACACGCGATGCATTCAAAAAAGCTTGCTCTGGACTTTTTTCATAAGAACCAAAAGGCATATCAACAACGACAAGAGCTCTTTGAGATCCACGCACAACCGCCTGCCCATGCAAAATCATCATATCTAAATTAACAGGAAGCGTTGTCTCAAATCCATATACGACCATGCCAACACTATCACCAACCAAAAGAAAATCGCAATAGGGATCAGCAATCCGCGCCGTATAAGCCTGATAAGCCGTTAAAGAAACAATCGGCTTTTGCCCCTTTCTTGAGCGTATTTCAACAGAAGTGATACGTTTCGTCGTTTTATTATGTACACTCATGCTCAATCTTCTCCTGCAATATGTATTGATCAATAAGCCTCACGGTACCAAAACGAACAGTTAAAAGTAAAACTGCAGGTTTATCTAATTTTCCTTTGACCACGTATAAGGTTTCTATATCCCGTAAATCTACAGATTCAATGATCGCGCGCGATTCTTGCTGTAAAATATCGCGAACAACTTTGTGTAATTTATCAACCGATCGTTCTCCTTGACGATAAAGCTTTTCAGCAGCTTTACCACTTTTAGGAATAATTTTTGCCGCTTTGCGATCTTCTAATGTTAAAAACTGATTGCGTGAAGAACAGGCTACGCCATCTGATTCCCGTAAAATAGGAACTCCAACAATTTCAACAGGAAAGGCCAAATCTTTAACCATACGTCGAATAATTAAAATTTGTTGAAAATCCTTTTCCCCAAAAAAAGCCTTATCTGGTTGAATAATGTTAAAAAGTTTAGCAACAACGCTGGCCACTCCACAAAAATGCCCCGGACGCAACCTCCCCATCAAAATACGTGACAACTTTTCCACCTTCACAATTGTCTGATTTCCCGGTGGCCACATTTCTTCTACAGAAGGTGCAAAAACATACTCAACGCCTGCTTTTTTCAACAAAGCACAATCGCCCTCTAAATCTCTTGGATATTGATAAAAATCTTCATGGGGACCAAATTGCTTTGGATTGACAAAAATGGAAACTATACTTCGGCCACACATTGCTTTTGCCTGCTGCACCAATGCAAGGTGCCCCGCATGTAACGCTCCCATAGTGGGAACCAAACCAATCGAAAATCCTAAACGCCGTTCTTTGGCGATACATTGCCGTATTTCAGCAATTGTTTTTAAGATTTGCATCTTCACATTCTCTTCAGTGTTTCTTAAATTAACAAATTAATGCTTGCATACGAAATCGCTGTTCAAACAATTGTATCAAATTCATGCGTATCGATGGCTGTTTTATGTCTCGTGGTTCCCAAACATGACGCATTAAAAAAAAACCTGTTAAAATAAAGCCGTTTATTATGTCACTAAAATCTACAGGACGATTCGTTCTTTGCACAAGAAACTGTGGTAAAATTAAAAGCTTTTCCTTCCAAGGACGCCCCGCTTCCTCACATACAGCACGTCCTGATTTTGGTGATACATAATAAAGTCTTTCTCTGCTGCCTGTTGCAGCACAATGGGATAAATCAAGGCCAAAACCAAGTTCTTCAAGAAGCCGCATTTCAAAACGTACAAGTAATTCTGCGTTTGCAAACGATTCATCGAAATGCTGCATAAAAAGATATAACATATCATATAAAATAGGATGCGGATCACGTTCAGGAAGAAGACGCAAATGAAATGCTATCACCTGCAAAGCATAAAGTGCTTCTGGTAAAACTATTAATTGTGCCGCATGCAAATCAAGCGCTTCAAGCCGAAAAAGTCCCAAATGTTCGTCTAAACGCGCCCACCATTCAGCTTCAACAAAATTCCCAGGTTGAAGAAGTGCTGCCATACGACGCGAACGCCCCCCTTTTACCACCCCCATATAACGGCCATGTTGACGTGTCATAATCTCAAGGATAATACTTGTCTCACCATATTGGCGTGTACCAAGGATAATGGCTTGTTCTTTCCATTTCATTTTAATTTAAAAAATCCAATCCCATTTCACGGTAACGTTCCGGATCGCTATCCCAATTATCACGCACTTTCACAAAGAGAAAAAGATGAACTTTTTGATCCATGACCTCCATCAATTCCTTACGTGCTGCTTGACCAATCGCTTTAATTGTATCGCCTTTTGCCCCTAAAACAATTTTTTTCTGGCTATCACGCTCTACATAAATGACTTGATTAATTTTAACTGAACCATCTGAACGCTCTTCAAAGCTTTCTGTTTCAACTGTTGAAGAATAGGGAAGTTCATCGTGAAGGCGAAGAAAAAGCTTTTCACGCGTAATCTCAGCAGCAATGTGACGCATAGGCATATCCGAAATTTGATCTTCTGGATAATACCATGGTCCTTCCTGCATCATATTACTCAACGCATGAAGTAAATCCTTGCAACCAGAACCATTTAAAGCAGAAATCATAAATGTCTGCAAAAATTTCACGTGTTCATTAATTTTAGCAGTTAAAGCTAAAAGAGATTCTTTAGCAACTGTATCAATTTTATTTAGGACAAGAATCTTATTCTGTTTCATATCTTTCACAATATCTAACATCGTATAAACATCATCCGAAAAACCATTTTGAACATCAATCAAAACTAAAAGAATATCAGCACTCTTAGCACTCCCCCAAGCAGCAGATACCATTGCACGCTCCAACCGCTTACGAGGATGAAAAATACCCGGCGTATCAACCAAGACAATTTGCGTACTATCATGAATGACAATACCGCGGATCAGAGTTCGTGTCGTTTGTGCTTTATGCGTTACAATTGAAACCTTTTTCCCAACTAACTGATTCACTAATGTCGATTTTCCAGCATTAGGCATTCCAATAAGTGTAACAAAACCAGAACGCGTTTTCATAACGGCATCCATGGTCATTTTCCCATTGTTTCCCATATCCCTTCTCGTCGTAAAATTTTCTCAGCTGCCATCCTTTCAGCATATCTTTTAGAACTACCCTGCCCAATCTCTGGAGCAAAACCAGAAATGCTTACCTCTACCATAAAAACAGGATCATGATCTGGACCAGAACGCTTTATAACCCGGTAATGTGGCTGTGCGTTGCCCTGCATATGTGCCCACTCTTGTAATTCTGTCTTGGCATCACGTCGACCAGCATCCATTTGTTTTGCCCGATTTTGCCAATATCTTTGAATAAAAGGACGAACGCTCTCCAATCCTCCCTCTAAATACATTACAGCAATTAAAGCTTCTACTACATCAGCATGCATGTTGATGAGCCGGCGTCTCTCAAAGTTTTTCATCTCAAAACCAACATGAATCATTTCAGACAAACCCATTTCTCGTGCAATATCAGCACATGTCCGCGCATTCACCAAACCATTTAGACGTACTGATAATTCACCTTCACTTGCTTGCGGAAAAAATTGATAGAGCATTTCTGCGATCAAAAGCCCCAAAACACGATCACCTAGAAACTCCAATCGTTCATAATTCCCCTGTTCTGAATCTTGTACACTAGAATGCGTTAATGCTCTTTTTAATTTCTCTTCATCCTTAAAACGATGCCCCATCAGCTTTTCAAGCTGATCAATCATTGGATGCCTCATCGCTGATTCCTTGCTTGACAAGCGGCAAATCATGAACAGTATGGATAAGAGAAAATAAACGACTCCAACGTACATCAAAGGGCCAACGCCAAATCTGCCAAGCACTTGAACCATTACTAATAGAGAAAAAAATCACACTTGCTCGACCAATAAGATTCTCCTCTGGCACATATCCTACATCCAAACGACTATCATCTGAATTATCGCGGTTATCACCCATCATAAAATAATGCCCTGGTGGAACTTCAAAAACTTTTGTGTCATCAACCTGCGGAATAAAAGCTAAATCAAGGGTATTGTAACTAACACCATTGGACAGTGTCTCACGGTAGACGTCAACAGGATAATTAACTTCTGTTATATCAGAATTATGAATCTTCCCCATAAAGTGACGTGAAACAGCTTTATCATTAATATAAAGAACACTTTGACGAACTTGTATACGATCACCCGGCAGCCCAACAACACGTTTTATATAATCAATATTTGGATTACTGGGTAAACGAAAAACCACGACATCTCCACGCTGAGGCTGAGATGACCAAATACGTCCCGAAAAAAGAGGAAGAGAAAAGGGTATAGAAAAACGAGAATATCCATACGCATATTTTGAAACAAACAGATAATCCCCCACAAGCAAAGTAGGACGCATTGAACCGGAAGGAATACTGAAAGGCTGAAAAAAAAGTGTGCGAATAAGTCCAGCTAAAAACAGAGCCTGTATTAAAACTAAAATAAATTCAAAAATTCCGCCTTTTTCTTTCCTTTTATACATTTTCTCTTTCTGAATCATTACAGACTACCTTCCCTTCACAGATATAATTCACTTTTACCATAATGTTCAAATAACAAAAGCACAATCTCCTACACTATCTATATCTATCCACGCAGAGCCTCGATAATAACAAATGCCTGTGCCCAAGGAAAATCATCCGTTATGCTCAGGTGAATGACTGCTTCATAATGGGGAGGCAATAACTTTTTTAATTGCACTTGTGCACGACCTGTTAGTCTCATGATCGGTTTGCCGGATGGTAAATTGACTACTCCCATGTCTTTCCAACCTACTCCACAAGCAATTCCTGTCCCCAAAGCCTTCGCACATGCTTCTTTGGCAGCGAATCTTTTGGCGTAAGAAGAAAATCTTTTTTGAAGATTTTCAGATTTAATCTGCTCCACGTCGGTAAAAATACGCTCAACAAAACGGTCGCCATAACGAATCAGCATTCTTTCAATACGTCTTATATCAACCAGATCATTTCCAAGACCAATGATCATACAGTATCACCCGAATTTCTTTGCCACAAACGCTTTTTTCTTATAATCTTTTGATATCGCTTTTGTTGAAAGCGAACGATTGCTCTATAAACACCTATATAAGATAAACCACCAAAGATAAAACCTAAAAGGGTACCACCTAAAATCATCGGCCGCATGATTGAGTCCCATGCTCCCTTAAAAAGCAGAGATGCATTTGACAATGTCAAGCCATTAAAAAGAGCACGAATTTGCGAAAGAGAAATCTCATTTACATTGCTAAAAAGCGATAAACAGAAATAACCTACCTTATAATCAGCCATAACAATCAACAAAAATGTAAGGGGATTAGAAAAAATCGTCCCAATAATTGATGCTGCAAAATTTGCGCGTAAAAGCCAAGAAAAAAATATTGCCAAAAAAATATGCATTCCAAAAAGGGGAGAACAAGCTAAAAAAATACCAATAGCAAACCCTAATGCAACTTTATGCGGCGTCGCTGATATACGTAAAATACGCTTACATATGTAAGCAAATGAGCGAGAAAATGAACGACGTGGCCATAACCAAAGTCGAATACGCTTTACAAAATCTACTGGTTCTCGACGACGAAAAAGCATTTAACTCTCAATTACATTTCATGATAATAAAATAATCCGCATGATTCAAATGAATTGCCCTAAGTTTTTGCACAAAAAAAAATAGAAAGACAATCAAATATTTCGACTTCCTGGCTTGATTGCTGGAAGTATTGCGAGTTCAGCAGGAAGTTCATCACTTGCATAAGATGCTATCTCATATTGAGCAAGTGAAATCAATGGAACTCCGACATCAACCTTACCCCCAGAACGATCAAGAATACATGCACTCGCTACCACATCTGCTCCTGCTGCAATCAAAGCCTCAACTGTTTCACGAATGGAAAGACCTGTTGTCACAATATCTTCAACAATCACAACTCGTTCACCCTTCTTCATCTCAAAACGACGCAACTCAAATGCACCGTTTACACGCTCTACCCACAGAGAAGGAATACCAAGATGACGTGAAGTCTCATAGGAGGGAATAAGGCCACCAATTGCGGGACCAACTATGTAATCAATTTTGCCCTCGACAGATCTTTTGATTTTTTCAGCCAATCCACGACAGAGCTTTTCCGTTAAGTCAGCGTGCATGAATACTTTCGCCTTCTGCATATAAATAGCACTATGACGACCTGATGTTAAAATAAAATGCCCTTCCAGAATAGCATCTGCTTGTTTAAAAATATCAATTACATCTTGTGTATTCATCGCAAAATCTCTCTTTTTCATCCGTGAACTCGCCGCACTGCACTAATCGAACCGGCCTCTTTTAACTGAGAAAAAATACGATTCAAATGTTTTAAATCCCAAACTTCTAAATCAATCATAATTTCCGTGAAATCTGGTGCTGTACGGATAAAAGATAAATTTTGTATATTGGCATCATTGGCAGAAATCACCTGCGTAATTTCTGCCAATGAACCAGGACTATTAACAGCCAAAATATTAATCCGAGCAGGGAAACGTTCATTCATTTGGGCATCAATATCCCAGCGGACATCAATCCATCGTTCTGGCTGATCATCATAAGCCATTAAAGCTGAAGACTGTATCGGATAAATAACAATTCCAGCACCTGGCTGCATGATGCCAACAATTCGATCTCCCGGTACTGCGCCTTCAGGAGAAAAGCGTACGGGAATATCACCACGTGTTCCTCGAATAGGTAATGCTTTGGATTGATACTTCTCTACCGTCGCATCCTTTTCATTTTCTGGAACTTTAAAAATCATACCTTGAGCATTTTCAATGTTAAACCAACCTTCTTCCCCTGGCCGAAAAGATGATTTTTGTACGACACGATGATCCTGATATTCAGGATAAACCGCCTTAATCACATCAGCAGAAAGTAATTCACCACGTCCAACAGCAGCCAATACATCTTCCACGTCTTTGCGTGCTAAACGTGGTAACACCTGCTTAAGAGCGTCTTTTGAAAATTGTCTTCCCATATACTCAAACGCACGCTCAAGTATACGATATCCCAAACCTGAATATTGTTTACGTACCGCTGCGCGGGTTGCTCGGCGAATGGCTGAGCGCGCTTTGCCTGTTACAACAAGAAATTCCCACGCTGCCGGTGGAATTTGAGCTTGTGAACGTATAATATCAACTTCATCACCATTTTTTAATTTCGTCATTAAAGGCATAATACGACCATTGATTTTTACTCCCACACAAGAATCACCAATATCCGTATGAACTGCGTAAGCAAAATCAATAGGGGTGGCGCCTTTTGGAAAAGCAATCAACCGGCCTTTGGGAGTAAAACAAAAAACTTGATCTTGAAAAAGCTCAAGCTTTGTATGTTCTAAAAACTCTTCCGGATTATCCCCATCTGACAAAGATTGAATTGTTTGACGTAACCATGCATAGGCATTGGTTTCGTTTGATAATTTTGAAGTCGAATAATTAGAACCGTGATCTTTATAAATGGAATGTGCGGCAACACCATATTCAGCAATTTCATCCATCGCAGCAGTTCTAATCTGCAACTCAACACGTTGCCTTGATGGCCCTACAATCGTTGTATGAAGGGAACGATAATCATTTTGCTTTGGTATAGAAATATAATCTTTAAAACGACCAGGTACCATTGGCCACGTAGTATGGATAACACCAAGAGCACGATAACAATCGTTCACTGTTTCAACAATGACACGAAATCCAAAAATATCAGACAATTGTTCAAAAGATAACGCCTTACTTTCCATTTTACGAAAAACTGAATAAGATTTTTTCTGACGGCTTTTAACATCTGCTTTAATGCCATTCTCGAAAAAAAGTTTTGTCAATTCATTTTCAATTCTAGAAAGTAAATCACGATTACGCCTTGATAATTCAGAAAGTCTATTGGTAATCGTTCGGTAACCTTCTGGATTTAAATAAAGGAAAGAGAGATCTTCTAACTCTTCGCGCATATCCTGCATACCCATGCGACCCGCAAGTGGCGCATAAATGTCCATTGTCTCCTCAGCAATTCGCCTACGCTTATCATCACGCATAACACCAAGGGTGCGCATGTTATGAAGACGATCAGCAAGTTTGACTAAAAGAACACGAACATCGTCAGAAATAGCGATAAGAAGTTTACGCAAATTCTCTGCCTGTACCGCTTTCTTCGATACAAGATCAAGCTTATTAAGTTTTGTGAGCCCTTCAACCAACTTACCAATTTCAGATCCGAAAAGCTGATCAATTTCTGCTCGTGTAGCACTCGTATCTTCAATTGTATCATGCAAAAGAGCGACGGCAATGGTTGCTTCATCCAGCCGCATATCTGTTAAAATAGCGGCTACTTCTAAAGGATGAGAAAAATAAAGATCACCCGAAGCACGTTTTTGATGACCATGCTTGCGCATTGCATAATCGTAGGCTCTATTTAACAGAGCCTCATCCACGTCAGACTTATAACGTTGAACACGCCCAACGAGCTCACACTGACGCATCATACGAGCATATCCTTTATCTTTTCACAAATCTAACCCTTATTGAATATGAACATTTCATCAATAAAAAATAAAAAAAACAACCACCCATCGGATGATAACGTATATTCGCTTCCGTAATATAAACTGATGCACTCAATAATCGTCACTCTTTTCCGGAACAACCAAACCTTCAATACCCGCTAAAAGTTCTTCTTCCGACATATGATCGAACGAACCACCTTCCTCTTCCGTTAATGCCCCAAAAACACCTTCAGCTTCACCTGAATGCGTAATAAATTCACTTGCTATTTCCGGCTCATCTACTTCCACATGTTTTTGCAACGAATGAATAAGATCTTCTTTCAAATCGGCAGGCGATAATGTCTCTTCTGCTATTTCACGTAAAGCAACTACTGGATTTTTATCATTATCACGATCAACCGTGATCTGCGCACCCTGTGAAATTTGACGCGCCCGATGCCCGGCTAAAAGCACCAACTCAAAGCGGTTATCAACCTTATCAACACAATCTTCTACCGTTACGCGGGCCATTTATGCCTCTTTCTTAAAGATTCAAAAATTTCATAATGAGTATAAAATATATACAATAAACAAAATAAAACACAAGAAAAACAATGCAAGATTTAATATTTTTTACTCAAAGAACGTATTAAAAATTTCTTAGAAGCTCTATACAAAGTGCATAGCCTCTTCAAATTTGTTATCAGTACCATTCTAAAATAAAAAGCTCCAAGAGTACTGAATTCAAACAGAAAATTACACTTACCGGTTTAAGCTCCTCTCTATCTTTAGAGAGTCCATTCTTTAAAATGATACCAACCATTCAAATTTATTAAAAAAATTTTTGTAACAACGATATTCCCATACATATTATTTATGATAATATCTTCATTGAAGATAAGAAATTTTATCGCATTAAACATCCTATTCATTCCTGTTTTATTCATCGAATAAATCACTAAGTAGATTGTCACTCTTTGGAAAATAATAGATAATAATTTCATGTTAAACTTCTGTTGTTAAGTAACACATTTGTATTCATCATGGTTGTTTACAAAAACGTGATCCGTCATATAGCCTATAAGTAATGCAAAAAAATTTATAAAAATGATGAATGCCTACCCATGAATCGCCAATCAACATCGCTTTGTCCAGAACCACCACAAAATTGTAATTTATGCCCACGTTTGCACAAGTTCATCTCCGACTGGCGTTTGAAAGAACCGGATTGGCATAATGCACCAGTGCGCCCATTTTTTCCTTATAAGGGTGCATCCACAACACGTCTTCTCGTTGTTGGTCTTGCTCCTGGATTACGTGGGGCAAACCGAACTGGACGCCCGTTCACTGGTGATTATGCTGGGCACTTACTTTATTCCACCTTAAAAAAGTATGGTTTTGCTCAAGGGACCTTTGAAGAAAGAGCCGACGACAATCTGAAATTGATTGATGTAGCAATTGTTAACTCAGTCCGTTGTGTTCCACCAGAAAATAAACCCACTGGTACAGAAATTAACACTTGCCGAACTTTTTTTTCGCCTCTTTTAACAAGTCTTCCTAAACTTAAAGCTGTTATCACCCTTGGCACTATTGCGCATCATTCAACACTACGCGCCCTTAATGCAAAAATTTTAGCCCATCCTTTCGGACATGGAGAGATAAACAACATTGGCAGATTACGCATCTTTTCAAGCTATCACTGTTCACGCTATAATACTAACACTGGCCGCTTAACAGACACTATGTTTCATCAAATCTTCGAAGCAGCAAAAACGTATCTTGACCAATGCTGAAATTTTCCAAGCATTCCTATAAAAGGAATACATAAATCGATCTTGTTATCCATATCTTTTTAAAAGCCTTGCTTTTGCACGTCCCCAATCGCGTTTCTTTTCGGTTTCACGCTTATCATGAAGCTTTTTCCCACGTGCCAGAGCAATTTCCAACTTAGCACGCCCTTTTTCATTGAAATAAAGTTTGAGAGGGACAAGGGTCATTCCTTCACGAGAAGTCGCGTTAAAAAAGCGTGCCATTTCACGTCTTGAAATTAATAACTTACGTAAACGACGTGGTTCATGGTTAAAACGATTAGCTTGCGTATATTCAGGAATATAGCTGTTCACTAACCATAATTCCCCATTTTCAAAGCTAGCATAACTCTCAGCAATATTCGCCTGATTGGAACGCAAAGATTTTACTTCCGCCCCCTGAAGTACGATACCAGCTTCAAGATTATTAAGAATTTCATAATTAAAACGAGCTTTACGATTGTCAGCAATTATTTTTCGTACTGGCGCATTCTTTTTTTTTTCATGGCTACCTTATATTATTTTATTCTTTAAGAAGACCTGCATAGCATAGAGCCTCATCAATAATCTTTTTTGTGGTATCTGCTAATGGAACAATCGGGGAACGAACAGTATTCCCACAAATCCCCAATTTTGCAACGGCATATTTAATACCTGCGGGACTGGGTTCAATAAAGACTGCACGATTAAGAGGCATCAGACGATCATTTAATTCTAGTGCCGTTTTATAATCACCACGTAAACAAGCAGCTTGAAGCTCTGCACAGAGTTTTGGAGCAACATTGGATGCGACCGAAATACACCCCACACCTCCATGCGCATTAAAACCTAATGCTGTACAATCATCACCGGAAAGCTGTATAAAATTCTTACCACACTTTTCACGTTGTTCACTCACACGCTCAATTTTGCTCGTCGCATCCTTAATACCAATGATATTTTTAAAATCTCGACAAAGATCTTTCATGGTTTCCACAGCCATATCAATAATAGAACGACCGGGAATATTATAAATGATAATAGGTATAGAAATAGCCCTCGCAATGGAAGAAAAATGCGTGTATAAACCGGCTTGATTAGGTTTGTTATAATAGGGTGTAACAACCAAAACAGCATCTGCACCTGCCTTTTGCGCATGTTGCGCAAGTTCTACAGCTTCACTTGTACTATTTGATCCTGCTCCAGCAATAACAGGAACACGCTTAGCAACCTGCTCAACACACAATTCTATAACTCTCTTATGTTCTTCATGACTTAAAGTTGGTGTTTCACCTGTCGTTCCAACAGGGCTTACACCATTAATACCTTGTACAATCTGCCACTCAACAAAATTGCAAAATGCCTTCTCATCGATAGCGCCCTTATCATTAAATGGTGTGATAAGCGCAGTTATAGCTCCCTTGAGCATGATAAACTCCCTATAATGTTCGCTTTTATTTTTTTAATAATCGCCTTATAAATTTAAATAGAGCATAATCTTGCTCTTTGATTGAAGCAAGATGGAATTTCACAATAGTTCCCTTAAGATTTAATATGTATCTCTTTCAATTCCGAACCTATTTTTTAAAGTACCAGCTTACATTAACGCGTTTTTCATGCTTCTGTTCTAAAAACTATTGAGTAATTTCAAAAAGTAAAATCTCAAGGTTTTTTCTTTATGCGTGCATTTTCTGCCCCCTTTTTTCTACAAACCTTTCCTGCACCTATACTGGCAACAACAATTTTATTTTCAAGTGCGTGCGCACAAACATCCCTCTTGCATGGGAAAGCACCAATCCCTTTAGTTCGCCCTACCGTCATAAAAAAGGAAGATCAAAAATCCCTTAGACAGCCTCACATAGCACCCCATAGTTCCCCTACATACAATAACAATTCCACTCTCAGGCAACTTAAAGCGGGTTTAGACGCGCTTTTCAATAACGATATTGCAAAAACAATAAGCCTTCGTAATTCACTAGAAAAAAATAGCCTTGATTATCATATTTTGACATGGGCTATAGGTATATCAAGTCAAACCAATATCCCAAGCTCTGAAATATTCAATGCAATCAAAGAGCTAGATGGATGGCCAGGCATAGACATTATGCAACGTAATGCTGAACGTGCTTTTATTAATGAAACCAATTTTACACATGTAATCCTCAAAAAATTTGCGCATCATTCTCCCCTAACAGCGCAAGGTATGGCTCTCTTCGCCAAAGCACTTATTGCAACTGGACAAACCGTTCGCGCTCAAAAAATCATTGCACCGTGGTGGCATAAAACAAAGCTCAATGCAAAAGAAGAAGAGCTTATTCTTAAAAATGCACATACTATATTAAAACCTATTGATCATTTGAAACGCATGCAATTTATGCTTTATAAGCATTACTTCGATTCAGCAGGACGCGTTGCAAAATTAGCCCATGCTCAATCGCTTTTTAATGCTTTTATGGCTGTTGAAAAAAATGATCCCAGAGCCACACAAAAATTGCGCGCTGTGGAGCGGTCATGGCAAAAAAATCCCCTCTTACAATTCGCTCAAATTCGTCATCTTCGACGAACTGGACAATATAGTTCAGCTGCAACACTCATGATGAACACATCAAAAGATGCATTAAAACTTATGAACCCTCACGCATTATGGAAAGAGCGACGCGCCCTTTCTCGCGAAATGCTTGATTTAAACAAACCTAAAATTGCTTATCAACTCGTTGCTACACACAATAGTATGACATCTTTATTAGCGGTTGATACTGAATTTCATGCAGGATGGTATGCACTCCGGTTTCTTCATGATGCTCAATTGGCAATGCACCATTTTTCACGTATCCCTCAATTATCTTCTTCACCTCTTTCTTTATCCCGTGGATACTATTGGATGGGACGAGCAGCAGAAATTCTAAGTGAACATAAAAATGCCCAAAATTATTTCCATCGGGCAGCCCGTTTTGGTACAACTTATTATGGTCAATTAGCAGCTGCACGACTGAACCAAAAAAAGCTCGAAATTTCTTTTCCCAAACCAACAGACTCTGAACGGCAACGCTTTAGTGCACGAGAAACCATTAGAGCGATTCAACGCCTTGAAGCGGCTGGCTATGCTAATCTTGCTAAATTTTTTTATAGAGAACTTGGCCAAAAAATAGAAAGCCCTGGCGAATTAGCTCTTTTAGCTGTGATGGCAGAAAAAAATGGTGACTACTATACCAGCCTCAAAATCGGAAAAACTGCTGTTTTTCAAGGTAAAAATGTTGGTGCACTTTCCCATCCTATAGGCGCGATACCAACCTCTGTTCATGTTGCTGCCATAGAACAAGCGCTTGTTTATGCTATTGCGCGACAAGAAAGTGAATTTAATCCAACAGCCATATCAAAAGCAGGTGCACAAGGCATACTCCAATTAATGCCATTGACAGCAAAAACTCTTGCCAAGAAATATTCGATCATATGGTCACCAAAAAAACTACGTAGTGATACCAGTTATAATACCACATTAGGGATCTATTTTCTCCGCGAACAACTGGAACGTTTTAACGGATCCTATATATTGACTCTTGCTAGTTATAATGCAGGTTCCCGTCGTGTCGATGAATGGATAAAACGCTATGGTGATCCTCGAAGGCAATCTCTTGATAAAGTCATCGACTGGATCGAACGAATTCCCTATACAGAAACACGTAATTATGTGATGCGTGTCATGGAAAATTATGGAGTTTACAAAGCAAGATTTACTGGAAAAACAGATATAAAAGCTGCTCTCCTTTCCGGCCAATGAGAGTCATACAATCTTGATCTACCTAAAGTTATTCATTCTTATTTTTCAACTCATAAACCGTAATATTGTGGCAATTGTAAATATAAAGTATGTGAAATTAACCGGAAAATTCGCGAAAATTAGCTAAATATCAAGGATACTCTGATAATTTTGTTCACTTTTGATGGCGGAGGAGGAGGAAAAGAGCCCACACGTTTAAGTACTGCCATAGCTAATCGATCAAGTTCTAGATCACCAGCGGAAACGATAACACGGCTGGAAAAAATACTCCCCTGCTCATGCACTCTAAACTCTAACTTTACTGTTCCTTTTGCACGACTGATCCGCTGTCCCACAATATATTTTTTTTGCCTTTCTAACTGCGCTTGTACCTTTGCTAACCACTCTACTAACAATGCATCCTCAAGTGTTGCGGCATCGCCACCTTGAGCAGTAATAGAAGAACGTACTGATTTTGTAGTAGAGCGCTTTACCACAGCCTTTGGCATTGGTATCGGTTTTCTGACGAGTACTTTATGTTCCACTTTTTGAGGCAGTGATTTTTCTAAAGATTTGAGAACCGCAAAATTATCTTTTTCTACAATATGCTGAGGCTCTTCCGGCCGAAGCTCATTCACTGCTTCTAATATATCTGACTCCCGTTCTAAAGGATCAAGTTGCATCTTTTCTAGATCTGTACCAACATTCGACAAATCTGTATCAATATCTAACAAATCCGCATCATTACCTGAATAGAGAGGCTCTTGTACAAAAGTTAACGTAATCGTAGATGAGAGCGTGTTATTGCTTACGCCAGTACTATAGAAATAAAACTGTGCTCCCAATACTATATGCAAAGAGAAAGCACAAATAAACCCTCCAATCCAAAGAGCTAATAACCGCCTTGTATTTGCAACAATCATAGTTTTCTACCGTTATTCTAGACTTAATATTGGTGTTAAACTTCATTAAAACAAGCTCTTTTTAAATTACAACTTTTTTCTTGACTGATTTTATCATGTTTAATATGGTCTCCTCGTGGTTTTGTGTACAATTCAAAACCATTTTTGCTTGGCGGGCTATTTGTAATTGGTGTGTCAAGCTTTTTTATATGAATAAAGTTTCAAGGTAGGGAGGGGTTTTAAAAAAAGGTTGTGATGTGTTATGCGAATAAGACAAAAGAATATCCATAAAAGTTGTGTGATTTTAAGTGCATTGTCGGTCTGTATACCTTCATTTGTTTTTGCACAAAACAGCGATAAAAACGCTGTAACTGAACTGAAACCGATTATTATTAAAGGAAAAAAAATAGAGGATTTTTCAGGTTCAGTGACCATTCTGACTAGTCGTAAAACCGCTAAGGATATTAGCGAAAAACAAGTAAGTGATGTTCATGATGTTAGTCGTCTTGATCCATCCATAACTTACAATACAAGCAATAGTAGTTTTATGCTTCGTGGTTTAGATGCGCAGCGTGTTCTCACAACAATGGATGGCATTACTCTTCCATGGGTTTCGGATATAATACGGGGAAACAGTGGAAATACAACGTTTGACTTTGATGCACTTTCTACACTTGATATTGTTCAAGGATCAGATTCTAGTCTTTATGGATCTGGTGCTCTGGGAGGAGTTGTTGCTTTACGCACCCTTAATCCTGAAGACCTTATTTCTGAAGGAAAGAAATGGGGGAGCCTTATAAAAAGTAGTTATCACTCTGTTGATAACAGTTGGCGTGTAAGTCAAGCTTTTGCTGTGCGTAATTATGAAACATTCTTACTTTTCCAAGGGTCTTATATGGAAGGCCATGAACGCAAAAATATGGGAACCGTAAACGGTTATGCAGAACGTACACGTAAAAATCCAGCCAATTTTGACAAAAGTAATTTGCTATTTAAAATTCATCAATACTTTGATGATAACCACCGACTTGATTTTACAGCAGAACGTTTTGGCGATAGTAGGAATACGCATTCGCTAAATGCATCAGCAAGGTATGCCCCAGGTTCTGTTTATGACCAGGATAATAAGCGCCGTGAGCGTTTGTCCATTTCCTATAACTATAGCGGCAATAAAGATACATTCCTTGATGCATTTCGTGGGCAGATTTATTGGCAAAGACAGTTGAATAATCACACTATGCATGGATTTCGTATTAAGGCACCAGAAGGAGATTATTTAAGAGATAATTTAGTACGTGATACCAGTTATGGTCTTAATGCTTATGCTCTCAAAACAGTAAATATTGGTTCGGGAAGTCATACATTAAAGCTTGCTACGAATATTTTATCTTCTAAATTTCATCATTATATGTTTGGTAAAGACAGTTGCCATTTAAAGGAAAATGCGCATGCGTGTGCTTTTTTACCTGCTAATCGATCAGATTCACCGGACACGGATAGCTATAGTGTTGGTTTAGTTCTCGAAGATGAGGTCGGTTTAGCTGATAATCGTTTCCGTATAACACCAGGGGTTCGTTATGATTGGTATAAATATACCCCTCAAAAAACCTTGTCTTATGAAAAAGCACTCATTTCCGACAAATCCCCCCCTGAAAGGAGTGGTTCGCGTTTTTCTCCTAAATTACGTGTAGAGTGGGATGTTTATGATCAAGTGACATTCTATGCTCAATGGGCACAAGCTTTTCGCGCACCACGTGCTCCAGAACTCTACCTTTCCTACATCAAGCCTCCCTTTTATTATGTGAAAGGGAACCCTGATCTTAAATCAGAAACAAGCAATGGATATGATGTTGGCATACGATATGGAAATGCGAATTTTGGTGGTTCATTAAATGCTTTTGCTAATCAGTATAAAAACTTTATAGATACCATGGATAAAGGCCCATCAGAGGAGTTTAGGTTTGCACGTCAGCATTATATGAACCGTTCGCGCGTACGTATTTTGGGTGCTTCAGCAAAGGTATATTTATCCCTTTACAATGGGTTCCATGGTGATGTCGCCCTTGCTTATTCACAAGGAAAAGATCTTGACAAAAATGAATATCTTAACTCTATCCCACCGTTGAAAGCAGTTATCGGGTTAGGATATACAAAAGCCACTTGGGGAATAGATGCTATACTTACTTTAGCGGCCAAACGTAATAAAGTTGCTGAAGGATCTGATAACCAGAAAATCCCGGGATATAATACTGTTGATATGTTAGGTTGGTGGAAGCCATTTGGTGAAAAGGGACCAACTGTAAGAGCAGGTGTTTATAACCTTTTCAATGAAAAATACTGGAATGTGTCAGACCTTCCTTCTGGAAAAAGTACAGTACCGGTAGATTATTATAGCCAACCTGGTCGTAACTTTAAAGTATCGTTTGTGCAAAAGTTTTAATTACTTCTGTTAACTATTAGACCAGTAAAAAGTTTTATCGATAAAGGGGAGCGTTATTGCGTTTTTGTTCTTTAAACTACGAGGATTTGAAAGGGAATCTTTAATTGCTTCTGATTTATCGATTTTTGGTTGTTCTGCTGTTGGCAATAGATGGCTTATTTATGATGGGTTGAGCTGTTCGTCGAGAGTGGTTCAACCCAGTGCCTTCGGATTATGTAATTTTAAAAATTAACCCTCTAAAAATAACATAAGGAAAGTCTATGTCATATACAGCCGAAATGATTATTCGTTTGCGTGAAGAAAAAAAGGGGGTGCGGAATCGTGATTTTGCAGTCTCTATTGGTATATCTGAAGCAGAACTTGTTGCTGCTTATTGTACAATAGGAAAAGCGAGAAGACTACAAACTGATGTTGCTACTCTGCTCGAGGCCGCTCCTCGTCTTGGAAAAATTATGGCATTAACGCGTAATGAATATGCTGTTCATGAAATGACAGGGTGTTTTGAAAAAGTTGTTCAAAGCCAACATACCCCTATCACGCTTGGTGAAATTGATTTACGTATTTTCTCAAGACAATGGAAATTTGGTTTTGAATATGATGTAATTATTCTTGGAAAGCCTACGAAAAGTTTGCAATTTTTTGATCAATATGGTGTTGCTATTTTTAAGCTCTATTCCAAAGATGCTACAAACATGGAAGAATGGAATAAACTTGTTGAGAAGTTGCTTCATGAAGAGCAATCGCCTGTTCTTGATATCCTTCCTGCTCCTTTTCCAATTCAATCTGATACGGCAGAATTGGATATTGAACAATTCCGGAACCGTTGGCGAAATATGACCGATGTACATCAACTCCATAGGATTATTTCTGAATTTAAAATTAGTCGCCGTGATGCTGTGAAATATGCTGGCAATGAATTCGCCGATGAATTAAAGGTAGAAGCTGTTGAAATACTGCTTCACCAAATTGCAGAGCAGGAAGTGCCTATTATGTGTTTTATTGGGAATAGGGGATGTATCCAAATTTTCAGTGGAAAAGTAAAGAATATTAAGCAAATGGGGCCATGGATTAATATTCTTGATCACAAGTTTGATATGCATTTACTCCTTGCTGGTATTGATAATGTATGGTGTGTTCGCAAACCTGTCAGCGATGGTTATGTCAGTTCACTTGAAGCTTTCGATAAAAATGGTGAAATGGTTATTCAGTTCTTTGGTATGCGAAAGGAAGGCCAAAAAGAACGTGAAGATTGGCGCTCATTATTGAGTGGTCTTCCTCTATGTCAAAAGCAATAATCGCTTAGAGAGGTAAATTAGGGTATGATTACACTTTTTTTGCATAGATTGCTAAGCATCCTTTTTGTTTTTATATTGCTTTTTTTTTCTACTTTTTCTCAACAAGTGATCGCTGAACCTACAGCGCACTTCTCTGAAAATGCACGGATCGTCTCTATTGGTGGTTCTCTTACAGAAATTATTTATGAATTAGGAGCTCAAGATCAGCTTGTCGCTCGTGACAGTACAAGTGTTTATCCACAAGACGCACTCAAACTTCCTGTGCTTGGATATATGCGTGCTCTTTCACCTGAAGGTGTTTTATCACGTGCTCCAGAGGGTATATTGATTATTGAAGGCAGTGGCCCTGCTTCAACGATTGATATTCTAAAAAAAACTTCGATTCCTATAATCATCGTGCCCGAAAACTACTCTCGTGAAAGTGTGTTAGAAAAAGTTCGTATCGTTGGCAGGGCCGTTCATCGAGAAAAGCAAGCAGATATACTCATTAAAAAGTTAAGCCGTAACTTTGTAGATAATGATGTGCTTTTGGAAAAAGTGACAAAACCAAAGCGCGTTCTTTGTATTCTATCTGTGCAAAATGGGCGCATTATGGCATCTGGAACCGGTACAGCTGCTGATGGCATGATAAAACTTTCAGGTGGCATCAATGCCATCACTAATTATAAAGGATATAAACTCCTAAATAGTGAAGCATTATTGGAAGCAAATCCTGATGTTATTTTACTTGCGAATTATGGTGAAAAATCAACTGCTCTTGAGAAGGTTTTGGCTATACCAGCAGTTCAAGCAACAAATGCAGCAAAAAATCATGCTATTAAACAGATGGATGCTATGTATCTTTTAGGATTTGGTCCACGCACTGGAGATGCATCGAGAGAACTTATTAATATATTTTATGGTGCAAACCAAAATGGTAAGAGCTGATAAATATGGGAGATAGTCCATCTATAGTGTATGAATCTGAACCAAAAGAGAAGAAAAAAGTAAACCGCGCAAATTTGAGAAAGGTTGTATTGTTAAGTCTTATCATATTCCTTATCCTCAGTATTTTTAATGGACTTTTGAATGGTGCTTCGGATGTTTCTTTCTTTGGTTTTTTTCACACAATGCTTACGCAAGATTTTTCAATGAGTAGTAAAACGCGTGATTATCTTATACTTGTCGACATTAGACTTCCTCGTGTTCTTTTGGGGTTACTAATTGGGTCATCTTTAGCTGTCTCTGGTGTTCTTATGCAGGGACTTTTTCGTAATCCTCTTGCAGATCCTGGAATTGTAG
Organism: Bartonella phoceensis; assembly: GCF_902825145.1. Taxonomy (GTDB): domain Bacteria; phylum Pseudomonadota; class Alphaproteobacteria; order Rhizobiales; family Rhizobiaceae; genus Bartonella; species Bartonella phoceensis. The sequence continues at coordinate 362,208 of NZ_CADEAD010000001.1, read as the reverse complement.
GCGTTTCAGCAGGTGCAGGCCTTGGCGCTGTTTTAGCAATTGTTATCGGGATTACTTTTCCAGTTTCATTGGCACCTTTTCTAGAGCCTTATAAAGTTATCATAGGCGCCTTTTTTGGTGGTCTTCTCTCAACAATTGTTCTTTATACAATAGCAACACATCATAATTTTACTTCTATTGCAACAATGCTTCTTGCAGGTATTGCTCTTGCTTCTTTAAGCAGTGCTGTTGTGGGAACACTTATTTTTGTCGCAAATGACCAACAGTTACGTGATATTACTTTTTGGAATCTTGGCTCTCTTGCTGGTGCTACATGGTTGAAAGTTTGGCTTATTCTCCCTTTTATCTGTATTGGTCTTCTTTTTTCACCTCTTTTATCACGAGCGCTTAATGCTATGGCTCTTGGAGAAGCTGTTGCTGGCCATATTGGTTTCCATATTCAACGGATTAAAAATATTGCTATTTTCCTTGTTGCCTTTATGTGTGGTAGTGCCGTTGCCGTTAGTGGTGGCATTGGTTTTGTTGGTATTGTTGTTCCACATATTTTACGTCAGTTGATTGGTCCCGATCACTGTTATCTTATTCCCTGTTCTGCGCTTTTGGGCGCAGCATTGCTTATTTTTGCTGACACCTTTGCACGTTTAATTGTCGCCCCTGCAGAATTACCGATTGGAATTGTGACAGCGCTTTTCGGTGCCCCTTTTTTTCTTTGGATCCTCATATGCAAAAGAGGAATTAATTTTTCATGATCGAGGCAATCAATATTAGCGTTCAACGCGGAAAAAAGCAGATTCTTAACAATATTAACCTTCACGCTAAAAGTGGGGTTCTTACCGTCATTATTGGTCCTAATGGATCTGGGAAAAGTACTTTTGTCAAAGCGCTAAGTGGGGAGCTTTCTTATAGTGGAAAAATGACCTTAAATGGTTATGATGTTAGCCAAACAAAAAACTGTACAATGGCGAAGATGCGCGCAGTGCTACCGCAATCAACAATGCTAACATTTCCATTCTTAGTCCATGAAGTGGTTGCACTTGGTCTCTCTGTAAGCCTATTGACCATTTCCAAAATTGAACTACAAGATCTTATTCAAAGAGCTTTAGAACGCGTCGGTCTTGCTGATTATGGCGATCGATACTATCACCAATTATCAGGTGGAGAACAGGCCAGGGTGCAACTTGCACGTGTTCTTTGCCAAATATGGGACCCAGTTTATCATGGAGTTTCTCGTTGGATGATATTAGATGAACCTACTGCTAGCCTTGATATTCAACATCAGCTTGTTGTTATGGATATTGCCAAAAATTATGCCCGTTGTGGTGGTAGCGTTCTTGCCGTTCTCCATGATCTCAACCTCGCCTCACATTATGCGGATAAAATGATATTACTAAAACAAGGAGAAATTTACTGCCAGGGTAGTGCTTCTACCGTCTTGACAACACAAAATCTACATGATGTTTACAACTGTGCTTTAATCGTTTCTGAATTACCTAAAGCAGATATTCCATTTATACTGCCTCAAACAGCATCATGCCCATGAAATAGCACGTACTTTCTTAAGAAGCTGTTTGCATAAATCAAAGCTTTAAAATATATAAAAAATAAAACACACAGATATATTCCTGAGTCATTTCATTTTTAAATGAATTCTCTTTTGTATCATAATATGGTCATTTCTTGAAAGAAGACTCATGTTTCCACAGAAACTCAGAAAAATGCCTATTCTCACGAACCTTCAAGATTTTACTTAATAGAAACATTCAAGATCTTCTTGTGCTCGCATGTCTTATTTTCATGAGATATATAACAATAGCAATTATTCTTCGTATCAAACAAATTTTAAAAATTTTTTCTGGCTTCCATACACAACCCATCATGTTTTTCTTTACACGCAGATACCTCTTGATATATATTTCGTTTCATTAAGTTTTTTCCTGAAGAATTTTTTCAGATCAATACCATCACCCTTTTGTGCTGCCTATTCGTAGTCTGGTGCCCTATAGATTAGAAAGCATCCAATAGAGTAAATTCATACGTTTCAACTTAATTTGAGAATAAAATCCTTTAATTTGGAAATAAATATCCTCAATATAATAATGATTTATCACGTACCTCCATAAAACCTGAAGGATATATTCAACCGCTTTCCATAAATTGAAAAACATAAATCTGCGCGCTACCCTTTACAAAATACGCATTATCGATCTTCAAAAATCGACCCGCTATAATTGCCCATTGTTCTTCAACACTTAGCACGATTGATTGTTTACATCTTCTATTATATATAGATTTTTTCTGCAAAAGCGATCAATCACTCTAAATAAAGCCTTGCAATTATTAGGAATTTTCCTTGCTCATAACAAAATACAAGAATAAACTTTCAGCAAACTGTTTTAATAGCCAATTCTGCCCTATTAAACCAATACAGAAAAACACCTCTGATTATCGAATTCACGATATTATGAGCGGAATCTAAAAATTGAAAAACTATGCGATTGCCTCAAAATCTCATCGACGATCCCTCAACCTGACAATCATAATTTCGTATATTTCATTATCTCTCTAAAGCTCTTGAAAAATGACTTCTGCAATTAGTAAGTACAAAGAAATATACCCTTGCCACGCTTATAACTAAGATCAAACCCTCATTGCTGCTTTTATTATCAGCATTCGCAACAACTTTAACCACAACTTCTTTAAAAAATATACAAAAATACTATCCATTTAAAAACAAAACAACAAATTCCAAACAAATGTTATTCTATTTTAGCCAAGCTAGCTATAAAATCTCATATTGTTCTGTTCCTATTGGAGATAAAATAGTCATCTGTGATAAAAGCAGTAAGATTTTTACCTCACATAGCTTTGATGATATATTTTAAAAGTTTGCAACCGAGCAGATAACAAAAAATGAGCACACAGATTAAAAAAATACGCAACAAAATAGTACGTGCCATAATTTTAGGAAAAAAAGTATCACAACTCAAAGCACTTTTCGCTAAATAGAAAATAGTGTGATGCCCTTTTATACAAAAGTGAAGAATAAAAATTAATGGAAGTTCTAAGTATAAATCCCACCTTTTTAGTAATAAATTTTTCTTTTATCCTTTCCTTATAAAAAATTTTAATATTATCATTATCTACTTTATAATACCTGCTATTCTTTCTAACAAATATATAAAAATCGTTAAAAACATATCTTTGCGATTGACAATATAAACATTTAAGCCAACCATGGTCTTACAAATAAAAGTTCTTTAAGTGGGGGATCATGCTATCAATTTTTCAATAAAGTTTCTTGATTTTTCTCTCAGGTGTTTTGGTATAAAAGCAATATTATATACACCACTTCATTCAAGCACACATGATTGATAATTTGAATATATTTCCCCTCCTTAACATCGCTACCTATTTTTGAACTATGTGTTTATGAGGAAAAAATTTATGCAAAAAAAGATTCCATCAATCCGTTGCCACCCCTTTCCTGCTTCACGTAAAATTTATCAACAAAGTCCCTTCTTTTCTGATGTACGTGTCCCCCTGCGTGAGATTTTATTGACCGATGGCAGCGGTGAGGAGCCTTTAAACATCTACGATACTTCCGGCCCATACACCGATAAAGATATGATGATTGATATTACAAAAGGCTTACCAGCAATTGGTTTACCTTGGCTCTCTAGACGCGCTGATACTGAATCTTATCCTGCACGATCAGTTAAACCTGAAGATAATGGATTAACCTCTCATACTTCCCCTACCCCAACCTTTGAAAAAAGGCGACCTATTTTACGAGCAAAAAATGGCAAAGCCATTACACAGATGGCATATGCACGTGCAGGCATTATTACCGAAGAAATGGAATATGTGGCTATACGAGAAAATGAAGGACTAACAATAAAAGATCAGCAAAAAGCACAATCTAATGAACCATTGAATGGATTAATGCCAGAAGTTTATACTGCCGAATTTGTCCGTAATGAAATTGCCTGCGGACGCGCTATTATTCCCCAAAACATCAATCATCCAGAATGTGAACCAATGATTATTGGACGTAATTTCCGTGTTAAAATTAATGCTAACATTGGCAATTCAGCGGTTACTTCATCCATGGCAGAAGAAGTTGATAAAATGGTTTGGGCCATTCGTTGGGGAGCAGATACGGTTATGGATCTCTCAACAGGGCGTAATATTCACAATATTCGTGAGTGGATTATTAGAAATTCACCGGTTCCAATTGGAACTGTTCCTCTTTATCAAGCACTCGAAAAAGTACAAGGTATTGCCGAAAATTTAACATGGGACATTTTTCGTGATACCCTTATCGAACAAGCAGAACAAGGTGTTGATTATTTTACCATTCATGCGGGATTAAGATTACCATTTATTCCTCTCACTATTGATCGCATAACAGGTATCGTCTCACGGGGTGGTTCAATTATGGCAAAATGGTGCCTTCATCATCATAAAGAAAGTTTTCTCTATGAATATTTTGATGAAATTTGTGATATTGCACGCACATATGATATCTCTCTTTCCTTAGGAGATGGACTGCGCCCTGGTTCTATTGCCGATGCAAATGATGAAGCCCAATTTGCCGAACTTAAGACTTTAGGAGAATTAACAAAAATTGCCTGGGCAAAAGACGTACAGGTTATGATTGAAGGACCTGGACACGTCCCAATGCACAAAATTAAAGAAAATATGGAACAACAATTAGATCTCTGTCACAAAGCACCTTTTTATACTTTGGGCCCCCTGACCACTGATATCGCCCCTGGTTATGATCATATTACCTCGGCAATTGGTGCCGCTATGATTGGATGGTTTGGAACAGCTATGTTGTGTTATGTAACGCCTAAAGAACACTTAGGGCTCCCCGATAAAAATGATGTTAAAACTGGCGTGATCACTTATAAAATTGCCGCACATGCTGCTGATCTTGCCAAAGGCTTACCCAGGGCACAATTGCGCGATAATGCTCTTTCACGGGCACGATTTGATTTTAGATGGCATGATCAATTCAATATTTCTCTTGATCCAGAAACAGCCTGTACTCTTCATGATGAAACCATGCCTAAAGAAGCCCATAAATTGGTACATTTTTGTTCCATGTGTGGACCGAAATTCTGTTCCATGCGTATTTCCCATGATATTCGCGAGACAGTAGCAATAAGAAAAACAAAAGATGAAGGTATGGTTGCTATGGCTAAAGAATATCAAAAGCATGGTGATCTTTATGTAGAGGCTCTTCCAGCTCAAAAAAGAGGGTAAACAGTTGAAAAACATTCTTATCAAAGGTGCAGGTGTGGGCGGATTAACAGTTGCCTTTATGTTACAAAAAAAAGGTATTTCTGTTACTCTATCGGCTCCTCCTCATTCTCCTATAGGGACTGCCAGTTGGTATGCGGGAGGAATGCTTGCACCTTACTGTGAAAGAGAAAGTACAAAACAAATTGTTGAAGATCTTGGTATAGAAGCCATAGATTGGTGGCAAAAAACACTCCCCAATCTTGTCATCCGAAAAGGTACTTTAGTTATTGCACCGACACGAGACAAGGTAGAACTTGAACGATTTGCAATGCGCACACACAATTATAAAACTATAAACCGTGCAGAGATAGCTCAACTTGAACCAGATCTTGCGGAATGCTTTAACAATGCACTTTTCTATGAAAATGAAGCACATCTTGACCCTCGCGCAGCACTTATGGCTTTAAAGGAAAATCTTATAAACAATGGAGCACGTTTTGTTGATATAGAAACATCTGAAACAAATTTTGATATTGTTGTCGATGCAACTGGAATAGCGCGTTTAGGAAAGGATAAAAATATACGTGGCGTACGCGGTGAAATGCTTCTCGTACGCAGCACGGATATTAAAATTTCTCGCCCCATTCGCCTCCTTCATCCACGCATTCCTCTCTACATTGTGCCCCGGCAAAATAATATTTTTATGATTGGTGCAACAATGATTGAAAGTGATTTTGATGGTGCCATCTCGGTCAGGTCAATGATGGAATTACTCAATGCTGCTTATACCTTGCATCCTGCTTTCGCAGAAGCAGAAATTATTGAATCTGGCGTTGGTATACGACCATGCTATCCTGATAACTTCCCTTCCGTGTACAAATATGGTAACCGTATTTCTATTAATGGATTTTATAGACATGGTTTTCTTTTATCTCCAGAAATGGCGAAACGCGCAATGAAATTAGTATTGGAATAAAACATGAAAATATTTGTCAATGGTGAAGCAATCCAAACAGAAGTCATCACGCTTAATCTATTGCTTGAAGAATTGGGCTATGAAGGAAACTGGCTGGCTACCGCTGTTAATGCTGAAGTTGTTCCCGTAGAGGAACGAAACCAATTTATCGTGCATGAAGGGGATAGAATTGAGATTTTAAGCCCAATGCAGGGAGGCTAAAATTATGCTGAATCTTTATGGACGTCAATTTTCTTCTCGTCTTATGTTAGGAACAGCGCAATATCCTTCACCAGCAATTCTTCGTGATGCTATTTGTAAATCCGGTACAGAAATTGTAACAGTTTCATTGCGCCGAGAAACTGCTGGGGGAAAACAAGGGGGACACTTTTGGCAATTTCTTAAAGAATTAGATATAACAGTTCTTCCCAATACTGCTGGTTGTTATACTGTTAAGGAAGCTATTATAACAGCAAAACTCGCACGAGATCTCTTTAAAACTTCTTGGATTAAACTCGAAATTATCGGTAATCCTGATACCTTACAACCAAATGTTTTTTCCTTAATCGAAGCAGCACAAATTTTAGACAGTGAAGGTTTCAAAATTTTCGCCTATACAACAGATGATCTCATTGTTGCTGAAAAGCTCTTGGACGTTGGATGCCAAGTCATTATGCCTTGGTGTGCCCCTATTGGATCCGCCAAAGGTCCTCATAACACTGATGGATTGCGTTCTATTCGTGCCTATCTCCCTGATGTTACTCTTGTTATTGATGCCGGTATTGGACGCCCATCACATGCCACTGTTGCTATGGAGCTTGGTTATGATGCAGTGCTTCTTAACACTGCAGTTGCGAAAGCAGGTGACCCTGTCTTAATGGCTGAAGCATTTTCTAAAGCGGTTCAAGCAGGGCGTATAGGCTATAGAGCAGGCATTCTCGAAGCACGCGATATAGCCGTTCCTTCAACACCAGTTATCGGAAAAGCTGTATTTTTATGAAACTGGATCCATTTTATCTCATCGTTGATAGCGCAGATTGGGTTGAACGTTTAGTTCCTCTTGGCGTCAAGCTTGTACAATTACGTATGAAAAATGAAAATCTTAAAACGATCATTCAACATATTAGGCGTGCAAAAAACATCTGTGATAAATTGGGAGCACAATTAATTATTAATGATTATTGGACAATAGCAATTAATGAAAAATGTCATTTTATTCATCTTGGGCAAGAAGATTTAAGCAATGCTGACCTTTCCGCAATTCGTAAAAACGGTATAAAGTTTGGTCTTAGCACACATGATGAACAGGAATTGGACATCGCACTCTCTGTTCATCCTGACTATATTGCCCTTGGTCCTATTTATCAAACAATCCTAAAAGAAATGAAATGGCAACCTCAAGGACTAGAAAAAATCAAACAATGGAAAAAGCAGATTGGTACTTTACCTTTGGTGGGCATTGGTGGTTTAACACCAGAGCGTGCAATTGGTGTTTTAAGCGCAGGAGCAAATAGTGTTGCTGTTGTAACGGATATTATTCTTCACAAAAAGCCTAAAGAACGTGTTCAACAATGGATAAAGATAACACAAGCATGGCGTTGATACCTTCTATTCTTATTATAGCAGGAACTGATCCAACAGGAGGCGCTGGTATTACTCGTGACATAGAAACAGCTGCACATTTTCAAATAAAAGCAAATTTAGCCATCACCTGTGTTAACGTACAAGATGATAACCACGTTGTTGAAATTGTGCCAATGAGTGAAAAACTCGTTGCCGCGCAAATGCGTATAGCTTTGGAGGCTCATCCTATAAGCGCAATAAAAATCGGTATGACAGGAACAAAATCAATTATCGCAGCAATCTGTAATGTTTTAGAAGACTATCCCCATATTCCGGTTATTCTTGATCCTGTACTTGTTGCCTCATCAGGGGGAAAACTGACAACGGAAAAAATCATAGAAATTATGATCAACAAACTTCTTCCTCACGTCGACCTTTTAACACCTAATAGAGAAGAACTCGCTTTTCTCAGCCAAAGTCCATTAGCATCTTGTCATAAGCAAGCAATAGAACAAGCAAAAAAGCTCCTATCATTTGGTCCACGCTCTGTTTTGATAAAAGGTGGTCATGCAGAAGGCCCCATTGCAACGGATAGCTTTATTAATAAAACTGAAATCATCAATCTTTCTACTCCGCGCTTAACAAGAACAATGCGTGGAACAGGTTGTATTCTTTCAAGCGCTATTGCGGCACATTTGGCATTGAATGAACCTATGACTCAAGCCATAAAAAATGCAAAAGCCTATATTCAAACATTACTTTTAAATAACAAACAGAAATGTTCCTAAAAACTTCATATTACTTCATAATATGATTAAAACATATGATTAAAACTTCTTACTATAGTTTGAGATTTATATAGATTTTTTTGTTTGCATTATAATAAATTGTAATATAAAATTTTGTTTTTTAGTTTATAAATTTACCATATAATTGCTGGAATCTCTCAATTTATACCATACGCGTTTGGTAATTTTTTTTATTATAGGCTTATCTTGTATATGTATAGCTTGACGGATAAGATAACACATCGACAAAGTGCATAAAATTGAGAGTAACTTCATTTTACAGTTTCTCTTTTTTTGTCAAAAAAAGAGCTTATTATTGTTTCAGACATAAATTATGAATAAATAACATCAAAAAGCTTGAAGAATAATGTTGTTTGGTCTATTCATAGTCAATAGATCATCAGAAAAGATAAAATGTTAAACCAAACGCTGCGCTTAATTTCATATGAAGAACTCTTAAACTTTTATAAAGAAAGTGGTGCAGATGCTGTTCTGACAGATTCACCTATTGACCACTTTAATCAGTCTATTTGCTCAGAAAAAAAATCAACACAGACAACAAATATTTCTTGTCATCAACAAACATCACCAACCATAAAGCGAGATAATCGTCCACTGTCGAATCCTGGTATCATGCAAGGGGAACCTTTAGCAGTAGAGAGTGCAAAAAGGGCGAATACACTTGATGAATTAAAATCTGCTCTCCTCGCGTTTAATGACTGTTCGTTAAAATTAACGGCAAAAAATACCTGTTTTTCAGATGGAACAGCGGGTAGTCCGCTCATGCTCATAGGAGAAGCACCAGGACGAGAGGAAGATATACAGGGAACTCCTTTCGTAGGAAAAGCGGGCAGATTGCTTAATAAAATCCTCGCATCGATTGGTTTAACAAGAGAGAATGTTTACATAGCCAACACAATTCCCTGGCGTCCACCAGGAAATCGTACACCAACATCAAGAGAGGTCGCATTATGTCGCCCTTTTATCGAACGACAAATTTATTTAGCCAATCCACGTATCCTCATAGCACTGGGAGGAGTTGCGATGCAGTTTCTTACGGGATCTCAAAATGGCATTATAAGGACACGGGGGAAATGGTTCACTTATGAAAGCGAAAATAACATTAAAATACCTGTTATGCCAACTTTTCATCCCGCTTATCTTCTCCGAACTCCTAGCCAAAAAAAGCTTACATGGATAGACTTTTTAGAAGTAAAAAATCGCTTGGATAGCCTTTTGTAACCCCTTAATTCTACCCTTGCTTCAAAACATAAACATTCTTGCAATTCTTTAACTTTAAAAATACGAATAGGAAAAATTATGCAACAATTAGCGGTTCCCGTTTATCGTTTAGAAGACTATCAACCAACTCCTTATGCTATCCCTACAACACAGTTGCACTTTCGTTTGGCACCAAAAAAAACCTTTGTTACAGCTATATTGTCTATAGAACCGTGTCACAATACAAAAGAATTAATACCTCTTGTGCTTTCTGGTGATGAGCTCAGATTAGTTTCTGTCGCTATCAATGGCGAAACATTGTCTGAGGATGCTTATAAAGCCACCCCTTCACGTTTAGAAATTACAACTCCACCAGCAGCTCCTTTTACATTGCAATTGGTGACGGAACTGAACCCTGAAAGCAACCGCCAACTCATGGGACTTTATCTTTCAAATGGTGTTTATTGTACACAATGTGAAGCAGAAGGTTTTCGTCGTATTACTTATTTTTATGATCGCCCAGATGTTCTTTCTACTTACAGGGTAAAAATTGAAGCGGATTCTCAAACAATCCCCATCTTACTTTCCAATGGAAATCTCGTAGAAACAGGAACTCTTGAGAATAATCGTCACTTTGCCATTTGGGAAGACCCTTATCCTAAACCATCTTATCTCTTTGCTTTAGTTGGTGGTGATCTTGATAAGTTAGAAGACCATTTTATCACCATCTCTGGTCGGCGTATCAAACTTGGTATCTATGTGGAAAAAGGAAAAACCAGACGCGCAGCCTATGCAATGGATGCTCTGAAACGTTCTATGCGTTGGGATGAACAACATTTTGGACGCGAATATGATCTTGATGTTTTCAATATTGTTGCTGTCTCCGACTTTAACATGGGTGCTATGGAAAACAAAGGGCTTAATATCTTTAATGATAAATATGTTCTTGCGGATTCTGAAACAGCAACCGATCATGATTATAGAAATATCGAACGCGTTATTGCTCATGAATATTTCCATAACTGGACGGGTAATCGTATTACTTGTCGTGATTGGTTTCAACTCTGTTTAAAAGAGGGCTTAACTGTTTACCGTGATCAAGAATTTTCCTCAGATCAAAATGTACGTAGCTTACAGAGAATTGAAAATGTAAAAACATTAAAAGCTATGCAATTTACTGAAGATTCTGGTCCACTTGCCCATCCTGTACGGCCTCGTCAATATAGCCAAATCAACAACTTTTACACCACAACCGTTTATGAAAAAGGTGCAGAAGTTGTGCGCATGGTGCATACCCTTTTAGGCCCTACTCTCTTTCGCAAAGGAATGGATCTCTATTTTCAACGTCATGATGGGCAAGCTTGTACAATTGAAGATTTTATTGCCTGCTTTGCTGAAGTCTCTCATCAAGATTTCTCACAATTTATGCTGTGGTATGAACAAGCAGGTACGCCCAATGTGGAAATGAACCATCATTATAGTGATGGTGTTCTCACAATTCATGCAAAACAACATATTCCAGCAACACCAAAGCAAAGCACAAAAAAGCCTATGCTTATCCCTATCGCTTTTGGTCTCTTAGGACACAACGGAGAATCTCTCACTTATGAGGCTGATGCAGATATTCAATCAGATATTATGCTTCTATCCCAGGAAAACCAAACGTTCGCATTAAGGGGGCTCAGCGAAAAACCTGTTTTATCACTACTTAGAGATTTTTCTGCGCCTATCAATCTACAAACGCCGTTCAATGAAAGTGAACTCATCTTTCTTGCACAAAATGATAGCAATCAGCTTAATCGTTGGCAGTCGCTTAACCGCTTGATGACACAAGCCCTGCTTCAAGCTATTCAAAATAAAACACAAGAAAACGAGGCAATGCCCTCTACTTTGCTAAAATTGATTGAAAATATCCTTACGGATGAAAGCCTTGAGCCGGAATTTCGTGCGTTTTGCTTAAGTTTACCAAGCGAAATTGAACTGGCCCATACAATCGGCAAAAATGTTGATCCAGAACGTATTCACCATGTGCGCAACCAATTTTTAACTTCACTCGCACATACACATCAGGAGCTCTTCACAAAAGTTTATATACAAATGGAAACCAATGAACCCTATTCACCAACTACTGTACAAACTGGAAAACGGGCATTACGAAATATTATGTTAGATTATCTGTCCATTGTCGAAGCCCGGCCAAATCGGGCTGCTACACAATATGCAACAGCGAATAATATGACCGATCGTATAGCCAGTATAACAATCTTAGTACAGCGCTTTAACGAGAGTGAGCAGGCGAAAAATGCCTTAAATGACTTTGAAAACCAATATCGGCATGATCCTTTGATCATGGATAAATGGTTCTCCATTCAAGCAATGGTTGCAGGAGCATCAACACTTGGTCGTGTTCAAAAACTTATGCAGCATCCGCTTTTCTCACAAGATAATCCCAATCGTGTACGAGCTTTGATTGGTGTCTTTGCCTCTCATAATCTAACGGGTTTTCATAGAATTGATGGTGCATCATATAATTTTCTCTGCCAAATCATTTTGGAAATTGACAAAAAAAATCCACAACTTGCTTCGCGATTACTCACTATGATGCGTTCTTGGAGACAATTAGAACCCATTCGGCAGCAAAAATTTGAAACTGCATTAAAAACAATTGCAGAAGCTTCTCACTTATCAAGCGATGTCACTGATATCATAAATCGTCTTCTTGCTTAAAATAAAAAAATATTTATTAATCAATATATTATAATATTTCATATAAAATAATATCAACATGCTAAACGAGAACACTAAGCACATAAACAGGTTATTGAAACCTATTTATAGATCATTTTAAGGTTTTTTTTCATTTCCATAATCCACATTCAATAAAACTAAAATTATTTTTTCTAAAAAAAGACTGGACAGAGGACTCCCGTTTTGATTCATTGCACTCGATCGGGTTATTATGAATATCGAAGCAGTGTTTAAAATATATTATTCTGTAATTAAAGGAACGAGAAATGGCTAAATTGGACGCATATAATGCGCCAACGGAGATATATGCTGATTCCCAATCGAGCGCTCAAAATCATAAAGCGCAAACACAGCATATCAATCTGTTTTCTGGCCCAGCCTCTCAAAAATTTCTCTTTACTGAACCTTGGCTGCGACGTTCACTTCCATTTGTCATTATTATATTTCTTGTTGTGCTAGCAGCAATTCGTTTCATATCAATCTATGATTGGCGCCATACGATTGATAAAAATACACATTCTACTCTCACTCTCTTAGCCTCTCATATTACCAATACAATTGATCGTGACTTACTTGCCACTAATCAAGGAGGAAAAGTCATTACTCTTTCTCATACCCATTTACAAAATATTCTTACCAATTTTAGTCATCAAGGTCTTATAAATCCCAACACTGTTATTGCCATAGTTGATCGAAAAGGCGATGTCCTGGCTGCATCCAATTCAGAGATTATTTTAGGAAAGCCCTTACAGAATTTTACCTCTGATAGTATCGCTTTACAATCTTTGGGACAACATGCTGGAATTATGAAAATCACAATAGGTAAAGACGATTCTGCTCTCGCTTCCTTTCAGCAAACAGAAAATGGACAATATGGCGTCTTCATCAGCGAAAAAACGCAACATACCTACATGAAATGGCGCAAAATTTTTGCGCTAAATATGACCCTTTTCATAGGAACAAGTAGTGTTATTTTAGCTCTCCTCTACGCCTATTACAATCAAATTATAAGAGCGCGCAATACAAATCTGATTTCAGAAAAAACCCAAAACCGCATTGATATGGCAATGATACGTGGACACTGTGGTTTATGGGATTGGAATATGGCAAGCGGACGTGTTTACTGGTCACGGGCAATTTATGAAATGCTCGGTTATGTGCCTCAAGATGCATTGCTCTCAATTTCACAAATTACTGCCATTATTGACCCCAATGATACCAATTTTTTTGATCTTGCTCAGGAATTGATGAGCGGTAAAAAAAAGCATATTGATATTAATGTCCCCATGCTTCATGCTGATGGTCATTATGTATGGATGCGCATTCGTGCTGAAGTTACAGATGAAGAAGAGCCTCATTTGGTGGGTATTGCCTTTGATATTAGTGAGCAGCGTCAACTTGCGGAAGAAACAGCACAAGCCGATCTTCGTATCCGCGATGCGATTGAAAATATTTCAGAATCTTTTGTATTATGGGATTCAGAAGGACGTCTGGTTATGTCTAACAGCAAATTTTGCGAATATGCAGCCATCCCTAAACAGGTTTTACAATCAGGAATTCAACGTGCAACTGTCGAAGCTATGGCCCGCCCCGCAATTAATGAGTATCCTCTCAAAGACGACGGTACTGGTAACTTAACCAGTATTCGCCAAACTGCAGATGGTTGTTGGCTCAAAATTAATGAACGACGCACCCAAGATGGAGGACTTGTTTGCATTGGTACAGATATTTCTGAACTTAAACAACAACAGGAAAAATTTGAAGACAGTGAAAGACGTCTTTTTTCTTTCATTCAAGAACTCAAACGTGCTCGAGGAAATGCTCAACAACGTGCAACAGAAGTTGAAAAACTTAATAAAAGTCTGAAAGAAGAAAAAGAACGCGCTGAAAGTGCTAATAAAGCTAAATCAGAATTTTTAGCCAATATGTCCCATGAATTGCGCACTCCACTTAACGCCATTCTTGGCTTTTCAGATATCATGTTGCAATCCACCTTTGGACCTCTTGGCTCGCAACGCTATAAAGAATATATGCATGATATTTATAATTCAGGAACCCATCTTTTAACCCTTATCAATGATATTCTTGATATGTCCAAAATCGAAGCTGGAAGATTTACCCTCGATTGTAAAAATATTGATCTTGGACCCATCATCAGTGAAGCCACACGAACACTTACTCCACAGGCCCAAGAAAAAAATATTTCTGTTACAACCAATATTGCTCCAGAACTCCACGCAGAAGTTGATGGTCGTGCTATGAAACAGATCTTCCTCAATCTCATCTCAAATGCTGTTAAATTTACACCTTCTGGTGGGAGAATTGATATCTGCGCTTTTAAGAAAAAAAACAACCTTGTTTGTAAAATAAAAGATACAGGAGTTGGCATTCCTCAATCAGCAATAAAAAAACTCGGACAGCCTTTTGAACAAGTTGAAAATCAACTCACGAAAACCCATACTGGATCAGGTCTTGGACTAGCTATTTCGCGCTCTTTGCTACAACTACATAAAGGAAAACTTGAAATTATCTCTAAAGAAATGAAAGGTACAACTGTAACCATTACAATGCCAATTAAGCAAAGTTAAATTTCCCCATTTTTTCCCGTTGTAACAAAATCTTTTTCCGCCAAATACCCCAACGATATCCAGAGATAAAACCGTTCTTTTGTACCACGCGATGACAAGGAATGATTAGTGCCAATTCGTTACGCGCACATGCATGAGCAACAGCTCGAAAAGCTTTTGGCATACCAATACGTTGTGCTAATGCTTGATATGAAATTGTTTCACCACATGGCACTTCACATAATACCCTCCATACTTTCTGTTGAAAGACCGTACTACTTATATCCAAGGAGAAATCATGTTTCTTTACCAACTTAGGCGTTTCTATCATTGCTACAATATATGCAATTTCTCTTTTAAAGATGTGATCATCATCCACTTGTTTTACATCAGCAAAACGACCTGTAAATTCCTGTAATAATTGTTCTGTCGTATCTCCTAACGCTATATTACAGATCCCTTCTTGGGACTTTGCCACCAAAAGCCCTCCTATTGAGACATTTTTCAGACAAAATATTCTCTGCTGGGGAATATTCAGCATTTTTCCTTTTTTATTTTTTCTCAAGATTTGAACACCATAAATGAAAGAAATTTTTCTCACTGCCCTCTTTATAAGGTACGATAAAATTATTCTTTACCTACTTTATGGAATAGGGTAATGTAGAAAACAATAAAAAGACCTAATATTTTTATATTTGAATCTTAATAGATTATAAAAAATCAAATGTATGACCATCTTAAAACCTATAATTT
This sequence comes from Bartonella phoceensis, assembly GCF_902825145.1. Classification (GTDB taxonomy): domain Bacteria; phylum Pseudomonadota; class Alphaproteobacteria; order Rhizobiales; family Rhizobiaceae; genus Bartonella; species Bartonella phoceensis. The sequence goes on along the minus strand of NZ_CADEAD010000001.1, from coordinate 346,363 downwards.
TAGTATATTAAAATAAACTCAGCAGATACTTTTACCTAAATCTCAAAAAAATGTTTATCTTCTGATAGGAAAAGATTAACCTGCACGATATAGAGGATATAAAAAAATCTCCGAGAATACAAGCACACAATTTATTGTGTACTACAATATCTTACACTTATGGAATAATCAACCAGTAATTATAATTATATTTTCTCATTCCAAAATGGTGTGATGAATTTTGCATTAAAATGTTCTATAAACCGTATTCAACTTGTTGCAAAACAGGTTTTATTTATACATCTCCCTCTCTTACGATACGCAAGTAATTGATTTTTTTATTTTTCATAAAAATTGAAGTAAGAAAATATCATTTGCATTTGCTGCTCTCGCACCTAATATGAAGAACTATAGCTTTTATTTTAAGAGCGTAAGAGATCATTACGCTTTCTCCGTTTCGGTTATTGCTTCGAATTTCTCTCTACTGTTTGCTTATCAAGCACTTTCATAAAAATACTTATATTATATATTTCAACAATATCATCCTATATTATGTCTATTACAAATCACAAAATACTCAAATCAGTTCTTCAATGACGTTTTAAAATGTACGATGTAGACCTTTTTTGTTCATTTATCTTTGCAAATTATATTTATTTATGCTATCGGTTGAGCGATATCTTGAATATACGCTTATTATCTTAAAATTTTCTGTATTTGTGTTCTTGTTTGTACCTCAAGTAAAGTATTTTATAACATAAAAATAGGAAGAACCGCTGTTCAAGATATTCTACATAAGATGATATCTATCTCCTTAAAAAAATATTTTTCAGCACATCTATGAAAAATAAAAGCCCCATTCAAAAATGGGACTTTAAAATCATTTAATTTTGCAATACTTCAAAATTTGTACGCTACACCAACGCGAAAATCATTCGTTTTATAGCTCATTTCAATTTTGTCATGTATGAACTTTTTCTTACCAAAATCTGAGTAACGATATTCCGCACGCACTATAACACTATCAGTCATTGCAAAATCAAAACCACCTCCAAAGGTATAACCAATCATCGTCTTTTTTTCATCATGCAACCAGTCAGAAAAATCAACTTCTCCCTTTGGGACATCAGATGCCTTGGTAGAAAAAATACTACGAAGCTGCGTATAAGCAACACCTCCAGCAACATAAGGCATAAAACGATCAGCAGAGAAACCAACTCGTACTCGCGTAGCACCAGACCACTTTTGTTTTAAAGTATGCTGTACAGTTTTAGTAGAAGCTGCTGCATGATCATCATGAGGATTTGTTAGAGTTGTTTCTTCTGAAACTCTTGGTTTTCCAGTTTGACCTTTTTTTGGCGAATCAATATCCCTTGTATCCTTTTGGCCAGACCATATTATATCCGTATCAATACCTATAATAAAACCATTGTCGATATCAATATTCGAACCTGTATAAATACCACCGACAAAACCAGACAACTTAGGTAAATATTCCTTTTTAACTGGATCCCATTTCCCTGTAGCCTTATCTGCTAAATAATTTGCACTTGTTTTACCGGAAAAACCACCAATTTGGCCTCCAAGATAAAAGCCTGTCCAAGAAAAAGCAGGGGCTGCAACAATAGGCACCGGATGTTCTGGTATATTAACATCTGCTGCTCGTACTGCAGAAACTAAAGCTAAAGAAAAAATAGACGTTGTGATTAAGTATTTTGTAGTCATAATTGCTCCCCTAAAAGCTAATGTGACACATAACATTTAAATAGTTTCATATTTTTTTTAAAAAATCTGTAGCAAAAATGATACAATAACCCAAAAAATAAAATCTCTATTTAAAAATCCAAAAAAGCCTGGAAGAAATATGTTATAATAGTTTAATTAAGAGAGACTTTCTTCTCAGTATACTTCCGCTATAGCTATAGAAAGAAGCGATATAGGATTGCAATTTCGTAATGTGCTTTATAAATTTATGCAGTAAGCTATCCTTGCCCATTTTTTTCTGAAAAAACTTTGTAGAATCTCTCAGTTCATGAATGTTCTAAATTTAATATACTTTATAGATAAGCGATATCGTACCATTATATGCATTAACTAGGAAAAGCCAGCGAACAAGTATCATGCTACCAAAAGGTAAAAAAGCGCATTTTATCTGTCTGAATCAAACAATAAAATTTAGAATGAGCTCTTTGAGAATAGTAATTCTTTGAATCCACATGAAAAACCCAACCGAGCACAACGTTCACCATCTAGTTCTCTGAAATACACAATTAAATAAAACATAAAAAGATAATATGAGAAAATCATGAAATACCCTTAATGTTTCATTATATGTGTTAAAATTGAACATACTGATTGCCTAGTTTCCTCAATCAATTTTTCAATACGAAGCAAATCAGGCTCTCCAACACTGCTTAATAAAAGATCACTTAATCCAGGTGGCATATCACTAGGATCGAGAAAATCATTTAAGCAAAGCCGCATAATTTGGCTCAAATTCGTATAGAGACCATAGGCATGATGTAAATCAAAAATAAATGACTGATTAAGAAAACTATTCGGTAAATGCGCTAAAATATTCTCTGTAGTTGCTCCAATCCGAAAATCAATCACATGCGTAATAACAGCAAATTGGGCAATAAATTCTAGATCCATAATACCACCAAGCATCGTTTTTAAATCCCATCGGCTTTTTGGCGGTTTTTCTTTTTCAATCAAAGTACGCATTTCACATACTGCTTTTGCAACACTCTTCTTATCACGAGGAAAAGCAATAATTGTACAAACTTCATTTTCTAACTTTTGCAAAAAATCAGAATCCCCAGCGATGCCTCGTGCTCGTGTTAAAGCAAGATGTTCCCATATCCACGCTTGCCCGCGATAATAGTTCTTAAAAAATTGAAAAGAAACAGCAACAGGCCCCTTATTGCCTAATGGCCGTAATCTTAGATCAACGGCATAAAGAACACCTTGGCTTGTAAGAGTAGATAAAGCTGTAACCAAACGCTGTGTCAAACGGGTATAATATTGAGGAATATAGAGAGGTTTTTCTCCATCAGATATTTCAGCATCCTCATCATGTTCATAAAGCAAAATAAGGTCAACATCCGAACCAGCAGTTAATTCGCGACTTCCCAATTTCCCCATACCCAGTATGCCAACATGTCCTCCTTTAATACTGCCATGAAGACGAGAAAATTCCTTTTTAACTACAGCAAACGTTTTTGCAATCATAAGATCGGCAAGTGCAGTAAATGCAAAGCCTGCTCTTTCTCCTGTAATTGCTCCGTTCAAAATCCGAATACCAATCAAAAAACGTTGCTCATCAGCAAAAATCCTTAAATTATCAAGAATTTCTTCATAAGAAGAAACACCCTCAAGAAAACATTCAAGCCGTTTTTCTAAGTAAGCCTTTGTAGGCAATTCTGAAAAAATAGTCGGATCTAACATCCCATCAAAAACATGTGGTTTGCGTGTAATAATTTCTGCAAGACGTGGAGCAGCTCCCATGATAAGCACCAACATATCCAAAAGAGAGGGATTGGACTGTAAAAGACTAAAAAGTTGAATTCCAGAAGGTAAACCTTGTAAAAAACTATCAAAACACAACATCACTTCATCAGCCCGTTTTGTCGCGCCAAAAGCTTTTAAAAGTGCTGGAGTCAATTCCGTTAATCTCTCACGCGCTTCGGCAGATTGCGTAGCTTTATAGCGCCCACAGTGGAGTGTACGCATAATACGACAAATATCACTCACTCTTTCAAAACCTAGACGACTTAATGTTATCAATGTCTCTGGATCATCCTCTTCTCCTGTAAAAACTAAATTGCCAATTTCTAAACCAAGTTCTTGCTCGTTCTCAAATAACGCTGCATAATGCTTTTCAACAACCTGAAGCGTTTTTAATAAATCACGGATAAAACTGCTCTTCTCTTGATAGCCCATCAAATATGCAACACTTGTGAATTGAGAAACATCGTTTGGAAGAATATGCGTTTGTTCATCTGCAAGCATTTGGATACGGTGTTCCACATTTCGCAAAAAAACATAACTTTTTATCAAGCTATCTCTCGTTCTCTCACTAATCCAACCAAGCTTGTGAAGTTCTGTTAACATTGCAACTGTCTGGCGACCACGTAATTGAGGAAAACGCCCACCAGCAATGAGTTGTTGTGTCTGGACAAAAAACTCAATCTCACGAATACCCCCACGCCCTAATTTTACATTATGGCCATAAGCAGCAATTTGACCATAATTTTTATATGCATGAATTTGACGTTTGATCGAATGGATATCAGCAATAGCAGCATAATCTAAATATTTCCGCCATACATAAGGAAAAAGCTCTTTAAGAAAGTTAAAGCCAGCCTTCTTATCACCAGCAACTGGACGTGCTTTAATCATAGCTGCCCGCTCCCAATTTTGTCCACGTCCTTCATAATAACGCAACGCAGTCCTTACTGGTAAGGCCAAAGGGGTTGAATTTGGATCCGGTCGAAGGCGAAAATCGAGACGGAAAACATATCCATCCACGGTACGCTCTTGAATGATACGGATCAATCGGCGTACCATTTTAGAAAATACATCAACACTCTCAGAAAGATCACCAATATGAGGTGACATTTCATCAATGAAAACAATAAGATCAATATCAGAAGAATAATTCAGTTCTCCTGCCCCCAATTTTCCCATTCCTAAAATGATTAAACCACAGTCTTTTTCTGGATCATCACGGCTCAACAAACTTATCTTACCATGATCGTGCGCTTCTCTTAAAAGAAAACGCAGCGCTACACCTAATGCAGCTTCCCCCAAACGTGTTAACCAAGTGCATGAAATTTCGTAAGTAAAGACGCCACTCAAATCAGCTAAAGCAATGAGAACATGTGCTTCTCTTTTTTTACATCTTAAAGCAGCCATCAATAAAGTTTCATGTATGGATTCACTTTTATCAATGAGAGAAATATCATCTATAATTTCGCTCAATCTTGTTTCTATACCAATATGCAATAATGGACTAAGATAAGATGGATTAGCAATTAAAACTTCACGCAAAAAAGGAGATAAAGTCATGACCGCACTTATAAATTCAATTTGCTTTCCCTTCTCTAAAATGATGGAAACGAGCGACTCTAAATTTTCTTGCTTCGCTTGTTCTTCAAGGTTTCTTAGCCATTGAAAACCACTCTCATCAAGTGGACATAAAGAGAGAAGCTCTGTTTTTAAAAAAGCATTTTTCATCTATACTCCCCTAGAAAAGTATTTCATCTTTTTTCTATTGCATTATATTCTAAGGAAAAATAATTATAGCTCTTCAAGTAATGCAGCAAAAACATCTTTTAGGGAAATAATAAAACAGCCCTAAGCCCTGGATTTGCATCTTCAAGTAATAACTCACCTCCGTGAAGTTTCATAACAGCTTTTGCTATACTTAAACCAATACCAAAACCGGGCTGTGTACGACTTTCTTCAAGGCGAACAAAGCGTTCTGTTACTTTTTCACGTTTACCGGCTGCAATTCCTGGACCATTATCGCTGATAACAACTAACACATGTCCATCACGATATTCCATCGATAAGCAAACCTGTGTCTTCCTTCCATCTTCAGATGCATATTTAATCGCGTTATCAATCAGATTAAAAATTGACTGCGCAATAAGCTCACGATTTAACTTAAGCTCTTTATCAAATGTATCTCCTAACTGAAGTAAAATACCTGATTCTTCAGCAAAAGGTTCATAAATTTCAACGGCATCTTCAAGGATCAATTTCATATTCATAACCTCAAGATGCTCAATTGCACTGCTAGCTTCAATACGTGAAATCATTAAAATCGCATTAAAGGTACGAATAAGTTGATCTGATTCAGCAATGACAGCATCAAGTACCTGGCGATATTCAAGCTTTGTCTTTTGCACAGAAAGCGCTTCTTCAGCACGATTTCTAAGGCGTGTTAGCGGTGTTTTCAGATCATGAGCAATATTGTCTGATACTTGACGCAAACCAACATTTAATTCTTCAATACGATCTAACATAACATTAAGATTAGCAGACAATCGATCAAACTCATCACCTACTCCAGAAATAGGCAAACGCCCACTGAAATCACCATCCATTAAGCGCTGTGATGCAGCTGTGACATGATCAATCCTTTGTAATGCGCGTCTACCAACAAAAAACCATATGAGTAAAGCCCCTCCAACCATTGCCGCAAGAGCAATCATGACAGCTTTACGAATAACTGCTGCAAAACGTTCTGGTTCATCCAAATCTCGCCCTATAAGAATCTTCATAGCATTGGGCAAAGCAACAACAATTGCCAAAGCACGGTGTTCACTTGTTTTGCCATGTTCTCCAAAACGTGAATACAAAAAAGAATTTGCAATAAAACCATTATGCTTCAAAAGACCTAATTCAATACGCGCAACGTTGCCTGCTAAAATGCGCCCCATAGGATCAGTAACAAGATAAAGAAAAGCTCCTGGTTGCCGTGAACGATAATCAATAGTGCGTATTAATAAAGAGAGCCCACCATAATTATAAGCATTTTCAATATATCTTAATTCTTCATGTAAAGCCTGCTCCGTTTGCTCCATTAACAACGAAGCAGAAAAAGCTGTCATATAAATGGAAAGCCCTATTGCAACTAACCCAAACAATAAAATATAAAGTGCTGAAAGCCTTACCGCAGTTGTGCGCATTATATTGATCAGACGATTCATTTTTTGTTATCTGGTGCTTTCAACATATATCCAGCCCCACGCACTGTATGCAGAAGAGGGACATCAAAGTCTTTTTCAATTTTTGCTCTCAAACGGGATATATGAACATCAATGACATTTGTTTGCGGATCAAAATGATAACCCCAAACATTTTCTAAAAGCATAGTGCGTGTCACAACCTGTCCAGCATATCGCATCAAATATTCAAGTAAACGAAATTCTCGCGGTTGCAATACGATATTTCTCTCACCTCGTTTCACTGTATGTGCTAAACGATCAAGCTCAAGATTTCCTACACAATAAACCGTTTCTGCTTCTTTAGGATTTTTACGCCGCTGTAACACTTCAACACGCGCAAGAAGTTCAGAAAAAGCATAAGGCTTTGTTAAATAATCATCGCCCCCCGCACGCAAACCCGTCACACGATCATTTACTTGCCCTAAAGCTGAAAGAATGAGAACGGGTGTTTCATTGCCTTTAGCACGCAATTCAGAAATAATAGAAAGCCCATCACGATGTAAAAGCATCCGGTCAACAACCATAACATCATAATTTTCTGTTTCAGCTAAAGCATATCCGGTATCGCCATCATAGGCAACATCAACTGAATGTCCTGCCTCCAAAAAAGCTTTTTCGAGATAACGCCCCGTCTCACAATCATCTTCGATAACGAGTATCTTCATAAAACGTATCTCCGTTATTCTTATCAAATTGCGCTGTAGGACAAAAATCTATAAGATTTCCGCCCTACTACAAACAAAGGGTTATTTTTTGAAAATTGGAAGAGCAACAAAACGATTTTGATCATTTGTTCGCACTTGTAGAAGTATGGCTGATCGCCCTAGCTTTTGAGCATTCTTGATTGCATCGGTAATATCAGAGATCTTTTTAGCAGATTTATTATTAACTGTCACAATCACATCACCGGGGCGTATTCCCTTATCCGCAGCGTCTGAATCCGCATCCACATCAGTTACAACCAACCCTACACCATCCTCAGAAGGAGCAATAATCAAACCATAATCTTCCAATGTTTCATCTGAGTCACTATGTTCATTTGAATATTTTGAACTCTTCTCATTCTTACCTTCGTCTTCAGGCATTGAAGCAAGTTTAACCTTGATATTATCCTCCTTACCAGATCTCCAAATCCTCAAAGTCACAGTTTCCCCCGGTCTCACATTTGCAATACGCTTTGCCAGTTCACGAGAATCATTAATTTTTTCATCATTCACTGAAATAATGACATCACCTGCCTTGATACCCGCCTTTGCTGCCGGCCCTTTCAGTGGATCAGTCACCAAAGCACCTTTGGCTTCTTTTAGACCCATCGAATCAGAAATCTCCTTTGTCACAGGCTGAATCATAACTCCAAGCCAACCACGCTGAACTGAACCTTTTTCAATAAGTTGTTGCACAACCTGTTTTGCTGTCACTGCCGGAATAGCAAAAGCGATTCCAACATTTCCTCCGGAAGGAGAAAAAATTGCTGTATTAACTCCAACAACCTTCCCATCAAGATCAAAAGTTGGACCACCAGAGTTTCCTCTATTAACAGCTGCATCAATCTGAATAAAATCATCATAAACACCAGTGCCAATATCACGTCCTCGTGCCGAAACAATACCTGCTGTCACAGTTCCACCAAGGCCAAATGGATTTCCAATTGCAACAACCCAATCACCAACGCGAAGCTTTGAATCATCGCCAAAATCAACATAAGGGAATTTTCTTTTGTCATTTACTTTCAAGACTGCAAGATCAGTTCGCGGATCTTTCCCAATGAGCTTTGCATCTAATTCTGTACCATCATCAAGAATAACAGAATAACTTGTGCCATCAGAAATCACGTGATTATTGGTCACAATATAACCATCAGACGAGATAAAAAAACCTGATCCAAAAGCTATAGGACGAAGTCTCTGTGAACGCGATGAAAATTTGTTTTTAGGCTTATTTAAATCATAAAACTCTTTAAAAAACCTTTTCAAAGGATGCTGATCTGGCAACTGATCAATACCTGGACCATTAAAAAAATTGCTAAAAAATCCCTCTTCTCTCTTTTTATTACTCTTCACTTGCACTGCAACAACTGCAGGTTTTACTTGAGAAACAATATCTGCAAACCCTTGTTGTTGTACTAATGAAGTCAAGACAGAATTTGCATGAGCCGTTGTTGTCCATAAACTTGATCCACATCCACTAAAAAACAGTGCACTTTCCAACGCAGCAGAAAAACTCACTGCGGCTAATGTTTTAAAGAAAGTTTTTTTAACCATTTGGCATATGCTCCTATAAACAATATTTTTCAGAATGCGATCACTTATAAAACAGTAGACCTTACTGTTTTCTGTCTAAATTGTTAAAGTTTCGTAAGGTTTAAGTACATAACAACATATCATTATTAACAAAGTTGAATGACAAATTAAAAACTCAATTTTTCTTCACATAGCATCTCCTTGTAGTATAATAGTATTTTTGACTGTTTTTCTTCATCTACATTCAAAATCATTATTTTTGAATTTTCGTCGCCTTATCTGAAAAAATATGGTGCTTACACCAATGATAAGAATGATCAAAGGTGACAGCCATAAAAACCAAGTTGTTCTATTAAATGTCGGCTTTAGGAGAATAAATTCACCATATCGCTCAACAAGAAAATTAATAACTTGTTGATCAGTATAGCCCATTTTTAATCGTTCTCGAATTAAAAGCCGTAAATCACGTGCTAGGGGAGTATCTGAATCATCAATTGATTGATGTTGGCAAACGGGACAACGCAAACGTGATGAAATATCTCGTGCGCGTGATTCAAGAACTGTATCCTTTAAAATTTCATCCGGCTCCACTGCTATGACTAACTGCAAAGGAAAAATTATGATTAAAAAAAATAAAGTCCAAAGCAATATATTTTTCATCTCAATGCCTTTTCAAAAAAGTTAAAGCAAGAAACTTCCTTTTGCGTCCCCCGATGCGGAACCAATAACCTAGAAGAGAAAGGCCTCCTCCTATAGCCATCATGAACACTCCCAACCAAACACACATTACGTAAGGTCTCCACCATATATGCACAACAAGTCCCCGATCATCTATACGTCCTGGCACAATATATAACTGTGATAAGCCATGATTTTGAATACCAACTTCCGTTGTTGAGGTATTTTGGCTTGAATAGAACCGCTTTGACGCTGTTACTTTGCGCATAGCACTTTTATTTTCATGTATTGTAAAATGGAACTCCATTGCAGAATAATTCTGACCAGACTTATCGTGCACTTCATCAAAATAAAGCGTTTTACCTGCTATCGTTACCATATCCCCTATATGCATGGTTAGAATACGCTCTTGTGTAAAAGTTGCAACACAAGTAATACCAAATAATGTAACGCCTAACCCCATATGCGCCATTACAGCACCAAAAACAGACCATGGTAATCCAATAAACCTCTTAACCCGCACCTTAAAAGCTGTCTTGCGATGTCCACTCTTCTCCCAAAGAACAGCTACACTGCTTAAAAAAACAAAAGCTGAAAGTCCAATTCCTAAAACAGCAAAAATATCACGCAAAGATGTAGCATAAAATGTTATAAAACAGATCGCACAAACTAATGCAAAAACAAACCATAGCCGTTCAAAAATTGCGAGAAAATCACCGCGTTTCCATGCCATCATTGACCCAAATGGAGTCAATAACAATAATAACATCATTAAAGGTCCACAGGTAATGTTAAAAAAGGTGGCACCTACAGAAATTTTTTGTCCGGTAAATGCCTCAATAAAATAAGGGTAGAGCGTACCAATTAATACCGTTGCCGTTATCGTTATGAGTAATAAATTACTTAAAACAATAAAACCTTCACGTGAAATTGGCTGAAATAATCTTCCTGTTTTCAAAAGAGGTACGCGCAAAGCAAAAAGAAAAAAAGCCCCCCCTGTAAAGAAGAATAAAAGTGCAAGAATTGCCTGCCCCCGTGTTGGATCAACAGCAAAACTATGAACAGATATTAAAAAACCAGAACGAACAAGAAAAGTTCCCATAAGAGAAAGGGAAAAAGTAAGAAGGGCTAAAAATAAAGTCCAACTTTTTAATGTCTCTCTCTTTTCAAGCACAAGAGCAGAATGCAAAAAAGCCGTTCCTGAAAGCCAGGGCATAAACGAAACATTTTCAACTGGATCCCAAAACCAATAACCACCCCATCCTAGCTCATAATAAGCCCAATAAGACCCAACCATAATACCTAATGTCAAAAAACACCAAGAAAGTAAAAGCCAAGGACGAACCCACCGCGCCCAAAGCCCATCAACATGTCCTATAATTAATGCTGCTATTGCAAAAGAAAAACAAAGGGAAAAACCAACATAACCTAAATAAAGAAGTGGTGGATGAATTGCTAAAGCAATATCCTGTAAAAGAGGATTGAGATCTTTTCCCTGTAATGCTGGTGGATTAACACGTAAAAAGGGGTTAGACATAAAAAGAATGAATAAAAGAAAAGCGCTTGTGATCCAACTTTGGCATATTAAAATGAGTACCTTAAACTGTTCTGGCACATGTTGGCTAAACAATGCCATCAATGTGCTAAAGAAAGCGAGACTCAAAACCCATAATAACATGGATCCTTCGTGATTTCCCCAAACACCAGTGATTTTATACAACATCGGTTTTTCCGAATGAGAGTTCTCAACAACATTCAAAACAGAAAAGTCAGATACGACATAGGCGTAGACAATAATCAAAAAAGATAAGAACAATAATGTAAAGGTAATATATGTTAGGGGAATAGCTGTTTGCATTACCGAACGCTCCCTCCACAAAAACCCCAAAGCAGGTAAAAAAGCTGCTAGTAAACTTACTGCAAAGGCTGCAGATAAAAAAATATGACCTAGTTCGACAAGCACAACCGAATTATTTCTCCACATTGTGATGTTTGTTTAAACGATCAGCTGTTTCTTTAGACATATAAGTCTCATCATGTTTTGCTAAAATACGCGTCCCTATAAAAAAATACTGTTTATCGAAATATCCTTCCACGATAATCCCCTGACCTTCACGAAAAAGATCAGGTAAGATACCATTGAAAGTTACTTTTTCACGTTTTATGTTGTCTGTTACAAAAAAAACAACGCCCTTCTCTCCAACATACTCAACCGTTCCCTTTTCAACAAAACCGCCTAAACGTAAAGGACGTCCCGTTATAATATCTTCTCTTGTAATTTCAGATGGCATTCGAAAAAAACTTACTGTATTATGCATTGCATACATAATAAGACTCGCTGCAATTGCTATAATCAAACAATATAATAAGACTAGCAGCAATCGCTTTTTTTTTCGCTGCTTTAAAACACTCCTCAATGAAGAAGAGTTATGGAATGAGTAGCTCTTCATAGATTGTCTGCGAAAATTCTTTTATAAATGCAGTATATAAAAACATTTACTATTCACATGCCTTATCTCGCAAAGAAGCTTGACATATCTTGCATATGGACGCGACTTTTTATCCAATCTCAACACTCTTAAATACCCTCTCCTGCTTAATAACCTAAACTGGCTAAAATTACTTTTCTCAGTATTTTAATCAGATACATCACGTAACCGCATGATCATGGCTTCAACACGTGATCGTCCTGTAAAATTTTCAGGCATTGCATTAAGAAAATCTTGTAAAAACTGTACTGCCTGCACAGACTTCCCCGCCTGATAAAGCGCTTCAGCGATTAATAAACGAGGATAAAAATCTTTTGGTGCTAAATCCGCTGCTTTATGAAACACATTTTGTGCTTCTTGCGTCATTATTCCACCCCCATAACCAACCAACGCCAACCCATATCCCACAAGTCTTGGAGCCGTTTCTCCATTCAAGCGCAGTGCATCTAAATAAGTGTTTACTGCATCCTGAAATTGACCTCCCTCGAGGTACCCTAGTGCTAACACATCTGCTAACTTGCCATCATAGGGTGTGCGAAAAAAAAGGGCTTGTAGACGAACAAGCTGTTCCTGCTTACTAAGCGTTTTTGGATCTTTGTCCATTAAGGTGCTAAAATAATAACTTTTAGCTTCTGGATTACCTATAATACCGTAAATGCTCCACGTCACAAGAAGAACAAACAAAATACTTAAAGCTTTAAGAATATGATTATTTTTATAATGGGTATAAGTCTTATCAAAACCAATCGAATACACATAATTTCTATAACTCTTAATGGTACCAGCTCTCCGCTTTTCTTTTGTTCCATAATTATGGAGCGAAAGAAAAAGAATACATGCTAGAAAAATGAGAAAAAATGCGGCCAAAACTAGTAACAGCATATCACTTTGATACCAATCCGAAAATCAAAAAATGTAGACAATTTATACTCTTCCCTTATGCATGAAAACACTGATGTAAAACGAGAGATTTCCATTTTCTTATGGATAGTATCATAAAATTTATCATTTATTTTTCTCATATGCATCAAGGACAACAAAATTTTATTTTTCTATTTTCATCATGAACAGATATTATCACTTAAAATTCTAAAATAATACTCTGCTCTCTTTAATCTTTGTAAAAAGACTACTGCATGCTTACAAATTTCAACATATATTTTCTGATTAAAAAGTAAATATGTTTATCCCCGCTTTGGTAATACAACTTTTACACATAACCCACCCAAAGCAGAACGTGACAAAAAAAGATTTCCACCATATTCATTAACTAGATCTGAAACAATCGATAACCCTAATCCCGTCCCTGGCTTACTTTCATCAAATCGACGTCCCCTTTTTAAAGCTTCATCAATTTTGTCTTCTGTTAAACCAGAGCCATCATCTTCTATGAAAATATTAAAAGATTCTGCTTTTTCGATATTTTCTTCTACACGACAAGAAATCAGAACTTTTGTGCGAGACCACTGAGCAGCATTTTCAATCAAATTCCCTAAAATTTCCTCTAAATCTTCCCTTTCACCAGAAAAAATTATATCATTGTCCTCCATAACAAGTTGAAAAGCTTTTTCAGGATTAAGCTTTTCCATAACTCGTATTAAACGATCAACTACTCTGCGAACGGATGTATGATAAATGATACTATCGCATTGTGCGGCAATCCGTGCACGCTGAAGATAATGATTAATTTGGGCTTGCATTATTTGCGTTTGCTCTCTCAGTAAAAGAACCTGTTCTCCATCCATCTTATCAACCTCATTTATAATCACTGATAGGGGAGTCTTCAATGAATGTGCAAGATTACCAACCTGTGTGCGAAACCGTTCAATAATACGTTGATTGCTGTTGATGAGAGCATTCATTTCTTGCGCTAGCGGCATGACTTCGCTTACTAAATCTGTATTGACATAGTGAACCCTGCCTTTGCGGATATCATTCAATGCACGTCGAATAAGCTTTAACGGCTGAAAACTAAAGAAAATAAGGGCAATGTTAATAAGAACACTCCCTATACCAAAACTCCAAAGAAAAATTTGTAAAATCCTCTGAAATTCCTGTACTTGCGCATGTGCTTCATCGATATTCCCAATGAGGCGAAAACGTGCAACACGATTTTGATTATCAAGAACAACATCGCTCTCAATGACCTGTAGATTTTGTCCATCACCTCCCTTGATTCGATACGAACGAAAGAATTTGTTGTCAAAAGGTATATCGGCCTCACTTGGTGAAAATATTTCCCCTGTTCCCAATGACGGAGAAGTTAATCTTCCTTTTAGATTATCTGATATTGCAACAACTTCCCAATACCACCCCATTGTAGGATCTGAATAATGAATATCATCAATTCCAACACTCCCTCTTAAATTCCCCTCTGGTGACACCGTTACCGTGGCGATGAGACTATAAAGCTGAGCAAAAAGAATACGCTCTAAATTTTGTTCACTTGAGCGTCTGTAAAATAAAATACTGACTGTAGAAATCGATGAAAGCGAAATAACAACCCATAATGTTGATAAGATCATAACGCGTAAACTAAGAGATCTACTAACGAAAAAAAATAGCCTTTTAAGCCGGTTATTCTTTTTTAAAACATTCATTGATCACCTGGTGTTCTCACGCGATAGCCCATCCCTCGGATAGTTTCAATTAAATCCACTCCAAGCTTTCTGCGTAAGCGACCTACAAAAACCTCAATCGTATTTGAATCCTTATCAAAATCCTGATCATAAAGGTGTTCGATAAGCTCTGTCCTTGAAACCACTCTATCACAATGATGCATGAGATATGAAAGAAGCCTGAATTCATAGGATGTTAATTTAATCAACTGGCCATCAACAAAAACACGAGAAGTTTTAGTATCTAACATAACACTACCACAGCATAACGTGCTTGTCGCATGACCAGTAGCTCGACGAATTAACGCCCGCAACCGCGCCATTACTTCTTCCAAATGGAATGGCTTAACAACATAATCGTCCGCACCTGCATCAATCCCCCGCACTTTATCAGACCAACGATCCCGCGCTGTTAGCATCAAAACAGGCATGCTGTACCCTTCTGCACGCCATTTTTCCACAACACGAATTCCGTCTATATGTGGTAAACCAATATCAAGTATCACAGCATCATAAGACTCTGTGCTCCCTAAAAAATAAGCCTCTTCACCATCGAAAGCACTATCTGAAATGTAACCCGCACTTTTCACAGCTTCTGCTAATTGATGGTTGAGATTTCGATCATCTTCGACAATTAAAATACGCATCACAACATCTGACAAACGCTAATCGGCGGGAACAAAAATTTCAACACGGCGCAGCTTTTCACCCTCACGGGCCGGTACAACAACCACAATCATACACATATCCTTTCCATCCTGAACAACCGGTTTTGAACGAACCAAAACTCCATTCTCTTGGGCAGCAACTTTTCTACCTACTTCAGCACAACCAGCAGCTAGAACAGAATCCGCCCCTAAAAAAACTACTATTATTATGAATAAGAAAAATTTTTTCATCATAGATATTTCATAATTCATTTTAGATGAATAGAGGATGAACAATGTTTCTTTATTCAAAAACTACATCAGAATAATAATTTACCCTCTGTGTAACAAGATAATGGCGCTAAAAATTTCAAACTAAAATCTTTTTAAAAATTATAAAATAATGAAAAAAGATGATTCTAAATAAATATAAAAACTGTATAAATAATTTATGATAAATAAAATATCACTATATAAACAATAAACGCTTTCTCTGTTAGCACTATAGCAAAAAATTACTTTCGCTCCATATAATTACTATAGATTTGTTTGGTTGCGTTACTTTGCAATGGGCTCTCTTTAAATGTTTAATTTTTTTAAAAAAAAGAAAGGACAACATCATAAACTCTTTCTCAGCCCTACACTTATTGAATTAGATGCACTATTCGATACAGTGCTTTATCGCATACGATCTGCCCACAGTTTCTTCTGGAATAGAGCAAAAATCATCTCACAATCTTTTCGTATCCGAGGATGGAAACGTTTTATAGTAGAAATTCTCGATGAAACGCTGACATTAGGATTGATTGGCTTTGCTCTTTTCACCATCGTTGGTATTTCTGTTTTCCAATTAACAAAAGAAAATTGGTCTTTACCTAAAAAATTTTCTATTCTTTTTCTAGATCGCTATGGAAATCCCATCGGTCACCGCGGTGCATTACCAACAGTGTTTGTTCCTGTTGAAGAAATGCCCGATTATGTTATTAAAGCGGTTCTTGCAACAGAAGATCGACATTTTTTCAATCACTGGGGGATTGATTTACAAGGGCTTACACGAGCAATCTCGCAAAATATGCAAGCTAAGGGCATTGTTCAAGGTGGTTCAACTCTTACCCAGCAACTAGCAAAAAACTTGTTTTTAACAAATGAGAGAACTATAACACGCAAAATTAAAGAAGCCTATCTTGCTCTTTGGCTAGAAGCAAATTTCAGCAAAAAACAGATTTTACAACTTTATCTTGACCGTGCATATATGGGAGGAAATAATTTTGGTATTGCAGCAGCTGCAAAATTTTATTTTGGAAAAAACATACGTTATATATCCCTCAGCGAATCTGCTATGTTAGCAGGACTTTTCAAAGCCCCAAGCAAATATGCTCCTCATAGTCACCTCTATTCCGCACAAACACGTGCCAATGTGGTCCTTGCTAATCTTGTTAATAGTGGTTTTATGACTGAGAGCCAAATTATCAACGCTCATCGTCATCCTGCCAGAGCACTGCCAAAAATAAAAACTACGCAACCTGATTATTTTCTTGATTGGGCATTTGACGAAGTAAAAAAAATGGCTGACCAACTTCCAAGCCATAATTTAATTATTCAAACTACTCTCGATCCGAATATTCAAAAAGCAGCAGAGGAATCAATAGCGTATCATTTACAGCAATATGGTCAACAATATCACGTCACACAAGCTGCTGCCGTTATACTCGACAATAACGGCGCTGTCTGTGCAATTGTTGGAGGTGTAGATTATAAAAAAAGCCAATTTAACAGAGCAACACAAGGTGGGAGACAACCTGGTTCTTCGTTCAAACCTTATGTTTATGCACTCGCAATGGAACATGGGTTATCCCCTTCAACAATCGTCTTAGATGCTCCCATCAATTGGGGAGGCTGGTCACCAAAAAATAACTCTGGTCGTTATCTTGGTAAAATTGATTTAGCAACGGCTCTAGCTTTTTCCATCAACACAGTTCCTGTCTATCTGACCTACCAATATCTTAACCGTGATACAAAACCTATCATAGATCTTATCAAAAATATGGGGATTGATGCACATATTTTATCACATAAAACTATGATTCTGGGTACATCCAATATGACACCCATGGATCAAGCAACCGGTTTTAATGTCTTTGCTAATGGAGGAATGGCTGGAAATCGCCATGTTTTCACGCAAATTAGGACAATAGATGGGCATGTGATATGGGACTTTGAGCATAACGGAAATAAACTTCATCGAGTCCTCAGTAGCCAATCAGCAGCTTATATGAACCAAATGATGGTTGGTGTTACAACACGAGGATCCGGTAAACGCGCCGCCCTCCCCATGACTCTTGTTGCCGGAAAAACTGGAACATCACAATCCTATCGCGATGCGTGGTTTGTTGGCTTTACCGGTAATTATACGGGAGCTGTATGGATGGGTAATGATAATTTTTCACCAATGAATCGCGCTTTTGGCGGTGGTGTTCCTGCCATGATATGGCATCACATCATGTTTGTTGCACATCAGAACATCATGCTCAAACAACTCTATGGTGTTAAAGACTCTCTCCTTCCTTATCAACCACCAACACTCCCTTCCCATAATGATTCTGAATTTGCACCCCCAATACCCTACAGGCTCTCACCTAAAACATTGAATATTGTAAGTTTGATTAATAACAATCTAAAAAAAACATCTGCACTCTCTTTGAAAAGGGAACCTATCGGAACCTCAAAACCTTGAATTCGAGATATCTTATCATGTTTGTCAAAATTATAATGCCCTTTTTCATTTTTGCTTTTTCCATTTTATGCGGAACATTGAGTGTTGATTATGTACTCAATTCCTTTAATAATTTTGGACGTTTTACAATTGGCAAATGGAGTGCTTACCCTCAAGTGGGAACGTCCAACACTGATCCCTACACTCGCGCACGCACTGCTAAACGAGGTGATATTTCAATTGGACGCACAGAAGGTCTTGTTTTCCAAATTTGGAAAGATACCCACGGACGTCCACTACGCCCCCATTGCCATTACTTACTTAAAGGCCACATCCCTGAAGCACGTCTTTTTACCGTTTATACAGCTGACAGATCACTCAAACCGTACACTGCATCTAAAGAAATACCTTTCGAACTCTATACCGACAACATTACCTATGAAAGTGATGGCTCGTTACGCATCAACATCTCAACACAACCGCAAATCGGCAATTGGCTTGCAACAGTTAGCCAAAAAGAATTTGGGCTTATTCTCACCTTATACGATACCTCAATCATCTCTGCAACGGCATTGCAAAAGCTTACGATGCCATCGGTAGAACAGATTCCATCAGGACAAATAAACTGTGATTAGGTTCATTCACGCCGCGCTTCTTGCAATTATTGGCGCTACTATTGTGCATATTTGCGTTCTCTTTCTCATACCCTATTGGGTACAAAATAATATATGGACAGAGCTTAAAAAATCAGGAGCCCCTTATCAATTTGTTGACCTGGATGCAAATAATCCTATTCAGCAGACTACCGATCCGCTCTTCCTTCTTAAAGTCTGCAGATTTGATCTTGAAAATGGCCCTGTTCATTTAAAGGCTTTGAAGACAACACAATTTTGGTCACTCGCAGCCTACACACACGACGGAATTATTTTCTACAGTCTTAATGATCGAACGGCCCCTGATGCTACACTCGATCTTATCATTGGAAAACCAATACAAATTATAGAGCTCAAACAAGCAAAGCCTAAAAACAATGTCAATTCAGTTTTGGTTGCTAAAAATTTGAATAAAGGTTTTGCACTCTTACGTATCTTCGCCCCCTCCTTCCTTGCAAAGAAAGAAAGCGAAGCCTTCTTTTCATCTGCAACCTGTCGCATATTGAATGAATAAAAGTACAGTAATCTTTACTGCACAAATGCTTCTTTCTATAAGCGTGAATAAAAGTATATCAAAATGGTTATTTTCAACCTTCATCAACTGAATATCAGAATGAAAATGCAATTCTTATTGCAACTTTAAAAAACTGAATTTTTTGTTGCAGTAAAAAAATCATTCATCATGATCGCTACAACAACTGCTTCTTAAAATATAAATCTTGCCAAACAAGTACATGAAAAACGATCTATTGATTATAAATATGAAAAAGAATACGATCTTTGTTGCAGATAAGCTCATCTTTTAGTTTCATAAGGTAAGATATCTGTTGTTTCATAGTGATCATTCATTATTTACTTCTTTATATGTTATCTAAATTTTCAATATTAATTTTTAAGTAATTAAGAACTTTCATTCAATCATCATCAGATAATTTGTTAGTACTTACTTAAAGTTCAAATATGACAGCTTTCTCTCTGAATTTATTTCTATGTGCTTACAAATTATTCTTATAAAACTGGCCAGATATTATGATAAACTACAAAAAGAATGGTTATTACCTTCAATGAAGGCACTAAAATAATTACTGGAAATTTGACGAATATAATATACCCTTGATCTCAAAAACCAGTGCTTTACTTTTGTTGTATGACCAGAAGCTTTTTAAGATACAAAATCTGAAAAAAATTTTGCTTAGGGTTTACAGTTGAGGAAAAGAACACTTCATGCAAAAAAAATATATTCGGTTAATCTCAAGGGCAGCGGTGTGGTCTCCTCGTTTTGGCGGGTTAGCATTCTTTATTTTGTTATTTTCAATCCTGTTACAGCGCTTTTCTGTAATTAATGTCATTGATTTCATCATTCTCATTATCATTTCTGCCTGCTGTGTTGCTATTGCTCTTTTTCTTGCATTCAAAGCACTTTATAGTTTATGGATGTATGGTGCTCTAGGAGGCATGAAAGCTTTAAAAGGGATCATTTATTCATTGATCACTGCTACACCATTAGTGTTATTTTTTGTATTTTGGTTTGCTTTTCCAGCTCTTTATGATGTTTCTACTGATACACAAAACCCACCAGCTTTTTTTCGCGCAGCACGTCCCCGTGATGCTTTACTGCTTAAGAATGTTTTGGTTGAACAAGCAGCATTACAAATGTCGAAATGGCCAGAAATGTCAGGACGCCGCTATGATGGCTCATCTGATCGTATTCACAATTCAGTTCTCAATGTTTTGGCAACTTACGATTGGCCTGTTGTGGCTCAACGGAAGTTTAAAGGTGAAAAAAATGAGATTTATATCGAAACGATAGCAAAAACTTTTTACCTTGGTTTTATTTCGGACATTGTAATACGTTTGACCGATGAGGGTGATACAACTTTTGTTGATATGCGCTCTGCTTCGCGTTATCTGCCGAGAGATTTTGGGTCTAATGCTGCATTTATTATCAATTTTATGGATGCACTTGATACAGAAATCGCTTCACTCCCTCTTCCTCAAGATGATGAGTAAAAATTTAAAACTATTGTATGCTCTTTTTTGTAACGTTGTTTATCTATAAAATAAAGTTTTCACTGTGCGGAAACGAACAAATAACTTATCATCTGCCAACTCCCATAAGCACATTGGCCATCTCTTGACAATATTCCCCCATTTATAGAAACTTTCCAATGCATAAATTAAGATATTTGAATTAGAACTCTCAATTCATATACCATCGTAAATTGTTTTATACCATGAAAGATCTTAGTATAAAATTAGAGAATGGGATTGATACAATAAGCTAAAGGATATCCCTTATAGGCGTATATTTTGTAATAAGGAAATAAATTCATTAAGACATTAAAATACATATATTATAAATTTATATAATAAATAATAATACTTATTATCATTAATGATGTTTTTATAGTTTATTTAAATATATAATAATTATTTAATTTTATAAATAATATATTAGATGATATAATAAAAATCATGTATTATTATAAATACCATAATTTCTATGTATAGCGCTTTTCTACAGCTTATTGCCAATTATAATGGTTAAATCTAAATAACAAAGTACATACAAAAATGCCTATAATTATCAGAAGAAATAAATTTATAACTTTATAGATAACATTCATAACAAAAAAATCAAAATAAGATCTATATTATCATAGATATCTCTAAAATCAGTTGTGCCATAGCTTTTAAATTATGTTCACAATATTACCGATCTCAGAAATATCTTTCTAGCTATTTCCAATAAATTAGAAACAGCATTCCTTCACTTTATCGATGACATTGATGGTAATTACCTGCAACGGCTCAACTAGCTCCTTCTATTCTGGCTGCCATTACTCCATCGAGAAAGCCTCCAACTGCACCATTTAATCATCCCTCTACAAGACTCTTCATGTTCTTTTTATAGAGATAACTACTTATGTTATAACCTTCATAGTAAAGAAAAGCTAATTTGTATTAATATATAAACTTGAACTGCAAATTTTATATATTTAAATTTATTATGATGTACTTCAGATAAAGTGCAAAATTATATTTAAAAAAATAATAAAATCATAAAAGATACATTTATATCGTTATTAAACTTAATCTTATCACTATTGTTTTGCACACATGTACTGGACGATCCTCTTTGTTATCAGGAGGTTATAAACTGCATCTCACCTTTTCAGTGCGCAGAAAAGCTTTATAAACAATGCATATCAAACCAAAAGCATCCGCACCATGACTGGATCAATCATGCTCGGCCCCTAAACCAATATTGCGTTTCTCATCCCATTTCTCATGATACCAATTTAGTGCCCTACGACCCGCTAGGGTCGTCTCTTCATTAAACCAAACAGAGAGGAGAATACATCGCACTGCCTCTATCCGCATCTTGACAGCTACCACCCCTTGATTAGGGGATTACTTGCATTTCAAAACTCTCATCATTTAAAGCGCTTTCAAAACTCACATTGTGTACACGGTCTCTTATCTAGAAAAATAAGCACTCAAATACTCCACGGCTTATTTAGCCATTGCTTGGTAATGTGTTGCCTTTGCAAGTGACAGGGGAGGATGGTGGTGCGATTTAAATGATAGGGCGCGTGGCAATAGCACCTTTGGTTCATGACAACGAGACAGATTAAGATTGTACCAAAGCTTATACCGATATTTACAAGTAAAGCAAGCGGTAAGAGCGGCCTCTTTCAAAAGACGTGTTGTTTTATTTGGCACACCTTTTACTCACCCTTGACCCGCTTTTGAGGGCGTTCTTTTTGCAAGTTTTTCGGTGATTTTAATATGTGTTTCTTTTTGTAAATAAAACAATAAATTGTAAATAAGACAATAAAAAAAACCGCAAAAGCAGAGCTCTGAACAATCAGATAAACTTATAAGAGAGGTTATACCTTTTCCGTAATTTTAGACGCAACCCGACAGGTACAGCAACGCTATAAAATACTATTGCCCCATCCTGACAATAAAAAAATCACGATATTGTGTATTTTTTATTTTACACACCTAAATTTAGTGTCTTTAACAACAAATGAGATATCATTGTATCTACCAAACGAATCAATTACATGACTGACGATTAATAAAAAGGAGGGGGGGGAATTAATGTTATTTTTCAAAAAAGCAGTTTTATTAGAAATAAACATTATTGAAATGTTTCTTTTCAGTTGCGCGGAGAGTACTACTCAGATACAAGCTCCCCAAGTTAATAACCAAACTAGAAAAGCTGTTCAATTGGTACATTATCATAGGATTCAGGCTTTTTTAACTGGTACGGCGGAATCTGATCCATATGGATCAGAACGGGATACGCTGAGAACATATAATGCAACAGGGATTAAAAAAATCGGCATACGGATTGCGAAAATTAGCAGCCACACGCTGCTATGCTGGTGCTACAGTTTTGCAAATGAAAGCGCTTTTTGGCTGGACAGAAGATAAAATAGTATCCCTTCATACCAAAACAGTCGATAGAAAACGCCTCGCAAGAGAAGCCATAAAAAAAACTTCAAAAAGGTTAGAGCAATGTGCGACAGCTAAAAAACAAACCAAAGCCCCATCAAAATTATAAACGAAATCAAAGCGACGTTTGAGGTGCATTAGAAACCAGAGGAGAAATAGGTGGTTGTGTCTGTTGCATTGTTTGCCATAAATTATAATTCGTTTGCATATCCAACCAAAATTTTGCTTTACTAAAACCAGCTAGTTCTAATTTCACTGCAAGTTGGGTACTCATAGAAGCATGACCGTTAATCACTCTTGATAGAGAAGCTCTTGTCATATGGAGATGATCAGTTAATTTTTGTACTGTTACCCCCATTTCTTCTAAGAAAGCTACTTTTAGAACTTTGCCCAGATGTGCGGGGTTATGCATCATTTGTTTTAGTTCCTTTCATCAATGGCAATCTTGATAATAAACAAGCTCCACATCTGCTCCTATAAGCGAAAAGTAACACGCCAAGCTCCATTCACCCATATAGAACAGTATCCTGTAAGCGTACCTTTAAGAGGACGCTTTTTAAAGGCAGGTGTTCTCAACATTTCAGACGTCGTAGCACTTGTTAAAGCCGTTAAGATAACGCATAATCTCTTTACATAATCTGGCCAAATAGCTTTTGTGGAACCTTTTGTATAAAATAATTTTAAGTCCTTGCATTTGAAACGCACAATTGCCATTAGCGCCCCTTATCGTATATTAGTACTATACGATTAATAAAAATAAGAGTCAGGAAGATACTAGAAAATCTGATTACATATTTGGATAAAATGATTGAGAATAATCTACAAAAAGGTTCGGGATAGACAGAAAAATAACTCAACAAAATCAACGGAATTAAAATCCCGAACTTTTATACAACCTATTGATTTGATTATATTGGCTGGGGTACCTGGATTCGAACCAGGGAGTGCCGGTACCAAAAACCGGTGCCTTACCGCTTGGCTATACCCCAAAAGAAAAACACGCTCACAGCTATTTTTGCACCTTATAGCGATTCCCACGACTATGCGCAATATCTGAAAATAAAAGCTTTTACTTTTTTATCATAAAGTTTTGAAATTTTATTAGTGTTGTCTTGATGCAAAATGCGTGAAAACCATATTAGCATATCATTTTAACATAAGGAATGGCTCTTAAACTATCAGTTATTTGATATTTTTCATATTTTGCTATCTTATTTATCCATTTTATGGCAACATGAAATGTAAATTTTGTGCTTTACTGATGTATTTAGAGATATTATGGACTGCAATTTTCTTTATACACTCAAATCTAAGCTCTCTAAATGAAACAGAGAGACTTTACGCGTTGATGATTTTGGGGCTTCTTAATCACAGTCTCTATTTTTAGTCGTTCTATGTAAACCAATTCATCTGACCTTACTTACAGATTAGGCGAATAATGCGTGAAAAACATAAAATTATGTTCTCATAAACAAGCGCATTAGCGCATTGAAGACAAATATCTGTAAACTATCAAATGCCATTGGACTTATAAAAGTTTCTAAAGTCTATACAAAAATCTATAGTATTTGCCGAAATAGAATCGCTCACACTCTGTTACGAATACTGTGATAAAATAGTGGTATACTCATGAATAGGGGTGGAAAAACTTCGCAAATATTGAAAACAATTGGTGTGGTATTTTGACAATAATTTCAGGAAACAAAAAACAAACCTGAATAGCTATATAAATTTACCTTTATGGCTTTCAATGAAATAGTATACCATTCTTAAATAAAATATGATATTTTTTGAGTTCACAGATGGAAAAAATCTTGAAAAACAATATACTATAAACTAATGGTATTTTAGTTGATTAAGCGCGTATACTTAGAAATACCTTTATGAAAAGATGATCGTCAAAATTAATTTCATATAAAGAGGTATTCAACATTTGCTTTTAGATTCGGTAAATGGCAAATGAAGTTTGTGAAGCGAGCTTTAATTAGAATCGAGGAGATTTTTAAATGGCTTTTGAATTGGCGCCGTTGCCTTATGATTATGATGCCCTTTCCCCTTATATGTCACGCGAAACGCTTGAATATCACCATGATAAGCATCACCTCGCTTATCTTACTAATACCAATAATTTTGTGAAAGATTTAGGCTTAGAAAATGAAAGCCTTGAAGATATTGTTAAAAAAAGTTTTGAAAAAAATACTGCGTTGTTCAATAACGCAGCACAATATTATAATCACAACCATTTTTGGCTGTGGATGAAAAAAGACGGTGGTGGTCAAAAACTTCCTGAAAAATTAGCAAAAGCTATTGAAGCTGATCTAGGTGGTTATGACAAATTCCGTGCTGATTTTATTGCTGCTGGTGCTGCCCAATTTGGTTCTGGTTGGGCGTGGATTGCTGTTAAAGACGGCAAACTTGAGATTATGAAAACGCCTAATGGTGAAAATCCTTTAGTTCACAATGCTCAACCTATTTTGGGTGTCGATGTGTGGGAGCATTCCTATTACATTGATTATCGTAATGCGCGCCCAAAATATCTCGAATCTTTTGTGGATCGTTTAATTAACTGGGATTATGTTTTGAAACTTTATGAAGAGTATGGATTTTAAATTTAGTTTTTTATTTTTATGAAAGGCTCCAAAATCTCATGAATGATTGGAGCCTTTTAAAGAAATTAAAGACGTTTTAATGAATATCGTTTTTTTTCGCTATTTTTAGGATATACGCATACATATATGCAACTTCTTCTAACTTTGAAAAACGTCCTGCTGCACCTGCATGACCTGAGTCCATATTGATGCGTAATAAAATCGCATTATTATCTGTTTTTAATTCTCGTAATTTTGCCACCCATTTCGCAGGCTCCCAGTAAGTTACACGAGGATCTGTTAATCCTGCCATTACAAGTATAGGGGGATAGTTTTGAGCTTTGATATTATCGTAAGGTGAATAGGAAGTGATAAGCTTATAATCCTCTTCTGATTCAAGAGGATTCCCCCATTCGGGCCATTCTGGAGGGGTGAGTGGCAATGAAGCGTCTAACATGGTAGTTAAAACATCAACAAAAGGCACATTCGCTACGATTCCAGCAAAATCCTGTGGAGCTATATTAGCAATGACCCCCATCAACATCCCTCCTGCTGAACCACCTTGAGCAATGAGTCGGTCGTGAGAAGTGAATTTATTGTTTACAAGATAACGCCCACAAGCAATAAAATCTGTAAATGTATTGTGCTTAAAGAAGTGTTTTCCTTTCTCATACCATTCAACTCCCTTTTCTTTTCCTCCACGAATATGGGCAATAGCGTAAATAAAACCTCTGTTCACCAAAGAAAGTACATTGCTATTAAAACTGGCTGGGATGGAGATTCCATAGGCCCCATAACCGTAAAGCAAACAGGGCGCACTACCATCAAGAGGGGTATTTTTATGATAAAAAAGTGAAATAGGAATCTTCTCGCCATCGTCTGCTATTGCTGTAAGACGTCGTGTTATATATGCGTCTTTATTATGTCCAGAAGGAATTATTTGCGTTTTTAAAAGCATTCGTTTGCGACTCTTCATCTCATAATCAAACACTTGATCAGGTGTTGTCATAGACGAATAGGAAAAGCGAATGGTTGGACTGTTATATTCTGCAGCCCCTTGTAGACCTAAAGCATAAGCTTCTTCAGTAAAAGTAATAGAATGAATTTTTTTAGTGGTACGTTCCATTACTTTTATACGCGGAAGACCCTCAAAACGCTCTATCCATACAAGAAAATCTTGATAAGCATCATGGGATAATATTAGACACCCAAGCCGATGTGGAACAAACTCAGACCAATTTTCTGATTGTGGAGACTTATATGGTGCTACCATAATCTTGAAATCTTTTGCGTTATCTAGATTGGTCAGGATATAAAAAACATCACCACCTTCTGTAAGCGAATATTCAATACCTTTTTGTCGTTTTCGTACACATTGGGGAGTAGTAAAAGGCGCCTCAGCAGGGATCAACCAGATTTCTGATGTTTCATGATCATGAATATTAATATAAATAACATCATTAAGCTTAGAACCGCTTACGTGTAAAAAAAATCCTGGATTATCTTCACGAAAAACGAGCTTATCTTGTGATTGATCAGTGTTTAATCGGTGATAATAGAGCTCTGAAGGCCGATGATTTTTATCCATCTTAGTATAGAAAAAACCTTCAGATTTAGCATCCCATACAATTTGACCAGATGTATCAGTGATTGTGTCCATACAATCAGACAATGTCTCAAAATTACGAATTTTAGCTGTATAAAACTCTGCCCCTGTATCATCATAGGTCCATACCACATGTGTATGATCAGGAGCTTCCTGAACCGAACCAAAATTGAAATATTCTTTCCCTTCAGCCAAAACATCACCATTAAGGTAAATGTTCTTTTCTCCTCCATTCCTTTGTGTACGAAAATAATGTGGTTGTTGGCCACCGGTCACATAAGAAAATCCATAAGCAAAAGGACCATGTTTTATAGGAACAGAACTATCATTCTCCTGAATGCGGCTTTTCATTTCAGTAAAAAGCAAATCCTGTATTGGCTTTGTATCAGCCATTTGAGCAACTTGATAAGAATTTTCATTTTCGAGATGATGTCGGATGCTTGCGTCAAGACAATGAGGGTTTTTAAAAACATCTTGCCAATTAGATGCACGTAACCAATGATAAGGGTCAACACGACAAATACCGTGATATGTTTCTTGATGAATGATTTTGGGCGCTTTTGGGGGAATTACAGAAGAGCTGGTCATACACGATCCTATGTAAAAGATGTTGATGATTTCGTTTATATGTTAGAATCATATCATTTATGCAAGTGCATCAATCTACAAATTTTGCTTACTTGTAAAAACGTAGCTGCAATAGTTTTTACAATGACACTATGTATTTCTGTTTATCGCATATCATAGATATTACCTTCTATACGTGTAATGCTGCTTTTATAAAATATAATAGACTAATATAAAATATAATAGACTAAAAAAAATAAGGCGATTTTGTAGCAAAATTGAATTTTTCTTTAAACAGTAGAAATGACTTTAGGATATATATAATAAAATTTATTTTATTAATATATTTAAAATCTTGATATTATCTCATGTAAATAAAAAGTATTTCATGTCTCATTATAAAACATTATGGTGTATTAATTAATAATATTATATGTATATTACATATATATTTATTTTTTATTTTATAAAATATGTTATTTAAAATTTAAAAACTGTATAATCTACTTTTTATATTTAATAATGAATTATTATAGTGGAAACTATAAATTAATTAAATTTAATAATAAATTAGTAAATAACAATATTAATTTATATATAATATTTTAATATTCAATAGTTTTATTTATACATTTTCTATAAAATAAATAACTTTGTGCTATATTATTTATTATATTTATGATATATTTTATATTATGCATGATGTTTTATATAATAAGACTATATTCTAAAAGGTGAAAAATTAGCTCTTCTTATTGAATATTATGACTAAAAATAGGTGTTTATTTGATTTTTTTGTGTTTTTGCAATTTTATAGAATAATTGAATTGACAAAAAAGATTTTTGTACAATATGAAATCTACGTGCATGCGATCTCTGTATTATGAGTATATGTGCCGTATCTCGATTTTAAATTACTCAATTTTAAATTAAAGGAAACAAGAATGGAACAGCGTCCAGTCTTAGAGACTGAAAGCAATTTAGTTATTACATTGGTTGCTGATATTGTTGCTGCCTACGTGAGTAATAATTCTATCCGACCGACTGAAGTGCCAAGTTTAATTGCTGATGTTCATGCCGCTTTTCGTAAAGCAGGGAATGTGGAATTAACAGAAGTTGAAGTTGAAAAGCAAAGGCCCGCCGTTAACCCAAAGCGTTCAATCTTTCCAGATTATCTCATTTGCCTTGAAGATGGAAAAAAATTTAAATCTTTGAAGCGTCATCTCATGACACATTATGGAATGTTGCCAGAGGAATATCGTGAAAAGTGGCAATTGGATAGTTCTTATCCTATGGTAGCGCCCAATTATGCAAAAGCGCGTTCAGCTCTGGCAAAAGAAATGGGACTTGGACGCAAAAGTAAACGGAAGAAAAGTAAGTAATTGCATTTTTCAAAAAAGTGGTTACCTCTGGTTTACAAGAATTGCTTTTTAGTAGGTGCACTTTCTTTAGATATTCTGTGCGGTTTTCGCTATGAGATGTTAGTTTTATACATAACTTTCGTTACGAATCTGTTCAATCATTGATTTCAAGCCGTTTGATCGTTGTGGTGTAAGATTTTCGTTTAAACCAAGTTTTTCAAAGAGCCCTTCAGCATCAGCATTGCGAATTTCAGAGGCTTTTTTACCTGAATAGAAAGCAAGTAGAATGTAGATAAGCCCACGCACAATATGGGCATCAGAATCACCTTGAAACGTTAATATTGGGTTTTCTGAATTATTGCGTGAAGCTAAAAGCCATACTTGGCTAACACAACCGGATACTTTGTGAGCATCGTTTCGAGCGCTTTCAGGAAAAGGCGGCAATTCACGACCGAGTTCAATCACGTAACGATAACGATCTTCCCAATTCTCCAAAAAAGAAAAATTTTCTATAATATTATCGATTGTTTCTACCATAAGCTCAGTCCTGTCTTTTTTATGATCATGTTGTATGTAATTGGTGGACAGATAAGTTCTTATTCTTTTTAGCATAACCTCAATGATGAATGTTAAAGTTTTTCATTTCAGGATGATACTGTATGTTTCTATTGTTATCTGCGCTCTTGCGTTTTTACTTTGGGAGTAATATTCGGAGAAGCCACTGTATTCTTCTCATCCAATATACGTCCTAAATATTCGTAAGTTGCTCGTGCACCATAATATGCACGTTCACTAAGTGAATTTAAAAAGGACTTTCCGACTTTGCAAGATTCTACATTACGATCACAGAATGTTCCAAAATCATTTAAAGCTTCCTTGAAAGCAATAATCACATCACTCGTTGTTGTCTCGCTATTTCTTTCAGAAGAAAAATGATGACTGCTCGGCTTTGCTACAAACAATGAAATAATAACAAAAACAAAAAACAGAAAAAGTGATAACTTAATCAAAAAACGTATCATAGGCAACCAATGTACTGTAGTTGTAAATGAAACAAAAACAACAGTTTATACTCTTCTTCTTTATAAAAAATTTATAAAATTAGTATTTTATGAAATTGAATATTTTTTTAGCAAATGTACATCATGTATGATAGAGTTGTATAAAAACGGGATATATTATTTTCTATTAAAAATTAATGTCAAAATTATACAGCAAAAAATAAGAGCGTTGAAAATACGCCAGCTTACGCTCTCATTATATATAATGGGAAAAGATTTGCTACGACAGAAAAAGCTATAGGTAATAATTATAGCAAATGCATGAGTATTAGAATATTTATAAGACAATGTAATTTTATATTTTAAAAGAAAGTACAGTTATAAAACTCTAAGGATTAAGTAGCTGGCTTATTCTCGTACAGATATTTTAAAATCACTTTTGTTAACATTTATGAAATTTATTGAATATTAGTAAGGTGGATTTATATTAAAATGTATATGATATTGGGAAAAAATCGTGCTCATGAAACCATTGTACAGGAATGTAACCCTCTGATACATGGGGTATTTAAAAGAAATACGAGCTGTTCTGAACTATACAGCGTGATCAGTGAATGTTTTTCAATTTGATCTCAAGTCCTATAAAATATATGTGCGAAAAAAATAAGGAAATAATATAGCACTTTCCGTTTAAATGATAATATATGGTAGTGTGACCTATAAGTGTAAAATGATATCACATAGTTGGAAGCGCTCTTTCATAATAAAAATGCTGTAGAATAAAAACTACAAAAATTGCATAAGAGCTGTTGTCTATTTACCAGCTTATATATGTGTGTGATAAACTTATTTATTTTAATAATTTGTAAGGAGAGAACGATAATATAGACGTATTTTCCTCTCACTAGAAGCGAGAATCATCTCTATTTATTCTGTGTAGGAAACAATCGCAATTGGAATAAAAAATAAAAATAATGACAAAAAAACCCAAAGCACGCAGAACAAAAACCGTGAAAAAACGTAAACGCTATAGTAGCCTTGTTATAACGTTTTTTCTTATGAGCGGTCGTTTTCTTTTTTGGATAGCTAAAACACTTTATTTTTATACACGCAAAAATACTTTATTTTTTGTGGGAGTTTTTCTTTTTATAATTAGTTTTGGATTTATTTCATTTAATGCTTTATTTTCACAAATGATAACGCGTCAAGATATCTTTACTAAAATGAAATTCACATTTGCTCCAGGTATAGAGCAAAACTCCCCTTTACTCGAAAAAAAAGTAAAATTTCACGCAGTTTCTCGTATTACTTCTGTACCTTTTGCAAACCATCTAAGTAAAAACTCATCTTCGCATTCTCCATCGGAAAGCACACTAAAAATGCAAAAAAAACTCGCAAAACTAGGACTTTATGATGGTCCTTTAGATGGAGTAGAGGGACCTAAAATGCGTCACGCCATAGCGCTATGGAAACAACAAACTACTCAAGAAATTCAAAACGATATTTTCCCTAACCCCACAACTGATGAGATCACGGTATTAATTAAGCAGAGCGAAATGGAAATGGCAAATGAAACAACAAAGACAAAAGATATACCACGCTCAAAAAAAACTATTTCAGAGCCTCTTACTACAGATATTATACAAGTACAAAAGGCTTTACGCATTTTCGGCAATCAAGAGGTTATCGTCACAGGTATAGAAGATGAAAAGACAAGAGAGACCTTAAAAAAGTTTCAAAAAATGTTTGATCTTCCTATAACAGGTAAGATTGATCACGCCGTTTTGATGAAGATGCGTGAAGTGGGTTTGTTGAATTAAAAAAACTCTAGCTTATAAAGCAAACACTAAAAATATGACGATAATGCACTATTCTGCCTTATGCTTTTTCTTATCAAGACATCAAAGACACACTTTCTTCTCTTTCATACATACAAATCACAGCATATCTTGGAAATTCTTTTTTACAAAAAAATGAAGAGTACATACAATTTATTCTGTATACCACAATTAATACATTGATTTATAAATAAGATATTGTTTTGGCAATTTGCAAAAAAGCACCTTATATAGTCAAATTCTCTTACTCCCTTTATCATAAATCGAAAAAAGCATTCAGCTTGCATACAACAAGAAGAGTGAACCCGTGAATAAATATTTAAGAAAGGAGTAAATATATCTCTTATAAATCGCCTAAATGCAACAAGAACTGCCACACAATGAAAATACTCAAAACCTCTATGTCTTTTTTGCTATCGCGGCTTGTGCTGCTGCTAAACGGGCAATTGGTACCCGAAAAGGCGAACATGAAACATAGTCCAGACTATTTTCTTCGCACAAAGCAATAGAAGCAGGATCACCTCCGTGTTCACCACAAATTCCCAGTTTAATTTTTTCACGTTTTGAGCGACCACGCCGTGCTGCAATAGAAATAAGCTCCCCTACTCCATCACGGTCAATGGAGACAAAAGGATCTTGCTCTAAAAGTCCTTTCTGAAAATACGTCGCCAAAAAAGGAGCAGCATCATCACGTGAAATTCCAAAAGTAGTTTGTGTCAAATCATTTGTTCCAAATGAAAAGAATTCCGCAGTCTCTGCAATTTGATCTGCCCGAAGAGCTGCCCTTGGAAGCTCAATCATCGTCCCAACCATATACTGAATATTGCTTCCCTTTTCTTTCATCACTTCAACAGCTACCTGATCAATCCGCGCTTTTATAAAATCAAGTTCAGATTTAAGCGCAACAAGCGGCACCATAATCTCAAGCATAACAGGAGATCCAGATTTTTGAGCAGATTCTGCAGCTGCTTCAAAAATGGCCCTTGTCTGCATTTCCGCAATTTCTGGGTAAGTAATAGCTAAACGGCATCCGCGTAATCCAAGCATAGGGTTAAATTCATGCAACTGCTGTGCACGTTCAGAAAGCACATCAGCAGAAACACCCATAACCGTTGCAACATCAAGAATTTCTGCATCCGTTTTTGGTAAAAATTCATGCAATGGTGGATCTAGCAAACGAATAGTAACAGGCAAACCATACATAATTTCAAACAATTCGCTAAAGTCTGAGCGCTGCATTGGCAAAAGTTTATTCAACGCTTTACGACGACCACTTTCATCATTACTTAAAATCATTTCACGCATGGCAACAATACGTTCACCAGAAAAAAACATATGTTCAGTACGGCAAAGTCCAATACCTTCAGCCCCAAAAGAACGCCCCATACGTGCATCAGATGGTGTTTCAGCATTGGCGCGAACCCTTATACGCCGTATCCCATCAGCCCACTCCATCAATTTTGCAAAATCTCCACAAAGCTCAGGTTGCAACATCGCAACTTTCCCTTTAAAAATTTCCCCGCTTCCACCATCAATGGTAATGATATCACCCTTTTTAAAGCTTTGCCCTGAAGCAAACATCGTATTTGTATTATAATCAATTCGCACATTTCCAGCACCAGAAATACATGGCTTTCCCATACCACGTGCTACAACAGCAGCATGACTTGTCATACCACCGCGCGTCGTTAAAATCCCTTCTGCAGCGTGCATCCCATGAATATCTTCTGGACTTGTTTCTACGCGCACTAAAATAACTTTGCGGCCTTCTGCAGATGCACTTTCTGCCTCTTCTGAAGTAAAAACAATCTCACCCGTTGCCGCTCCTGGAGAAGCAGGTAAACCACGTGCAATAACAAAACGCTCTGCTTTGGGATCAAGGGTTGGATGGAGAAGTTGGTCAAGCGATTTTGCATCAATGCGCATTACCGCCTCTTCACGGCTTATCAACCCCTCCTCAACCATTTCAATCGCCATCTTTAAAGCTGCACGAGCCGTTCTCTTACCTGAACGAGTCTGCAACATCCACAATTTACCTTTTTCAATTGTAAATTCGAGATCTTGCATATCACGATAATGCCGTTCAAGCTTTTGCGCGATCTGACGTAACTTTTCAAAAGCTCCTGGCATAATCTCTTCTAAAGATGGCTTACTTGAACCTGCAACAATACGTGCATTCTCTGTAATATTTTGGGGAGTACGAATTCCCGCCACAACATCTTCACCCTGCGCATCCACTAAAAATTCACCGTAAAGTTCTTTTTGCCCTGTTGACGGATTACGTGTAAAAGCAACACCCGTTGCTGAATCTTCTCCCATATTGCCAAAAACCATAGCTTGCACATTAACTGCCGTTCCCCAACTTTCAGGAATACTATGTAAGCGACGATAAGTAACCGCACGCGCTGTCATCCAACTTGAAAAAACTGCTCCAATTGCTCCCCACAACTGTTGTTCAGGATCTTGCGGAAAAGGCTTTCCTAACTTCTCTTCAACATATGTCTTATAAGAAATAATAACGTCTTTCCAATTATCTGCTGTCATCTCTGTATCAACAGTATAACTATTGCGTGCTTTTGACTCATCAAGAATCTCTTCAAAATACGAATGCTCCAACCCTAAAACAACATTAGAATACATCTGGATAAAACGACGATAACTGTCATAAGCAAAACGTTCATTATTAGCTTGTAAAGCAATTGCTTTTACAGTTTCATCATTCATACCAAGATTTAGCACTGTATCCATCATTCCTGGCATAGAAACCCTAGCACCTGAGCGAACAGAGAGTAAAAGTGGCTTTTTTTCATTACCAAATTCACGCGCTGTTTGTTCACCAACCCGTTTTAGTGCCTGCTTAACAACTTCTCGTAATTCTTCTGGATATGATTTGTCATGTGAATAATAAAAATTACAAACTTCTGTTGTAAGTGTAAATCCGGGAGGTACAGGCAAACCAAGATTACTCATCTCTGCTAAATTCGCCCCTTTACCACCGAGAAGATTGCGCTCATTTGCACTTCCCTCTGTACTGCCATCCCCAAAACTATAAACCCACTTTGTCATCGCATAAGTCCTCTCATATCAGCATCAAGATATTATTTGATTTCTAGGTTCACCATCACGAGTAATGATTCGCTTCACTGTTGGCCACACCCAAAAAAATATTGCTCCATAAATGCACAAAACCAACCTTTCCAATAGGGAAATAACTACAAATACTAATACCCATCTTCTGTAAGGAAAATTTAGTTTTTGAGAAAACTATCAATCATCGAAAAGAAAGATTCTACCGACATGGCACCTTCATATTTATTCCCATTGATAAAAAAAGTAGGTGTTGCTGTGACACCAAGCTCTCTACCACGCTCCAAAGATGCATTCACTTCATCTAAAAGGGTCTGATTTTTCAAGCAAGCAGTAAAACTTTCATCTGTAAAATCTGCCATTAAGCCAATTTTCTTCAACGGTGTTAGAGCATCCTGCCCCCAAGCCCACTCATGCTGCTTTTGAAATAAAGTTTCTATCAACGGAAAATAGCGATCTTTTGGTGCACATCGTGCCAACATAAAACCTGCCGTTGCTCTAGGATCAAAAGCATATTCTCGGAAAATAAGTCTTACCTTTCCTGTTTTGATATACTTTTTCCGAATTTGGGGAAGTACTTCATTATAAAAATGCGCACAATGAATACACGTCAATGAAGCATACTCAACAATTGTCACTGGTGCATTTGCCTCTCCCTCAAACCGATCCTCCACTTTTCCTGATTGAAGGACCTCTGCCATATCAACAGTTGAAACTGGTTTAGTGCCACTAGCGACAACAACAGTTGTACTGATCTGTACAGCCGCCATTAAGAGAAAAATGATTCCGAAGGCCAAAAAAGAACGACTCTTTATCATAAATAATACTTTTCTGTTGTTATTAAACGAATAAGAATTTAACATATTCTCATACACTAAAGGAAAATATATAAAACACCTTACTATTTATTATTTTTTTCTGCAAAAATGCAACAGCCAAGTTTATAAAGTGATTGGCGTAAATTTTCGTTTTTAACTCCCTCAAGCATTTTTTTGAGATGGTTTTTATCGTTTTCATTCGGATCTGACATCACCGGTACATAATTTGTTGGATCAGATATATATCTTTGCTCAATCTTGATACGATCAATAGCAATATACCCAAAAAAAACATTAATTCTATGGAGCAATTCATTTGTTTCATGCATCAATTTCAAGGCAGTAAACCCTTCACATGCTACAATAAGTGTTGCAGGTTGAAAAACTTCATCCTGAGCCGCACGACATTTCCAAATAATCTTAATCGGCATTGTATGTTCACCGATATCATAACCTGCAATCTGTGGCCAATGTTTTATCAGTTCGACATTAAGTCCTGTCCGTTTACGTAAAACTGGATCGAGCATTTTGGATACCGTCTCAGCAAGAGAATAAAAATAGCGCTTTTCAAATTGGTTTCTCATTTTTTTAGATTATCGTTTATTCATCAACTCAATTATAGCAATTTCTTTTGTTCAAAAACTATTTTACACAGCACCCTTTATTAAATACCAACAAAGTCCAATTCTCGTCCAACCATTTTTTTTAATAAAGAGGCAAAATAAAATATGAATTGTAAAACAAACGTTTTTTCCTTTTGCATTTTATATTTTCCTATGGTTAAAAATAAATATGCATGAAATTTCTTCGCACCTCCTCTCTTGGTACGATCGGAAGCATCGACTTTTGCCATGGCGTATTACTCCAGAAGAACAAACACAAGGCATTCGCCCTGATCCTTACCGTGTTTGGCTTTCTGAAATCATGCTTCAACAAACAACGGTCGAAACTGTAAAACCTTATTTTCAAAAATTTCTGAAACTTTGGCCTGACCTCTCCTCTTTAGCAAAAGCTTCACAAGATGATATCCTGAAGGCATGGGCTGGACTTGGTTATTATTCACGTGCACATAATCTTAAAAATTGTGCCAGACAACTTGTGGAAAACTACGGAGGACAATTTCCACAGTCTGTAAAAGCATTACGGACTCTCTCAGGTATTGGAGACTACACTGCTGCAGCTATTGCCGCAATTGCTTTTAACCAGCCTGTAGCAGTTGTTGATAGTAACGTTGAACGCGTCGTAACCCGCTTATTTGCTATCACTTCAGCATTGCCAAGAGCAAAAGCTGAAATCAAAGAAAAAACACTAGAAATTACTGCTTTAG
This sequence comes from Bartonella phoceensis, assembly GCF_902825145.1. Classification (GTDB taxonomy): domain Bacteria; phylum Pseudomonadota; class Alphaproteobacteria; order Rhizobiales; family Rhizobiaceae; genus Bartonella; species Bartonella phoceensis. The sequence continues at coordinate 308,946 of NZ_CADEAD010000001.1, read as the reverse complement.
ATCGTCCTGGTGACTTTGCTCAAGCAATGATGGATCTTGGAGCAATCATTTGTACACCACGTAAACCATTTTGTTCCCTCTGCCCTCTTCAAAGTCCGTGCAAAGCAGAAAAGATGAAAACAGTAGAGGCTTTTCCAGTCAAAGCACCTAAAAAAGAACGTCCTTCAAAAATTGCCGTTGCTTTTGTTGTACTGAATGAAAAGAGGCAAATTTATTTGGAAAAAAGACAGGGAAAAAAACTTCTCGGTGGAATGACTCAGATTCCTAACAATATCGGAATAAACGGTGAAAATGGACTCCAGAATGCACCCTTTAATGCCAACTGGCAATTCAAAGGACAAATTACGCATATTTTTACCCACTTTTCTTTGAAACTTGACGTTTATTATACTAACAGTATTCGCAAAATGAATCATAAAAATGGTTGGTGGTGCGATATCCATCATCTCACCGAAGAAGCACTTCCTACAGTTATGAAAAAAGCTATTTCTGTAGCGATTCCCGATTCTTTTGGATCCAAATAACCCTTATCAATGAATTTTTTAGTTTAATATACAAAACTTCACACTACCCTTCATAAGACATAGCAGTTTGTAATGATTATTCACTGTTTTCAATTTAAATAAAATCCTCGAATACAATGAGATTTTCTCATTCCCGTCCCCTGTTATAATGAATCATCAAACAAACATTCACCTGCAAATCACAAGCAGAATTTGTATGTGCACAAAAATATTAATAAAAAAGCAGATGTCCCTCTTTATCAAGCATCTGAGTACAAGAATGCAACGTTGAAAGCTGATTCATGTAATGATGCTATCAGCTTAATTTTTCTTCACAAAACACCAGTTCTCAACATCTGTGAACGTATTATCATTCTTAAAGTATCTATGGATTTCAACTGTCCCTTTTCCTCATAATACCAAAAAGTCCAACCATTACAACTTTGTGAATCTTGCGCTTTTCGCCCCATTGCATGAATAGAGCCCGCTTCACCATCATGCATGATCGTACCATCTGCCCTTACAATAGCAGATACTTGCTTCTTGCGATCATAAAGAACTTCTCCTGGATGGAGTAAACCTGCTTCAAGCAAGCTATTAAATGCTACGCGTGGTTCTGCTTTTTTTCTATCTAAAATTGCTAATTCTGGTCTTTCTAAAGGTTTAACTGCAGCAATCCTTTCACATGCCGCATCAATGTAGTCTTGCTCACGTTCAATACCAACAAAATCACGCCTTAAAAGTTTGGCAACAGCACCCGTCGTTCCTGAACCAAAAAACGGATCAAGAATGACATCACCAGGCTTACTAGAAGCCATAATAATCCGTGCTAATAATGCTTGTGGTTTTTGTGTTGGATGTAATTTACGCCCCGCCTCATCTTTTAAACGTTCAGCTCCAGTGCACAGAGGAAAAAGCCAATCTGAACGCATTTGTAGATCTTCATTTGCTGCCTTTAAAGCATCATAGTTAAATGTGTATTTTTTATCCTTTTGGTCCCGCACAGCCCAAATAAGTGTTTCATGCGCATTTTGAAAGCGGCGTCCCCGAAAATTAGGCATAGGATTATTTTTACGCCAAATGATATCATTAAGCATCCAAAAGCCCAAATCTTGTAATGCCGTACCCACCCGAAAAATATTATGGTAAGATCCTATAACCCAAACCGTCCCGTTAGGTTTTAACACACGACGACACGCAAGCAACCATGCGCGTGTAAAAGCATCGTAAGCAGCAAAACTCTCAAACTGATCCCATGCATCATTAACTGCATCAACAAGCGAATGATCTGGACGATATAAAGCACCATCCAATTGCAAATTATAAGGAGGATCCGCAAAAATCACATCTACTGAATGTTTTGGAAGTTTTTCTAGTACTGCAATACAATCCCCTTTGAAAATTTTATTGCGCCATGGTATCTGTGAAGGAGTACGAACGATATCTTTTTGAAGCTGAATAACTGTCATAGAAAACCCAACGAAATGAACTGAATTTGTCCTATAATCAATCAAAATCGTTTATAGGCCCGCGTTACTCGTCCATATTTACAAAATAGAGTAAACGTATCGTTAAATTTCTGCAAAACTGATATTTGTTTTTACTCTTTTTAAAAATTGCATGCCGACATCTCTCTATTTTTCTTCTTTTCAACATACTGTCCCTATGTCTTTTATTTATCAAATGAATAAGAAACACTTTCAAAGCATATTTTTATGAAATAAGGTCCTCTCAAATGATATTTTCATGAAAGTTTCAAGCTATAAAATATGTAAAGGAATGCCTCATGCCTCAAATAGATCTCATTATTTTTGATTGTGATGGAGTTCTGGTAGACTCTGAGTATCTCGCAGCAAAAATTGGATCTCAATTACTTAAACAAACAGGATATGAAATATCACCTGAAGAATTGAGTGAACGTTATGCGGGACTTATTTTTCGCGATATTCTTAAACAAATTGAACAAGAAACAGAAAAACCAATTTCTGCTCATCTTATAACTCAAATGACAGATCTTTTTCGAGCACAGATAAAAACTGAATTATGTCCTATTGATGGTATAAGAGAAGTATTAGAGTTCATTCAAACGCGCTATCCTTACTGTATCTGCTCTAATGCAAAGAATATAGATATAAAAGAGATGCTCAAGATCGTTGATCTGTACGATCTTTTTTATGGTAAAGATAAAATATTTTCCGCTCCTGAAGTTGGAACAAAAAAAACGAAACCCGCTCCTGATGTTTTTCTTTTTGCCGCACAACAATTACACGCAGAGCCCAAAAATACTATTGTTATAGAAGATTCACTTCATGGTGTACATGCAGCTACTGCTGCAGGCATGCGTGTCATCGGCTTTACTGGAGGATCACATAGCTACCTTGGACACTCTAATATACTTGCAGAAGCTGGAGCTGAAACAGTTATCGCCAAACACGCTTATTTAACAGAAGTCTTAGAGGCAATGGCGGCATGGCAAGATTTATCATAAAAAAATCTTCTGGATATATACTAGTTTATAAATTCTCTTAAAGAAGGGAAGAAGGGTTTTTATCAAGGTTCTTTTTCCTTAAGGGATGTTCTGTGTATTTAATGTGCGTATGACTCCAGTGATCTTATATATCTTCAGTTGCAGTGTATACAAATAACAATTGGGGAATAAGATTTTTAAATGTACCTTTATAAAAGATAATCTTTTGCAGGATTTTTTTATTCATGCTTTGAATTTGCTACATTATATGAGGGAAACCGTTTCAAATTTCTAATAAATATACCAATGATTTTATATCTGAACGAATCGGAAGATTTGATTGTAAACATCTTTCGACGAATATTAGTTTCTTTTATAAAACTGTTGTTCTCACTCCATCTAAAGTGTGGAGTACAGTGATTTTTTCTTCCACTCCAACAGGTAAAACTTTTCGCCAATCTTTGCAGAAGATAAAAATGCTACGCTTAAATCCTCAAATACATATAAAAAGTAGTATTCAAAAAAGTTCATTACGTTTAAGATACTATCAAATGGTATAGCCTTCAGGACAGAATTCTTTTGAATGAGCACAAATACTCATTTTAATCCTGCCAAAAACTCCTATCAAAAACTTTCATTTTTTAATAAAAACATTTTTTAGGTATGTAAAGACATTCCTGGTGCTTCCATTAAAACGAAAAAAATCGACAACAAAAATCGGAAATGAATAACACTTATTTTATAAATTATGTCTATAAAAGTTAAGATATATAAGATATAATTACATTGATTGCCTATGGTAAACAGTACGCAGTTTTCTAGACATATTAGTGAAACCTTCATCGACATCCGATTTGAGCTGTGTTTCATTGTAAAAAATGTACATTTTTAGTGTTGCATAATAAGAAATCTATACAAAATTTGTCATGCAGTATGATACACTTCCAGATCATAACAACACAAATAGATACAACGATTAGGTGACGTTTCGATACCGTTTTGCAAAATATACGCTCCAATAGTCATCGCTATTATGAAAAAAATTGTCAATAAATTTAGTATTTGATCTTTTGACAAAAGCTTATCATCATTTTCATATTTATTGTGTACTAAACATTAAATAATAAACGGTATATTCATATTTTTTCCCCATAAAAAACTTAAAATCTTTCTTATAAAAGATTTATATTCAAATATATTTTTAAAAACATATATAAACTCAAATATTAAAATACACTCTTTATTTTAAATATTAAAATAAATTATATAACAGAAAAATGAAATATGTTTTATTTATTATTGTATATATGATTTACGGTAACGTATTTCAAAAACATAGTTTATACGCGCATTATAAACACCCATCATCTCCCTTGAGAGATCATAGCTTTCTTACGAATTTGTCTTAAAATACTTAAGAAATAATTTTTTATAAACACCGATACTACCTTTAATCATAATTTTTTTAAAATACAATTATATATCATTATGTATTTTTATTGTTGACTGATAATACATAATGATATATAGTGTCAAAAGTGTGGTTAGTTTTTGTCATAATTTGTGTATTTACATTGTATCTATTTACTTATTTAAGTAAAGAATATTTGAGGTAGAAGTTATGTTCAAAGTTTTTAAAAATTATCTGTTAAGTATTTTTGTTGCACTTGTTTTTTCTTTTTCACATGTTGTGCATGTTCATGCAAATTATTTTAGAAATGTCTCTCAAAAAGGAGGGGTTTCTATTTCCATAATAGGAAATGAAAAGGGAAAAGCAGGCAATACGGATGGTTTCCGTATTCCAGCTGTAAGTTATGAAGCAAAAGTTGAAGGAAAAGTTGAAAACGTAGTTGAAGTTGTAACGGTAGCATTAGGATTATTGGCTATTAGCTATGTACTCAATATCATAGGATCTGTACTAGAATGGGTAAAAGACCTAGTAGCAATATTTGGATAAATTTGCTTAATATCCAGTTTTAAAAACGGCTTCATTATGTATCGTTAGTTATTGTAAAAGTTACATAATGGGGTTGCTGTGTTTTGCTACAAACAGAAAGTCTGTGGAGAACATCAAAACCTCTGCATTTCCCAGCTTGTACTAAATGAAGTATTTGGAGGTGAAAATTATGGTAAAAATATTTAACAATTATGTATTAAGTGTTTTTATTGCGCTGGCTTTTTCTTTTTCACAAATTGTGAATGTTAATGCAAAATATTTGAATAATGACTCTCATGAAAAAGAGTTCTTTGTAACAGAACAGAGAAACGAAAATACAGTCAATATAGCTACTTTCTATGCCACAAGTTTAAATTATGGAGTAGAAAATGAGGTTCCTATTGAAGGAAAAATCGAGAAAGTACTTGAACCCGTTACAATAGGAACTTTTGGAGTTGGTATGGCACTTGGGTATGTAACAAGTGCAGCAAGCATGCTATTAGGATTGATAATAGGTAAAATAGTCATACTTATCAAATCAGCTTTTGAAAATTGAACTTCCCAAAAGAGCGGACCTTTGGTGTAAAATTAAGCAGTAAATGTGTTATGTGCTTGTTAATCATCACTGATGATAAAGTGTATTGCTCCACTAAAATCAACGAGTGCTTTAAATGCTCTCGTCTTTCTCTTTGTGTGTTCACTGATATGCTGACATTATTCAATATAAACATAGTAAAATATTTGAGGTGGAATTATGGTCAAGATATTTAAAAATAACGTATTAAATATTTTTATATTAGTTGCTTTTTTTCTTTCACAGGTTGTGAGTGTTCATGCAAACTATTTAAGAAGTAACCATCAACCAGATAGTTTTGTTTCTGTAATGGAAGAAGAAAAAAATAACGCAATCAATATGGTTACTTTCCATTTGCCAGATTTTACTCATGAAGCAAAAAATGAAAACGCCCTTGAAGAAAAGTTTGAGAAAGTTGTATTTGAACCCATTACGCTGGGATTATTTACTACAGTAGGAGCTTTTAGTTTTGGAGCTTTGACCGGTTCTGTTATGGCCATATTCAGTGCGATAATCGGGTGGGCAATAGGTAAAACTCAAGCCACATAATCTGAAGTTTATTTGCTTACTTTTTTGTTTTTTTTAAAGTGTATTTAAATTGCAGCCTACCTCACATAATTGGGTAGGCTGTTTTTTATGCTCTCTCTATGAATAATCTTACTTATTAACAACAACATTGCATAGCACAAATATAATATCTTTTAGCACGAAAATTGATATTTGGATGAAACAAAAATTACTTCAGATATGCAGCTTATGCATAGAATGCCATGAAATAACCTTATAAATCCTCCAGTATGATTCATGATATATTATTTAAGAGAAATCAGTTTTTATATGAGTTAATGATAAAAAGTAAGAATAAAAATAACTAAAAACAATTGGATTTTTACAAGAAAGATATTTGAAAAACACTATTCTGAGTATTTATTTAATATTCAGGAGTTTTTTTTAATGAACAGGAAATATGAAATACGTGAACGAATAATAGAAAAAGATTCCTCAACTACGACGAAATTTTCATAAATATTATTCTTTTATATCTCAATACCCGAAAGGATAAATTTCATTGCTTTTCATTATTTACAATAATAAACAAAAAGGTTTCTTTTATTTAATAAATTAAATATTATTAAAAACATGGATAAATAACTTCACCAACTTGCAGAAAATAAAAAAAGGAAAAAACTTATGAAATATATCAGCACAAGAGGTGAAGCACCTGTTTTAGGCTTTATTGAAGTTATCATGACTGGACTGGCTCGTGATGGTGGTCTTTATCTTCCAGAAGATTTTCCCCAATTATCATTTGATGTATTACGAACGCTTCGTGGCCAATCCTATGCGACAATCGCTCAAAAAATTCTTTGGCCTTTTGTGAATAACGAAATTGAATATACCATTTTTGAAAATATAATTGCTGAATCTTATGCTTCTTTTCATCATCCAGCAATTTGTCCATTACGGCAGACTGGAACAGATGAATTTATCCTTGAACTTTCTTACGGACCTACTTTAGCATTCAAAGATGTTGCAATGCAGTTTCTTTCTCGTTTAATGAATTACATTCTGATTAAAAAAAAGAGACACGCAACAATTATTGCTGCCACATCAGGTGATACAGGTGGTGCTGCAATACAGGCCTTTGCTGGAAGAGAAAACTCAGATGTTTTTATTTTATTTCCCAAAGGACGCGTATCACCTATTCAGCAGAGACAAATAACAACCAATCACAGTACAAATGTTCATGCCATCTCCATTGAAGGCGATTTTGATGATTGCCAAGCACTCGTTAAAGCAATGTTTAATGACCATAATTTCCGTCAAAAAAGGGCGCTTGCAGGAGTTAATTCCATAAATTGGGCGCGTATCATGGCGCAAATTGTTTATTATTTTTCATCCGCACTTTCCTTGGGTGCTCCTGATAGAGCCGTCTCATTTACTGTTCCTACTGGAAATTTCGGTGATATTTTTGCAGGTTATGTTGCTGCTCGTATGGGTTTACCCATTGCCCAACTCGTCATTGCAACAAATGATAATGACATCCTCGTACGTACATTAGCCAACGGTACTTATGAAACACGTCCCATAACCCATACAACATCACCCTCTATGGATATTCAAGTCTCTTCTAATTTTGAACGCTTACTGTTTGAAAGTGGTGATCGTGATTCAATGTGGATTCGCAAGGCGATGGAAAAGTTGAAAAAATCAGGACGTTTTAATCTTAATGAAAAACAAATCAAAAATATTCGTTCTCTGTTTTCTGCCGGAAAAAGTAACATAACTGAAACAGCACAAACAATTGACAGTGTTTATAAAGAAAGTGGCTATATCGCTGATCCACATACAGCTGTTGCACTAAAAGTGGCCCGCGAAAACAAGCAACCCCATATTCCGATGATCGTCCTTTCTACCGCTCATCCTGCTAAATTTCCTGATGCTATCAAAAATGCTTGTGGATTTAACCCTCCATGGCCACCTTGTCTCAATAATTTAATGGAACGCGAAGAACATTTTATAGGTCTTGCTAATGATGAAAAAATAGTCAAAGATTATATTTCTTTAAAATCGCGTGCATCTTATTGAACTTAGCTGCATTAATTCAAATCAACAATACTCCAATACCCTTTAAATGAGGTATTTGGCCTATTTAATGGAGTCGTAAATAAATGGGTGTAGATATCAGTCGCCTTAGTAATGGTTTGACTATCGCCACACATACAATGCAACAAATTGACAGTGTAGCACTCGGAATATGGGTTAAAGTTGGCTCACGCAATGAAACCTTCACACAACATGGTATCGCTCATCTTCTTGAACATATGGCTTTCAAAGGAACAGAAAACCGTACAGCCTTTCAAATTGCAACCAATATTGAGGATGTTGGTGGGGAAATCAACGCTACAACTAGTATTGAGACAACTGCCTATTTTGTGCGCGTACTTAAAAATGATGTCCCTCTTGCGATTGACATTCTTGCCGATATTTTGATGTATTCAAAATTTGACGAAGACGAATTAGAACGAGAAAAAAAAGTTATTCTTCAAGAAATTGGTGCCGCTCACGATGTTCCTGATGATATTGTATTTGATCACTTTACTGAAACAGCATTTCGTCACCAATCGATTGGTCGCTCTATTTTAGGAACCCCAAAAACACTACAATCCTTTACATCCGCTGACCTGCATAATTTTATGAATAAACAATACAGTGCAGATCGTATGATCGTAGTTGCAGTAGGAGCTGTACAGCACGAAAAATTTCTGCAAGAAGTTGAAAGCCGTCTCAGCACCTTTCGTTCTCATTCAACAGCACCCCTTACCAACCTTGCGAATTATGTCGGTGGTGATTTTCGTGAATATCGTGATTTAATGGATACACAAATTGTGCTTGGTTTTGAAGGGCGCGCTTATCACGCACGTGATTTTTACACTGCCCAAATTCTTTCCATTATTCTTGGTGGAGGCATGTCATCGCGCCTCTTCCAAGAAGTAAGAGAAAAACGTGGATTATGCTATTCTATTTATGCTTTTCATTGGGGATTTTCAGATACCGGTCTCTTTGGCGTTCATGCCGCCACTACACAAAAAGGACTAAAAAAACTGCTTCCTATGATTCTTGATGAGCTTTCTAAAGCAAGCAAAAATATTCATGCCAATGAGCTTCAACGTGCACAAGCGCAATACCGGGCTAACCTTACAATGTCGCAAGAAAATCCAGCTAGTCATGCACATCTCATTGCACGCCAAATGCTTCTTTACGGTCGACCAATTTCAATATCTGAAACAATTGAACGCTTAGATCTCATTACTACTGCCAGATTAACTGATTTAGCGCATCGCCTTTTTATCAATTCTACTCCAACGTTAGCTGCTGTCGGACCCGTTGGCCCCCTTATAAATTTTGAGGATTTGACATCTCTTCTTTCTTACAAAATAAAGTAAGATCAAATAAAATTCTTCCAAAATGTTTTATGCATATTGGATATATAAAAATTACTTTTAAAAGCAACAGCATAGTAAACATGCACAGGTTTTTATGATAAAATTTACCTCAAAAGTACTTTTCACTAAATAAGTTTGGGAAATGTCTATCAAGCAGCTGGACAAAGCTACCCAATTCCTGCGTCATGTGATAAAGTATTTGGTAAGTAAAGGTGTATCTATTGAAATTTGAAAACCCATGGTTTAATTTTGCCTTATAAAATATGAAACTTTGTCGTCTTCAAGCTTCACTGAAGCAAATGGAAGTTGGTTTATTTTGTATCAAATTCTACAACTTTTCAAAAGAAAATAATGACTGTTTGTCATGTAGAACAAAGTATAAAAGGTGGACGTTTTTCTCAAGAATCTAAGTTAAAAATTAAATATCTAAAATACTGAGAGTGGGACATTGTGAAGAGTTTGTGTAAAATTATTGACATCATTTTCATTGTAGTCATCATTTTTTTTATCCACCTTACGCCAGTACAGGCAATTGAACCCGTTAAAATTTCTTCTCAAGATGCAGCTCTTGATCTTTCAAAAGCAATAGAAATTTACCATACAAACAGTTCTATCTTTCAAACAAGTACAGCACCGGGACCAGATGGGATTGTGTGGCGTATTGAAGTGCAGGCGAAAAGTGAAAAATTTTCTGGAAATTGGGCTGTATTTTCTCTTGCAAATCCAACAGATGAACAAATCGATCGTCTTATCGTTGCCCCTCACTATCGTATGGCTCATTCAGGCTTTCTTTGGCCAGACCTCGGGTCGGCGCGGATTCAATCCATCACTCCAAGTGAAGGTTTTTCTCTCGATCGTCAGCCTAGTGCAAACTCTGATATCTTTCGTATTACACTGAACCCTGGTGCTGTTGTTACGTTTGTTGCTGAACTTAACTCTGCAAATCTACCACAAATCTATTTATGGCGGCCTGAAGCCTATAAAGATGCAATTAATTCTTATACACTTTATCATGGTATTCTTCTTGGTATATCAGGTCTCTTAGCACTCTTGCTAACTGTGCTCTTTGTTGTTCGTGGAACAGGACTCTTTCCTGCAACAGCTGCTGTTGCTTGGGCAGTGCTCTTTTATATTGGTATCGACTTTAACTTTTTAAATAAATTCTTTGCAGTGACATTAACAACGCAACCAATCTGGCGTGCTGGGACAGAAGTAGCACTTGCTGCTACACTTTTTATTTTTCTTTTTACCTATTTATGTCTTAACCGTTGGCACTATCACTTCAGTTATGGTGCAATTGTATGGACCATTGCTTTTTGTGGTCTTGGAGCATTTGCTATTTATGATCCAACCAGAGCAGCTGGCATCGCCCGTCTGTCATTTGGTCTCACTGCGATGCTTGGTATCATTTTAATCAGTTATTTTTCGATCCGAAGCTATGACCGTGCAATCATGCTTATTCCAACATGGTTGCTTATTAGCTTCTGGTGTCTTGGAGCTTATACTTGCATAGCAGGATATCTAAATAATGATATTATCCAACCAGCATTAGCAGGAGGATTAGTACTCATTGTTCTTCTTATCAGCTTTACTGTTATGCAACAAACTTTTTCCAATGATGCTTTCCACGAAGGAATATTTTCCGATCTTGAACAACAAGTACTTGCCGCAAAAGGGGCTGGAAATATCATTTGGGACTGGAACGTCGAACGTGATCGCATTGTTGTGCACCCGAATATGGCAACCCTTTTGGGTACTGAAACCCATAAACTCAATGGTTCTATGCGTAACTGGATTTCAGCCTTACACTATGATGATCGTGAGCGTTTTCAAGCTGTATTGGATATTATTCTTAAAAATAAAAAAGGACGTATTGACCAAATTTTTCGACTCTCTTCCGGCGGTGGCTATTATCACTGGTTTTCTCTTCGTGCACGCCCCGCTATGCAAAAAGACGGAAAAATTACACGTGTCATTGGAAGTATTGTCAATATTACCAACCATAAAAAAGCCGAAGAACGTCTCTTGCATGATGCAATTCATGACAGCTTAACAGGTCTTCCTAATCAACAAATTTTTTTCGACAGGCTACAAAACTATATCTCTTTAGCTAAAGCAAATATCAAAATTAGACCAACTGTCTTTATGATTGACTTTGACAATTTTCGTCAAATTAATCGCAAATTAGGCATAGCTGTTGGTGACACTGTATTGCTCATCATTGCACGCCGTTTGAACCGTCTTATTAATTTTCAAGATACTTTATCACGTCTTTCTGCAGACCGCTTTGCAATCATTTTACTCAGTGAAACTGAACCGCAGAAAATTGCAGCATTTGCAGATCACTTGCATAAAACAATCTCAGCGCCTATTTCACTTACAGAAAAACAAATAACGCTTTCAACATCAATTGGGTTGGTTACATGGAGTGAAAATAGATCGAGTGCTAAAGATATTTTAAATGATAGCGAACTAGCGATGATCCATGCAAAACAAATGGGTGGTAATCATATTGAACCTTTTCGTCCCAATTTTCGCACATTGGGCATTGAACATAATACAATGGCGAAAGATATTCATTATGCTATAAAACGTAATGAAATAAAAATTCTCTATCATCCTATTCTTAATTTATCAGATGGACACATTATTGGCTTTGAAACAATTGTAGAATGGCATCATCCAAATTATGGAAATCTCAATGTCTCTGATTTTATTAAAATCGTAGAAAACGAACAAATCGTTATGGATTTGGCACAATTTATCATCGATAATGCCATTATTGATCTTACAAATGTACAAGAAAAATTTTCTCAACAATCTTTCTTTATTTCAATCAATTTACCAAGTTCAGAAATGGTTCATCCCCGCTTTATCAGCCGATTGCGTTCTGTTCTACTTCGCCACTCACTTAACAAAGGGGGCTTGATGATAGAAATATCCGAGTTTGTCTTAAGAAAAAACCCTGAACAATCAGCACACTTTCTTGAACAAATTAAAGCGCTTGGAATGAATCTTGCGCTCGATAATTTTGGAACAGGTTATTCGTCACTTACTTACCTTGTCCGTTATCCATTTGATATGGTGAAGCTAGATCGTTCGCTTATCTCTATAGATTCTCTTAAGAAAAAGCTTGTTCTCAAGTCTATTATTAATATGGCAACTGATCTTAATTTACAAATCATCGCAGAAGGCGTTGAAAATGAAAAAGAAGCACTCTTCCTACGCCAAGAAGGTTGTAAATATGTTCAAAGCACACTTGTGACAAAACCAATCGCCATCGAAGAGTTAATCACTCTCGTTCAAAATCATTTTCCTTATACAATTAAACATACTGGATAGAACACTGTGTCAAACCAAAAATTCAGAAATAGCGAAATTCTAAGCGTGCCCCATTTCAGAAGCGAGATAGGCAGGGTTGATCCCCATACGGATCAAGCTTTCATCATATTTACGATTTAAATCGCTTTCAAAAAGGAAACTAGGAGATGTGGGACTGATTAACCAACCATTTGTAGAGATTTCTGCCTCGAGCTGTCCGGCTTTCCAACCAGCATAACCTAATGCTAAGAGTGCATGTTGAGGACCTTTTTCACAACTGATTGCTTTTAATATATCAATTGTTGCAGTGAAACAGATCTTATCGGCAATAGAAACAGTTTCTTCACAGGCATAATCATCGGTATGGAGTACAAAACCCCGTGAAGGATCAACAGGACCGCCATAACGTACTGGAAAGTTTTTTATTGGTTCAGAAAGATATTTTTTTTGACCACTATTTATGACCCCAAGATGAAGTAAAAGCTCTGGAAAATCAATATGGTGCAATTGGTTGAGAATAATCCCCATAGCACCAGCATCAGAATGTGCGCAAATATAAATAACAGAACGAATAAAGCGTTTGTCATTCATTCCTGGCATTGCTATGAGCAACTGTCCACCCAAAAAGCCATTACATTGCTTCATCAATCTGTTATTCTCCATAATTTACACGACAAATTTTACTTCAGTTAGTATAATAGGGAAATACAGCTCCAATGACAAAATTTCAAATATTTATAAGTTCACATAATAGCTTAATTTGTCTTTATAGAAGCTTTTTAGTTACTTTAAGCTTAACGTTTGTAATTTTAGAGTTATTTAACATGCCTGTCCGTGCTCAAACAGAACAAAATATATATCTTTTTGCAACATCCTGGTACGAATCAGATGGTGGTCGTATCAGGTTAGCTATTACCGAACCCTCTCTTTCTGGAACAAGAGAGGGTATTATTGAAATTATTCTGGAACCAGAATGGAAAACTTACTGGCGTAATCCAGGTAATTCAGGTATGGCACCATTTTTTAACTTTAACCAACAGGTCTCTTATGAAATCTTTTACCCCGTCCCACAGCTTTATGAAACAGAAAATGGCTGGTCATTAGGCTACAAAAACAAAGTAGTATTACCTTTCAGTATTTCTGGCTCAAATAAAAACTTAAGCGGTACTTTAACTCTTGGATTATGTCATAAAATCTGTCTTCCTCTCACTGTTCACTTTGATTTTTCTACACCCATTCAAAAAAACAAACACCTCCCTTTATCTCTGTTAAAGAAGGCTCAAGATGCCTTACCCCTTACAACGCATCATGAATTTAAAATAAGCGCTGAAAAAAAAACAAATACCCTTTTCATAAAAATCCAAAATAATAATAACATTACACCTTCCTCTCTTTTTTTAGATGGAGGAGAAATGCAAATCGGACCAGCAAAAAAAATAAGTGAAAATGCAGAGTACACACTCTTTAGCGCTCCTATTTATTTCTCAGAAAAAGACAAAACTAAAACAGTCTTTTATACAGTTTCCTTCAAGAATCAGGCCTTAAGCGGAACATTTATCCCCCGTACACCATCGATCCCTCTTGCTGCTCCGTAATGAAAGAAAAAATTCTGTAAAAAAGACTATTTTGAAAAATATTTGTTTTCACGATATTCGGTAATTGCTTTCCGAGCAAGTACATCTGCACGCTCGTTATCAAAATGTCCTGCATGTCCTTTCACCCAATGCCATCTGACAGTATGACGAGAACAGGCATCTTCAAGAGCTTGCCATAACTCTATATTTTTTACGGGACTTTTTGACGCAGTACACCAATTATTTCTCTTCCAATCTTTAAGCCACTTAGAAATACCGTTGCGTACATAAACTGAATCCGTATAAAGATCGACCGAACAAGGTTCTTTAAGTGCCTTCAATGCATAAATCGCTGCCATCAGTTCCATCCGATTGTTGGTTGTGTGCGCTTCTCCACCATAAATTTCACGTTCATGGCCATTCCAGCGCAAAATCGCGCCCCACCCTCCAACTCCAGGATTACCCGAGCAAGCGCCATCGGTATAAATTTCAACGACTTTTTGTTGATTCAACATACAATTCAAAAACCTAATTCACTCAGTGAACATACATTACTGAAAAAACAAAGCTTGTGCCAATATTCTCGTGGGTTTTTCTTAACGACAAAGCTTTCTAACGGTGTATTAAACCAATCATAAAGGCGTGTGAGTAAAAAACGTAAAGACGCACCACGCACCAACAGCGTCATTGCATTCAACTCTAAAGAGAGTAATGGCCTTATTTTTTGATAATTTTCCAATAACCTACGTGCTTTGGTAAGATTATAGGAATGATCCGGTTCAAAACACCAAGCATTCAAGCAGATAGCCAAATCATAAGCCAAAAAATCGTTACAAGCAAAATAGAAATCTATAATCCCAGAAAGACGATGATTCAAAAAAAACACATTATCATTAAATAAATCAGCGTGAATAATGCCTGTTGGTAAATTTGACGGCCAATTTTCTTGTAAAAAAACTAATTCCATATCAATTTTTTGCCCAAACTCTCTTAACAATGTATCGTTACTCGTTTGGCACTGTTCCCACAATAACCTCCAGTCCATAACAGAAAGAGTATTTTTACGACTGAGTGAAAAACTCTGTCCCGCTAAATGCAATTGCGCTAAACTAGTTCCCACCTCGCTACAATGACATGCATTGGGTTGACGAATCCACATTCCTTCTAGAAAAGTAATAATAGCAGCAGGACGTCCGGCTAATTCACCAATGGTTGCCCCATCATTTTGCACTACTGGTTGAGGACAAGGAATTCCATGCTGCCTTAAATGCTGCATAAGGTTACAAAAAAAGGGCAAATCATCCTTTGCGATACGTTTTTCATAAAGCGTTAAAATAAATCTCCCTTCTGTCGTATACAACATGAAATTAGAGTTCTCGATTCCCTCCTCTATCCCTTGATAGGATAAAAGCGAACCTATTGAATAACGTGTCAAAAATATCTTCAAATCATTTGCATGAATATCTGTATAAACTGCCATTACTTTTCTTTCGTTATAGGCATATATGTATTCTGACTTTCATTTTTCAGCACTTCAGTTCGACCATTAACAAAAGCCATATCTTGAAGCGTCAAAGTGACATCACGTAATTCACGACTAACCAAAAATTTTTCTGCTTCCACCACTGTTTCAGCCAATTCTATCGTAACATTATAACGCTCACGAAAAGCTGCAATAATTTCATCAACAATAATCTCGGGAGCAGAAGCCCCTGCTGAAAGACTTACAACAGAGAGAGCGCTTAAATGATCAAAATCAATTTCATCAGCACGCTGAACTAAAACAGCACGCTGTGCACCAAACCTTTCAGCGACTTCTACCAAACGTCGTGAATTAGAAGAATTTGGTGCTCCAACAATTAAAAATAGATCACTCCCCAATGCTGCTGCTTTAACAGCATTTTGTCGATTCGTAGTAGCATAGCAAATTGATTCAGCAGCCGGAGCTTCCAATGTAGGAAAACGTCGCTGTAGCACATTGAGAACCTCTGCTGTATCTTCCACAGAAAGTGTTGTTTGTGTCACAAATCCTAATTTATCCGGCTCATTTGGTTGATAATTTAAAGCATCTTCGATTGTTTCAATTAATGTTACAGCCCCTTTTTCAAGTTGTCCCATTGTTCCTATCACCTCAGGATGGCCAGAATGGCCAATCAGTATAACATGACGACCATGACGTTGATGCCGTATTGCTTGCTTATGAACTTTAGAAACCAATGGACATGTTGCATCGAGATAAAATAAATTATAGCGACGCGCCTCTTCTGGTACAGATTTAGGCACACCATGGGCAGAAAAGACAACAGGTTGACTACGATATTTTTCTGGAATCTCATCAAGTTCTTCAACAAAAATGGCTCCGCGTTGCTGCAATCCTTCAACAACGTAGCGGTTGTGCACAATTTCATGACGAACATACACTGGAGCACCATATTTTTTCAATGCAAGGAGGACAATCTGAATAGCACGATCAACCCCTGCACAAAATCCACGAGGACCGCAAAGACGCATTGTTAAAGGAGGAAGTACCGTCATAAATCATCCTTCATATCTTTCACTTTGACCCTATACTCAAAAAACTCTTTTTATATATTACAGAACACAGTATAAAGAGAAAAATTGGCATTATCATCCTCTTCTATAATAGTATATCATATAGCATATTCTTAGAGCATTTTCTTGCAGAAGAATTCCTTTAAATTTACACTTTCATTCGCTGTACTAAGAACTAATAAAATACCATACAAGGGATTCAATCAAAAGAACTCCAAAGAGAGCAGCTAAATAAAATAATGAAAAGAAAAATGTTTTTTTCGCCATTAAAATAGTTGCTTCTTGGGTATCGGCTTTCCACAAACGATAAGAAAAATAAATAAAAATAACGCCCAGAACTGTTGAAAAAATACCATAAAAAATACCTCCCAAACCGGTAATACACGGTCCTGCTGCACATATTGCCATAAGAACAGTATAAAATAAGATCTGTTTTTTTGCTGAATTTTCACCTCGTACATTAGGCATCATAGGAATGCCCGCCGCATCATAATCAAGAGATGAAAAAAGAGAAAGAGACCAAAAATGTGGTGGAGTCCACATAAAAATGATTAAAAATAATAAAAAACTCTCAATACTCACTGACCCCGTTGCCGCAGCCCAACCAATCATTGGTGGGAAAGCTCCAGATGCACCGCCAATAACAATGTTTTGTGGCGTTCTACGCTTTAACCAAATTGTATAGATAACGACATAAAAAAAGATCGTAAATGCGAGAAAAATTGCTGAAAACCAATTAATGAAGCTCCCCATAATTAATACAGAAAATATAGAAAGAGCCATGCCAAAAATAAATGCCTTCCTAGGGCTGATTTTGCCAGTAGGTATGGGGCGATTTTTGGTACGTTCCATTACTGCATCAATGTCAGCATCATACCACATATTAAGTGCCCCTGCACTACCACCACCTATCGCAATGCACAAGATTGCTAAAAATGCATAAAAAGGATTCATACGAACAGGTGACACCAAAAGTCCAACCAGAGCTGTAAAAACAACAAGTGACATAACACGCGGTTTTAATAGCGTGATATAATCACCAATACCGGGTCTTGACGGAATTGATTTACCACCTACATCCGATAGTTTTCCTGAAACAGACATTCCACCCAAAGACCTTTCCCATTTTTGTCATCCACAAGTAAATACCCTCTAATATATAGGAATGACTAATTAATATTATAGTGTTTTGAAAACTAGGGTACCTCTCTTATACCTACCCCCTAAAAACAAACGAAAATATTTGCAACAAAAATACATTTTCTCAACACACATCATTTCTTACACCACAAACCTATCATAAAATAATGCTAAAAGCTTGGTATTCTATGACATAATATTTTTATTTTTTATTTGATTTTGTGTATATGGATTAATATATTTGGGTAAATAACGGTTTTGTGTTATAATCTCGGTTCAAGAGTTTATTTTTATGCAGAGTTATGCGTAATAGTGTAATGCTGATGTGATTAGGGTTTTCTGTGATACTTTATAAATTGCTAAAAAAAACTTTCTTTGTTGGTACTGTTATTTACACGCTTTGTAATGTTTTTACCAATCATGCTACTGCACAGATATTACATATGCAAAATGTTCCTGCTCCACAAACCTACGGTGCATGGACAAAAGTTTGTTCTCTACCGCCCGGTACACCTAATATGCAATGTGAAGTTGTACAAAATGTCCACACACAAAATCGCCATGACATTACTCTGCGTGTTACATTTTATAAACTCCCTCAAAATCAGGGTGCTTTAATGCGTGTTTTTGCTCCGAGCTACGTTGAATTACGCCCTGGTGTCGGACTTAAAATCGACGATAAAAATATGGGAAGAATAGAATATCGTCGTTGTCTTGGTGATAATTGTGTTGCTGAAGCTGTTCTCAAAGAAGACATATTACAGCTCTTTTTTAAAGGTAAAGTGGCAACTTACTTTATTTTCACAACTCCTGAGCAAGCAGTTGGAGGACTCTTTGATCTCCAGGGACTTAGTGATGCTTATGCAACCCTACAAACATAAATAAAATTCATGCATATTGGATGATAAAAACCTCATAGCATGCTTTATAACTTTCTCAAACAAAGCAAATGGAAACTTTCCAAGCACTCAGGAAAATAGGACAACCACTATGAAATCTCTGATTGACCGTTTTGATATTGCTTCATCTAAAGTGCAATCACTTGTACAAGAAACACTTTATCATGCTGATGATGGAGAACTCTACTTAGAGTATACAGAAAGTGAAACCCTTTTATTTGATAATGGACAACTTAAAAATGGTTCATTTTATCAAGATATGGGATTTGGTCTGCGCGTTGTTGCTGGAGAAGCAACTGGATATGCGCACTCTAGTGAATTATCAGCCGCTGCACTTAAACGTGCAAGTGAAGCAGCGAAAGCTGTTACCTATAATAATCATGCAGGACCTTATAGTGCAGCACCTCAACAAACAAACAAAAGACTTTATCAACCACATAATCCTCTTAATGCTCCTTCCTTTGAAGAAAAAAGTATACTTTTGCAAAAAATTGATGCCTATTTACGTGCAAAAAATGATAAATTACATCAAGTGACGGTTTCTCTTTCCGGTTCGCTGCAGCATGTTGAAATTTTACGTGCAGATGGGTATTTGGTTCGTGACATTCGTCCACTTGTGCGGCTTTCTATATCTGTGGTTGCAGCGGAAGGGAATCGGCGTGAAAATGGTTTCTATGGATGTGGGGGACGGCAAACATTCCACCAATTTGTTTGTGAAGAAAATTGGAAAAGAGCTGCCGATGAAGCCTTACGTATGGCTCTCATAAACTTAGAGGCAGAAGCAGCACCAGCAGGAACATTTGATGTTGTCTTAGCCAATGGATGGCCCGGTGTTATGCTTCATGAAGCCGTAGGCCATGGTTTGGAAGGTGATTTTAATCGTAAAAAGACGTCTGTTTTTTCCGGACTTTTGGGCCAACAAGTTGCTGCAAAAGGTGTTACAGTTGTTGATGATGGTACAATTCCCCAATGTCGTGGTTCACTCACTATCGATGATGAAGGAACCCCTTCAGGATATAACGTTCTTATTGAAGATGGAAAACTCGTTGGTTTTATGCAAGATAGGTTAAATGCTCGACTTATGGGGGTTAATCCAACCGGAAATGGACGACGTGAATCCTATGCACATGCGCCAATACCGCGGATGACTAATACAATGATGTTAGGAGGAGACAAAACACCTGAAGAGATTCTATCCTCGCTCAAAAGCGGTATCTATGCTGTTTCGTTTGGCGGAGGACAGGTTGATATTACTTCTGGAAAATTTGTCTTTGAATGTACTGAAGCTTATAGAGTAGAAAATGGTAAAATTTGTGCACCAATCAAAGGGGCAACTCTTATCGGAAACGGACCAGATGCTATGAAACGTATCACTATGATTGGCAACGATAGTAAACTTGATAATGGTATCGGTATGTGCGGAAAAGCTGGCCAAAATGTCCCTGTTGGTGTTGGACAACCTCATCTGCGAATTAACAATATGACAATTGGTGGAACAGCACTTATGACATAATAAACTTGTAACAGCATTATATTTACCATCTCCCAATTATTATATCCTTTTGTGTTAAGATAATTCATAAGAGATACATATGAGTCTTTTATTCGGTAGTTTTTATCTATATGTTGCTCCTGCTTTTGAGAGGCAAAGAAGTGCTTTTTTATCACTCATAATAAGAAAAAATAAATGAAAATTCTTATTGTATTCAGTATTCTCATTCAATCTGAAAAGAGATAAATTATCGTTATAACTCAATTTATGCGTTATTTTATAAAAAGCGAAATAAATTTGTTTTAAAAATTCCCAATAGAATTAAAAAGAGCTTTTCAACTGAAACTAAAGCTTCTGACTTGTCTTTGCTTTACACTTGCTCAAAAGTGCGATAACTTCAACATGTGGTGACCATAAAAATTGATCAATCGATATAATTTGTTCTGCTGTATAATTACTCGCAATAAGAAGAGATAAATTACGAAAAAGTGTAGCAGGATTGCACGAAATGGCCACTACACGTGGTATTGTTGTCTTAGCCAATCACGTACTTGTTTTTCTGCACCAGTGCGTGGAGAATCAAAAACAACACAATCAAAAAGCTCAAGTTCCTTCACAAAAAATGGACGACGGAAAAGATCGCGTTTTTTATAAGTTACTTTTTTAAACCTGTTGCAAAACGTGCTGCTGAATCTAAATTTGCTGATGCTGCCTTATTATTTTCTACCGCATACACATTCACCTTTTTTGCAATACGTAAAGCAAATGTTCCCATCTCTGAAAATAAATCAAGAGTATTTTTTGCTTTTTTTAGTGGTTAAAAATAATATTGCCTATGATATTTTCTGCGTCAGGCATCGCTTGGAGAAATCCACCAGCTGAAAATTCAACACAGGCATCTCCGAAGTAAATCAATGGCTTTTCTTGTTCAATCAAAACTTCACCTTCAACAGATAACCCCGTAATCCCGCATGAAAGGGCCGCACACACCATTTTCTGACGAAGTGACTCATCGTGTATAATACACCCGTTTAAAGTAACATCTAAATCATTTTCAACCTATGTTATGGTAATATGAAACCGATTTGCACGATTGCTTAAAAAGCACATGGAGTACTTAATATCATCCAGTTTAGAGGTAATCTCTGGACAACTTACGGGACATTCCTCAAAAGCAATAATTTCCCAAGAAAAATGACGGTTAAAACCAACTCTATGACCTTGCGATCATAGCTGCTGTTAAAATCATTCGCCGTCGGCTATAAGGTTTACATTCAATTAAAAGCGAAACAGCAACATCAAGTCCATATTCTTTCAATGCATCCACAACCAGCTATCGTTTCCATATGCGAATAAGCATCAGCATGCCAATGCTGCAGTACACATCCTCCACATTCGCCAAAATACCGGCCCAGAGCATCATACGTTCTGGCGATTTTTCCTTTAAGGCTACGGGTATCGCATATTTTCCATGAACAGCAATTTCAACATATTATCCTGGCAAAGTAAAAGGAGTATAAATCAAGCCATGGCATGTTTTTACGACACCGGTACCATTTGCTCCCATATGATTAATCATGATATTGTTATTTATTCTTGTTTTTCTCCGAACAACAAATATTCTAGATTACCATCACCACCTGCAATAGGTGAGGGAAGCAAACCTTTCGCACTCCAGCCCCTTTGCAAATTCAGCCAATCAAAAAGCCTCTCAGCAGTTTTTTTAGCCATTAAGGGATCTTTTAATACTCCGCCTTTACCAAGATACTTACGACCAATCTCAAATTGAGGCTTTACCAATAAAACAGCTTGAGCTCCCTTCTTGGCTAAAGACAAAACAGAAGGTAAGGCAAGTTTAAGAGAAATAAAGCTGACATCTGAGACGATGAGATCAATTTCATGACTCCCTAAATGTTCTCGTTTCAAATCTCTGATATTTAGACCTTCTAATAAGGTTATTGTACTCTTACCGGATAAACGTATATCCAATTGATGATGACCAACATCAACAGCAATAACATGCGCTGCTCCACGTTCTAAGAGAACTTGTGTAAAACCACCTGTTGATGCACCAATATCAAGAGCGGTCACTTTCTTCGTAACAATTGGAAATGCATCAAGTGCACTAATCAATTTTAATGCTGCACGTGACACATAATTCTGTGCTGGATCACAAACAATAATCTTCGCGTCATGCGAAATGATTTGCCCAGCTTTTAAAATGATTTCACCATTAACCTTAACAGTTTGGCGTGCAATGGCATCACGTGCCCGTGACCGTGTAGTAAAAAATTTTTTTTCAACTAAAAGAATATCGAGCCTTTTTCTAGCGACCATTTCATACTCAAATTTTCTGTATTGTCCTAATCTCGCGTCCTAAAGCAGTAAAAACTGTATCGATAATACCAACAGCATCAAGCCCTATACGTGAAAGGACTTTCTCTGGTGAACCGTGACTCAAATATTCATCAGGAAATTTTAATGTGCGGACTTTCAAACAATGTTCTAAGAGTCCTTCTTGCGCCAAAAATTGTAATAAGTGTGCTCCAAATCCGCCTATTGCACCTTCTTCAATTGTCACTAATACTTCATGCTCACGTGCCAAACGACGCATCAAATCCTTATCCAGAGGCTTCGCAAACCGTGCATCTGCAACCGTTGTAGATAATCCTTCTGCAGCCAACGTATCAGCAGCAACCAATACTTCCGACATCCGCGTTCCAAAACACACCAAAGCTATCCTGTTTCCCTCACGCAGAACACGCCCTTTGCCAATCTCTATTAACTCACCGCGCTGTGGTAAATCCATGCCAACACCTTGACCACGCGGATAACGAAAAGAAATTGGTCCCTGGTCATAAGCTGCAGCAGTACGCACCAT
Organism: Bartonella phoceensis; assembly: GCF_902825145.1. Taxonomy (GTDB): domain Bacteria; phylum Pseudomonadota; class Alphaproteobacteria; order Rhizobiales; family Rhizobiaceae; genus Bartonella; species Bartonella phoceensis. The sequence continues at coordinate 285,659 of NZ_CADEAD010000001.1, read as the reverse complement.
ATGCATCAGTTCGACTTCATCAGAAGGTGCCATAACCACAAATTCAGGAAGCGTGGTTAAAAAAACAATATCAAAACTACCAGCGTGTGTCGCACCATCTGCACCCACAAAACCTGCGCGATCAATCGCAAAGCGCACGGGTAACTTTTGAATCGATACATCATGAATAATCTGATCATAAGCACGCTGTAGAAAAGTAGAATAAATCGCAACAAAAGGCTTATAACCTTCACAAGAAAGTCCTGCCGCAAAAGTTACTGCATGCTGTTCAGCAATTCCAACATCAAACATTCTTTCAGGAAACTTTTCAGCAAAAGCATCAAGGCCTGTCCCCGTTGACATAGCCGCTGTTATACCAACAATCTTATCATCATGGCAGGATTCTTCTATTAAAGCCTTAGAAAAGACCTTCGTATAAGGAAGAACATTGCTTTGTATTTTAACCTGTTTACCTGTTGTAATATCAAAACGATTTACACCATGATATTTATCAGATGACACTTCCGCAGGTGCATACCCTTTACCCTTATGTGTAACCACATGCACCAAAACAGGACCACAAGGATATTCGCGAACATTTTTTAAAACAGGCAATAAATGCTTTAAATTATGCCCATCTATTGGTCCAACATAGTAAAAGCCAAGCTCTTCAAACAAGGTCCCACCAACCAAAAGGCCACGCGCAAATTCTTCTGAAAGACGTGCTTTATCTAAAAAGAATTTAGGTAATTTTTCGCCTAGGACCTTTACCCGTTCACGCAAACTACGGTAAGAAGGACGGGAAACCAATCGTGCAAGATGCGCACTCATAGCACCGGTAGGTGGTGCAATAGACATATCGTTATCATTAAGAATAACAATCAAACGCGCATCTAAAGCACCAGCATTATTCATCGCTTCATAAGCCATACCAGCAGACATAGCACCATCACCAATGACAGCAATGATGTTGCGCCTTTCCTCTGATTTTAAAGCACTAGCCACTGCCATGCCAAGACCAGCTGAAATAGAAGTAGAAGAATGACCCGCACCAAATGGATCATACACACTTTCTGAACGCTTCGTAAAACCTGATAATCCACCCTCCTGACGCAATGTACGAATTCTCTCTCTACGCCCCGTTAAAATTTTATGTGGATAGGTTTGATGGCCAACATCCCAAATAATCCTATCCTCTGGCGTATTAAAAACATAATGTAATGCAACAGTGAGCTCAACAACACCAAGCCCTGCACCAAGATGACCACCTGTTACGGAAACCGCATCAATTGTTTCCGTTCGCAACTCATTGGCTAATCTTACCAAATCAGACTCAGGCAGTGTCCGCAAATCATGTGGTAAACGAATACGGTCAAGTAATGGTGTCAATGTCCGTGACAAAAAAAACTCCTTATTATTACATCGTCAAGAGAGTGAAATGGTAAGAATACACCTACTCTTCTCTTTTGTTTATAGTTTTGCATATTTCCATTGAAAAATATTCTCTTATCGGTGACGATTGATGATTTTTACTCACTTATTTCATAAAAAAAACCGATAAAACACACTATATTAAAATCAATTACGACATCTCCCATCTTGCAATAAATATCACCCAATGACTCAATATTATTCAGAATCAAGAGGCTCTACGCCTTCCGGACATCCCTCTTCTGAAAGCTGAATTTTTTCAACTTTGGCTTCAGCTACTTTCAAGAGTTTCTCACAATGTTTTTTGAGAGCTTCACCACGCTCATAAATATCAATTGATTGTTCTAAAGGAACATCCCCACGTTCCAGCTTCTCGACAATATCTTCAAGCTGCTTAAGTGCTTCCTCAAAGCTCAATACTGTAATATCCCCCTTTTTTAGCTCTTGTTTCATACAATCCTCACAACGCATCTATTTTGGATATACGAATTCCAAAACCTTCTAAATCTGTATAATGGCGCTCTTTAGGAGCACATACAATAACAGAACTGATTCCTAAATTTTTCAAAATTTGTGATCCTAAACCAACTTGGAGCCATTCTTCTTCGCGTTCGATTGCCTGCACATGCTTCTCCGAACCTTCTTGTATAATCCTCTGAATGCCTGCAGCTGATTGTACATTAACAGATTCTGCACGCAAATAAACAAACACACCACGCTTTGCTTTTTCCATCATACGTTGCATGATAGCTGTAATATCTGGAAATTGCCCAAAAATATCATTCAAAATATTTTCGCGATGCAAACACACAGGAATATCCTCACCATCAGAGATATCGCCAAAAATAATTGCGATATGCTGGACTGCTTCCCAAGGAAGTTGATAACTTTGCACAACAGCTGGGCCTATTGATGTTTCGATAGGCATTTCTCCAACATGCCTGATCAAGATTTCTTTACGTTGGCGATAAGCAATCAAATCGGCAACTGTTATTATATGCAAACGATTGTCCTGTGCAAATTTTGTAATCTCATCTCCATGTTTAACGCTCCCATCATCATTGACCAATTCACCAATAACACCAACAGGGGGCAAACCAACTAATTTACATAAATCGACAGCTGCTTCCGTGTGACCTGAACGCGTAAGAACCCCTCCTTCATGCGCAATTAAAGGAAAAATATGTCCAGGACGAACAAAATCGTTTGGGCCAGCATTCGAATTAGCAAGATTACGCACCGCTAATGTACGATCGTGTGCTGAAATCCCCGTTGTTATTCCATGTTTAAAATCAACAGTCATAGTAAACTGGGTACGATACGCAGAATCATTATCTGGCACCATAGGAGTAAGATGAAGCCGTTGTGCTTCTTTTTTTGGCATAGGAGCGCAAACAATACCTGTTGTATGACGAATGATAAATGCCATCTTTTCTTCTGTACAATGGGCAGCAGCAACCGTTAAATCACCTTCATTTTCACGGTCATTATCATCGATAACCACAACAATTTCACCACGCTCAAAAGCTTGAAGTGCTGAAATAATTTTTTTTTCATCATACGCCATTATTGTTACCTTTTAAATTATCCGACCTGACCGCGATGTCTTAGATAATGATCAGCAATAGCACAAGCAACCATTGCTTCACCAACAGGAACAGCACGAATCCCAACGCAGGGATCATGACGTCCCTTCGTTACAATGTTTACATTATTACCATCAATATCAATTGAACGACGAGGTATTAAAATTGATGAAGTAGGTTTCACAGCAAAACGTGCAATTATTGGTTGTCCACTCGATATTCCACCTAAAATACCGCCTGCGTGATTGGATAAAAAGAGTGGTTTGCCATCGCTTCCCATCCGCATTTCATCTGCATTTTCTTCTCCCCTCAAGCGAGCTGCTGCAAAACCATCTCCTATTTCAACACCCTTCACCGCATTAATCGACATGAGCAACGATGCAATAGCCTGATCAAGTTTTGCATAAATAGGTGCCCCTAAACCTGCAGGAACATTTTCCGCAATAATCTCAACAACAGCACCAACAGATGAACCATCTTTACGGACCTTATCTATATAATCACCAAAAACCTGTACCATCTCTGCATCAGGTGTAAAAAAAGGATTTTTATCAACCTCTGACCAGTCCCAATGATCGCGGTTAATTGTATGCGGACCAATTGCTATCACAGCTCCCCGTACAATCAAACCAGGAATCACTTTACGAGCGATAGCACCTGCCGCAACACGTGCTGCCGTCTCACGTGCTGAAGCACGCCCACCACCTCGAAAATCCCGAATGCCATATTTAATGTCATAAGTATAATCTGCATGACCAGGACGATACTGATGAGCAATCGAACCATAATCTTTAGAACGCTGATCGATATTTCGAATCAAGAGAGAAATTGGTGTCCCCATTGTAACCAATGTTGTTCCATCGTCCTGAACAATAGTCCCTGAAAGTATTTCTACTTTATCAAACTCTTGTCGCTGTGTTGTATATTTTGATTGTCCTGGTCTGCGTTTATCAAGATAAGCTTGAACTTCTGCAACAGTGAAAGCAATCCCTGGAGGGCAACCATCGATGACACAACCAAGAGCACTACCATGACTTTCACCCCATGTCGTTACACGAAATAAATGACCAAATGTATTATGCGACATGAAAAATGCCCCGTTTCTCCGTCAAATACACACAACTACAGCCTCTGTCGCGTTGCACATAAACAGAGACTCCGCCCCCAAAGATAATTGGCCGTTCTAAATCCGGTCAAACCACCGTTATCGAAAAAGCTTTGTAAAATAAACTTTATTCTTTAACGACGGATATATCTGGTGCATCAACAGCTTTCATACCTATGATATTATAACCTGAATCCACATGGTGCACCTCACCCGTAACAGAACGAGACAAATCTGAAAGAAAGTAAAGAGCAGAATCACCCACTTCTTCAATTGTCACCGTACGACGTAAGGGAGCGTTATATTCATTCCATTTTAAAATATAACGAAAATCACCAATGCCAGAGGCAGCTAACGTCTTGATCGGTCCAGCAGATATAGCATTAACACGAATACGCTTAGGACCTAAATCTACTGCTAGGTATTTCACGCTTGCTTCAAGAGCCGCTTTTGCAACTCCCATCACATTATAATTGGGAACGACCTTTTCTGCACCATAATAGCTTAGCGTTAGAATTGAACCACCATCTAACATCAATTTTTCTGCACGCTTTGCCAAAGCCGTTAAGGAATAAACGGAAATATTCATGGTCATCATAAAATTTGATTCGCTAATATCAATATAACGGCCGCTTAATTCATCTTTATCAGAAAAACCAATAGCATGAACTAAAAAATCAAGTTTTTCCCATTTTTTCTCTATGACTTTAAAAACTGCATCAATGGATGCACTATCAGAAACATCACAATGACCGCAAACTAACCCTTTTACTTCCTCAGCCAAAGGCTCAACACGCTTTTTCATCGCCTCACCTTGATAGGTGAAAGCAAGCTCTGCTCCCGCAACACTCGCAGCTTTTGCTATCCCCCAAGCGATAGAGCGATTATTGGCCAATCCCAAAATTAAACCACGCTTGCCGTACAATAAACCATTACCTTTAGCCATTAGCACTGCCCCATTGTTACTTAAAATGAATATTATTTATCTGCCTATGGCATAGGTCAACTTTTTCTTCAAGTAATTGGTTTAGAATCAAAAACAAAAACTACGTCTTATAGAACTTGAAAGTTAACTTCTTTGTATCTGCAAGAATTGTTCTAACCCAGCGTCTCCACCTTCCGGCAACATAATACGAACATGCACATAAAGATCGTCTCTTTTACCATTTTTTAAACGAAGACCTTTCCCTTTCAACCGTAAAACACGATCAGAACTTGACCAAGCAGGAATAGTTAGAACCACACGCCCCTCTAAAGTCTGAACTTCTTCTTTTGCTCCCAGAACAGCATGTTTCAGAGAAACAGGTAAATCAAGATGAAGTGCCCTACCTTCAACTCGTAAACGAGGATGTTTTTGAATCTGAATGGTCACTAAAGCATCTCCCGATTGCCCATAAGCCACTTCTTCGCCCTGACCTTTTAAACGAATAGTTTGACCATCTTCAACATAATCTGGAAGCTTAATTTTTAACCTTTTTCCATTAGGAAAAACAGCTTCCACCCTTTCGGCGCCAACCATTTGCTCCAATGTGATAGAAAGATTGGCATGAACATGCGCCCCTTGTTGAGGTCGATTATACCGTGTAGAATTTGAAAAGCCTCCTCCCCTTCCAAACAGGTCACGAAAAATATCACTCGCATCAAAACCTGCACCACCTGCAGAACCAAAATCAAAACCTTTTGCACCTCCTGAAAAAGGATTATGACTATTGCTAAAATTTTCACCGGCACCATAAGCTTGATAAAGGGGTTTTCCTTCCATATCAATTTCACCGCGGTCAAACTGTGCCCTTTTGTCTTTATCACCTATAATTTCATAAGCTTGATTAATTTCAGAAAACTTCTCTTTAGCTCTTGCATCATCTATATTATGATCTGGATGATACTTCTTTGCTAATTTTCTAAATGCCGATTTAATCTCTTGCGATTTTGCGGTACGTGCCACACCCAAAATCGCGTACGGATCACGCATATTGTCCTCTTTTCAATTTTTTCGTTTTTAAAATATTAACTGATATGTTGTTCAATATCCCTCACAGTTCTATTAGCCTATTGTAAAGAACGATTTTTCTCCCTTTTATATGTCTATCAAGAAACTAAAATACCAGATAGAATAGATATTTTATTTAATATAGTTTGTTGCATTCTATGCTAAAAACAAAGATAGTTAAAATACCATAAATAAAAAAAACAGCACTTTATTTCTTGATAACAAAGTAAATTAAAGAGCTTTCCATTCATACTCACTGATATTTGGAGATCCCATGAACAATACAGTACAAACAGACAATGACTTTATGCAAATGCAAAAACCTTTTGCACTTTTTGCAAAGTGGCTTGAAGAGGCAACAGTAAGTGAAATAAATGATCCTAATGCTATGGCATTAGCAACAGTTGATGAAACGGGCTTGCCTAACGTCCGTATGGTTCTTCTCAAAGATTACAGTGCTCAAGGCTTCGTCTTCTATACCAATTATGAAAGCCAAAAAGGACAAGAAATTTTAAAATCAATGAAAGCGTCTTTAGGTTTTCATTGGAAATCGCTTCGTCGCCAGGTCAGAATTCGCGGTATTGTTGAAAAGGTCACTACTCAAGAAGCAGATGCGTATTTCCAATCACGACCACGGGGTAGTCGAATTGGCGCATGGGCATCCAAACAATCGCGACCATTGGAAAACCGTTTTGTCCTCGAAAAAGCAATTGCTCAATATACTGCACGTTATGCGACAGGGAATATCCCGCGTCCACCTTATTGGTCTGGTTTTCGGGTTAAACCATTTTCTATTGAATTCTGGCGTGATCGACCATTTCGTTTACATGACCGCTTACTTTTTACACGCATTTCTATTGAACACGATGATTGGCAAAAGCAAAAACTTTACCCCTAATTCTCCAAAATTTAACATGATGAAGACTTTTTCCAACAATTAAAAAACTCTTTGCTAAATTAAAGGAGTAGATCACTCAATTCAATTTAAACAAGATAATTATACCTTCACTATGATTTTTTTATAATAATCTTTTTTCTCCCGCACATTTTGAAAAAAAATATAGTTATAAAGATTTATTTTAAACGAAAAGTCCGTATTCAGTAGACTCTTAGTAAAATAATCAGCAATATTTAAACGGGGTACAGAAGAAGAAAACAATCTTGTAGATTTCAACCCTGATGACATAATTGAAAAAGTATAATTTGTATTAAGAAAAAAGTGGTTGATTTTTCTATCATCGTGCAGATCTATTTCAATTCTAACCTAGATAAATTATTAAAATTCGAAACAATTGCAATATTGTATAGAAAGAAATTTCTGAGGATAGCATAAAAAGGCTTAACCATAGAATGCAAACAGCGTATGAAATTAAAGTTCAAAATAAGAAATTTTAAAAACAATGAAGTATCCATAGGTTTTTATTTCCTTTATTTTCAACACCAAACAAAACATGATTTTATTCCTTGGAATATTTTTCATTAAACTGTAGGATAAACTATCATCCATATACCACCGCATACTAAACCAGCAAAAACCACAAAACCAATAAATGAATTCGATTTGAAAAGCTTTAAGCATTTTGAACTGTCATCTATATCAATGATTTTAATTTGAATAAACATATGGATACTTGCCACCAAAATCCCCAAAAAACTAACAATTGGGACATTTGCCAAATAAAACGCTAAGCTGACCAGCACTATAAAGCCACTGTAGAGAAACACCAAAGCTCGCTTAGTACCCTTACCAAACAGAAGTGCCGTAGAACGTACACCAACCGTAGCATCATCCTCTTTATCTTGATGCGCGTAAATTGTATCATACCCTATCGTCCACAAGATGGATCCTCCATAAAGCAAAATCGGTGCCCAACTCAGACTTCCATACACAACTGCCCATCCCATTAATGCCCCCCAGTTAAATGCGATACCTAAAAAAAACTGCGGCCAATATGTTACGCGTTTCATAAAAGGATAAAAGGCAACCGCTATCAATGATGAAATGCCTAGCAAAAAACTGTATCTATTAAATTGCGATAAAACACATAAACCAACTAAACATTGCACCAATACAAAAACTTTTGCTTGAAAACGACTCACATGACCTGTTGGCAATGGGCGAGAACGTGTTCTCTCCACCTGAGAATCAATTTTATGGTCAATAAGATCATTCCAAGTACACCCCGCACCCCGCATAGCTATAGAACCTAGAAAAAAAAGAAATAAATACCAAAACCAATGAAAAAGCATTGATAAAAAAGGCAATTGGGGTACTTCATAAGAGAGAAAGGCCATTGTTGTTGACCAAAAACAAGGCCACATCAACAGTTGCCATCCAATAGGCCGATCCCAACGTGCCAATTGAGCATAAAACCACAAAGAAGAAGGAAGAAAATGGTAGACCCACTGTTTAGAGGATGCATCCATAACCCGCCCCTGATGCTCACAGGATTGAATATGTGCAATATTTTTATTTTTTTTCATCAAATAATACCTTTGATCTTGCGATAGAGATATTGCATTCTTATGACAAGAACAACTATTTAATCATCTTCTATAATAGGAGCAAAGCAATGAACATCCTTCTTATCGGCTCAGGCGGACGAGAACATGCTTTAGCATGGAAAATAGCAGCGTCACCACTGCTAACAAAATTATATTGTGCTCCTGGAAATCCTGCAACGATGGAACTTGGAGAAAATATCGACTTAAACATTGATGATCATCCTACCATCATTGAATTTTGTAAAACACATTTTATTGACCTCGTAGTTGTTGGACCAGAAGCACCACTCGTTGCTGGTATAACAGACTCCCTTAACAGAGCTAATATCTGTGTATTTGGACCGACTCAAAAAGCTGCTCAGCTAGAAGGTTCCAAAGCTTTCACAAAAGATTTATGCTACAAAAATAACATTCCGACAGGAACTTACCAATGCTTTAATGATTCTGTAAAAGCCAAAGCTTACATTCGTCAACAAGGTGCTCCCATTGTCATTAAAGCTGATGGCTTAGCTGCCGGTAAAGGCGTGGTTGTTGCAACAACAATAGAAGAGGCATTTAGTGCAGTTGACGCCTGCTTCGAAAGCGCCTTTGGTGATGCAGGACAAAAAATTGTTGTAGAATCTTTTCTTGAAGGTGAAGAAGTAAGCTTCTTTTGCCTTTGTGATGGTAAAATTGCTCTTCCCTTTGGATCAGCACAAGATCATAAACGTGTAGGAGATGGTGATACTGGAGCAAATACTGGTGGAATGGGAGCTTATTCACCAGCTCCTATCATGACCAAAGAAATGACTAATCGTACCCTTAAAGAAATTATTGAACCAGCTCTACAGAGTATGAGCGCTATGGGAGCTCCCTTTAAAGGTGTTCTTTTTGCTGGATTGATGATAACGCAAAAAGGACCTGAACTCATCGAATTTAACGTACGATTTGGTGATCCTGAATGTCAAGTTTTAATGATGCGTCTTAAAGATGATATTCTTCCTCTTCTTTTCGCTGCAACTCAAGGAAATCTTGCACAAAGAAATCTTCGATGGTCTGAAAAAACCGCTTTGACTGTTGTTATGGCTGCCAAAGGTTACCCTGGCTCTCCCCAAAAAGGTACTGTTATCCGTAATCTCGATAAGGTAGATGCTCTCCCTGATGTGAAGGTTTTTCAAGCCGGCACCACATTACGCAATGGAGAACTCATTGCTAATGGAGGACGCGTTCTCAATATAACAGCAACAGGAGAAACTGTTATGCAGGCACAAAAACATGCCTATGAAGCTGTTGATTGTATTGATTGGCCCGAAGGCTTTGTCCGCCGCGATATTGGATGGAGAGCCATAGCACGAAAAAACCAAACCCTTTGAGCGTTCCTTTTTTATGGTTTTAATCCTTTTACGTAATAGCATAATGCACAAATCTACTGACTTTTCATATTTCTCGTTATTCCAGAAAAAAGAGCGAATTCTTTTCTGAAAAATAAAATACCATGAATAAGTTATTCACGCCCACCATAAAACGGATAAAATAAAAAAATTCTGGCTATAAAAATTGTAATCATGCAGTTATCTTATTGCTATATTTGTTTAAAAAATTTATTTGTTCACCGTTTTTGCTTCTTCAAATTGAATAGATTTCGCTGCAAGAATACAGCGTTTCGATATACCCATTGACAAATAAATTGTTACTTACGCAGGCTTAAAAATAAATATCATCTCCTATTATTGCCTTTGCATAGCGAAAACCCTGAATTTTTTCTCTTATAACTGCTCAATACTTTAATGATGCCATAAAATCAAAGTTTCTATTTGTTAATAATGGTGTTTCTATTATTTTAAGATAATAGCTTAGCTGTCTTAGAAAAAAGGCATTGCTGTGAAAACCACAATGGAAGAAAATATCTAACGCAAGTGCTTGCTGCAAATTTATCTTGTGAAATAAAATTCTCATTACAGTCAATAAAATGCAAAATAAACGCGTTTAGTAACACAACAGAAAAAAATGAATGTACGTCATGGTTTCTGTGACACAACCCGATTCGCAATCATCAATCGTAAACCCAACGGATTGTTATAACGAATTGAAAAGCGCTTTTGTTTAGAATGCAGCGTTGTACAAAAAAATCGACGTAAATCAGAACGATCTTTGACAACCATGATACGATTATCTTCATTGACCATAAGCATAGGAAGATCATAAGTATCTGCCCATAATCGCCAATCTAGAAGAATATTATTTAAATCCCTAGAAACTAAAAGTGGGATGCATGCTTCTTCATCTCTATGTAGCAGTTCTAATGCAACGGCTCTCTCTCCCGAATGCGTTTTTACAGTACGTGCCACAATTCCTTTGAAATGATAAGACGGTACTAAACGTGATAAGCTTGAAGGAGTATCTATTTTTAAAAAAACACCGCGCTCACTTAACGAACAAATTATTTGATTGCCCGTTTTTGACGAAAAATACGCTGTTGTTTGTGGCAAATGGCACGGATCTAAACGAAATTCAAGCACCGCTTTTGCCTGATTAAAGCATTGATTAGCCATATACAGTGTCCCAATTTATCTTAATAATATACACCATTTAACAGCTTTTCTTCATTGAATTATTAAAAGATTGAATAAAAAACAACTGGTTTCTTTTTTGGTTATTGAAATCTAAACAAAAACACATGACAAAATCCATCTTTCATGAATTATAATATTTTTCCGGGATTCATAATCCCTAAAGGATCGAGCGCTTTCTTAATCCCTTGCATAATATCCAACGCAACAGGTGATTTAAAAGTGCGAAGTTCCTCACGCTTAAGTTGACCAATTCCATGCTCAGCAGAAAATGCGCCTTGATAATGCATCACTAAACTATGAATGCTATGATTGATTCGTGACCATAACTGCAAAAATGCAGTAGTATCAGCTCCTACGGGCTGTGTAATATTATAGTGTAAATTTCCATCGCCCATGTGACCAAAACAAACTACCCGTGCACCTGGAATAATATCTTCAACAATATGTGCTGCCTCAGAAATAAAATCAGGAATAGAGGCGAGTGGCACCGCAATATCGTGCTTAATGGATCCTCCCGCTAATTTCTGGGCAGAGGATATACTTTCACGCAAATGCCAAAAAAAATCTTGCTGTTTTAACGATTGCGCAACAACTGCATCTTCTATCACTGCATCCTTTAAAGCTTCTTCTAAAATAATACTGAGTTCTGATAATGCCTCATCCTCATCCTTTAATGATGAAATATTAATCAATACATACCATTCATGTTCATATTCAAGAGGCGACCTCTCACACATCTTATAATCTAAAGCCATTTTCAGGCTAAGTTTTCCCATCAGCTCAAAACCTGTCAACATCCCCCCTCTACGACATTGAGCAAGAGAGAAAAACTCTAGAGCTTTAGCCGGGCTGCATAAACCAACAAAGGCAACTGCTTTTCCTTTAACCTTTGGAAAAAGCTTTAAAACTGCTGCTGTTATAACGCCTAAAGTGCCTTCGGCACCAATAAAAAGGTCTTTCAAATCATAACCACTATTGTCTTTCTTTACAAAACGTAAATCATCCAAAATACGGCCATCAGGCAAAACCACTTCCAAACCAAGACAAAGCTCACGCATATTGCCATAAGCCAAGACAGCTGTTCCTCCAGCGTTAGATGAAAGATTTCCCCCTATCTGGCAAGAGCCTTCCGAAGCTAAAGAAAGAGGGAAAAAACGATCTAATTCATCTGCTTTTTTCTGCAGGTCTTTTAAAACAACACCAGCCTCTACCACAGCAAAATTACCCTCAAGATTTATACATTTTATCTTGTTCAATCGTTCCATGGATAAAAGAACGCTGTTTCCTCTCTCATCTGGCTGTTGCCCCCCCACAAGCCCTGTATTTCCCCCCTGAGGCACAATCGGCGTACGTGTTTGGCTAGCCAACCGCATAATTGACGACACCTCCGCGGTAGAAGATGGCCGTAAAAGTAATGGTGTTTTTCCATGAAAAAGTCCGCGTTCTTCAAGCAAATAGGGTGCAATCAACGCCTGATCTGTTATAGCGTGCACCATACCAACAATTTCTATAAATTTCTCAATTAACGTCTGCTCCATCTTCATTTTTCCTTTGGAGCCGCAGCACGTATGAGACGATCATTAATAGCCTCACCTAATCCGTATGATGGAATAGGTTCTACAGCAATCGATCTCACCTTGAATGAATCCAATTCTCTCATGTATTGAAATAAATGAGAAGCGGCCTCGTCCAACTGTCCACTCTCGCTAAGATTTAAAACAGAAACAGCATTTTCAGCTCCCATAATACGTTTTCGACCAAACGCTAAAAGTGCTTCACTACTTTCCACCTTGTTCACATTTAAACGAATCGCGGCATTTGGTGCATAATGCGATTTTAACATACCTGGTGCCTCAATCGCAGCCCGCGGATCTATCCGTTTCAGCGATTTTCCAGCAATTTCTTCAATCTCTTCAGCCGAAAGCCCTCCGGGACGCAAAAGATAAATACCTTCACTACAAACCTTAACAATCGTTGATTCGAGACCTATTTTACAAGGTCCTCCATCTAGTATTAAAGGAATAACCTCCCCTAAAGATGCAAAAACAGCTTCAGCCGAAGTAGGACTAAGACGTCCAGATTGATTCGCACTAGGAGCAGCAAGAGGTCGACCAAAACATTCTACAATTTCTGCAAAACGACTATCTGGAAAACGGACAGCCAATGTATCCAAACCAGCAGTAGTTAAAGGATGGATATTATGCTGTATCTTTAAAGGTAAGACCAATGTCAAAGGACCTGGCCAAAATGCCTCCATGAATCGACGTGAAAGAAAATCAATTTCAACGTAGCGTTCCGCCATGTCGATACTACTTACATGAGCAATAAGAGGATTAAATTGTGGACGACTCTTTGCAGAAAAAATAGAAGATACTGCCCTTCCATTGGTTGCATCACCTGCCAATCCATAAACAGTTTCTGTCGGCAGAGCGACTAATTTCCCCTGTGCAAGAAGTGCAACCGCCTCCTTTATCGAAGCACTATTGAGAGGCAGAATTGTCATAAAATATCATCCTTGTAGCGCCCTTTAAGGGGTGCAAAACTATAACGATGTAATCCCACAACTGGTCCATATTTATCAAGAGCAGTACGATGTGCTAATGTTGCATAACCCACATGTTTTTCTAAACCATAACCTTTATAAACTTGCCCTGCACATTCCATCATCCGATCCCGCGTCACTTTAGCAATAATAGATGCTGCTGCAATTGAAATCGAACGTTGATCGCCTTTAATTAAAGCAGTTGCCGGACATGGTAGCTCAGAAGGAATATCACGTCCATCAATGAGTGCATAGTGAACTGGTATTGCTAATCCTGTAAGACAGCGACGCATGGCTTCTAAAGTTGCTTTTCTAATATTAGACTGATCGATTGTATGGGCACAAAGACTAGCGACTGAAATCGCTAATGCACTTTGTAAAATTTCGCTATACAATTTTCTACGTTGTAAAATAGAAAGTTTTTTTGAATCATTTAATCCCCTAGGAATATGGTCTTTATCCAAAATTACTGCCGCTGTCACGACAGGTCCAGCAAGAGGACCACGTCCCACTTCATCAACACCTGCTATATGAAAAAAACCCTGTTTCTGCAAATCCAATTCACATGAGAAATTTGGTTGAAACGATAAATTAAACATTTTTTATAAATCACAAATACAATAAAGCATATATCCATCTTTGCAGATGGCCTCTTTTCCGCAAACTCTACAGTAAAAATATTCCTTCAAACATTCTCATAAACTTTTGCATAAACACAAAAATACAAGAACACAATATGGATTCTTCTACACTGCTATTTGCTTCCTTTATTAAAATGCTAGCCTAGCCTAGCATTGCCAATTTAATCTAGAAAAATACTTATTCTATTGCTTAATCGCTCCATTCAATGTGATAAAATCGTTACCAAACAAAATTTTTATCCTTATATTTACTTCTCACAAATCTTTCCTAAAGTCATGATAGGCTTTACAAACCAACTTGGATGTACCGATTTAATAAAAAGAGCTGCTTTTTGAGCTGCTTGCTGATCTTTAAAAATACCAAAGCAAGTCGCTCCCGACCCAGACATACGAGAAAAAAGAGAACCACACGCATCTAATATAGATAATACTTCGGACAATTGAGGTGCAATTTTTAAAGCAGATACAAAAAGATCATTACGCGTTTCTTGTAAAGATTCAACCAATGAATCAACAGTTTTCAGCGCCGCCGGATCAATTTTCAAAGAAGAATGATTGTGCTTCTCCAAAGCCTTAAAAACAGCTTTCGTTGCAATCTGTTGACCGTGATTCACCAACACCATTGCAAGAGGACACGCCTCTTTTAATCGTATAATGTCTTGACCAATTCCTTGCACAAAAAGCGGCTGATGATATTCCAACGCAAGAAGACACATCGGTACATCAGCACCAAGTATTAAGCTCATTTCTGCCAATTTTTCACAAGAACAATTAAGATTCCACTGTTGACGTAATATGCTTATAATACCAGCAGCATTCCCTGAACCACCACCAATACCTGAAGAAATTGGTAACGTTTTAACAAGTTGAAAAAAAGCAGGCTTAGCATTTCTAGGAAATGTCTTGCACATGAAATCACGTGCACGAATAACCAGATTGTCTGAATAAGAAACAAGCCCCTTTGCAAATGGACCTGTTAAGACAAAATGATCGCCTTCACTAGGCGCATAACTTAGACAATCACCGTTGAGACTAAAATAGACCAAACTTTCTATTAAATGATAACCATCGGCGCGTTGCCCAACAACATGCAAAGCGAGATTCAACTTAATGGGTGTAAATATATAACAACGCTTTTTAAACGAAGCCCGTACATCTTGTATCATCTGACGTAATATTCACCCGTACAAGAATCCTTTACCAACGCGCCCCTTTTCCTCGTATTTTGCTTAAACTCTGTACAATAAACACTCTGTAATGTCCTCTGTAATCTTTTCCTAAACAAACAATAAACACGGGAAGCTATTATACACAATAAACTGAATGCAAACATTCGTATCATTTTAAGTTTTTTCTTTCTCACAACCGTTTTTAGGTAAAACTATTTACTTTCTTGATTCTCTCCCGAATTATACTCCCAGTCATAAACCATAACGTTGCCAAAGCGCACGTTCTTGTGCTGCCATTAACGCGCTATCAACTGCGGTATAAATTGTATAAGCCGCAACTCCTGAAGGAATTTTAGGCCCTAAAAGACTTTTTGGAGGTGTAATTAAGCGAAGCCTGGTATCATCCCCAAACCGCTCCTTAATAACAGATCGTACATCATTCAATCCATCAATAAGGCCAAGTTCAACGCCTTTCTTTCCACTCCAAAACATCCCTGTAAAAAGATCTGGATCATTTGATAACTTTGCTGCACGCCGTTTTTTAACCAAATCAATAAAAGTTTGGTGAACTTCAAGTTGCAAAGACTTCAAATGCTCAACATCTGTCTTCTTTTCAGGCTGAAATGGATCTAATGTAACCTTATTTTTCCCTGCTGTGTAAACACGCCGTTCAACACCAATTTTCTTTAAAAGATCAGGAAAACCAAAGGATGCTGAAACAACTCCGATAGAACCAACAATTGAAGAAGGATCAGCAAAAATTTCATCTCCCGCACAAGCAATCATATAACCACCCGATGCAGCTACATCTTCAATAAAGACAAGAACCTGTTTATTCTTTTCTTCTGCTAAATCACGGATACGCTTAAAAATAAAACGCGACTGCACAGCCGAACCACCGGGGGAATTGACAATGATTGCGACAGCCGGTGCCTTTTTATACGCAAAAGCCTTGTCTAAAAGATTTGCACACTTACCTAAAGAAAGTGTGCGTGCTATCGATGGTGTTGAATCTATAATTGCTCCCTGAAGGCGAACAACAGGAATTTCGAGTTTATTAGAACAAAAACGATGCGGAATAAGATTTTTGATAAACATCAAAACAATATCTCCTCAATGAGTATTAAATAAGCAAGAACAGCAAAAAGGAAGAACACGATAATATCCAAAAGCGCCAATCAATCCCCACATTGCAATTAAAAATAAAATTTCACACAAATCTAAAGTCTCCCTAAAATAAAGATTCATTTTAAATTTAAGCAATAAACCAGAAAACACAAGATATCATTTTAAAAGTTCCCATAAACTTATACGTCCGTTATTGATTGCATCAATCTGTGGTGAAAAAGCGTGACCATCATCCTCATGCATAACCAACGCAGGTAATACGGATAAAGACGCTCTGCTTCCCCGTTTTGCATAAAATAAAATACGAATTGCTACCGATGTCGCACGTGCATGAACAGGAATTATACAGATACCACCAAAGCGCCCTTTTAAAGCATACAAGATATCAGTTAGCGATTGCGGACGTGCAACTAATCCTAAACATCCACCTGGCTTAACAATTGCTGCCGCACTCCGCAACCAATTATCAAACATCGCTTCAGACATAACATGTGCCTCAGATTTTTGCTTATCAGGTGTTTTGCGATCCGCAGGGCTGTTAAAAGGCGGGTTCATAATAGCAAAATCAAAAGAGTTATCTGTCAACCCTGCTGTTAAACGATTTTTGCCTTTCAAAGTAACATCTGCTTCTAGCAAACAAATTCGCTCAGCGAGCTTTTCATTTTGTTTTAGCATAAGTGTCTTTTTTGCATAAGATGCCATAAAAGCTGATCGTTCAACCAACGTAACATGAACTTTCAGACAGCGCGAAGCAACTGCTAATCCTGCTGCACCAGCACCAGCACCTAAATCAACAACCTTTCCTTTTAAATTATTAGGAACCAAACTAGCTAATAACATAGCGTCCATGCCAGAACGATGACCATATTTACGTGGTTGAACCAAATAAAACTTTCCGCGATGAAAGCTGTCAATTGTTTCATCACTTTGATTCGTTATTTCATCCATTTGAAAACCTAATGTTCATCTTTAGTAAACTGTGCTTTTGCCTATCAAATGCTTTTTAAACAAAGCTGTTTCAAATTTTTTCTATAACTTCAAAACAACAATATTAAACAAGCTTAAAAAACATTCCTTACCGGTTATCATTTAAGACTTCTGTTTTAAAGTGCTATCAAAAGCTTGTATCAAAACAAAACCCCCTTTATGCTAGTAGAAAAAATAAAACTCATATCTGTCCATCGTAATACTCCAGGAGTAAACACATTGAGTGTAGCCACAAAACAAGATCAAACAAGAAATAATCAAATGTCTCTCCAATCTCTCATCAATCTTACCCAACATGATATGGAACGCGTGAATCAACTCATCCTCTCTATGGCGAAATCGGAGATTGAAATGATCCCGGAAATTTCTAACCATCTTATTTCATCAGGTGGGAAGCGGTTACGCCCAATGATCACATTAGCTTCCGCTCATATGTTTGGTTATCACGATCATGGGCATATAAAACTTGCTACAGCAGTTGAATTTATGCACACAGCAACTTTGTTACACGATGATGTGATTGATGAAAGCGATTTACGACGCGGAAAATCTACTGCACGAATGATTTGGGGCAATCAGGCAAGTATACTTGTGGGTGATTTTTTGTTGGGGCAAGCTTTTAAAATGATGGTCGATGTTGGTTCTATAGAAGCGCTCTCAGTCTTAGCAAATGCTGCTGCAATTATTGCTGAGGGTGAAGTTATGCAACTTTCTGCTGCAAAAAATATAGAAACCAGTGCTTCAGACTATCTTAAAGTCATCAATGCAAAAACAGCAGCACTTTTTTCAGCTGCCGCTGAAGTGGGGCCAATTATTGCTGGCTATAAAGATAAAGAGCGTTTTGCATTGCGTGAATATGGAACATTGTTAGGATTAGCTTTCCAATTGATTGATGATGCACTTGATTATGGTGGTACTACTCAACATTTGGGAAAAAATATAGGGGATGATTTTAGAGAAGGCAAAATTACAATGCCCGTTATTCTTGCATACACACGTAGCAATACGGTAGAAAAAGCATTTTGGAAACAAGCTCTTGAAAACGGCAATAATAATAATGAAGCCTTCGCTCACGCACAATACTTGATAGAAAAATATGATAGCCTCACAGATACAATAGAACAAGCACGCATTTATGGAACGCGTGCAACCGACGCTCTTGCATCAATGAATAAAAACCTTGCTTACAAAGCTCTTATTGAAACTGTTGACTTTTGTATTGCGCGTATAAACTGAATTATTTGTAAAAATCACAATATTTTTTAACAAAGTAATCGGATATGATCTATAAACCACAAAAACGACTGATTATCTTGAAAAGGATGAGTTCTATGTGCAGTGCAACAATATCCCGCTTTTTTACCCTTTTTATTGCGGGTGTCATGCTGATGTCATCCACTACCTACAGTAAAATAAACGCCCCTATAAATGCGTCTTCATTTACAGGTGCTTATCTGGCTGGGAGAGTTGCAAATCATGAAAATAAAACAGATCTTGCCATAGATTATTTTAAGCAAGCGCTCGTTTATAAACCTGATAACATAGAAACACAAAAAGAACTCCTTGAGGCCATGCTTTCCATAGGAACCTTTAAAGAAGCTATTGAACAAGCCCAAAAACTAAAGGCGCAAGGTATTACAACTCCTTTTGTTTCCTTAGCGTTATCTGTAGAAAGTCTTATCAAAAAAGACTATAAAAATGCCAAGCTTTTTCTACAATTAAAAGATCCTCCTGCACTTAATAACCCAATAGCTGAACTCATCGGTGCGTGGATAACATTCGGATCTGGACAAAAATCCCAGGCAATCGCTGATCTTGAAAAGCTCAAAGGACCTGGTTGGTATGACCTTTTCATACATTATCATCTCGCACTTATGAACGATCTTGCGGAACATAAAGAAACTGCAAAAAAATATTTTATTCAAGCGCTCAATAATAAACAAGGGAATCTTATAGCTCCTAATACTTATGAACGTATTATCATAGCTTATGCTTCATTCCAATTGCGCCATAATATGCGTAATCAAGCTCTTCAGACTCTTCTGAACGGCGAACAAATGTTATCAGGCCGAGAAGTGCTCAAAAATATCCGAGAAAAAATTGAAAAAAGCGCTTCCTTAGAAAGATTAGTTAAAACACCTCAACAAGGAGCAGGTGAAGTATTATACAACTTTGGAACAACCCTCAATCACAAAAACTCAGGACGAATTGCCCGTATTTTCAATCAGTTATCTTTTGCTTTATGTCCTCAAAATGACGCAACACTGTTTCAACTCGCACATCTTTCTGCTAAATTAGGCGATCCTCATCAAGCAATTAAACTTTACCAAGCTTTACCACCCAAATCTCCTTATTATAGAGATGGACAGCTTCAACTTGCATTTCTGCTTGCAGATTACAATAATTACAACGAAGCTATCAAATTACTGACCTCATTAAAGAAAAATTTCCCTAATGATCGTCCTATTCTGATAACGTTAACTGCCTTTTATATACAAGATAATAAATTTGTTGAAGCTATCCAAACCCTGAATCAGGCTATTACACAAATAAAAAATTTTCAACGAGATGATTGGAAGCTCTTTTATCAGCGTGGTATTGCTTTCGAACGGTTAGATCAATGGCAAAAAGCTGAAATTGATCTGCGAAAAGCACTTGAATTTTTCCCCAATCAACCGCAAGTCCTTAATTATCTAGCCTATTCACTTGTTGATCGTGATCAAAAACTTGAAGAATCACTTCATATGCTGCAAAAAGCTTCTACATTACAGGAGCAAAATAGTTACATTCTAGACTCTCTGGGATGGGCCTATTACAAACTCAAACAATATAACAAGGCTGTGCAAATATTAGAGAATGCTGTTAAATTGCAACCTGAGGATCCAACATTAAACGATCATTTAGGTGATGCTTATTGGCAAGTTGGGCGTAAACGTGAAGCAATATTTCAGTGGAATCATGCAATTGATGGAGAAGCAAAAGACTCCGATAAAATCCGAAAAAAATTGAAATTTGGCTTATAATCAACAACGATGCTTGACCATAAGCACATGAAACAATAGACAAGTATATAGAGGCTGAAATTCTTTTGGTCACTATCTATGGTCAAACATTAAAGAGTATAAAGCGTGAAATTGCCTGAATATCTTAATCCTAAATGTTCTTTTCAGGGACTTATTTTAACTTTGCAAAATTATTGGGCCTGTTATGGATGTGCGATTTTGCAACCTTATGATATAGAAGTCGGGGCTGGAACTTTTCATCCGTCCACAACACTGCGCTCACTGGGACCACGCCCTTGGAAAGTGGCTTACGTCCAACCCTCTCGACGCCCAACAGATGGGCGATATGGTAAAAATCCAAATCGTTTACAGCATTATTATCAATTCCAAGTGCTCCTCAAACCCTCTCCTCTCAATTTACAAGAACTTTATATCAAGTCGTTACAAGCCATCGGTCTTGATACAAAACTTCATGACATTCGCTTTGTTGAAGATGATTGGGAAAGTCCAACACTCGGCGCCTGGGGGCTCGGATGGGAATGCTGGTGCGATGGAATGGAAATTTCTCAATTTACTTATTTTCAACAGGTTTGTGGCATTGAGTGTGCTCCAGTTTCAGGAGAACTTACCTATGGGCTTGAGCGTTTAGCAATGTATATCCAGGGTATTGATAACGTCTATGATCTTAACTTTAATGGTTTGGATGGAGAAAACAAAATAAGTTATCGAGATGCTTTTTTACAAGCAGAACAGGAATATTCATACTATAATTTCGAATTTGCTAATACCAGACTGCTACACCAGCATTTTATTGATGCAGAACGCGAATGCATTGCACTCCTTGAAGCTGGAAAACCAAATAAAAAGAATAGTCAACATCTGTGTGTTTTTCCAGCCTATGATCAATGTATTAAAGCCAGCCATATCTTTAATCTTTTGCAAGCACGTGGCGTCATTTCTGTAACTGAGCGACAAAGTTATATTCTTCGTGTTCGCGATCTTGCACGCCGCTGTGGAGAAGCTTTTTTACTTACAGGAGCTGGTCAAATACACACTAAAGGAGAAGCCTAATGTCCGATCTCCTTCTTGAACTTTTCAGCGAAGAAATCCCTGCACGCATGCAACGAAAAGCTGCGGCAGATCTCAAAAAATCTGTTACAGATCAACTTATAGATGTAGGTTTGACCTATAAAGCTGCTCGTGAGTATTGGACACCTCGTCGACTAACATTAGACATACGCGGTCTTTCTATACGCTCAAAAGATATCCATGAAGAACGGAGAGGTCCTAGTACAAAATCACCACAGCATGTTATTGATGGATTTCTACGCTCAACAGGACTGAGCAATATTTCTGAAGCACACATTGCGCACGATAGTAAAAAAGGTGATTTTTATATCGCTAAAATCATAAAGAAAGGTCGAAAGGCAGAAGAAATTATTGCCGATATTTTACCGAATATTATTCGAAACTTTCCATGGCCAAAATCTATGCGTTGGGGCAAAGATTCAGCAAAGAGTGGAGCATTAAAGTGGATTCGACCTTTACAAAACATCCTTTGCATCTTCGGCCCAGAAATTGGTGAAACATATGTCGTTCCATTTACCGTTGGTTCTCTCAAAAGTAATAATATGACCTATGGTCATCGCTTCTTAAGTGATGGAACCCCCTTTCAAGTCCGTCGCTTTGAGGATTATATTACCAAACTTAAAACCCACAAAGTTATTCTCGATGCAGAAAGGCGAAAAAATATTATTTCGGCAGATGCTCAAAATCTTTGCTTTGCAAACGGTTTAGAATTGGTTGAAGATAATGCTCTCTTAGAAGAAGTCGCCGGACTTGTTGAGTGGCCTGTTGTGCTTATGGGGAGTTTTGACAAATCTTTCCTTGATATTCCTCCAGAAATTATTCGCTTAACCATTCGCGCTAATCAAAAATGTTTTGTAACCCGTAAACAAGGCGAAGAGACTAAACTTTCTCATCATTTTATTCTCGTTTCTAATATCTTTGCAAGTGATGAAGGAAAAGAAATTTCTAAGGGAAATAGTAGAGTCGTCCACGCTCGTCTTTCTGACGCACTCTATTTTTGGCAAACAGACCAGCGTGATTTGCCCGATATAAAACACTTGGAATCTTCGGTCAAAAAATTTGATCTTGATTTAAAAAAACCTCTCGATCAAAGAATGGCACGACTTGATCACTTAAATGTAACATTTCATGCAAAATTAGGTACGCAGGGTGCAAGAGTAGAGCGTATCGTAGTCCTAGCACAAAAAATTGCCCCTTTGGTACAAGCAGATCCACTGTTAGCTAAACGTGCAGCAGTGCTCGCAAAAGCTGATTTGCAAACCGAAGTTGTCGGAGAATTTCCTGAATTACAAGGACTTATGGGACGAAAATATGCCCTTCTTCAGGGCGAAGATCCTCGCGTAGCTGAAGCAATTGAAGATCACTATAAACCCCTAGGACCAACAGATCGTATTCCGAAAGAACCTCTTGCTATAACAATTGCACTAGCCGATAAAATTGATATGCTTGTTGGTTTTTGGCTGATTAATGAAAAACCAACCAGCTCAAAAGATCCCTATGCATTAAGGCGGGCAGCATTGGGAATTATTAGACTTGTACTTTTGCATGACTGGAAAATAAATCTTATGCCACTGCTTCATTTGGCAGCAAACCTTTTCCTACAACAAAAAATTAAATATGAGATATATCACAAAGAAGATATGCAAGCGCACAATCTATTTCTAGAAAAAATAGAACATATTTTATCAGATCTGTTAGCTTTTTTCCATGAACGTTTGAAAATCTATCTAAAAGAGGAAGGCGTTCGTTATGATGCTATTGAAGCAGTCTTAAAGGAAGATGTTGATGATTTTTTATCAGTCACACGTCGCGTCGAAGCACTCATTGCTTTTATCAATACAGATGATGGAAGCAGTTTTTTAGCCGCTGTGAAACGCACGGCAAACCTTCTTGAAAATGAGTTCCAAAGAGATACAATAACAACAAACGAAATTAATTCTGGGCTTTTTATTGAAACAGAAGAAAAACAACTCTATCGAGCAATCATTGAAATAGAAAGCAAGATTCCTGATCACATCAGTGCAGCAGACTTATCCCACACACTCAATACATTGGCACCGCTTGGAAAATTTATCGATACATTTTTCGAAAAAGTATTGGTGAATGATAAAAATCCCAGTATTCGCACCAACCGTCTCGCTCTTCTCAAACGTATCCGTATCATTATAGAAGCGGTAGCAGACTTCTCAAAACTTATAATCTAAAATGAAATACTCTATAAATTGGAAAAATGATAAAATAAAATTCTTCTCTTTTTTAGCATGAAACATTCTGAGAAAATTCCAATATAAGGTTTGAAACAATTTTAAGTCATTGTAGAATTTATAGTATAAATAACAATTCATAAAAAAGCCGTGCAAATCATAAAATAGACATATATTGATTTACAATGATAATCTATCGTTTTACATATTAAAATAGAATATAGTATAAGTCTCCCCTACTTTAAACTCTCTCAATATGAACAGAAAACCGTCTACTTACACTTCACAAGGGGAAGAATATAGACAAAACTATTTAAGAAAAGAATAAATACGGCCTTTATGTATTGTCTAAATGCAAGAGCAATCACAACATTTTAAACCAAACTACAAAATGAAGATTCTACCCTTGTACCTTCATAAAGTAAAAGTAAAAACAATGATACCCTTTGATATCCTGCCTTATAACCCTTCACACAGGCAGCATTAATGAACATCGCACACACACTTTTATAAAAGTCATATGAATGAATCATAATTGAAAAATGATATTAAGAACCGCAGACATTTTTCTTTAAAACTAAGTATACAAATGAATACCACAAGATAAGGCTAAAAGAAACAACACTCTCAGCACTGAAAAGAAGCTCTACTGCTGAAGGATCAATTCTTTGAATGCCTCAATTACCATTAATTAAGATACGTTTTCACCTTGATAAGGGATTCTTCACTAAGAGACTCTTTAATAAGTTCATTTGCTTTATTAGAATCCAACTCTTTTGTAATAAGCGTACGGGCAACAGAAACCGCTAAATCGATTGCAGATGAAGAAACCATACGTATCGCATCAGCTTCTGCTTGAGCAATTTTTTGTTCTGCTAATTTATTGCGATTCTTTACATATTCCTCTGCTTTTGTACGAGCTTCAGCAATAACAGCTGCAACTTCATGCTTAGCTGCTGCAATAATCTCTTGGGCATCCTTCTCTGCTTCCACATGTTTGCGCTGATATTCAGCAAGCACCTCTTGTGCTTCCTCACGAAGACGAAGAGCTTCATCAAGCTCATCTTTGATACGTTTTGCTCGTGCATCAAGGTGACAGACAGCCATCTGCGGAATTTTGAAATAGACTAAAAGAGCCAAAAAAAGAACTAACCCAACAAAAGCCCAAAAAGTATCAGTCATTTTTATATCCTTTAGTAATCTGCAGCTTTAATAGCTGAACGAACTGACTCTTTGTTAACATCAACATCAATCAATTTTTTTACAATTTCAAGGGCTACTTCTTCAGCAATTGAGCCAACATTTTGCATAGCTTTATCTCGTATTTTCGCTATCTTTCTTTCAGCATCTGTTAACTTTTTCTCTAAACTTGCTTCAATTTCCTTTCGTTCAAGCTCAGCCTTTTCTTTTATTTCCTCACCAGCAGCCTGGGCTATAACATACGCCTGAGAACGGGCTTCTGCTAATTTGCGCTCATAAGTTTCAACTACGGTATCTGCTTCCTGTTTCATACGCATTGCCTGATCCAAATCAGATGCAATTCGATCCCGACGTGTCTCAATAACACCGCCAATACGTGGTGCAATCACACGAGAGATGAAGAGATAAAAAAGCCCAAAAGAAATTACCAACCAAAAAAGGTGTGAACCAAAATGTACAAAATCGAAAGGTGGAAATACACGATCTACATGCTCTGCTGCATTCTTGATATGTCCTATCGATGTTTTAGTGGTCTGTTCATAAGTGCCGGAAACCAACATCCTCTTTTATCCTTCAAACAACTTACTAAAGCTCTTTAAACTGATGACAATTAACTCATGTTTCTTCTACTAAAGCCAAAGGGGTATGCCTACCTCTCGTATAGAAAATCGACATACCCTTCTTAAAGCCGATTAAACCGCAAAAAGAAGTAACAAAGCAATGAGCAGTGAAAAAATACCCAAAGCTTCTGTAACAGCAAAACCAAAGACTAGGCGGCCAAATTGACTATCGGCTGCTGATGGATTGCGTAATGCACCAGAAAGATAGCTACCAAAAATATTTCCCAGACCCAAAGCTGTCCCTGCCATACCAAAGCAAGCAAGACCAGCACCAATATATTTTGCTGCAAGCACTAATTCCATATTATTCTCCTTTAAAGCGAAATTGCACCATTTGACGGAAAACCGCCAGTTTTATTAATGTCCTGGATGAACTGCATCATTAAGATACATACAAGTTAAAACCGTAAAGACATAAGCTTGAAGAAATGCAACCAAAAATTCAAGAGCGGTAATCGCTACGGTCATAATAAGTGGTAAAATCGAACCGCCAATACCTACGACCCCTACCCCAATCATTGAGACAACAAAACCAGAAAATACTTTGAGGGTAATATGACCAGCAAGCATATTAGCAAAAAGACGAAGTGAAAGACTGATAGGACGAGAAAGAAAAGAAATAACCTCAATCATCGTTACAAGAGGTAAAATCATCACCGGTACACCACTGGGAACAAACAGTTTCAAAAAACTGGTCCCATGTTTATAAAAACCATAGCAAATCACCGTCAAGATTACCAACATCGCCAGCGAAAATGTGATCATAATTTGAGAAGTAATCGTGTAAAAATAAGGGAAAAGGCCAATAAAGTTAGCAACCAAAATAAAACTAAACAGGGAAAAAACTAAAGGAAAAAACTGCATTCCCTGCACACCAGATGATTCTCGCAAAGTTGACGCTACAAATTCATACGCCATTTCTGAAAGAGACTGCATTCGTGTTGGAACCAACCCGCGACTTGATGATGAAATAAAGAGAAAAACTGAGGTTAGAACAACTGTAGCCACTATAAACAATGATACATTTGTAAACGACAAATCCATATTTCCTATAGAAATCTTAATTAGCCGCGAAACCTCAAACTGATGGATAGGATCTGGAGCGTGCGATGTCACTTTAACCTCATTTATCGGACCTCTCATCGGTCCCTTTACCTTGGCGCAATACGCCTTTTTGCCCTAACTGACTGGGGGTAACATAGCCCACAGACCGAAGAATACTCAATATACCAGCAGCAAATCCAAGAAAAAGAAAAAATATCAATCCCCATGGTAATGAACCTGCTATCTTATCAAACCCCAGCCCCAAAACAGCACCAACAATAACACTCCCCAGAAACTCACTGGAAAGCTTAACCGCATACGCAATTCTCCCTTTTTTCTCTCCCCCCCTCTTTTTATAGCTCTGCTTCTTTAATGCTTGTTTACGCATTAAAGCTAACCCTAAGTTCCTACTACGACATTCTAAATCCTCTGAATGAAGACAGCTCTCTGGCTTTTTTCCTTCAACTTCCTTCAGTGGCATAACGGGCCCTTCACCCTTTGCCATAACCAAGCTCCTTAGTCAAAAAGCAGAGTAAAAACGTATCTCTCAAAACCGTAAGCATCATATTGTTCACGAATTTATTCGTCAAGACGCTAAAAGAGATCTATCACAATATTATCGCAAAATAATATCTCTTCCAATTTTATAAATCTCCATCACTCATATTTTTAAATAATAACCACTGCCTGCAGAAAATCCGTTGCTACATCATCTTTAGCAAACTCTATCTGTCCTCAAAGCCATAACTCTGAAAATATAGTGAGAAAATATCCTTCAGAAATATTGTACATTTCATCCATCGTTAATAAATAAAAAATGGCACCAATAAGACTTCTATTTCTTTTAATGCATAATAGAAGTTTAGGATCGAGACACGTTATGCGATAGATTTACGTAAACACGATTTTTAATATGCTTACTACACCACTTTGTACAACTGTAATCAATTTTTTTAGTCTTTTTCTCTACATTTAAATATTGATAGATTTAGAAAAAAATTTTGTTTTTGGTTTAAAAGGTCAGACGTAAAATAAGCATACCTATCGAACAATTATAAATACTAAAAACTTCCTTCATACAAGCCCGTGCCATAACTATTTCTTCTAGCCTCCAGTTATTGTACCTAATCCGCATTAAGATAATTCATTAAATAAATTGTATTTTTTTCTCAAACAATTTTAATTCACACATTACTTCCCTTTATAACATATGAATAAAAGATCTCTTTGACTCCGAATTAAGAGAAGTTGTAGTATAAAAGTATTACCGTATTCGATGTCTCTATTCACTACAACGATAAATCATTTTTGTAAATCAATCTATTACTTTATAAAAAAGCATATTTTTTAAACCGGTTCTCAAATGTAGATTTCATTCACTTAAAAAATAGAGAAAAATTATTTCTTTTTGGAACGTGGTGCAAAAGGATTACCAGATGCCCGTAATGATATACGAATTGGTACACCAGGCATATCAAACGTATCACGTAATCCATTGGAAAGATAACGTAAATACGATTGAGGCATTACTTTTGGTAGCGAACAAGAAATTACAAATCCAGGAGGACGTGTTTTAACTTGTGTTATATATTTAACCTTAAGCCGACGTCCTGAAATTGCAGGTGGTGGGTGATGCGCAACGACCGTTTCAAGCCATCGATTCAATTTCCCCGTGGAAATACGACGATTCCATATACGATGCATCATAATGACATTTTCCATCAATTTATCAATCCCGTGACCATATTGACCCGATAAAGGAACGGCTCTTAAACCACGAACCTGCGGGAGAAGGTGGTTACATTGTTCATGTAAATTAATCAATGTCGCCTGACTATTTTCAACAAGATCCCACTTATTAAAACCAATAAGTGGAACCCGCCCTTCACGAATCACAAGATCAGCAATTTGTAAATCCTGCTTTTCAAAAGGTGCAGTTGCATCCAAAACAATTACTACCACCTCTGCGAAACGAATTGCGCGTAAAGTATCAGCAACGGAAAGTTTCTCTAATTTTTCTTGAATTTTTGATTTTCGACGCAAACCTGCAGTATCAAAAAGTTTAATATAACGACCACGCCATTCCCAATCTACAGAAATAGAATCACGTGTAAGCCCTGCTTCAGGACCTGTTAATAAGCGATCTTGTTTCAACATACTATTGATGAGGGTTGACTTTCCCGTATTTGGGCGACCCGCAATTGCAATTCGAATAGATTTACTGTCATCGTAAACAAATCCCTCATCCTGCAAAGCATCCACATCATCACCAAAAGATGCAGGTTGTACAGCAATATATTCTTCTTCCTCATTGCTTTCAAAAGCCCGCTCCCTCCCAACAGCATCTATAATCGCATCACGAAGATCCGTAAGCCCCAAACCATGCTCAGCAGATATTAGACAAGCTTCGCCCAAACCTAATGACCACGCTTCATATTCTCCCCCTGTAGCTGCCTTTGACTCAGACTTATTGGCAACAAGCACTATTGGTTTGCCTGATTTGCGAACCAATGAAGCAAAATTTAAATCGCTCGGCGTGATCTCGCTTTTTGCATCAAATACAAATAAAATAAGATCCGCTTCATCAATAGCAGCTTTTGTATGAGAACGCATACGGCCTTCAAGTGTATGATCACCTGCTTCTTCTAGCCCAGCTGTATCAATCACATCAAAACGCAGATCTTGAAGTTTTGCCGCATGAATACGCCGATCACGCGTAACACCTGGCTTATCATCAACCAAAGCCAATTTTTTCCCAACCAAACGATTAAAGAGTGTTGACTTACCAACATTAGGGCGACCAACTATAGCAATGGTAAGGCTCATAAATTTATTCCTTATTCACCTTGCCCTCAGCTTGTATAAGCTCAAGCATAATTCGAGCCCGATCTATCACTTTTGATCCTAAAGCACCTTCTTGAGAAATTTTTTGAAAATAATCGACTGCTTCACCCACTTTATTAGCTTTATATGCTGCTAAGCCCAAAGCCTCTCTTGCAGACATACGCATAGGATCAATATCATTCGCCATATCTTTGACGCGCTTTTTGACATCATCAAAGGTCCCTGTATCAACTAAAATATAAGCCACCCGAATTTTTGCAACTTTTTGTAAAATCTGCGGTGCTGCTTCATCAGCTGCAACAGAATCAAAGACTTCCACCGCTTTAACAACATCACCTTTCTCCATCAGTAAAGAAGCCTCACGTAAACGAGCAAGAAAAGGATACCCCCCAAAGTTAGAGGCTTTAACATCTTCCAATTGCTTTATTGCTTCGTCAAAATGACGTGCATCTGCAAACTCAAGGCTTTTGACAAATGTATCACCGATATGACTGGCTCTCTTTATTTGTTCCTGATGATAAATTTGATAGGCAACGATCATCAGTATAAAGAGAATGACTGCCCCAATCATCGAAAAACCGTAACGTCTCCAAAAAGCAAGAGCCTTTTCCTGACGAAATTCTGCATTAACTTCAGCAATAAAACTATCATACGACATATATCATACCTTGAAAAAATTACTTTTCTGAGCTTTTACGCATAAATGGACAAAGATGGTAGTCCTAATTCACTAAAAAACTTAAAACTTCTCACCCGTTGCCTTAAGTCAATGCGCGCCATCTGAATCGACGCGACTTTTTTACAACTGTATCAATAAAAAACGATGTAACAGTCTTTTTGTTTAGATTGTAGTGCATATATCTTTATTTATTCTGTAAAAAATTATCACTGCCTTCAGCTCTATCATGTATGTTGCCTATAACTTCAAGAACTATTTGAGCCTCCTCCTCATTATCACACAGAAGCAATCACCTTTAAAAGCTTTAAGATCAATAGTTATATATTGCATTTTTCAAAACTCTTAGTTGTAGAATCGCAGTAGAAAAGCAATTTACTAAAAAAATCTTTACTCAAAGAGATATCACTTAATTTCCATAATTGAAAATTTCTATAATAAAATAAACAAATTGTATTCTTAAAATGAAAGAAATGTTGGAGCTTTATGATAGAGCGCAATTCAAAATCCAAACCTTCAGCAAAACTCTTTGCATAAATATATCTCTTCAGCTTGTCTTTATCTGATTGGTGACTTTTTAGATTGATACTCATAATTTCTAAAATACTTCATTGTAATGGCCAAATCCACATAAGCATTGGGACAGCAACAATGACTATTAACACCGCCAACGGAGCACCAAAACGTGGGTAGTCACTAAAACGATATCCCCCCGGTGCCATCACGAGCATATTACTTTGATGTCCAATAGGTGTAAGAAACTCACACCCCGCACCAATTGCAACAGCCATCAGAAAAGCTTCCGGCCTATAATGGAGAGAATGAGCAAAACTTGACGCGATTGGTGCTACCATCATAACTGTCGCTGCATTATTCAAAAATGGCGTTACCAACATGGCTGTCACCAACATAAGTGCTAATGCACCAGATGGTGGGAAAGATACCGCTAATTGGCTAAGCCACTGACCTATAAGATCTGTACATCCTGTCTTCTCTAGCGCTTCACTTACGGGAATAAGAGTTGCTAATAAAACTAATATTTGTCCATCTAATGCTTGATACAAATCACGCGCTGGCAAAACGCGAAAAATAACCATTGTAGCAGCAGCAGAAAAAAAAGAAAAGGCAACTGGTACAATATGAAAAGCTGTACAAATGATCGCTATAAAGAGAATAACCAAAGAGACGAAACCATGCCGTAAATTACCAAATACAATATTACGTTTGGCTAAGGGCAAACATTTCAATTCCCGTAACAAATTTGGAATAACCATATCCTGCCCTTGCAAAACAATCACATCTCCAAGATGGAAAACAATATCGCCAAGCCTTCCCCGCACCCTTTCATGCTGACGACTTAATGCGAGAAAATTTACATTATAGCGATCAAAGATCGAAAATTCTTTCGCACTCACACCAATAAGAGGCGAATTATGGGTGACAACTGCTTCAATAATATCGATGTCGCTATCCTTATCGCCCGCAGAAAGAGTGCGACCCGTAGAAAATTCTAAACGAGCAGAATTCATCACACTATCTAACCCTGTATGCGAACCTTCTAGCAAAACAATATCGTTTTCAGACAAAACAAAATCTGGTAATGGTGAAATAGAGGCTTTGTTTCTAATGATTTGAATCACCATGACATCACCACCCGATGGCTTAACGAGATCAACAATGGTTTTTCCTATAATCGGTGAATTTGTTGGAATATGCACTTCTGAAACATAGTTGCGAATATCGATTGCATCATCAAACGATACCCCTGAACGGACACGCACAGGCAAACGCCAAGAAAAAAAGATCAAATATAATACACCAGCAGTAGCAATAGCTGCACCAACCGGTGTAAAATCAAACATAGTAAAAGGAGCCCCCACTAAACGTTCCCGCATAGCTGAAATAACAACGTTAGGAGAAGTCCCTATCTGTGTCATAAGACCACCCAACAAAGAACCAAATGCCATGGGCATTAAAAAGACAGAGGGTGAAACCTGAGAACGACGAGCAAATTGAAAAGCAACTGGAAGCATGATAGCCAAAGCACCAATGTTTTTAACAAACATTGACAAAAATACTACAGAAATAACCAAAAAAGCCAATTGAAGGCGCACTGATTTCACATCTGGCCATATCCGTTGGATGATAAATTCCATTATACCAGAACGCGATACAGCCGTACTGACAACAAACACACTCCCCACAATGATAACAATATCATTACTAAAACCGCTAAACGCCTCCTTCGGGCTCACAAGGCCAACGATACAAGAAATCAATAATGTACAAATAGCGACAAGATCATAACGGAATCGATCCCAGATAAAAACAACCATCATAAGACCAATGATAGAAAAGGCCATTATTTGATCTTCTGTCATAATACCTATCTCTCCCCATTAAATGACAATGAATAACATATACGCCTCTTTATTAGCTGTTCCAATAAACAGCAGCAATATAAAAGTAAACATGAGTATATTTTAGAATAATTGAAAATGGTAAAAATTATGACCAGCATATCATTCTCTCTGCCTATTATATGTGCTTGTTATAAAATCCTGAAATTAAAGAAAATTGGTGACATTTGATAAAAGCGTATTGTAAAAAAGATGAGAATGACTCTACATGATATAAAAAAGGGTGAAAGTAGATTGTTAAAATCAATGCACACGATGTCTAAAATTTTGTTGTTGCTTTAAGAAATTCATCTCCATCCTCATTAAAGAGTAATACAAAGCGAAAGAAGAAATGATGGCTAATCTTAATAGTGGATATCGAAGTAATCTAAAATACTGGCTAACTTGTATTCTTGGATTTATTGCTATCTTAGCGATTATAGTTGTCGGTGGATTCTATATAACAAAGCCTTATCTTGACAGTTTTGTCAGACGAGAAATAGCCCGCCATTCTATCAAAGCACAGACATCTGAAATTAGTATTCTAGGAAAAATTAATTTGACAAATGTTACGCTCCCAGTTCCTTCAGGTACATCACTTAAAATTGGTGCTATTTCTGCCCGCCCTCCTATTTTTTTTATTCCTGGAACCTTCACACTCTATGATGTTGATTTAAGATATAATAATAAGCATAACGATATTCGTATAAAAATTCCCCAAATTTCTCTCAATAGCATCCTTTTAAAAGAAAAAGATCGCAAAATCACACCGCATCTTTTGCAATCCATTATGCGCATTGATATTTCCTCAATCATCGCTCCAAATATACAGCTTTCTGTATACAATACAAATAAACGCGTTGAAAAATTTGAGATAAAAGATTTTCAGCTTTCTGGTTTTAGAAATGGTCATATTCGTTCTGTTGACATCAAAAATATGGACCTTGAAGCGATCGTTGTAGATGGTGACAAACAGATACCTCTGATGACTAAAAGTGGTGCAATAGAAGCACATGATATTGATATAAACTATTTCTATGCTCTTCTTCTGGGAAAAGGTAAGTCTGTCAATCAATTAAAAAACATTACTGGTCCTATTTCTCTAAAAAATCTAACAGTTAATATTTTTGAAGGAAAAGAGAAAAATATTTCTCTGACTGTTGGTGCATTGAAAACATCTGGTTTTAAAGTGGGATTGTCAAAACAAACACCTCAACAATTGGTTGATGCTTACTTGAATACACAAGAAAAAAATGATCCTGTAGCTGAAAAAAAAGCAATACATAATATTCTTATAAATAACTTCTCTACCGTTACTTTATCTGATACAGAAGTGCGTAACTTTTCCCTTGACACACCACAGTTTAAAGAAACTCTTGATTCACTTGAATTTAAGCAAAGCTTATGGAAACAGCCTATACCAAAAAAACTTTTTATCTCTTTTAACAACCTCTCAGTTGTTTCTAAAAAAATGAACGAAAAAGATTTAGATTTGCTCAAAAAGCTCAATCTTGAGCGCTTTGATTTTTCGGGAAAATTAGATATTTCTTATGATGAAAAAAAACGTATGCTTTTTCTTAATACAATGTCTTTTATAAAAAATGTTGGATCTGGAGAAATATCAGCACAGGTTGTTAATGTTGATGAAAGGCTTTTTTCTGCTCAAAAAGACTTAATGATTGCTGCTTTTCAAGATATTGGTGTTACGGATATTGGTATCCGCTATACGGATGTTGGTTTCATTGATAAGCTTTTTTCTTATCTTGCACAAAATCTTAATGACAAAAAACATGATCTCAAAAAAGAACTTTATGATAATTTCTATCTGATGATGACACAAAGCCCAAAAATATTTTTAAAAGATTATGATAAAGCTGAAAATATTTCAAAATCTTTAGGTGAATTTGCCAAAAATCCACAAACATTGATCATTAAAATTAAAGCGAAAGACAACAATGGTTTCACAATAACGGATCTTGGATATATCTTACAAAATGATTTTTCCACAGCTTTGAGCAAACTACATCTCACTGTCAAGAATGAAATCTCACCTTAAAAGACATATCCAGCTCTCAATATGATGATCTTGTCTATAAATTTAAGTGCTTTATTCCCCTTTTTTCTTTTGTATGATACAAAAGAGTACTGTATAGGGTGGTTTTTGCAAAAACATATATATTTATAGAATTGCCGATAGTTGGAGTTGTTCATGTCTGATTTACCTTCAAATCGCCTGCCTAATCGTGCTTCTCGTGTCACAAATCAAGCGCTTTCTGCTATTGAGCGTTTTCTCCATATTGAAGCTCTCAGCGGTATTGTTCTTTTATTAGCTGCTGCTGCGGCACTCATTTTTGCCAATTCTGAATATGCTTCTCTTTATGAATCCTTTTGGCATACACCTTTCGGCTTCAGCTTTGGCCATTTTAACCTATCATGGGACTTACATTTCTGGGTTAATGACGCTCTCATGACTATTTTCTTTCTCGTCGCGGGAATGGAAATCCGGCGTGAAATTCATGAAGGTGCTCTCGCTGATTTTAAACAAGCAATTTTACCAATTGTTGCAGCAGTAGGTGGAGTTTGCCTCCCTGCAATTATTTATCTCGGCTTTAACTTTAATGGAGGACATACACATGGTTGGGCTGTCCCAACAGCAACAGACATTGCCTTTGCGCTGGGTATTCTTGCTCTTCTTGGGAAAAAAATTCCTTCTAACCTTCATATCATTCTCCTCTCCTTAGCAATTATTGATGATATTATCGCCGTTCTTATTATTGCTTTCTTCTATTCAACAAATATCGATCCTAGTGGTCTCGTTATTGCAGCAGTGGGTATTGTTTTGGTGCTCTTTTTTCAATGGATTGGACTCGCATCGGCATGGCTTTACGTTCTGCCTGGCGCAATCATTTGGTGGGGTTTAATGGCAACAGGTGTTCATCCATCACTTGCTGGTGTGATTTTAGGCATGATGACTCCAGTTTTTCCTACCCGCACCCTTGTAGCTCCACTCACCATGTTAAGTAATGCAATGCAAGTTCTTCAAGAAAAAAACGCAAAAACAGACCTACATCATATTTCAACTGCCTTGAAAAAAATGCGCAAAGGACAACGCGATATGATTGCGCCAGTCACGCGTGTTCAAAAAGCATTGCATCCATGGGTCGCATACGGTGTGATGCCAATTTTTGCTTTTGCAAATGCTGGTGTCAGTTTTGCAAATTTTGACCTTTCTTCTTATGAATCACTATTTATTGTGCTTGGTGTTGTTATTGGTCTCTTTGTTGGTAAACCTTTGGGTATTATTACTGCCAGTTATTTAGCAGTAAAATCAGGGCTATGCCGCCTACCTCCCCAAATGACTTGGACAGGTGTTTTGCTTATTGGATTTTTAGCAGGAATTGGCTTTACAATGTCTATCTTTGTTTCAATGCTTGCTTTTAAAGATATCATTTTACTTGATTCTGCAAAAATTGGTGTCCTTTGTGGATCCGGCTTATCTGCTCTTATCGGCCTTGGATATGGTGTTTTTTACATCAAGCGCAATAAAAAAGTGCCTGATAATTCTCGATAAATCAAATAAAATAATACCCTTTATGCTAACCTCTTAAAAGAAAGTTGGCTTGTTGCTGCGCTGTAGTTTAGCATAATCAAAAAAATAAAGAAGGAAAAACATGCTGGCTTATTTTATTTTCCATCAACGAACAAAAGAAAAAGCTCATCTCCTTTGAAATCTATTATTGTACTTTACTGATTAACTTTATGAAAGCGATCTAACCAAAAACAACGTGTGGCTTGTTTGCAATAATATGTCTTCATCTGATAAAATATCAAAATCTTAACTGATTAATGCAATTGGATTTGTGTATCGGGATAACCACCCCAAAAGAAATACAAAACAAATTGCTCATTGACAAGTGTTTGTAGTAAAGTAGATGATAATTTCAAACGTCTCAACACATTCTTACGATCATTGCGCAAACTTTACTTTTTATAATAAAACATATGTCATTTGATTTATCGAGAACTATAAAAATCAGTATGCCAAAGGGAAAAGAAGGTTTGTATACATCTCCCCATTAAGAGTATTCTCTACGAATAATTGCTAAACAAATTTTGAGCTCAGATTTTTATTTCTTCTGCAAAGAATAAATTAATCTACAGGACATCCATAAAGCTTTCAATAATCATTTGAGAAAAGCAAAACCTCAATGGAATATATCCTATCAAACTCCATTTTGCGTAATTTCATGAACAATCTGAAAAATCAAATCTAAAGATTCTATCATTTTGCTGAGCATTCACAAAGATTTCTAATTCGCAGATATATTTGAACATGTAGCATACTTTCTCTCTCCCATTAAATGCTTAGCAAGAAATTGACGATTGGCTACATATATATAAACGCTCCATATTATTGAAAATTTGTTTAGAGCTAAAAAAATGCTTAGCCCTTATCAAGTCCATAAACAGCATGTAATGTTCTGACCGCAAGTTCAGTATAAGCGCTATCAATCAAAATAGAAATCTTAATCTCCGAAGTTGTGATTGCTTGAATATTAATCCCTTTTTCAGCCAAAGCTTTAAATGCTGTAGCAGCAACACCTGCATGACTGCGCATTCCGATACCAATAACAGATACCTTGGCAAGATCGCTTTCAAATTGGATCACATCAAATCCAATCTCTTTCTGATTTTTCTTAAGAAGCGCAACCGCCTTATCTACATCTGCTGACGGTACAGTAAAAGTCATATCGGTTTTTGAACCATCTTCAGAAATATTTTGTACAATCATATCGACATTAATACGCTCCTCGGCTAAGGGACCAAAAATTGCTGCAGAAATCCCCGGGCGATCTGCAAGCCGACGGAGTGAAACTTGCGCTTCATCCTTAGCAAAAGCAATACCTGTAACATTTTGTTGTTCCACAATTTCATCCTCATCGCAAATAAGTGTTCCAGAAGAATTCATTGGATCATCCATGGCTAACACATCGGGATCCTCAAAACTTGAGCGCACAAAGGTACGGACTTTATGAACCATTGCCAATTCAACAGAACGAACCTGTAAAACTTTCGCCCCAAGAGAAGCCATTTCCAACATTTCTTCAAAAGCAACTTTTGGTAAACGACGTGCCTTAGGTTCTATACGTGGATCTGTTGTATAAACGCCATCCACATCTGTATAAATATCACAGCGATCAGCTTGTATAGCTGCCGCTATAGCAACAGCGCTCGTATCTGATCCTCCACGCCCTAAGGTAGAAATCCGATTATCCGGAGCTATCCCTTGAAAACCAGCAATAACTGCTACCTGACCTTCTTTAAAACATTGTATTAAAAAAGATCCATCAATATCTTTGATACGTGCATTACCATGCCCACTATCTGTATGAATAGGAATTTGCCAACCAAGCCATGAACGAGCATTTACTCCCATTGCTTGGAGTGTAAGAGCTAATAAACCTGCTGTTACCTGCTCACCAGAAGCAACAATCACATCATATTCGTAAGCATCTTTATGCATCGGTGAAGCATCATACGTCCATTGAACAAGCTCATCGGTTTTTCCAGCCATCGCAGATACTACAACAGCAACTTCATTCCCGGCTTCTACCTCTCTTTTGACATGCCGTGCAACATTATGAATACGTTCAATATTTGCCACAGATGTCCCACCGAATTTCATGACAATACGTGCCATCAATAACACTCTCACCTTTGCGTTTCTTATCTTAAACGATAATACGGATAAGATCTTACTACCGTATCAACAAATTGTTTTTTCACATACCGAATATCTACAATTTGTGCAAGTTTAGTTATGTTTATATTAATTTCCCTTGACTTTATAATAAAATCCACCTGTCTTGGTCAAAAAAAGTAAAAGGAGAGCGACATGATAAATGAAACGTCTACCACTATTGATCAAAATGAAATTGATCGTTTTTCACGTATTGCTGCGGAATGGTGGGACCCTCAAGGAAAATTTCGCCCACTTCATCAATTCAATCCAGCACGTCTTGCTTATATTAGAGAAAAAATCTGTTTAGAATTCCATCGCGATCCTGTGTCACTTATGCCCTTTGAAAATTTGAGAATTCTTGATATTGGTTGTGGAGGTGGTTTGCTATGCGAACCAATGGCACGTCTTGGTGCTACAGTTGTAGGCGCTGATGCAGCACAAACGAATATTGAAGTCGCGAAAATCCATGCAGCTCAAAATGGCCTTTCCATTGATTACCGTACCACTACCGCAGAAGCACTAGCCAATAAAGGAGAGCAATTTGATGTTATCCTCAATATGGAAGTTGTTGAACATGTCGCTGACGTTAACCTTTTTATAACTGCCACAGCAAAAATGCTTAAACCGCAAGGGTTGATGTTTGTTTCAACACTCAACCGTACGTGGAAAGCATGGGGACTAGCTATTATAGGCGCTGAATATATTTTACGTTGGCTCCCGAAAGGAAGCCATGACTATAAAAAGTTCCTAAAACCTCAGGAATTAAAAAATCTCTTATCAAAAAATGCTCTCACTGTCATTGATCAGACTGGTATTGCTTATAATCTGCTAAACGACAGCTGGAATCGCTCAAAAGATATGGATGTTAACTATCTTCTTCTGGCACAAAATCTTCGGTGAGCATGCTTTACAATTTCTGTACGTCTTGCAACAGAGAATTGAGTTTGCCCTCATCTTCTAAAGCGTATAGATCATCGCAACCACCGACATGATAATCACCTATAAAAATTTGTGGGAATGTATTACGTCCATTCGCTCGCTGCACCATTTCTTGGCGAAGAGACGTTGACGCATCAATATCTGTATATTTTACCTTTTTTTTATCAAGCAAATCACGTGCTTTCGTGCAGTAAGGGCAGTTCGGTCGTGTATAAAGTATTATTTGTTTCATAGTGTTATTCTCCAGTGTTTTCAAAATATTGCCAACTTAAAACTCTTCTCAAGAATTAGGAAATATAGAAGCCTCTTTTAGTACACGAGAAAATGTTAGAACATCAACTTGCCGTGCACCTGCACATTTTAATGTTGCAGCTGCCGCTGTAACGGTTGCACCTGTTGTGAAGACATCGTCAATCAATAGAATAGAACGCCCCTTTAGATATTTTTTAACTTTATGTGGCACCTCAAAGGCATTCTGTACATTCATTTTTCGTTCCCTAGCAGATAAACTCACCTGCGAACGAGTATGTTTACAACGCACAAGCCAACCGGGCTTAAAAATTTTCTTCTGCGCTATGGCAATATAACGGGCAAGCTCTGCAGATTGATTGTAACGTCGCTTCAAAAAACGACGAAAATGCAAAGGAATAGATATGATAACATCACAATCATCAATAATCTCGCGCCCAGCAGATACCATCCAATGAGCCATAAAAGATGCTAATTCTATATGATCACTATATTTCAATCGCGTTACCAAAACTTGCGCCATCCCTTTATGAACAATAGCCGAGCGAACACGTGAAAAAGGAAGACAGCTTTTAAGAGCTTCACCACTGAGAAAACCATCCCCCATATCACAAACAAAAGGAGTTCCCATAACAGGACAATAAGGTTTTGTGATAAACTGAAGGCCTTTCCAACACTCAGAGCAAATAGTACCGCAAGCAGAAACTCTTTGCTTACATCCAGGACAAATTGGTGGATATAAAATTGTCAGCAAACGCTCAATGAATTTACTTAATATACTCCCGCCGTTTAAAGCCATTTTTTGAAAGCATAACATCGTTAATTCAGGCTTTTATAGCTTCCCCATACAAAAAAAATCTTTTGTATTTTTTAACTTTAATTCCTTTAAAAATTCTTACTTCTTATAAATTTGTTTTTCTTTCACATCATAAACTTGACAGAGCTTGCTTAAAAATGAACCTTCTTAAGACATACGCATTACAAATCGAAAGACCTTAATAATATGGCGCATCCTTTAATTTTTGATCACGACCGCATTGAACAATTTCGCAAACGTGCTTTCCAAAAAGCAAAAGAAGGATATGATTTTTTACTGTTTCACATGGCTGAAGATCTTTATAAACGTCTTTGTACTGTTGACCGTTTCTTTGCATTAGCTCTCGATTTACACAGCCATACAGATCTTGCCGCACAAGCTTTATTGAGATCTGGAAAAGTCCATTCCATAGAACGCGTTGAAACTGACATGCTTTATCAAAGCCATGACAAAAAATTCCATTTACGTTATCGAGAATTTCTTGATTTTCCTCAAAATTATTGTGATCTTGTTGTTTCACTTCTTTCACTACAACTGACTAATGATACCCCTGGTGTTCTTAGTCAGATAAAAAATATTCTGAAACCAGATGGCTTATTCTTGGCTGTTATGGCTGGAGCTGGTACACTAAGAGAATTACGCGAATGTCTCCTACAAGCTGAAATTGAAATCTATGACGGAGTAAGTCCTAGAATCTATCCTTTTGCCGACATTCGTGAGGTAGGCGCTCTTTTACAGCGTGTTGGTTTTTCTCTACCTGTCGTAGACATTGAAGATGTCACAATACGCTACAATACAATGTTTGATCTCATAAATGATCTTAAAGCTATGGGAATGCAAAATGCACTTATAAAGCGCTCACGGCGTCCTGTATCCAAGCGTTTTTTTCTCCGTGCAGCTGAAATCTACGCACAACGATTTAGCGATCCTGATGGTCGTATTCGCGCACATTTTTCTTTTATTTGGCTTTCTGGTTGGGCTCCTCACCCAAATCAGCAAAAACCTATACCACCAGGCTCCGCACAGATATCTCTTGCAGATGTTTTAGCAAAACAGCAAAAAAAGCCATAAACTCAACACGCAAGTTATTTCTCAAAAATGCTTTTATCCGTTGTCCCTAACATCTGACTGGTTATAGTTCCAGCCAACATTGAATCACTTACATTTAAAGCTGTACGCCCCATATCAATTAAGGGTTCAATAGACATGAGTACAGCAACCAAAGAAACAGGAAGTCCCATAATTGGCAACACGATCAATGCAGCAAAAATAGCACCACCGCCAACGCCAGCAACACCGATAGAGCTCAATGTTACAACACCAACAAGAGTAGCAATCCAGGTAGGATCAAGAGAATTAATCCCTATAGAGGGTGCAATCATGGTCGCAAGCATCGCTGGATAAAGGCCTGCACAACCATTTTGTCCGATTGTTGCCCCAAAAGAGGCTGCAAAACTCGCAATGGATTGTGGAACACCAATCCATTGTGTTTGAGCCTCGATATTCAAAGGAATGCTTGCAGCACTTGAACGACTACTAAAAGCAAACGTCAAAACCGGCAAAACCTTTTTGAAAAAACGAAACGGATTAATTCCTGATATACCAAGCAACACGCCATGAATCCCAAACATAAGGATAATACCAATATAGGAAGAAATAACAAAAACCAATAAATTTAATATATCTGTCACATGCGAGGTTGCCCCCACCTTCGTCATAAGTGCATAAATACCATAAGGAGTCAAGGCAAGCACAATGCGGACTAATCGCGTAATCCAAGCTTGTGCTACTTGAATAAATAAAAGCGCTTTTTCCCCTTTTTCCGGATCATCCTTCTTTAAAAGAAGAACCGCAGCCCCTAAAAAGGACGCAAAAATAACAACGCTGATAATTGATGTACGTTTAGCTCCACTTAACTCAGAAAATGGGTTTTTAGGAATCAAGGATAAAATCATTTTGGGAATACTCAAATCTCCAAGTTGAGAAATACGATCCTCGAAAATAACAGAAATATTTTGCTCTTCATGTACCAAACCATTCTCCGTTAAACCAAAAACATTAACGACCAAAATACCAACCAACGCTGAAAGAGCAGTTGTAAAGAGCAATACTGAAATTGTCATTATACTCATTTTACCAACAGCATAAATAGAATGCAAATGAGCAACCGCTGAGACAATAGAGATAAAAACCAATGGCATAACAATCATTTGGAGTAATAAAATATAACCATTACCAACAATGTTAAACCATTCGACGGATTTCAACAAAGTGGTTTCACCTTCTCCATAAACAATTTGTAAAACACTGCCAAAAATCAAGCCAAGGATAAGTCCTAGCATAACACGCAACGAGAGGCTCCATTTCATCCCCCTACTTTGAGCAAGCCATAACAAAAAAATAATAAACAGAAATAAATTGATGAAAAAATTAAATGTCATTGTTTATGCTCACTATTATTATGCTTGATATCGAATAATATGCATAATTAAAAATCAATGCATGCTATCCGAACATAAAATATAAAGCTCA
This sequence comes from Bartonella phoceensis, assembly GCF_902825145.1. GTDB lineage: Bacteria > Pseudomonadota > Alphaproteobacteria > Rhizobiales > Rhizobiaceae > Bartonella > Bartonella phoceensis. The sequence continues at coordinate 242,686 of NZ_CADEAD010000001.1, read as the reverse complement.
AGAGGCTTTTAAAAATTATTATTTTTTAATTTTATAGGTTAGAAGGGAATTTTTATCTAATAGTAACTGCTTAAAGAAGATAAAACATAAATAGCCTCATGGGATCCCCATATTAAAAAAATAATTTAAACATCTCTTCTTATTTGAATAATATTATCATCCTTGCAGGCTACTTAAAGCAATAAATCTTTCTTCAAAAAAATAAATAAACTGCTGGACAATTCCATGCTTTATTTTTTCATGTAATATCAAATCATCATGCCCCAGTGTATTATTGTTATTCTCAGCAACCTACATTATCACTTTATTTAAAATATACAGCATTTTTTTGAATAACACTTTGATTTATAATGATAATTAATAGTTTTATACATTGAATAAGAAGCTTAAATAGCATAAAGTTGCCTCACTTTAAACCCTTTCACGGTGGAACAATAAAAATCATTCTCTTGTACATCACTAGCAGGATTGGCGTGTCGGTAAAAGCTATTGAAGAAAAAAACAAAACACTCCTATGAACGTTCTTAAACGCAAGAGCAGATACACAACTTTAAATAATGTCTTGAGGATACGAGTCTGCCACTTACAGATGATAGTGCCTAATAATTTTTTTATTATCTCTTTCCATGAACTATACCCGAAGATGGCGTTTAAAATAGGATGAGATATCTTTCTAAAGAGAGTTCACGAATGAAGTAGCAACACTTTGTACTTTTTCGAAAGTGCAAAGCAGTTCTCTTTGCTTTCAAACTTAATAGACACATTCTAAAAATATAGGTTCCACAGTACCGCCCCAAATAGAATGATAAAGAGATAAAAATTTATCAGCATCTGTTTGACCCATTGCAATTATCTCTTCTAAAGGAACGAGAAAACGTGTCTCATCCATACCATCTGCATCATATTGTCTACGATTTTTTAACCCCTTACGCGAAATAGCCATAACCTGACGGGCTATTTCTAAAATAATCGTCTGACGAAAAGGTGTTTTTAATCCCCCTTTAGGAACACGTTTGCGCATATTCAAAACTTCCTCAAAACACCAATCTTTTGTCAAAGCTTCTGCTTCATTAAGCGCTTCACTATCATAAAGAAGCCCAACCCAAAAAGCCGACAACGCACAGATACGCTTCCAAGAACCGCAATCAGCACCTCTCATTTCTAAAAATCGCTTTAAACGCACTTCGGGAAATAAAGTTGATAGATGATTAATCCAGTCTCCCATATTGGGCATTGGATTTGCAATCTGTCCTCTTAATGCTCCATTCATAAACTGACGAAAAGTTATATGTGTACAATCATAATAACGACCGTCACGCACCACGAAATACATCGGTACATCAAGAGCCCATTCAACATAATCGGCAAAACCAAAATACTCCGAAAATACAAAGGGAAGAATCCCAGTCCTTTGATTATCAGTGTCACACCAAATTTTAGAGCGCCAAGATAAAAAGCCATTTGGACTCCCTTCTGTAAAAGGTGAACTAGCAAATAATGCTGTCGCAATGGACTGCAACTTCATGGATACTTGCATTTTTCGCCGCATATCAACTTCAGATGAAAAATCAAGATTAACCTGAATAGTCGATGTACGATACATCATATCAAGACCACTATGACCAACTTTTGGCATATAATCGGTCATAATCTGATAACGTGATTTAGGCATCCTTGGAGTTTCAGCTAAAGTCCACTTTGGACTAGCACCCATACCGAGAAAACCGATCCCCAATGGCTTTGAAATTTTTTTAAGAAGAGCTAAATGTTCCATTAGCTCGCAATACGTATGACCAATTGTTTTCAGAGGTGCACCAGATAATTCAAATTGCCCTCCAGGCTCCAAAGAAATGGCACCTTGACCAACAGGTCCTACGAGCCCAATAATATTCCCCTCATCTATAATAGGCTTCCATCCTAAAGCATCCCGCATTTCCTCTAGAACTGCGCGAATCCCTCTTGAACCTTCATAGGGAACGGGATGAAAACCATCTATATAAAACGGAAATTTTTCATGTTCTGTACCGATACGCCAATCATGCTCTTCTTTACACCCCCCTTGGAAATAGCTCACCAAGGAATCTAAGTTATAAATTTCACTCTCATCACTTATATCAAGCGCCATAACCTATTGTATCCTATCACCAGTTTTATCATTTATAATGGGTCGTTTAGAATGATTTTACGAGCTTCTCAATCAATTGACCAATCCACCACGGTAACATTAAGAAGAGCTAAAGCGGCAACAGCTGCAGTGTCAGCACGCAAAATACGAGGTCCCAGAGATATTGGAATCACAAAAGGATGTTTTTTTAAAAAGCTACGCTCTTTTTCACTAAACCCACCTTCTGGTCCAATGAGAACACCAGACGTCGTACTTTTGTACTTTTCTAAAAGGTCTAATGGATTATGCGACTTGTGTGCTTCATCACAAAAGAATAAAGGCCGTGTCTCATCCCAACGCACCAAAAGTTCTGCTAATGAGACAGCAGAAACACATTCAGGCAAAGATAAAATACCACACTGTTCAGCAGCTTCAATAATATTAGCCTCTATACGTACCATATTGATACGCGTAACCTGTGTATGATGCGTTATAACAGGCTGCAAAGTCGATACTCCCATTTCAACAGCTTTCTGCACCATATAATCTAAACGCGCATTTTTGAGTGGAGCAAAGCAGTAAATAAGATTTGAACCCGTCGTTTGCAATTTTTCTTGGTGAATAAGCTGGGCTACAGCAAATTTTTTCTTAATGGTAGTGAGTTTAGCAAGCCATTCACCATCCTGTCCATTAAAAAGTAAAACTTCGGCTCCTTCTTGCATCCGCAAAACATGGATAAGATAAGAAGCTTGTGCCCCCTCTATCTTTATTTCTCCGTTCAAAGCAAGTGGCTGTCGGATAAATAATCTTTTAAGTTTATAATTTATGCGCATAAAAACCGTGCTAAAGCTAAATATAATCATCAGGAAAATGAAGAAAAATATATAACAAAAAGAAAAAATTATATCTATAGAACTATAATATATAAAGGGCTATAGAGTTTTTTTAGCTTTATGAGATAATGGTGGAACAAATAGAGCACTCAGTGATTCTACTTATCGACAATTTTATAAAAACACACTATTCACCATTGCATTCAATCATTGGCCGCATGATGGGAGAGAGAGATGTCTGCTAAAAAAGCCACAATTATCGCTATTACCTCCTTCTTAGTTTTTATCCTGATTACTGTAGGAATTGGATCTGTTGGGGCAGATGGGAAGCACACAATCTCCACAGATGGCTATGGTATTTCTTCTGAAATTCAATAAACATCGGCAAGTTTACCCCTAAAATTTTGTAACGACGCAATATCTTTGAGAGATTTTCTAGAATCGTTATTGATGTTAATAATAAAGGCCGGTGATCAATCTGCATCAATGTCTTTTGTAACCCAAAAACTACCGTGATCTTGCTCTTTAGAGCTGAGAGAAAAAGTAAAAGGCCACGCGAGACTGTTAGCAAGACATTCGACATCTCTACAGAGAGTTTCTGAACTATGACTTTTTCGCAATTGTGCATGCAATGTAAAATCATTTTGTCGATCTTGCATGATAGAAGATGAAATTATTCCCCAAATGGATAAATTCCAGTCTGCCGTACGCATCAATGAATCTGTTACCTTTATCGTACCATCCGACAAGCTTGCTTGAATATTCCAAAAATTAAAAGCTGTTGAAAGGGTTTTATGACCTCTTAAAAGAAATTGTTCATTTTTTGAAAGCCTTGTTTGTAAATCATGCAAATCATACCCTAATAGGCGACCAGAGGACATATCTAGTGCTAATTCACCCTGCATTTTTGAAAAAATTTCTGACCAAGAACTGGCAAAGGTTCGTACTGTCATAGTAAAATTCGCTTCGCTCTGTGCAAATGGGGTAATTCCTAGAGCCGCTAAGGCATCCTGTATATTAATGGCATTCCCTGAAGTACGTCCTTCAAGTCGAATTTTCTGACCAGATTGTGTAACTTCAATATTGCTTTGAAGTGATCCACCAAAAACATTCGCATGTCCAAGATCAAAAATGCCATGTCTATTTCTCATTTGTACCGTAGCAGCTAGATTCGTGAGTGCAACACTTCCTATTTTTGCTTGTGGTGCAGAAAGCCGTATATCCACTCCAATACGGTCAAAAATTGTCATATCAAAGAGTGGATTATCTTCTTTAACAGAAGAAAATACTGATCCCAAAAGGTTAAAATCTAGATGATCAAATGCTAAAGATCCCATTATAATCGGTACATAGTCTTGAAAATCAAGTTCTAAAGCTCCACGCGCATTTGCTGTATCGATCGTAAATGTAATACTATTCATTTGAATATGCATTGGCTGTGCTAAAAAACGAGACTCCCATACAATAGGTGCTTTCAACCTATAACCCCAAAATTGATTGCCTCCAATCCAAGCTAATGTCTGATTCCAACCCGGAGAACGCATCGATACTTTCCCGTCAAAGCTATAATATTCAGATAATCGTGCCTGCCCTATAAAGGTTATACCACCACGTACAGAATTGAGGCTTGCCTTAACCTGGCTTTTTCCTCCTGCTAAAAGCAGCAATGCTTGATCGGCATCAATTGATAATTTTGTTAACTCTCCACGCCAACGGGCATCTGCACGAAATCGTGCTTCTTGAGTCGATTCGGGCCAATCTAAAGTGGCGTTTAATCCCGTTATTTTTTCTGCTACACTGGAAATACTATCATGATACACGAGCACACCATTCTCAATAGCAATCCGACCAAAAGGCTGATTCAAAAGACGCTTTATATCTGGATGATCAGGATTATGCTTCAACATTTCACGAACATTGCGTATCGCTAATCCTAACGCACCCTGTGAGCGTGAAAATCTATCAAAAAAATCCGCTACTGTTTTAACAGGCTTTTCCATAACAAATTGGGGACGAACAATTCGTGTCTCTGAAAAAGCAATCTTCCCCCAAAGAAGATCCATTAAAGAAAGATCAACTTCTATTGATTCAGCTTCCATCAACGGCATAATACTATTCATTTTTGATGTTAAAGTAACACCGAAAAGATATGCTTTAGGATAAGGAAAAAGATTCAACCGCGGTGGATCACGTAATTGCACATTATAGCCTGTCCAAGCACTCAAATCCTGTGCTAAACGGATACGAATCATATCTGTAGATACAAGATAAGGTAAAATAAGAAGACCAACCCCAAACAAAAAAATAATTGTAATAAAAATTCCGCTCAAAAATTTTATTATTCTGACGCACACAATTTTCCTCTATACTTTCAACCCTACAATAGATTAAAAAAATCCAAATGATCGTAAAAAAACTTCTTATAATCCTAAAACTCGCTATATTTCATTTAATAACTTCATTATTCTTGTTCTTGTTCAAAATTTATTTACACAGCAATGTTGCTGCTTCATTACAAAGCAATTACCTTAAGAGTTTTCAAAATTATAAAATATATAAATGCTATCGAACCATTCTTACCGCTCTTACATGAATATTGCTATAAAACTCTATTGTGTTGTCAGCAAATGTTTTACAAAAAAATAAACAAGCCCCACCGAAAGGATCTCTCTTATGAATCATATTATTGACGGAAAAAAACTCGCTGAAGAGATTATTGTAAAAGTTAAGGCTGAAACAACAAAACTCCGTAATCACTATAATATACAACCTGGTATTGCTGTTATCATTGTCGGAGATGATCCCGCAAGTCAAGTATATGTAACATCAAAGAGTAAAAAGGCCGAAGAGTGTGGTTTTTTTTCAATCAAACATATGGTTTCGAAAGAGACACGAGAACAAGAACTCATTCAACGCATTGCAATATTAAATTCTGACCCTAAAATCCATGGCATTCTCGTGCAACTTCCCTTGCCCCCCCATATTAATACAAACCGTATCACACAAGCTATTGCTTTCCAAAAAGATGTTGATGGCTTTCACTATATTAACATAGGAAAACTCGCAGCCAATGATCTTGAAGACGCTATTATTCCCTGTACACCGGCAGGTGCCATGATGATGATTGAACAACAATGTGGACGAGATTTATCTGGTCTTGATGCTGTTGTCGTTGGACGCTCTAATATTGTTGGCAAACCTATGGCCGCTCTCTTAACAGCAGCCAATGCTACCGTAACAATCGCTCATAGTCGTACCCGTGACCTTGATGATGTGTGCCGTAGTGCCGATATTTTAGTAGCAGCTGTAGGCCGCCCACAAATGATTAAAAAAGACTGGGTTAAAAAGGGGGCCACTGTTATTGATGTTGGCATTAATCGCATTACTGCTCCAGAAAAAGGTGTAGGAAAAACACGTCTTGTTGGTGATGTCGACTTTGAAGAAATAAAATCAAAAGCTGGCGCAATCACTCCTGTTCCAGGAGGCGTTGGACCTATGACAATTGCTATGCTTATGGTCAATACACTTAAAGCAGCTGCTCGGGCACACAATCTACTCGTGCCAAAATTCTAAAAAGTTTTACGCGTATTCATTGCATGTAGATCGCTTTAGTCTTTTTCACATTTTACGTATGTTGTAAAAACAGATTGCTCCCTAATCTGCACGGTTAACGGATTGGAAAAAAATGTGAAAAAGTTCATGCCCAACGCTGTATTCATTTTTTGAAAAATCAGGGGAAGCACAATTATTCGTGCATTAAATTTTGATAAATCTTCTAAAAGTTCTATTTTACTTACATACGCATCAAGACAAACGATATCGCCATTTTACCGACGCGCAATGGGACCGTTATCTAAAGCTTCTGGTGTTACGTGGATTGCTGTAGGAATTTTTCCTGATGTACCTGACATACGACCGTCCGTTATTAACGCTACCTTTTGACCTTGATCTTGTAAAAGACCTAAAATTGTCGTTAATATTTATGAAACTCTGGCATACCATTTGCTTTTGGACTTTGATAACGTATGACAGCACTAGAATCTTTGCCGTTCAATCTCCCAGATTGAAAAGCTTTTTGTAGTTCCTCTTGATCATTAAAGACAAAAACTGGCGCTTCAATCTGCCAATGTTCAAGTTTAACAGATGAAACTTCCATAATAGCTGTCCCCAGACCTCCCGATAAAACGCGAATACCACCACCAGATTGAAACGGTTTTTGCCACCCTGCCAATATCTTATGATACCACTTTCATTAAGAGCAGGCTCACGTACTATATTACCGTCAGCGCAAAGCTTTACTTCAATTGCATAAGCGTTAAGATCTGTACCGAAAACTGTACAGACATCATTCATGTATTAGACCCGCTTCAATGAGCTCGCGAATGACAAACCCCATACCATCAGCTGGCATGAAACTCATTTATATCCGCCAAACCATTAGGATAAATTCGTGCCAAAAAGAGGTACAACTGATGAAATTTCTGCAATGTCATGTCAACTGTATACCGCAAGCTGCAACCATAGCAATCAAATGAATCGTATAATTGGTAGCTCCTCCCGTTGCATTTAATCCTACAGGAGCATTCACGAAAGAGCACTCATCAACTATCATATCAAGTGGGCTATAATCATCGCTAAGAGCTACCATTTCAAGTACGCGCTTAGTGGCTTCCTGCGTTAAAGCATCACGCCAACGTATTAGCATTGATAAAAGCGCTTCCCGGTATATGTAGTCCCATCGTCTCCAATATCACCTGATTTACATTAGTGGTTCCGTAAAATGTACATGTCCCAGGCCCATGATAAGAACGAGCTTCTGAGTCCAACAATGTTTGCCGGTCTATCTTATTTTCCGCATAAAGTTGGCGCATCTTTGTTTTTTTATCATTGCTTTAACCACTTGTTATGGGACCAGCCGGAATAAAAATTCCTGGTAAGTAATCAAATGTTAATGCTCCAATCACTAAACCAGGTACGATCTTATCACATACCCCAAGATATAGTGCAGCATCAAATATATCATGTAATAAGCCTATAGCTGTTACCATTGCAATCACATCAGGTGAAAAAAGAGAAAGCTCCATCCCAGCATTCCCTTGTGTTACACCATCACACATTGCAGGAACACCACCTACTACTTGTAGCTACATCATCAAATACACGAGCAGCCTCTTTAATCAAGTAAGGAAAAGACTCAAAAGGTTGATGAATGGAAAGCACATCATTATACGTCGTAACAATACCAATATTCCCAACAATATTACGCTTCAAATGCTCTTTGCCTCTTTGGCCACAAGCCGCAAAACCGTGCACCTGATTAGTACATCCCAAAAAACTCCGCTTGAGACGATTTGCTCGTGCCTTAGCAATACGGTCTAAATAAATTTCTCGCGTTGGAAGAGAACGTTCATAAATCCTTCGTGTCACCGTAGCAATTGTCTTGGAAAGTGCTATGTTATTTTCTCCCTTTCATTTACGCATCTCATCATGCGTAAGAGAGATTGCGTATTACCTACATCTCTATCATGTTTTCACTTTGCTTATTTCATTTTCATCCGGAGACCAATAAACCTGAATAAGATGATGGGCATTGCGTAAAACTGCGCGAACAGGCATTTCCATTTCAGGTCCTTCCTGACAAACCACTTCAAAACAATCGCGTTTTTGAAAACCTTCAAAATGGAGTATAATGCAGCGAGATTGTATGATGACTGGTAAAGTCAGTGTGAGTCTTGGTTCACGAGCACTTTTTGCATGAAGTGGTAAAACAAGTGCCTGCGTTTGAAGATCAAGCGCTTGCTTTAAACGATCTGCATCAGGAAAAAAGGAAGCAGTATGTCCATCAACCCCCATTCCTAACACAACAACATCAAAGGGTCTAGGCAAAGTGTTGATACGGCTGGCTGCCGAAAAAGCAGCAAGCTCAGCAGTAAGTGCCTTATAATAAAGTCCTACAAAATGCGCTTTCGCTGCAAAATTTTGTAACAAATGATGCCGTACCATATCCTCATTTGAACGTTCATGATGAGCAGGTACAAAACGTTCATCAACCAAAGTAATGATAATATTTTGCCAATCGATATCAGCTTTTGACAAATAATGAAAAAACAATTCTGGTGTTTTACCACCAGAAACTGCTAGAGTTGCACGCTTACGCTCAAGAATAGCTATACTAAGCTCTGCTGCAACGCGATCAGCCAATGCCAAAGCGAGGATAGTAGGTGTTTCAAAATTCAAACGGTCAATATTCATTCCATGCATACTTATTGCTCTAAATTAAATTATTCCACATACGCCCATCGCGTTCTATCAAAAGTGCTGAGGCAGATGGCCCCCATGAACCAGCACTATATCCATAAATGGGCTGCTTTATTGCTTGCCATCCCTCAAGAATAGGATCAATCCAACGCCAAGCTGCCTCAACCTCGTCACGACGCATAAAGAGCGTTTGATCCCCGCGAATAACATCCATCAACAAGCGCTCATAAGCATCAGGATTACGTTGAGAAAATGCAGAGGCAAAACTCATGTCCAATGGAATATGACGAAATCGTATACCGCCAGGACCTGGATCCTTAATCATCAACCATTGTTTTACGCCTTCATCAGGTTGAACACGAACAACAAGCCGATTAGAAAAAATTTCACCCGAATTCGTCTCAAAAATATTGTGAGGGATAGGTTTAAAAACCACAACAATTTCAGACATCCGCGTGGACATGCGCTTACCAGTTCGTAAATAAAAAGGCGTATCCGCCCAACGCCAATTATTAATCTTCACTTTCAACGCCACAAATGTTTCGCTCTTACTGACTTTTTTTCCCAGATCATCAAGATAAGACCCTACAGAAACTCCATTTAATGTACCGGAAAGATACTGTCCACGCACAGTCTCTTGCTCTACATTATGAATATCAAGAGGCGTTAAAGAATGCAAAACTTTCAGTTTTTCATCACGTACAGCATTTGCTTTACTGGTAAATGGTATTTCCATGGCAACCAAACAGAGCAATTGTAGCATATGGTTTTGTACCATATCGCGTAGTGCACCTGCACTCTCATAATATTCTGCACGTCCTTCCAATCCTAGAGATTCAGCAACCGTTATCTGAACATGATCAATATAGTTGGAATTCCATAATGGCTCATAAAGTGTATTAACAAACCGCAATGCCATTACATTCTGAACAGTTTCCTTGCCAAGATAATGATCAATGCGAAAGATTTGATCTTCATGAAATACTTTTGCAAATATATCATTGAGTTCAACTGCTGTTTTTACACCACAGCCAATAGGTTTTTCGATAATAATCCGTGTTTGCTGCGTCATTAAATCACTTTGCCCTAATCGCATCGCAATCTCACCAAAAAGTGGCGATCCGACTGCTAAATAAAAAGCCCGAATATCAGCTGGATTTTTTGACAGCAACACAGTGAGATCTCGCCATCCCCGATTTGATGTAACATCAGCAGAAACATAAGTTAAACGTGCAAGAAAACGGTTTAGCTCAATTTGGTTGAGATCTTTTGGATGAATATATTTTTCCAAAGAAGCGCGAACAAAATTTCGATACTCTGCATGACTCCAGGCAGAGCGCGCAACACCAATGATACGTGTCGGCTCGCTAAATTGCCCAACACACTGACAATGATAGAGAGCAGGTATAAGTTTGCGCGATGTTAAATCACCATTACCACCAAAAACAACACAATCAAAGGGAGAGACTGGAATAATTTTACTCGCCATGAATCTGTCTCTCTTCCCATTCAATTATAAAAGCTTAAACACTCTATAGAAGCTCTAATCATTAAAGCAGATAGATATTAAACAAGCCATAATTTTCTTCATTGCAAATGGTGTGAAAGTTAAAAATGGTCCATCAAGGCAAACCAGTGCATCGCTAAAAATATAAGCGGATAACGCAGAACTTTCCCACCTGGAAAAGGCGAAATCTTTAAATCTTGAAAATACGCAAAACGATCACGATTCCCAGTTAGCCACTCAGCATATAATTTTCCTAGAAAAGGAGCAAGCATAACACCATGCCCCGAATAACCACCACAATAAGTTAAGCCTGTGAAAAGTTGGCGAACATAAGGCATACGTTCAACTGTGATAGCAACCGTCGCGCCCCAATAATGAGTCAGATTTATAGAGTGTAGATAAGGATAAATTTCAGCAATCTGCCGTCGCATACGGTCATCTAAATTTGCGGGATATTGATGACTATAACTTTCTACTCCGCCAAATAATAAACGATTATCAATGCTTTTGCGAAAATAACGAACCATAAAACGAGAATCATCTACCGATTCGCCACCCGGAAGAATCAGAGTATCTTTTGATAACGGTTCCGTTGCTCCAATATAAGAGTGGGTAGAAAAAATATTTTTTTCAACAAAATGTTGAAGTCCTAATTTATACGCATTTGTCGCTAATAAAATATGCTCAGCCTTTATATTGCCCCGTTCTGTTGTCACCTTCCAGTGACCACCGTTACGCTCCACTGCAGTGACTTGTGTCTCTTCATAAAGTTTAGCACCAGCATTTTTTGCTTTTTTTGCCAATCCAATAACCAGCTTTAAGGGATTGATATGGCCAGTCTCTGCATCATAAATACCACCATGATAAAAAGAGGAACCAAGCCGCTGAGCTGTTTCATCCCTGTTTACAAAAGTGAGACCATAATAACCATAACGTTGCATTATCTCTACATGCCGTTGATAAGATATTAACTCACGTTTTTTATGGGTAACAGAAAGATGTCCTCTCATAAAGTCACACTGACAATTGGGTAGCGCACACCAAGATAAAATATCTCTTTTGGCTTCTTCAGCTAAATCAAAGAGTGCTTTGCTGCGTTCAAAACCATATTTTTTCTCTAATGTTTCTACCCATTGTCGATGCCCCGTTCCCAATTGCCCACCATTGCGCCCTGAGGCACCATCACCAAAACGTGAAGCTTCAAATAAAACAACATGTACTCCAACTTTAGCTAAATGATAGGCAGCTGAAAGCCCGGTAAATCCTCCTCCAATGATAATTACATCACAGTGTATATTTTCACTAAAAAATGGATAAGAAGGACGTTCTTCTAAAGTATCTTCGTACCAAGAAATTCCTGGAGAAATCGGATTAGAACCAATCATCTTGATAAACCTCAAACATTAAGCAAGAGATATTCGCGCTCCCACGGGCTAATCACTTCCATAAAAGTTTCAAACTCTTGTCGTTTGATTGCAGCATAAGTACTTACAAACACATCCCCTAAAATAGCGCGTATCGCTGTATCTTGTTCAAATAAGTTGACCGCTTCAATAAGCCCACGTGGTAATTCAATATCGTCAGCATTCACATTATTTGCTGTTGGCTCATCCGGTTCAAGCTTGTGCTGCAATCCAATCAGACCACAAGCTAAAGACGCTGCAAGAGCTAAATAAGGATTAGCATCTGAGGAAGGAAGCCTATTCTCAACACGCCGTGCTTGTGGAGTAGAGCGAGGTACACGAAAAGCTGTGGTGCGATTATCATATCCCCATCGCAAATTAACAGGTGCTGAAATATCAGGCATGAGACGTCGATAAGAATTCACATAAGGAGCAAGCATTACAAGCCCCCCTGCCATATGTCTTTGTAACCCTCCAATAAAATGGCGAAAACAAATATTTTCTCCCCCATCCTGCTTGGTAAATATATTCATACCTGTCTTTTGATCAACAACCGATTGATGAATATGCATGGCAGAACCCGGCTGCCCCTGAATAGGTTTAGCCATAAAAGTTGCATACATATTATGCTTAAGTGCTGCTTCACGGATCGTTCGTTTGAACATAAAAACTTGATCAGCTAATTCAATTGGGTCACCATGATGTAAATTAATTTCAAACTGACCTGCCCCTTCTTCATGAATGAGCGTATCAATCTCCAACCCTTGCGCTTCCGAAAAATGATAAATATCATCAATGAATTCATCAAATTCATTCACACCAGCGATCGAATATCCCTGCCCCCCACCAATGGAACGTCCAGAACGACCAACTGGAGGAACTAAAGGATAATCAGGATCAGGATTTTTTTGCACTAAATAAAACTCAATTTCCGGTGAAACAACCGGCTTTAGGCCCATTTGCGTATAAAAATCAATCACTTTTCGTAAAACATTTCGTGGTGTATAATCCACAATCTGTCCATTTTGATAGACAAGATCACAAATAACTTGTGCAGTAGGAGCCTCCTCCCATGGCACAATACTTAACGTAGAAAGATCAGGTTCAAGGCGTAGATCACCATCAGTTTTGGGATATTCAAAACCATGGCCATCTTCAGGGTAATCTCCTGAAATTGTTGCTACAAAAACCGCTGAAGGCAGTGCCAACGATGTTTCCGATGTAAATTTTTTAGAAAGCACCATCTTACCACGCGGTACACCTGCTTGATCAGGCGTAATACATTCAATATCTTCTACATTACGGAATGCAAGCCACTGCGAAACTTGCTCCCAATTGTTCGCACCACGTAAATTTTTAAGAAAACTAGAAACAGGCTTAGAATCCTTTTTTTTCATTTGTTTACCATTTTTCACAACCATAACACACCAACTTAAAAAGACAATCAAGCCCCGCTCTTATGGTATCATCCCATGTATAAACGTTACAAAAAAATCTGATTAACTTAATTGTCCAAGAATACATAACTCCCATCAAGGTAAGAAAAACCTCGCGACTATTATAAGCTGCTTATCATATCAAATATAGTGGAAAAATGGTACGGTTGGTGGGATTTGAACCTACGACCTCTGGTGCCACAAACCAGCGCTCTAACCAACTGAGCTACAACCGCATAAAAAGTAAACACACTATAACTGTTTACTCTTTCACAAACAATCACTCTCTGTTCGTGTGACATAAGGAAGATCAAAAGAGTTTGCAAGCCCCTTTAAAAAAATCCCGCAATTTTTATCAAAAAAATAGTTTTATCACAAAAGAAGCGTGCGTTCTGCCCAATATTCAACACGAGAATCACGATAAGTTTTGATAGTATTAATACCATCTTGCTGCATAAGCTGCAAAATTTCTTCGAGAATAGTTACTGCAAGGTCTGGACCCTCATAAACCATTCCACTATATAATTGAATTAAGTCTGCACCAGCTTTAATCTTTTCCAAAGCAGTTTGTGCATCTCTTACACCACCGACACCGATAATTGCAATCTCTTTACCTAATTTTTGACGCATTTTTGCCAACACAGTAGTAGAGAGTTCAAAGAGTGGGCTCCCAGAAAGCCCCCCCTCCTCAGTACTCAAGAAGCTATTTTTAAGACCTGGGCGTGAAAGAGTGGTATTGGAAACAATCAGTCCGTCAAAATCAGAAAGTTTTATTTCTTCAGCAATATCATCCAACGCGCTTTCCGATAAATCTGGAGCAATTTTTAAAAAAATGGGAACAGAAAATCCATGCTTTTTCTTTTGTACATTGCGCACCTGCGAAATCGCATTTATTAAAAGATGCAAACTGTCACGGGCCTGTAAATTACGTAAACCCGGTGTATTGGGCGAAGAAATATTAACCGTAAAATAATCAGCAACGTCATAAAAATACGCAATACCAGCAGTATAATCTTCAATCTTATCAACTGTATCCTTATTGGCACCAATATTGATTCCTACAATACCAGGTTGTTTATGGGTGCGAAGTCTATCGTAAACAATTTGATGCCCATCATTATTAAAGCCCATTCTATTAATAATCGCTTCATCTTCTCTTAAGCGAAAAAGCCGTGGTTTAGGATTCCCTGCTTGGGGCTTTGGTGTAACTGTACCGATTTCAGTAAAACCAAATCCTAAACGAAAAACAGCATCAACAATCTCTGCATTTTTGTCAAAACCCGCAGCAAAACCGATAAAATTTTCAAACTCAAGACCCGCAACAGTTACACACAAACGCTTATCGACAACCTTTTGACAACTGTTTAATCCACTTTTCAGCCCGATAATTGCTAAACGATGTGCATGCTCTGGATCTAACATAAATAAAGCAGAACGGCCAATACAACGAAAGAAACTCATTAATCCTTCTCCAACATAAAACTGATCCGCTGCACTTCACGTAAATCTTTTAACACAAAAAGTCACTCATAAAGATCGCACATCAAATAAGCATGCCTCCCCTACTACAAGAAAGTTTATAATATAACTACAAGAAAGTTTATAATATCTTCACCATTCACGTTTATGTCTACGCACGCTAAACAGAATAATTGTCTTTTGATCTTGAAAAAACTTTCTCGCCCTTTCGTAAGTTTTCAAACATTAAAAATTGAACCCATCTTTAAATAAAGAAAAACAAAAATCCCATAAAATTGTTTTTTTAACATGTTGTCATAAAAAATTTTATAATGCTTTATAAATTAAGTATAGTTTGCTCATTTTAATTAAAAAAAGATGTAACATTTTTGCTAAAATATTTGCGTTGCTTTGATCTCCGTGAGATACTCTTATTTTTAAGCCAAAGATAACTATGCTTTAGGCCTTCTAAAATACCATAATACTCTTGGAAAGGAATTTTATTCTTTGTAATATAACACTTACCAAGAAAATAAAAACCGCCCTTTCCTTTTTCATCAAAAGCGGTAATTAAAACTGTCGTATATTTTTTTATATAGAGGGGAAAACACAATGCTTAAAGAATTCAAAGAATTTGCCCTAAAAGGAAATATGATTGACCTTGCTATCGGTGTGATTATCGGAAGCGCTTTTGGTAGCTTAGTCAATTCAATTGTTAATGATATTTTTATGCCAATCATTGGGCTTATTACAGGTGGAATAGACTTTTCTAACATGTTTATTCAGCTTGCTGGTGAAAAACAAACCACATTGAGTGCTGCTAAAGCAGCTGGAGCAACCATTAGTTATGGAAATTTTATAACATTACTTATCAATTTTCTCATTATTGCTTGGGTTCTTTTCTTGTGTGTTAAAGCTATGAATAAACTTCGCCGAAAACAAGAAGAAGAGAAAAGCTCTAAAAAGATGTCTTTAGAAGAGCAACTTTTGTCAGAAATTAGAGATCTTTTGGCTGAGAAAAAATAAACTTACGTGTTATTTCCTTCATAGAACATGAGGAAAAAACATTTCCACAGTTGTTCCGCGATTGGGTTTTGAAAATAATAAAAATTGGCCACCACTTTCTTCTACCATTGCCTTACATATGGGGAGTCCTAAACCAGTTCCAATAAAAACACTATCACCAGATCTGCCATCTTTACGCTCTACCTGACCATAAGGTTGGAGTGCCCGTGCAATTTCTTCATCACTCATCCCTATACCGTTATCACTTACTGAAATCTTTATACGCTCTTTTTTTCCATAAGAAACATGAACAATAATTTGCCCTCCCGATGGCGTAAAACGAATAGCATTGGATAGAATATTCCATATAATTTGCCGAAATATCTGTTGCGGCACACCAATACATGGCACATGAGTCGGAGCAACAATACGCATAATGATGCCATTATGATTAGCCTGTGTTTCAAGGAAAGCTATACTTGCGCGCAAACACGCTATCACATCAAATGCTTCAGCTATAAGAGGAGTCTTAATTTGACTATTTGAACTAGAATAATTTGCTTTCGAGCATTCTAGTAATTGATTAACCAATAATAATATATGTTTTCCAGATGAGATAATATCGCGTAAGTATCCACGATAACGCTCATTATCTATCACACCAAAACGACCATCTCTCATAATTTCTGCAAAACCAATAAGAGCACTTAAAGGTGTTCGTATTTCATGAACGACTTCTATTATTTTATTCTCTTCTGTTTTTTTTTCTCCTGGTAGAATTGCTCCTATCATATCACGCAATATAACAGCATAATTATCTTGGCGTGCCAAAGGTACAATCATCATAGAAACCCTTTTATTTTTATGATTTTTCGTCACTAAATCAACCGTCTCACCACGATTAAAAACCTGATTTTTTCCCTTCACACGGATCAACTCAAAATACTTTTCAACGGATAATCGGCTTTGCAAAGTAAAGAGTGATGATAATGGCTGTGCCAATAATTCACTTATTTCATAGCCGGTTAACGCTAAAGCAGCCCTACTAGCCGATTGAATTATCCCCTGTCCGTCCAACCAAAAAACACCATCAGTCGCTGTATCCAACAAGGATAGAACAACTGCTGGTTCTTTTATGAGAGTTTTTTCTATAGTATTTGCTAGCAATGTCTGTGCACTTGGAGACAGAAATGCATTTTCCTTCACCAAATGCTCGCATCCTATAGAGGAATGCAATTCTCTACGCAATCGCTCTGCAATCTCATAAAAAGCTGAACGCTCACTCTCTGAAAGACTTGATGCTTTAGTATACGGATTTCCATCTTTGTTCTCTTGTTCCTTTTCTTGTCTCTTCAAAATACCAAATCCACGGAATTCCTTAAGCCGCTGTTTAGCATCAAAGATCGGCACAGCAGATAATTCAACATCAAGACACTCTAAATGATTATCGACAGACCATTGAACTATCCGTTTGTTCCAAGGTAAAGCTGCTGTAATAAAGTCACTAAGTACTTGATAACGCTCATCATTAAATCTCTTGGTCAGTTCATGAAAATCTGATCCTACAATAGAGGAAGAAATAGGCCCAACAGTTTCTGCCAATTCTTTTGAAATCTCATAAAATCGTCCATTTTTATCCATTTTCCAAGTAAACCGTTTTGGCAAAAGTTGTGGCGTAAAATGAAAAGGTTCTTGATCACTCTTCAACACATCTGATTTTAATGGCGTATATAAAACCAAAAAACTTGCAGGTTGCACCTTCAATCGAACAATACTAACTTGTGTATAAATACCTGCTATGGATAAAGTGGTTTTGACTGGGATCTCATCATCAATTGTCTGAAGTAGAATTTTGACTGTTTCATCAACAAAAGAAAAATGAGAGGAAGCCTCTAGCACTGCCCCGTATTCATCAACTATCGCAGCAGACGTTGTTGTATCATCTAAACCAGCGATAAGAGAGACCTCTTTTTCTTCTTCCAGAGAAGATTCCAGCAAAAATGCTTTTCCTAAGCCCATAATATCAATAGAAATTACAGAAAATTCAGTGCAGCGCTTTAAACCATCTAATGCAACAGTACTTATACATTGCACGTCCTTTAATATCTTGCGATACACTACTTGGTCAAAAAAAGACCGTTCCTTCATCATATCTGCTACAGAAGAAAAACCAAAAAAACGTGCCGCAGCGCCATTTGACCAAAGAATATTGCGACAATCAGAGGAAAGAACAAAAGCCATATTTCCTCGCATGAAGGTTTGTTTAATTTCTTTACATTCCAGATAATCTAAAAATGTCAAAGACATCTCAAACCCTTCTTTGTATCACTCTAAGCTACCCATCAGCAGCCCTAATACAAAATAGCACTACTGTTTTCTCACTCCCCATTTTTTAATATTTCACCGTAAAAAAACAAGCACGGTATATTGACCGTCCTCATACAATAAAACAAGTATTAACCATTAAAATAACGACTATTAGGTATTTTAAAAGTCATACATTTTTAAAATTGTCTTACTTAATTATTGTACTCACTTAATAAAATTTCACGTTTTCCAACATGATTAGCAGCTCCAACAATGCCTTTTTCCTCCATACGCTCAACGAGGGAAGCGGCCTTATTGTATCCGATTGCAAGCCGACGTTGAATATAAGATGTTGAACATTTTCTATCACGCATAACAATCTTTACCGCTTGCATATAAAGCTCTTCGCCATCCTCACCAAAATTTTCTTCAGTAGAAACTCCTCCAACTGAATCAACAGATTCACCATCTTTGTTATCTTCTTCATTATCTGTTACCGTTGCTAAATAATCAGGCTTTCCTTGCATTTTAAGATGCGCAACAATGGCTTCAACTTCTTCGTCAGAAACAAAAGGACCATGAACGCGGACAATGCGCCCACCGCCCACCATATGCAGCATATCTCCTTGACCCAAAAGTGTTTCAGCGCCTTGTTCTCCCAAAATCGTACGACTGTCTATTTTTGATGTTACCTGAAAAGAAATACGGGTAGGAAAATTTGCTTTAATCGTGCCAGTAATGACATCAACAGAAGGGCGTTGCGTGGCCATAATAAGATGAATACCTGCCGCACGCGCCATTTGCGCTAAACGCTGAATAGCATTTTCAATTTCTTTACCCGCGACCATCATGAGATCAGCCATCTCATCAACAATCACAACAATATAAGGAAGCTGGGTTAAATCCATTGCTTCTTCATGGTAAAGTATTTCCCCACTTTTCTTATCAAAACCCGACTGTACAGTACACATGATCGTCTCACCTTTTTGTGCTGCAAGTGCAACGCGTGCATTAAAACCATCAATATTACGCACACCTAACTTAGCCATTTTGCGATAACGCTCTTCCATTTCACGAACTGCCCATTTTAAAGCTGTTACCGCTTTTTTGGGATCCGTTACAACAGGCGTTAAAAGATGTGGAATGCCATCATAAACAGAAAGTTCTAACATTTTAGGATCAACCATGATCAAACGGCACTGCTGTGGTGTCATTCGGTAAAGAATCGATAAAATCATTGTATTAATCGCAACCGATTTTCCTGACCCTGTTGTCCCGGCAACCAATAAATGAGGCATTTTTGCTAATTCTGCAATGATGGGCTCACCATTAATCCCCTTCCCCAAAGCAAGAGCTAATTTAAATTGGCTTTGGCGAAAAGATTTTGATCGGATTAATTCCCGCAAAAAAACGGTTTCACGAACTGCATTTGGTAACTCAATCCCAATAACATTCCGTCCAGGAATCACAGCAACGCGCGTGGAAATCGCAGACATAGAACGAGCAATATCATCGGAAAGATTAATGACTCGCGATGATTTTACGCCAGCTGCAGGTTCAAATTCGTACATTGTTACTACCGGTCCTGGATGAACATGGATAATTTCACCTTTAATGCCAAAATCTTCCAAAACACTTTCCAAAAGTCCAGCACTCCGCTCCAATGTTTCCTGCGGAATCATCGTGCCTTCGTGAAAAATAGGTTCTTGCAATAAACTGATCGGAGGAAATTTATAAACACTCTCATCAAAAGATTGCATATTTGACGTTAAAGCAGAATCATAATTGCCCAACGACGTATGAGCGGATCGCAATATTTGACCTTTTGATTTCATTCCAGAAAAATTTTCTGAACTCTTTGCTATGCCTTCTGTTATACAACCAGTATTGATGGTATTTTCGGTTTCTATAACAGCCTCTAGATCATTTAACCTCTCAGCAGAATTTTCAATAGTAAACTCAGAATGACACGGCCGAACCTCTTTAACAGAATCATTCTTCTCAGGTATTAAATCAGAAATTTGCTCCATGCCCCGAATTTTATCCACTGGAGATTCTGATGTAATGGAATCATAAAATTGCGGAAAACGATATTCAAGAACACGGTAAAGACCAGTAATGGACTCATCAAAAGCAGAAGTTTTGGACGCCACCTCATTACTCATGGAATCAACTGATGTTACACCCTCTTCTGAAGTTTTGGCATCAAGCTGTTCTAACATAAAGAATCCACATTCAAAAAATGCGTCGTCAGAAAGATGAAAAACAGGCTTTGTTTTTTGCTCCACATTTTCTACTTGTAATTTGTGCTCCTTTTTTTCCTCCTTAAGCGGCTTACTAACAGCCTGCTGTGACAATTGTTTCAAAACCGTTGTATGACAAATAGATGCTTTATTTTCTATTGATTGCGGATTAATGACTTTTTTTGTTAAGGGGGAATTTGTTGTGTCCTTGTTACAGCGTGAAATATGTGTAAGATTTTTTTGCTCTTTTTTTGTAAAAACTTTAAACTGTTTTGCAAAAATTGGATCGGTTTCTATGCGACGACGCAAAATCTCAACTTCTGGTGTTCGTGTAAAACGCACGTTTTGTCCTAGAGTAAATGCCTTTTTCCATACTTCTGGATAAGAAAATGTCTCAGCAATCTTAGTAAATGAATTTTCTTCTGATGCACTTTGTGTGCTCTCATCAGAAAAAGAAGACGTAAAAATGGATTTTGTTTTCGAATTATGCATGATATCCAACAAACTTATAATGAGAACAATTGCTTCTTCAAAAGAATGCATAGAGACTATAATATGAAGGTTAATAACCTTTTGCTGACTATCACTTTTTAATAAAAAAATAATGTCGTCATTCCTCTCAATGAGACCCTCTTCACAAATACGGGATAAATTGTAAAATTCATGATGTCATATAGCTGTACTTCATCTGTTGTGAAAAGAACTCTCTGATAAAAAATTACAGAAAAGTCTCTAATTATGCTCTTTTCGTCCACTTTCATAAAAGTGATGAGTACAGACAATACAAGCAGTAAGTATAAGAAGTACTCTTCCAACTCTCCAAACTTGTTGTGATAAAACTAAACTCGTTTCTTTACCTTTGATAAAATTAGCCTTGTTATTCTTGTTTAAAAGGACTTAAATGGGACACAGTTTAATCGTATAAAAATAGGGAGTGAATCGTGTTTAACAAGCGAAAGTTTTATATTAATGGTCTATGGGACGACCCAAGCACTCCTCACGATCTAGATGTTATTAATCCATCAACAGAAGAGGTTTGCGCTGTTATTAGCCTTGGCAGCACAAAAGACGCAGATAAAGCAATTCATGCTGCTAAATTAGCCTTTCAAACCTGGAAAACAATTCTGCCTAGTGAGCGCCTTAGATTCGTTGAAAAAATTTTAGAAATCTATGAAAAACGTTCAAGTGATATGGCAAAAACCATTTCAATGGAAATGGGAGCTCCTATTGATATGGCACTCAATGCACAGACTGCAACCGGAAGTTTTCATATTCGCAACTTTATCAAAGCTTACAAAGAGTTTTCATTCCAAGAGGTTTTAGTACAAGGAGACGAACAAGCGATTCTTCAGTATGACCCTATCGGTGTCGTAGGATTAATTACTCCTTGGAATTGGCCTATGAACCAGATAACTCTTAAAGTGATTCCTGCTCTCTTAGCAGGTTGCACTATGGTGTTAAAACCCTCTGAAATTGCTCCTCTTTCTGCTATGCTTTTCGCTGAAATTTTAGATGAAGCTGCCCTCCCAGCTGGCGTTTTTAATCTGATCAATGGTGATGGTGCTGGCGTTGGCTCTTACCTCTCCGCTCATCCAGATCTGGAAATGATTAGCTTTACCGGATCAACCAGAGCAGGAAAAGATATTTCTAAAAATGCCAGCAATACTTTAAAACGGGTTTGTCTGGAACTTGGAGGCAAAGGTGCTAATATTATCTTTGCTGATGCCGATACAGACGCCATTCAACGTGGTGTACGACACTGCTTTTATAATAGTGGTCAAAGCTGTAATGCACCAACACGTATGCTTGTCGAACAAACCATTTATGCTGAAGCCATTGAAATAGCTAAAGATATTGCCAAAAAAACATCAGTGGGCCCAAACTACCAAACCGGCGATCATATTGGTCCAGTCGCTTCAAAACAACAATACGACAAAATTCAAGATCTTATTCAATCTGGAATTGATGAAGGTGCAACTCTTGTTGCAGGAGGGACTGGTTTACCAATCGGAATGGAGCGTGGTTACTATGTACGTCCAACAGTGTTTGCCGGTGTAAAACCTCATATGCGGATTTTTCAAGAAGAAATCTTTGGTCCAGTCCTCTCGATTCTTCCCTTTAATACAGAAGATGAAGCCGTAGCCTTAGCCAATGATACCAAATACGGTCTTACAAATTATATACAATCGCAAGATCGTAACAAATGTCGCCGCATTGCTGCGCAAGTATTGTCTGGTATGGTAGAAGTTAACGATCGTGGATTACCCGCTGGTAGTTACTTTGGAGGCGTGAAATTTTCTGGACGTGCCCGTGAGGGTGGTCTCTGGGGAATTAAAGAATTCCTTGATACCAAAGCAATTTCATACTGGTAAAAGAGTTTTATAAAAAACTTAATAAGAATTATATGATAACACAGCAAATAACGGATAAAGGTGCTCTTGGGCAAAGACTCGATCAGTGGCTTGTTAAACAGTATCATAATGCGTTGTCGCGTTCACGTCTGCAAGCCCTTATCCGTGAAGGTTATCTTAAAGTTGATGGTCAACTTATAAAAGAGCCAAAAACAAAATTAAAACCTAATCAAATTATCGAATTAACAATACCTGCTCTTCGTGATGCAAAACCCATCGGTGAAGCTATTGCATTGGATATTTTCTTTGAAGATGATCATATCATTGTCATTAATAAACCTGCTGGTCTCGTTGTTCATCCTGGCAATGGAAATTGGACGGGAACATTAGTAAATGCCCTTATTCATCACTGTGGTAATAATTTGTCTGGTATCGGTGGTGTTAAGCGCCCTGGTATCGTCCATCGTCTTGATAAAAATACCAGTGGAGTCATGGTCGTTGCCAAAAATGACCTTGCTCATAAAAGCCTCAGTGCCCAATTTTCTGATCATGGACGTACCAGCGCATTAGATCGACGTTATCATGCCCTGATTTGGGGGACACCTCACCGTAATGGTTGGACAATTGATGCGTCCCTTGGCCGTTCTCCCCATAACCGAACAAAGCAAACTGTCATCCAGAGCCAACATCCTCATGCTCGCCATGCTGTTACACATTTTTCTCTTTTAGAAAAATATGGAACTCATGCAGATACAACATCTGTTGCTAGCCTTCTAGAATGCCGTTTGGAAACTGGACGCACTCATCAAATCCGTGTTCACATGGCGCATATCGGGCATCCACTTATAGGTGATAGTGTTTATGGTAACGCTTTTAAAACAAAAACGAACACACTTCATCCCATCATCAAAAATGCAATCGAGCAACTCAACCGGCAAGCGCTCCATGCCGCCAGCCTAACATTTGAACATCCCGTTACAAATAAAATTATGTCTTTTTCTTCACCTCTTCCTCAAGACATGGCTAAACTTATCGAACATTTAAAAAAAATAAATTGAAACTTTTAACCTTTTCAGGATTTCACAATAAAATATCTCTTTTTGAACAAAATTGAAAATTATGTTAGGATAAGGTCGGAGAGATGTTATAATATCTAGAAATAGAATTTGCCTTATAAGGGAATTCACATAAAAGGAGGGTGCTATATGGCCCATATGAATTTACTATCAGTGACGACGAGTGACGGGGGGTTGAATCGTTACCTAGAGGAAGTGCGTCGTTTTCCAATGCTGGAGCCGAAGGAAGAATATATGTTGGCGCAGCGTTATCGTAAACATAATGATTTGAAAGCTGCACATAAATTGGTGACCAGTCACCTGCGTCTTGTAGCTAAAATCGCGATGGGATATCGAGGCTACGGACTACCCATCGGGGAAGTTATCTCTGAAGGAAATGTTGGGCTTATGCAAGCTGTTAAGCGTTTTGAACCAGAACGTGGTTTTCGTCTTGCAACCTATGCTATATGGTGGATTAAAGCATCGATTCAAGAATATGTGTTGCGGTCTTGGAGTTTGGTGAAAATAGGAACAACCGCCAATCAAAAACGCTTGTTTTTCAATCTTCGCAAGTTAAAAAGCAGACTTCAAGCGTTTGACGGTGGCGATCTTAACGCAGAGCAAGTGCAAGAAATTGCAACAAAGTTAAATGTGACTGAAGATGAGGTTGTCTCAATGAACCGTCGACTTGGGGGTGACACTTCACTCAATGCGCCTCTTCGCACAAAAGCAGGTGAAAACGGCGAATTGCAAGATTGGTTGGTGGATGATTCGGACAATCAAGAACAAGCTTTGATTGAACAAAGTGAATTGGAAAACCGTCGTTCTATGCTTGTAAATGCCATGGATAACCTGAATGAACGTGAGAAGCGTATATTCAAAGCACGTCGCTTAAGCGATAGACCACTGACATTAGAAGAACTTTCAAGCGAATTTGATATCAGTCGGGAACGTGTAAGACAAATTGAGATGCGTGCATTTGAAAAAGTACAAAACTTTATTAAAGTATCCGCTTTATCTCAAAGTTAAGTGTAGAACTTTAGAGCCTGAAAAATAAGTATAAAGTCAATTGTTTGCGTGCATTTCTAAAATAAGAGTAAATCGCGTGTGTTTTGGCTTCATACGCTTGAATTGATTTATAAAAAGGCTTTTTGATTCTTGAAACTTTGTATAGCCTTTTATCTCACCTGTATTGGCACTTTATTTTTTCTGACCAAGAACTGTTAACTTTTCTGGTTGTGCAAGCCATTGTCCAATAACTTTATTGAAAATAGACTCACCTGTTGGCCCTTTTGCAAAAGTTAATTCGTTGATACGTCCGTTTTTGTCTGTTAATATCAAACGCATCCAATCTAATTCCCGCATTAATTGTAAATTCCGGTTAAGAAATGGACGATTTCCACTCAATGCAACAAGAAAAAAATCATCGCTAATCTTTGCTGCAACAGTTCTTGCTAAAGATTGCCCAATGGAGTGTTCACTTGCTTTAAAAGTTAATGCTTTAACATTGCTTATAGCTTGACCTGAAAATTTATCAGAAAGAATAAAAATAAGATCCATAACATATGCAGCAGGAAAAGACACATCGGTATTACGACGTAAAATAAGCCGTAATGACACCCCTTCATCTGGAATTTTTATATCACCTTGTATAGCTAATTCTTCTGGAGCACCCTTCACATGAGATTCTTTTATAAGCGTCCAACGAGCGCTGCCTGTTGCCACTTTTTCTGCATAATAATTTGTACGCGCTTGATAAAAGATAGCTTCACCCAACTGTTCAATTAACTGCGAATTGCTGCCCACAATTTCTGAGGTTCCTTCTTCATTTGAAGAATCTGCTGTTTGGTCTAAACCGACATCAATTTCGCTTCCATCTTCTAATAAGCGTTTCGCTAACTTTCTGTTAACCGAAAGTGCCTTTGGTAATGGTTGAGAAATTTGCTGATTTTTCCCCAGAAACTGATGGTCATTCGATAAAAATACACGTCCACAAATAAAAAAAACGCCAACAGTTAAGATAACAAAACTGGCAAGAACAGCAGCACTTATAATAACATGCTTTTGCACCGACGATCGATTAGCACGACGCATAGCTTGAGAAAAAATATGCGAAACAATATATGGATTATCTCCTTGCGAAGAAGCAAATGAAGGAGAAGTTTTTAATATATTATTGTTAGCATGTTGAGAATTCAAATAAGCTTGCATATTGACAGGCTCAGCATCCGGCAGCTCTAGTATACGAGACTCTTTAAACACAGTATTGTTCTTTGAAAATGCATTACTTTGTAACAATATAGAACTTCGTGTATGCTTATCACTTTCAACTATACTTGTAGGTTTCCATCCAATAACTGAAGAAAGTAAATTCTTTTCAACAGCTAAATATTCCTCTTCAACAGTTACAATAGCACTTTGCAAAATCTTCCTTTGCTCGTCTGCCATTGCTTGTGGTACTGTCGCTACTACAAACTGATGTTCTAGTGTTTCGATAGCTCGTTTATAAATCCGCTTACGCACTTGTAATGTGACATTACTTTGCGCATTGATTGCTTTCTTTAAGATTCCAACGAAATCTACCATATCCTTCATAATCTTTCTCAAACTGAGAAAAGAAGTCCCAGCCGTAAGGCTCAAAATAATTTTATTTTAGCCTTCTAAATCGATTGTCATTTATATTGATACAATTATCATGATATTTTAAAATGAATATAAAAAAATAAACAATGCTCTTTTGTATCTTTCTCTCACCCACTCTTAACCTCTCTCTTCATAAAAACACGAAAAATAAACCGAGAACTTGTACGAAAATCTCAAAATAAATATTAATTTGCAAAAGGATCAGTAATAAGAATAGTATCTTCACGCTCAGGGCTTGTAGATAATAAAGCTACCTGCGTACCAATCTGTTCTTCAATATAGCGTATATATTTAATAGCCTGCACTGGTAAATCTTCCCAACTCAATGCATGTGCTGTTGCTTCCCTCCAACCTTCCAGTGTCTCATAAATGGGATTCACACGCGCTTGTGCGCCCATCGAAGAGGGTAAATAATCAATTCTTTTACCATCAAGCTCATAGCCAATACAGATCTTAATTTCATCCACACCATCTAAAACATCAAGTTTTGTCAATGCTATACCCTGAACACCACAAATCGTTACCATTTGACGTACCAAAACAGCATCAAACCAACCACATCTACGCTTTCGTCCAGTCACAACGCCAAATTCTTTGCCACGCATCCCAAGAAACTCACCAATATCATTTATCTGCTCTGTCGGGAATGGCCCTTCTCCAACACGTGTTGTATAAGCTTTTGCAATACCCAAAACATAATGGATTGATCCAGACCCCATACCTGAACCAGTACATGCCTGTCCAGCAACTGTATTGGATGACGTTACATAAGGATAAGTCCCAAAATCATTATCTAGTAAAGCACCTTGTGCACCTTCAAAAAGAACATGCTTTCCCATCCGGTTACTTTCATCTAAAAGGCGCCACGTACAATCCATAAAGGGTAAAATTTCATCGGCTACTTGCATTAATTCATCATAAAGCGCTTGAGAATCAATCTCTGCAACTCCCATACCACGACGTAAAGCATTATGATGTTGCAAAAGCCGCTTGATCTTAGTCATCAGTGTATCAGCTTCCGCTAAATCCATCACGCGGATAGCACGACGTCCCACCTTATCCTCATAAGCTGGACCAATACCACGCTTTGTCGTACCAATTTTTAAACCGGAAAAACCACTTTCACGCGTTGCATCAAGATCACGATGCAAAGAAAGAATCAATGGAGCATTTTCAGCAACACGTAAAGTTTCTGGTGTAATTTTCACACCCTGGTCACGTAGTTTTTTCAATTCTGCTACAAAATGATGGGGATCAACGACAACACCATTCCCGATAATCGACAACTTTCCACGCACTAAACCAGATGGTAAAAGCGATAATTTATAACTCATTCCATCAACAACTAATGTATGTCCTGCGTTATGACCACCCTGATATCTCACTACGATATCTGCCCGCTCAGATAACCAATCTACAATTTTACCTTTGCCTTCATCGCCCCATTGTGTACCAACAACTACTACATTGGCCATAACCTTCTCCGTCGTATTTGGTCAAATAAAACCAGCATTCAAAAACAAATATTTCCTTATAACGAAACCTTACAGCAAGTGCGACTCTTCATTTCAGCTTTTTCCCAATCCTAAAGTGATTAAAACTTCAAACATGATAACAAAGGCAAACAATCTCTAGGATATAAAATATACCCCTATTCTTAATCCATCATTTTTGCCGTAAAAAGTAAAAACATTTAGAGCTTTTGGTTGTTGCTTTAACCAACATCTGACAAACCTTTTATAATTCCTCGTAAATTTTGTAATCTGTACAGGATTTTAAAAGATTATTTATCTGATACAAGAATACGAAAGATCATCACAATCTGCCATATTCTTTTTTTCTAGAAAAATACGTTATAAAAATTGCTAACAGCACCTTAAAGTCGTGCTTTTTCAATCTGAAATGCCCATTCAAGCCATTGCGTTAAAATTTCGAGATCTGAAGCTTCAACTGTTATACCTGTCCAAATCCGAAGTCCCGGAGGAGCATCTCGATACGAATTGATATCATAAGCAACCTCTTCTTCATCAAGACGATTCACTATCGCTTTTATAAAAGATATCCGCTTTTCAATATCCAAAGCAGTAATTACTGGATCCACAATATCTAAACAAATAGATGTGTTAGAACGCACTTCAGGATCTTTTGCCAAATATTCTAACCATGGTGTTTTACGAACAAAAGCATCAAGTACAGAAAAGTTCTTCTCAACCCGTGCTCTTAACGCCGCCGCACCTCCTAGAGACTTTGCCCACTTCAATGCGTCAAGAAAATCCTCAACACAAAGCATAGAAGGCGTATTGATTATCTTTCCTTTAAAAATATCTTCATTCAATTTTCCATTTTTTGTCATACAGAAAAGTTGAGGCATAGGCCAAGATGAAATATGATTCTCAAGCCTCTCAACAGCACGAGGACTTAAAATCACCATACCATGTGCTGCTTCACCTCCTAAAACTTTTTGCCACGAAAAAGTAACAACATCCAATTTTGAAAAATCAAGATATTGCGCGAAAGCCGCTGATGTCGCATCACAAATGGTCAATCCTGACCGCTTATCCGGAATGAAATCCGCATTAGGAATACACACACCAGAAGTTGTCCCATTCCATGTAAAAACAACATCACGATCAAAATTAAGTTGGGTTAGATCGGGCATTTCACCATATGGGGCTTCAAAACGACGCACATCAGAAAGTTTTAATTGCTCGACCACATCTTTATTCCACCCAAATCCAAAACTTTCCCACGCCGCCATATCAATGCCACGCTCCCCTAATAAAGACCATAGAGAAGCTTCAACAGCACCGGTATCTGAACCTGGCATAATTCCTATATAATGACCAGAAGGAACCTCAAGAATCTCACGGGTTAAATTAATAACTTCAGCCAGTTTTAATTCTGCTTCTTTCGATCTATGCGAGCGCCCAACTAATGCATTTTTAAGGACTTCAGGAGTCCAGCCAGGTCGTTTGCTACAAGGCCCTGAAGAAAAATTAGGATTATTTGGACGACAACTTGGTTTTTGTAACATTATCATTATTTCTCCCCTTTTAGACGGCTTGTCTTTCTTTAAAGAAAAACGAGTTATTATAAAGACTGAAGCCAATAGTCCCTTTAATACAAAAATCAAAAATGTTTTCTATTTATTTCGTAAGCTTAAAATACATGGAAACCTTGTAAAAAATACCCCCCTTAAGTATGCTTATCGTATTAATCCTTTAAAAAGATTTCCTCGTTTCGTCACCACGGTAAACCAGCATTTTGGCATTTTGATAAAGATACAGTAACGTATCATAATATACCTATCAAGTTTATTTTATGGAAAGGACCATTATAATTATCTAGAATACGGAGATAAACTTATAAAAAATCAATTATTTTGCTTCTGATGGCTGGACAGGAAAAATTTTAATGTTATAACCGCACACGTTTCACGTGTTTTGTGAAACGTGCCCAGGTAGCTCAGTTGGTAGAGCAGCGGACTGAAAATCCGCGTGTCCGTGGTTCGAATCCGCGTCTGGGCACCGTTTTTTCTATTTAACATATTGAAATATACAGATTTTTTATTTAATTTTTATTTAAACAGCGATTTTAAGACCACCTTTTAGACCACCTCTTGCGGTTTATATAATTTTACTTAATTTGTTGTTCTTGGCTCCGTATTTTGCTTTGAAATAAAGGTTAGAGTCTCTTTTTTCTCCATCTTACTGCTCTTCCTAGCTTATAGGGTTGAGGAACCTATCCTTGAAGCACTCAATTGCGAATCGTTGTTGTTTATACATTAAAAAGCTGTGCACATTCACGTGTCGTTACATATCTATCGCTATCATCAAATATCATCTTATTACCTTTTACTTTTTTATATTACGTAAATGGGCGGAAGTGCTGGGAGGAAAGAGCACCCCAAGCAGCTTGTGTCAAGATCTGCTTCATATCTTGTCTTTCCTCTAAGAATATCTCGACAGCTTTATTGATCTATTCAATTTGTTCATCATCACGGTAAACTTGCTGAATATTGAGACACAAATATGCTGATCTATTTACTAATTGTGGATTATAACTTAAAAAATCACACGAATTGCGCCCCGTACATATCATATGGAATTGTATTTGCGTGATATATTCAAGTTTGATCTGATTATTAAAAAAAACAAAAGTAAATAGTTTCTTATGAGCATTTGGCTTCAATTAATTCATCCTCATCAATAAGCCCATCGGAACTTGCACCAACCATTTCTATTGTGGAGATGATGCCGAAACCATAGTATATAACTTTATAGTGGCGAAAAAGGATTTCGTAAATCCTTCCAAAACACTGCAGAACAGATATTAAGGTGTGCAAACGTAAGCACATCCATTGATATTGATCTCTGGAATAAAACCGATATCAGTATCAAAAAAAAAGCCTACGACATATATTAAGACTGTTCAAAATTTATTTGTGTTGATAGCTTCTATTGATGACATCGCCAATGTTTTTGGTGTGCTAGAAAATGCTTGTAATTATATCAAAGCTCTTAATGTCATTTCATTGTGGATTTTAGCGTGCCGTTAAAAATCCTGTAAGTGATGTAATAAAAAAATAATACATCAGTCACCTTTGTGCTCTTCTTTGCTAATCTTATAAAAAATTTGTCGTCGTCTAGAAAGTACCCTCTATGAAACAGCTGAAAAAATATTTATAATCGTTGAGAACACAAGTCATAAGGCTAGCTCTATGAGATAAATGCATCTCATTCACGAGAATAGAAAAGTTTAGTAAAGATTATCAAGAAAAAGCCTTAATAAGAAAAAACTGGATAAGCTGAAGCTGATGTTCAATATCTCTAAGCTTGCTTGAAATTCTTCAAAAGAACTGCAAAATAGTGAAAAATACTCACTACTTTGAATGCAATATGCGTTAAATCGGGAAAAAGGCACCGTACAGAGCGATTGAGTAGTTTTAATACCATATTGGCTGTTAAAAATTGCCCTGTACGGCTAAATATGAGGCAAGTAGCCTCACCAATAAATTAAGGATTAAAGCATCTATTCTTAATAAAACGTAAACAACCAACACAAAAAATTTAACCGCTATGACTATCAGCTATGCATTATAAAATTTAGGGAAGTGAGTATTTTTATAACCTTTATGAACATGATAAATCTAGAGACTACAAGGAATGCGATGGTAGACAATTCCATGGGATATACTTGGGAGCATGGGATTGAGTACAAAATCGTAAGTGAAAGCAGAAGTTTATGGGCATAACTGTAATCTAGAACTGTTATCAATGATGAACTGCTTATGGATGAGATAAACAAGAGCATAAAAAAATATTGGAAGCTATTAGATATGTTTAAAAAATTGGAATTTTAATAATATACAGCATGGGATTTTTTGAATACTCATTGATGAAAGAATATTAAATAAAACAATCTCCTGCCAAAACAGATAGTTCATCTGGAAAATATCAAACAGATCTTGAAGATTTTATAAAAATATGACTTGTATCATTTATCGTTCTATGTATATGGTGAGACCAAATTAGCTATAATATTAGAGGGGGGATAATGACAACAATACAGATAGGGAAAAAGGGATTACTCCTTTTTCTCTTATGGTTCCGTGGTCCGTTAAGATTAATACTAAGCATTATTATGCTTATGTGTTTTGCAACATTAGTCGGATTTCCTATTGCAATACAATTTTCAACGGCAAGTTGGTCACCATCATTAATATACTTTATGATTCAGTTGTTTATTGCAAGTTTTGGCTCTTTCCTTCTCATGTTTTACTATGAGAAACTTATAAGATATTTACAACAACTGTTCACATATCCTCCCATTAACAACGCTAATTAAAAAACAAAATTATAATCACTAAACCTATCTTCTGATACAGCAAAAAAATTACTTTGCATCTTGAGCAAAACTATCAACACATCTGATATTTAAAGAGGGATAAAATGAAAAAATTGATTTTAGTAAGCATGGCTATATTAACTATAGGATTAAGCCTTACGGGTTGTGGTAAAAGCGAAGAAGAAAAACGTCGAGCACAACAAGAAGAACAAACTAAAAAGTTTTTTGAAACAAAGCTACCTTCTACAGGTCGTAACCATGGATTTTGAAAAAATACCCTACGACCATAAAATATGAGTTATCAATCTTGAAATAAAGAAGCTACTGTCTACTTCTTGAAAAGAAAACCATAGTTTCTTTATTTTTTATCTATTTCAGATTCTGCTCCAGAGATTGTATTTTCAGTAATATTACTTGTTCTAGCTTCGTCAGATTGAGATTTGTCATCACTAGAAAATTGGATATCGTTATATTCTGGTGGGGTAGGTGGAGCATTAAGACTAAGGTTTGCAGCGTCTTCCATTCCAGGAATATAAAAAGAAAAGCAGTTATAGTTCCTGCAATTTTTAAGGCTATATCAGCAATATCGCTCATTTCTGGAGCAATCGATTTAGTTTGATCTGAAGAAGCAACTTAGCTGAAATTGACTAATTTCTGGTAGAATGCTTTCCCCCCAGCGACGCGTAGATTTCCACCCAATTGAGGTTTATTACCGCTATCTTTAAAAAAATTATCCGTTATTTGAGAAGTATTTATTGTAAAAAAAACTGGATCAAACAGGTAGATTTATAACTAAAAAAGCTTATGTATGATAATAGCCTGTTCATTGATATACTTATCATTTTAAAGAATAAATATTTCTACTGCAACCAAAACTAAAATCTGACTTATTTTGATAACTTCCTGCTTCAGCAATAAATTTACAGCATTCTTGACAAAAATAGGTACAGTCCCCTATTTACTCGTGTTCACTTTATATATTATTATCAAAAAATAATTATAAAAAAATAAACATAATATTGTATTATATAATATGTTAAGAATAATATCGTGCTATTGTGAAAAATTCAGATATTTATTGTACTAATATAATATATTTTAATCTAATAGTTTTAATATTCTTTATTTAAAAAGCAACGAAGAAAGAAAAGTTGTTATATTTCTAAATATTGTTCTATTTGATTTTATCATAATCAATATTTTTTTTAAAAGTTTTCTATTAAATTATTAGAGATTTAATATAATAAATGATTACTTTGTAGTTCATATCACCAATTTTATTAAATGTAGAAAAGTTTAATATCTGATGGTTGATATGAATTTATTTTTAAAAAAGAGTACATTATTTCTTTTTTCTATCTTTAATTCTAAAGTTATCTATTCTACTTATGACGTTAATTTTATTTTACTTGTCTTAGAATTAACAGATGATTACTTTTTTACAGGTCTTGTGTATTTTTTTCGATTTATCCCTTTTCTCTTTTTTGGTCCTATAGGAGATTGGTTAGCTGATAATTCTTCTTTGAAAAAATATGATCTTGAGTGAATTTGTTAGATTATTGGCCTCATTATTCGTTTTTAAAACATATATAATAGGTAATGCACATATTATTGTTCTTATTTTTGCAGAAATATGTACAACAATAGGAAGAAGTGTTTTTCAACCAAGTTTTCACGCTGCTATTCAAAGAATGTTCTCAATAAATGATATTATAAAGGCAAATAGCATTTCATAAATTATAGGTGAAACTGCATCCGTAATTGGTCCTTTAGTTTGTTCAGTACTGATTTTTTTTAGAAAAAAAATAAACAGTATTCATTTTTGATTTATTTACCTATTTTATATATATTATATTGTTATTTAATATTATAAATTTAAATTCCAGTAAGAATAAATAATTATGAAATAAATATTGTAAACTAAATTCTATTTCAAATAATAAATATGACAAAAAAAATTACTTTAGATTTTTAAAAATGATATCTGTTAAAGAGTAAAAAACTGACGAAAAGTTAAAGAAGTTATTTTATTTTTCCATATCATATAGATTTTTTATTTGAAAAATAATCGTGTTGTTTTATTATAGGCGATCATAAAAGTTGTTTTTGAATTTATGTATCAAGTTTAATGAATTTCTTCACAATTTGTTCCAAAATAGATATAAAATATTGCTTAATAAAGTAATGTTAATTAAGCGTCTTTACATTTATCTCAAAAACGGAGCAATAGTTTCTGATGCCTAAGTGATCAATTTTGCTATAGCGACTTCCGATAACTACACAGGTAAGGCAGCTAATCAGAAGTTAAAAAAGATAGCATTCCATTGTGGTTTTCAATCTACACTTTGCTAAAAGTGCGCTTCAGTACTCAAAAAAAAGCTCAACGATTTGTGTAGAAAGCAAATTACAAACATGTGAATGAAAAAGATAAATAGTGATGAACAGTCTTATAATAGAAACCGTTTTACCACAATTTAAGCGTGAATTGTATTTGCTTATTTCAAAAAAAGAGCAATCTGTATTTCCTCGTCTGTCACTGTTTAAAGTTACTCTATCACCTCAGATACCATTGACGATAGTAGACCTGTTAATGATAGCTTTCATTCTAGATTGAAAAAATAGGACAGAGAAAAAAATGTAACAACATGTTCCACGGATTCCATGGATTAAAGGATGCGTATATGAGAAAAATAGACGGATTTCACATACAACAAAAAGACTGAAGCTCATTGATAAATCGGCAATAAAATGCGAACTAAATGTTTTGATTTTTTGCCAAAAAACGCGAAGAATTCGTTTTTGTTTCTTATATTGGATAGCTTTATCTGCAAAATTATCTCCGTCAAAATCAGTATAATACTGCAAAAAAAGATCTCGAAGTAATAAACTATTACTTATGTGTAAAGGTGTTACCTTAGCGCAATTTATGGTGAAACGTTTATAATCTCTTATGATGATGCAAAAGAGAAATAGGTAAAGATAACAACAGAACAGTTTTTGAATATATAAAGATTGTTTAAGCAGCTCTATATTTATACTTCCAATATAATTTTCATGCCATATTGCAATATTCTATTATAGAAAATCAATCACTATCACAGCTTATCAGTTCACTGTATGTTGCTCTTAATAGTTTGCGTAAATATTTTACATAAAACCTGTAAATTTAAAGTAGTATTTTGGATATTAATAGTAACCTCTTTTCAAGAGAAATAAGAGTAGATTCTAAAGCATCTCATTTTGTTGCTTAATTTCAATTCAATAATAGATCAATTTATATTGAGTGAAATTTTAGAAGACATATACAAGATTGGCTTTGCATCATTTTTTCAACAGTAGCGTTATATATTACAATTTTTAAATTTACCAACGGAGATACTTCAATAAAAGTATAGGCAATATCCAAAAGGGATGAGCCCTTGGAAAAATCCTCTTAATGACTGGTATAAAATGCATTTTAGCGTATTCTAAAGCTTTTTTCTCACTGTTGCCATAGATGATAAATTCTTGAAAGTTTTTAGAAACGACAAGAAGAAGATCATTATAATCGCTGATAAATTTGATTGCACATTTCATTTGAACCTTCTCTTATTAAAGTCCAGGATTATTTCAAGTGAAGATCTTTAAGAACCTTTGGAACTCATTCTGTTTCTTATTTTTTTCGCGCACTATGCGTAAGAAAAACAGATTTTTTAAAAGCGTACTTTACAAGAAAATATCCACCTTTTCCTGAAATAAAACTGTAAATATATTTTTATATTCGGAGAAGAAATTTTCCAAAGTGCGTTGATTTAAATATGGAAGCAATATGTCCCAAAAAGCTGATAGTGATAAACTTCCTATTGCAAAATAAGAAAGATCTTCAATTGCTCAAGTTATGCTCCAAATTAGAGATTGCAAATGCCATCGTACAATATATATCAGGAAAATTAACCACAAATATACAGACCCAACTTGCACAAATCAAAAATACGCTGCCAATAAAAAGGCTCAATCATAATCCCCAATATATCTACGCACTACACACATTACGATTTTAATTTCTAAAACAGATTATCGATTGTGCCCAGCTTTTTCAGAAAAAATTCCGTAAAATTAATAAAAAATTTCTGCATAGTGGTTTGGTTTCATTGTGGGATGAGTGAGCGTACAAGATTGCGAGCAATAGAATTTTTTAATTGGGCTATGCGTTGTATACAATAATCGTGTATCTATTACAGAAATAGGCTCTTGGAAAACAGTTATTACCAAGAGGCTCAATTATAATATCCTCATAGAAATTACATACTACTATAGTGCTACCGTTTAAATTATATCCAGCCATAAAATTGCTGAATTTTGTAGTAAGCAATACAAACATGTTATGTGCAACACTCAGAAAGTACTTGAAAAATTTAACCCGTTTTCAAATAAATTGGTTAAGCCTCCTGATCTTTAATTTGCACTGAGTGAATTTGCAGGATTATATGCAGATTCAAAAGGTTGTGTGCTTTCATAACATTCCTAAGCGCAAATGTTTAGTTCTCGTAATTTGATTACAGAACTTTTTTACGTATAAAAATTAAGTGACCATATACAAGAATTGAAACAGCAAGAATCAGCTCTATAAATGAACTGTTCTAAATCCCCAGTATTGCTTGGTATCTTGATATATCTACAAGAGCAAATCGACCGAAGTACCATCACATTGCTAACCTGCAACCAAAAACATAAAGATCTTGAAGATTTAAGCATTATGATGGTTTATGTGGTTTGATTGAGGCAGAAAATATGCTTGAAGTATAACCAAAGGACTTAATAGATTATTTGCATAAAAATGATGTGGTGTGCCAACCTGCTCCCAATGCTCCTTTATGACCCCTATCAGAATAAAATCAAAAAAGGTTTTACGGATGGCCCTACTATCATATCCAAAGAGCTCGTGATACAGAAAAGGTACTCCTTCAATCAAAATCACAACAAAACAATTGGTATGTTTGAGCGAAAATCCATAGAGAAGGATGCAACGAGACATGCAATATCGACTTTATTGCGTGTTTTTTAAATGATACCGTTTGAGTTTATTGATCATAAAAATATTGAAAAATAAAAGCAGTGTAACACTCTGGCTGAAGTCATAAACAGGGTAGAAAAAATTTAATTTTAAAATGAATTTCCAAATATAGTCAAAATCTAAGAACCCCTACAGATCTTTAAAACTTTCAGATTTTCCAAAGCTATAGACTCTTTGTTAAAATCTTACAATCCAAGTTTGGATAGCTCCACTAAAAAGATGACTAATATAAAACACTCTTATGTCATAAAAAAAATAAAAAATTGTTTCATGCTAAATCGTTAGTAAGGAGTTTCACTATGCCAAAATCAAAAGATAAAGCTGAACAAAAATATAATTCATTAGAAGAACTGCCATTAGAAGATCTTCTTGCACGGTTAGAAGCGATTCCCCCCGAAGAAAAAAAAAGCCCCCTGTACAGTGATAAATCATTAAAAAGTATTGTGAGCGATTTAGAGAAGGATATAGCCAGTGGGGATTTCACCAGAACCAATTATGTATATACAGATCTTACAATGATGCCTGCTCTAGTCGCAAAAGCGAATTCTCAAGATGCAGGTCTAAATCTTCATCTCGCGAGATCCTCTGAAGAACTGGTCTTATCATTAAAAGAAATAATCGAAAAAAAACAGGAAGCTGCTAGGGTGATGGTCTGCATGGAAAGGCCCGAACCCCATTTTGCAGTAATAGACTATCGGGACTTTTCTGGCAGGCAATCTATGCTATTTTTTGAAACCACAAGCTTTAGAAATACAGCGGCACAAACGCTGGCAGCAATGAGTAAATCAGCCATTGAAAGTGCTGAAATCCCTGGTTGTCATTTTTCCATGGTAGAAATGAGTATTCAAAAAGGCCCTTCTGAGGTTGGGATTGTTAGTTTGGCTTTAGCCCACAAACTCTATCTCGCGTATCCTCAATTAATCAGGATGCACATCGATAATATTCAGGGTGAATTATGTCCAAAGGGCGGTCCTTTAAGTCCTTCTAAAGTCGATAGTTATCTTCCAGTCGGGTTTTACAAACATGCGAATCATGAAGAACGTATCAGACAATATGTAGAACGTAATCCGAAGGCGTTACATGAACCCGTTAATAAAAAGAAGGAAAGTATTTTAGAAAGGCATTACAAAAACTTAACTCTTGTAGAAGGCAAAGAACACTCTGTTTCGGCGATGCAGAAGAGAGTTCATGCATATAAATCTCTTACACAATGATAATGTAATCTTTTCATATTTTGGATTATTGAGATTGGTGAGTGTTGTGCAATGTCTTACTTCATTTTCTTGCGGATCATGACAGTTTTAATTTTACTTATAGGCACCATTAGAATGTCATTCAAAACAAATACGAAATTGGTCATGCATATGAAGAGAATAATAATCTTGAAAAAGTTAGAAGTTTAAAAGAGATATATCTGTTGAAGCTTACACCGTTTTGGGTAGCTTGAGCTGTGCGTTGCGTATGAATTTCTGGTGATATTTTTCATTGAAACTTACCACTATGTCTACTATATGAAAAAGGTGGGGGAACTTCTCTTCCATTATGTTTTATGCCTTTGATAATTTTAGAAAGGAGGTTCATAATACCTTTTAAGGATTTTTCTGTTTGAGAAGCTAAATATAAAAGGGATGAAAATTCTATACACAATCTAACATATTCCCATCTTCTTTTAACCAAAAAACACAATGTATATCATGATTTTTGTTCATACTTTATTTTAATCTTTTTAAAATCTTCTATAGTGAAAGATAAGTGAATTACGAGAGCTTTTTTGTAAATCTTGTTTAATCAAATGCTTCATATAACGCGTGTAAAGGATCACCTGATTTTTAGATTCTTCTTTTAAAGTGTTTAAAGCAATTGAATATCTATAGAGGTTTCTTTAGGTAAAAATTTGCGATGAACGGGTTTAAGACCTGTAGAATCATCACTCATGAGATCTATAGTATCAATAAATTTCTTTACTGCGTCATCTGACTTGAAGACAGGTATTGTTTTCAAGTCAGATGGTTTTATGAAAATTAATTTTTCGGTACATCCGCCCCTCTCCTCGCCTTGCAGGATGCGAAGAAGGTCAATGCTGTAACGTATGTATATTTCACATATATTCACAAATGTCGTTTATCTCAACAGAAGCGTTTATGCATTCAAGAAAAACAATTAGAAAAATATTTGTTTCATTGATCAAAGCAGCAAAAATAACCACAAAAGATGGAATCTGAAAAGCAAGCAGAAAAAAGGCGGTACCCTTGTAAGCTATCATTATATATCCAGTGATGAAAAAGGAAGACAAAAGTGGAAAACTATCTTTTCATAAATTCAAATATACCTCCCACAATCAAGCAGAAGTTGTTGCAGCTATTGTTGCTTATCACAAAAAAATCGTCGCGCGGAAAATCTTCTTTCTCGTATGATAGAGATTGCGTCCCCTTATGCAAACGAAAATGAATCTTATTCAAAAGCTACTTTTTCAACCTTATATCTCAGCAGAATAGTATATAAAAAATGTCAAATACAAATTTTATAAAATAATCTTAGATACAACAAACTCAGATTGCAAATTTTTTAATAATACTAAAGTATACATTTCATTAAACGTGGCAGACATAACATAAAATACAAATAATACTATTAATTAAAGTGCTTTATACTATAAACTATACGATGAAAATATATAGTGATCCATTTATATGCTTAATATAGTATATATTATTATAATATTATTTTTTCATATAGAGTAATTGTTTTATAATAGAAATATTTTTTAAATGAAAAATACTGTAAAATATAAATAAATATTATTTATTAAATTTCTTTATTTTAGTCTATTTGTTTAGATAGATCTTTATTTAAAATTCTTAATGAATTTATTTTTTTTAAGGCAATTAAGACAATTAAACAGCAAAATAAAGAATAATTAAATTAATTGTAGATTTTTTGAACAAAATGTGTATAGTACGCTATGTGTCTTGAATGTAGATTCTCAAGTGTCATTTGAGTACAAAATGTTTAATTGCAATATTTTCTTTGTGTTTACGAGAACTGCTATATTATAAGGAAGATATGTTATAATTCTTTAAATATATTATATTTTATTTTACTGATTGTTTTATTTATCGATGTTTTATTTAGTATACTAGATTTTTACTTGTAATATGTTTTTTAAGTGAAGTTGTTTTTAGTTATTTTAAAGATGTTAATACTGAGAGATAAGTATGAGTTAGTGGGTATTTTTTAGACAATTAGAGTTCATATTGTTTTTCATGCAGAAATATCGATGTTACAAATAGTTTTGTTTTAGAGTTTATGAGGTGAGCTATTGGGGTGGTTTGTTGTGTAAGCATCTAAAAAGTGTGTGTAATTTTCAATTCTATCTGTTGAAAATCATCATTTTTAAAGCAGAGAGGGGGTGAATTACTACAAAGTAGATAGTGATTAATATGGCTTTTTCTTAATAAAAAGCGGTATAAGTTTAACAAACTTTATCGCGGAAGTTTTTTACATCTACTCGATTACTTTGTTATCCCATTCTTTAGAATGGTCGGATGTGTTTTTAAATTTTTGATTTTTTATGTCCTGCTTTGTGTCGAGCTTTTTACGGGATAAGAGTGATGAGAAAAATATCAAACGAGGGGCTTGCATTGATTAAGAGGTGGGAGGGGTTGCGTTTAAGCGCTTATGAAGATCCTGACGGTATATGGACAATTGGTTATGGACATACAAACGCTGCTGGAGCTCCGCATGTTCATAAAGATATGCAGATTACAGAAATGGAAGCGGAAGAGATTCTTTGTCAAGACTTGAAGAAATTTGAACAAGTTGTTGAACAATCTGTTACCGTTCCGTTAAGCGATGAGCAATTTGTCGCACTTGTGTCGTTTTCTTATAATGTGGGAACACAAGCTTTTCGTCGCTCTACATTGTTAAAGAAACTTAATAAGGGAAATTACGAAGCTGTGCCAATTGAATTGCAAAAATGGACAAGAGTAGGAGGAAAACGTCTTAAAGGTCTTGTCAATCGTCGGGCAGCTGAAGCTGGGTTATGGGCTCAAGGTGCTTATATGTCTCCAAATTATCAAAAAGTAGAATCACATGGTGTAACGGGTATTGATAAAATAGAAGCTTTTGCACCGATCATAGGTTCTTTTTCAGGACTTGGGGGACTTTTCGCAGGAAATGGTCCCGTTCAATGGGCTTTAGCAGGCATTATGGTTTTAGCTGCTTGTACAGCTATGGTGTATATCGCTAAACGCTTTCAGGAGCATCGTCTATGATCTCATGGATAAGAAAATATCTCGCGATAACAGCAGCGATCTTAGCGACTTTTTTTGTCGCTTTAACAAGAGCTTTTTTCCTTGGAAAAAAAGTTGAGCAGCAAAAACAAACAGAGGAAGCTCTCGAAATGGCAAAAACACGCCTAGAGGTAGAAAATGAAATTAATAAGAAAAGTGATGCTGATGTGCGTTCTAAACTTTCTGACTGGTTGCGTAACAAATGAACGAATTTCTTGTATTGGGTGGTTGCCAATCTATTTGGATCGGCGGGATATTGATGTGATTAGCTCACATTTGGCGAGAGACATCCTAAAGCATAATGAACAAGGTGAGCGTCTATGTGGGTGGAAAAGTGGACAAAAAACGAAGTGATAAAAATACAGAGTTTACAGAGTCAGAGATACAACTTCTTCATGAGATAATAAATACTTATCAAGGTATGAAAATAATATCTCGTTGTATGAAATGGGTTGTATTCATTATATTCTTAGTGGTTGTTGATTTTGCTCATCTCATAGATGCAATAGATGATATTTATGTACACCTGAAGCAGTGGTTTTCAAAAAATTAAAAAATTGTTATGATAAAGGAGAGAGTTTGTAAAGCGCTTTCATTTCATAGATTGTGGTTTCAATTACAAATATAGTTCAGTGTATAATCGAGTTGTAAAAGCTGTTTGAGTGTTAAGTAAATATAATTCTTCTTTCCAAAAATAGGAGGGTGGTTGGACTGTTTTTCTAAAACTATCGGTTCCTCATGATAGTGACTTTATGATGGATGTTAAGCTGTTTTGTAAATCGAGAGCACTCGTAACATTAGTAAAAATAGGAAGTTTTGAATTAATTGCTTCAAAAACAACAGAGGAATTCGTTATTTGATCTTGTCTCTTGGAAAAAGTTGTTATTTCTTGTTGGTGTACGGGGATGTTTAATACATGTATAACAGAGTCATTGTTTTCGGTTTCTAAAACATCCATGAGATGTAGAAAATGGAGTTAATAAAAAAAGTAATATTGATATGCGTGCTGAATTCTCTAATGAGTTGGATAACTAATAAATGAGCTTCTTGTAGTTGGATGACCACCGGTTTATTTGAAGCGGTAAGATATTAATGTGTTTCGCTTAAATTTGGTGAAAGACATTCTAAAATATAACGAATACAGTGATAGAAATATAGAATTTATAAGAGCAGAAATAGAAATGCTCCAAGAAAAATGGTTGTTGCCTATAAAGTGTTAAATGATGTCTCGCTTTATGAAATGGGTAGCATTCCTCATCTTTTGATTGATCCTGGATTTTGTCCATCTCATGAGTGTATGGTAATGTTTTTGCGCATTTGAAATAGTAAATCTCAAAGAATTCGTCTTTTTTATGGGTTTGGGGATTATCATAGCATATGCTTGACGCGATTAGCTTCCAAATTTTCACCCTTGCAGGACAAAAAGGAAGTTAAATTGTAAGATAACGCCATTTTTTATCTTATATCATCAAGGGAAAAGTAATCATGAAAACAAATTTAAGTGGTCGCGTAAGAAACACATCTTTCCCAACAACGCTGCATGCTCTCTACCTCTTTTTGAAGCAGTTGTGAACTCTATTCATTTTATCAAAGAAATAGAAAACGAGAAAGACATTATAGGTTTTAAAGTAATTGATAGTGGTACAGACTTTAAGGATCATAATTTACAATCATTTGAAACTTTAGACTCAGATAATAAAATAGAAAAAGGCTGCTGTAGTATAGGATAACTT
Organism: Bartonella phoceensis; assembly: GCF_902825145.1. GTDB lineage: Bacteria > Pseudomonadota > Alphaproteobacteria > Rhizobiales > Rhizobiaceae > Bartonella > Bartonella phoceensis. The sequence continues at coordinate 199,158 of NZ_CADEAD010000001.1, read as the reverse complement.
CTATGGTTTAAAGCTTTTGATGACATAAAAATAAGGGGTATTTATGAAACAGATGAAGGACTAAAAAACGTAAATTTTCATTCGACGCTGTTGAAAATATAAAAGCACACCGCAATTTCCAAGATAACTGTACAACAAAAGAAACCGTTGTTGAGCTAAAACACTAAAAAAATAATATAAAATAATATTCTGAAAACAATACAGCCTATTGCAAAAGCACAATTCAAACATTGTCTCTGGTATTTTGCGAGAAACGGCAGTTGTCCTTTCATAACTATTGAAGATGACACAGAAAATATATCTTTGAATGATCTATATATGCAGTGCATACATGGAGTAATTTCTAATGAAGAAATAAGAGATTATAATTTTTCTATTATGCATAGTGTAAATAATTACTAGAAAAAGTTAGCAAAAAAGAAAGTGATTTTTCTAGAATGCATGTCAGAAAATTTTATTCCTTAGGTTATTCTGAAATGAAAGATACCCACAGTTCCAATGGAATACACGATTGTTCTAAAAAACCTGTTCGCATGTAAGCTTTTATCACTGAACGACAAACTAAATGCGCAAAAACGGTTTTGGTAATTTTAAAGGATGTTAAGGTTGGTTTGCGATCCAATTCTGTAAGCTTAAGCAAAAATCACGAGAGTGAGAGATTAAATTGCGAAGTTTCGTATATTTTTCTGTGCTTATAATAGAAATTGACCTTCCTTTCTTCGAAGAGCAATACGCTTCCGCCTAAATGGTCTTCTCATCCAGCTTTAGTTTTTGATATGAGACTTATTGAATTATAAAAAGCTACAGACATCAAGGCGTCCTTGTGCATTTTGGTATCATTTTATTCACATTGCTATACCATACTTTTCTGCATCTAGCATCATGCTCTTTTTTTATTACATGTAATCTGTTATTTTCTCTAATATTTTTAAACGCAGGAGATGAGTAAACAAAGTGAGGGAATAGAATTTGCAAACTTCCCTTGAATAGCCTTGAGGATAACTATCATTTTATAAAGTTTTCAAAAAAACCGTTAGAGCTATAATATCCCTTCTTTGTAGAACTAAAATGCTTCAAACAAAATAAATCACCTGAAGTATTAAAAATCAAACAATGCTTTCTTTTGTACTCTACCAACTGAATATGGAAAATATGGAATCGTATAAATATGACCCTAAACCAGTATATATATGTCTCACTTTCTGGAAAATTGACACCATACTATTCCAAAAAATATCATGGTTCCCTGGATGAACGGGTATAACAACTTTATTTAATAAAGAATTCACTTGCTCATCACAAAATATATTTTTCGCAAAAACAGTAGAGGCAATGGTAACAGATTCTTCTCTCTGAAAGACTGCGTATTCGGATGCTTTTACAACAGATGAAAAACCTAAAACAAGAGCGCATACAGCAAAGTAATATCTTATATTCATAGCTTTATTTTTATCCTTATCTTCTTTAGTAAAGACACATAATACAAATAACATAATGTTGTTTTTTATGTATATATCATAAATAATATGATACTAAAATAATAAAAATATTTCACTATTTATTCTATTAAAATACGATACAGAATAATATTATATAATGTGACCTATAAATATATAAAAAAATATTCCTCACTAATAAAAATACAATCATTATTTTCAGTTGTCCATTTTTACTATTGAATAAACATAAAAATTTTCTAAGAGAAAAAATTTGCGACTCGTATTCAATAAAATACCTGAATCTTCTACAGTAAATTTATTCTAAATAAAAAATAATAACCGCTGTTTATAAGAGATATTTTTTAATTTTATATCTCTTATAATAATACTCTATATGATATGGATTTTATATTGCCGCTTTTTTAGACGACCATTTGGATATTAATAGAATAAGATCTTTTTTCCTATTATATGCCCGCCCATTACAGTGCAAAATAAGACAAGAAAACTGAGCATGTTTTTCTTCATATAAACTGCTATACCCCCTCTCAATTCAAAATAATAACTACCCTTTCTTTGACGTAATAAGAGGAATGGTTTTTTTCACTGTAACCGCAATAAAAGATGCAATCAGTACTTTCACAAAATCGCCAACCAAAAAACCTAATGAACTTACTACAGCCGTTAACAAAGAAACCTGGGTGATATACGCCATCCATGGTACACCAAAAAGATGGACAATACCAACACCACCCACAGCATTTATTACAAATAACATTACAAAATTTAATCGCTGCCAAAATCGCTCAACCATCAAACCAATAAAAAATGCAGCGATTGGAAAACCAATTAAAAAACCGGCACTAGCTCCTAAAAAAACACTAATTCCTCCATGACCTCCAGCCAATAAAGGCAATCCAATAGCTACAAGTACAAGAAAAAGGAGTGATGCTAAGGCACCTCTTTTTGCACCAAGTATAGACCCTGCTAACATCGGTCCCATTGACTGAGCAGTAATAGGAATCCCGAGAAAAATAGGAAGCAAAATGGGAGGAAAAAGGCCTAAAACCGCGTAAATAGCCGCAAATAAAGCAATATAGGTGAGATCTTTTGTATTCATTGAAATTACCCCTGTATTATGAATTAACTGTATTATCCGTTCGGTATTTTATCATCAGCATCACCGTCATAAGAACGTGCATCTAGTGCTTCAGCAACTTCTGAAGCCATCCTGATGGTTCGTATCATTAACGGCATTGCCAGAGCAGCAATATTCGTATTAAATCCACGTGCGCGCTGTGCTTCACGCACTTCATTGAATTTTTCACTAACAACCGGAATAAATCTGATTGCCATAGATATTACCATACTAAATTTTGATGGATTTATACCAAAACGTCGAAATGGTTGAAGACATGTTTCAATTACACCCACCATATCTGAAACTTTAGTCGTTAAAGACATAAGTGATGCTAAAAAAACGAGAGAAATAAGACGCAATACAACCTCAAAACCTGTAAGCCAACTTTTAAAAATAACTTGAAAAACAAATATAAGGATTAAAAATAGACCTATTGTTTTAAGTTGCTTTAACACATTGTTAAAAGGCACCTTAGCAACTCTATAAAGTAAAGCGATAAACAATAAAAAGAGCAAAAAGATAGGTATCGCTGATACCATAAATAGAATGGTCGCACATATAGCAAGGGATAACAATTTAATCCCTGGTCTAAGTCTATGAACAAATGTATCCTGAGCAAGATATAAACTGATCACGACATTCTTCTCATATATTCTTTAATCGCAACAGACGGTACATCATCAACAACTATTTCCCCCTTATCAAAAACTAGCATTCTATCAAACTTTTTGAGAAATTCCAAATCATGAGATACAACAATTGCTGTTTGTGTTAATTCTTCTATTACGTGCGTAACACGGTGCTTATTTCGCAAATCAAGTAATGTCGTCGGCTCATCAAAAACAATATAGTCTGGTTTCATCGCTACTACACTGGAAATAGCGACGAGTTGTTTTTGTCCCCCGCTTAATAAATGAACTGCGTGATTTCTAAAAGCTTGAAGATCATAGCGCTGTAAAATTTCATCTATACGCTCTTTAATCTCATCTTTACTAAGTTTTAGATTTTTGAGACCAAAAGATAAATCTTCCTCCACTAATGGTAAAACAATTTGACTATCAGGATTTTGAAAAACAAATCCCACTTTACGCTTTACCGCCTTTGCATCACGCTTTGTATCAAGCCCATCAACACTTACAAAACCATGAGACGGTAATTGTAGCCCATTGATAAGACGAACAAATGTACTTTTTCCAGAACCATTCGCACCAATAACAGCGATTCGTTTTTCGGTAAGCTGTATAGTAATACCCTTCAATACACATAAATCATCAAAGACTTGTGTTACCTTATCAAACTTTATAATCCCCAAGATTTATTCCAATCAATTCCTTTAGTTCCTCTTCTACTGCTATCGCTTAAGTTTATAGCCTAAAAGTAATAACAAGCACCATAGAGGAATAATAATAACTGCTAAACTCATATCAGGCATCTGTACAGGAATATATGTTTCAAGAAAAGAAACCTTGATTCCTATCATATCAAAAAGTTGAGTCATCAATCCATCTTGCCCAAAACCACTGACAAACATAATACAAAATAATAAACCAAGAAAGCAGAGGCAAAGATAGTTAGCGTAAGGATATAAACCAAACGCATAAGTAAAGCCGCCTTTTCTGTTCTTATGTGCCTTGCGAAATTTCAAATGAACAATAACAACAATCGCCCAAGTAATCACTGCTGCTGCAGTTGCAAGAGCCATGATCCGCATGAAACTATTATCAGGAACAAGAGCATTAACAACGATAATCAACGCCGTACAGAATGACGAAAAAAGGATAGTAACATAAGGAACACGAGCCACGCTCAATTTACTAAAAATATGTGGTGCATTTTTTTGTACAGCTAAACTATAAAGCATACGGCCATTAGAATAAATGCCACTATTGTAAACAGAAATAGCAGCCATAATGACCACAAAATTCAAAATATGGCCAGCCGCAGGTATTCCTATAGTCTCGAAAATCGTAACAAAAGGGCTACCGTTTTTTCCAATCATATTCCATGGACTGAGTATCATAATAACGCTGATAGAACCAATATAAAAAATTATAATCCTCCACATAACTTGACGGATAGCCGCTGGAATTGTTTTTTGTGGATTAGATGCCTCTCCAGCAGCAATACCAATAAGCTCTGTTCCTCCAAAAGAAAACATTACCACAGAAGTCGCTAAAACAACTCCTATTGCTCCATAAGGGAAAAAACCACCATGATCCCAAAGATAATGAATATTCGCTTCATTTCCCCCTATTCCAGTAACAATGAGAAAAATTCCAAAAATAATCATACCAATAACGGCAGCAACTTTGATCAAAGCACAAGCAAATTCAAATTCTCCATAAAAACGAACATTAAACAAATTAACGAATGTAACAAATAAAAGAACAATGAAAGATGACTTCCAATGATCAATCAAAATCCAATGATCAAGGTAAAACCCTATCACTGTAAGTTCAGCCATGCTCACAAGAATATAAAGAAACCAATAATTCCAACCTGTTATGAAACCAGCTAATCTCCCCCAATATTTATAAGCAAAAAAACTAAAAGCTCCTGAAGATGGTTCTTCTACTGACATTTCACCAAGCATTCGCATAATGAAATATATAATAAGCCCGCCGATAAGATAAGCTAAAATAGCTGAAGGACCTGCTAATTGAATTGCCTCAGTTGATCCATAAAAAAGCCCTGTTCCAATGACACCACCCAAAGCAATCATTTGAATGTGACGACTTTGAAGACCACGCTTCAATTCATTATTCGTATTCTTAAGCATTATTCCTTACTCTCCCCTCCCTTGATATCGGCCTGAAATTTTATACGAAGGGTTAATAATATCTTTGACCATATTTTTTTCAACAGAAATTATAAAAAAGAACATAAATTTATTTTTCTTGTCATAATGCAACTCCTTCTCTTTTTGTGCATTATGCGATTGTCCTATTGAAATTACAGGAAAAAATATGCTGCGCCCCTTACTCAAATTAATGGCTTTTATTTTTGTTACACTAACAATTATAGTATCAGTCATTGATAGCATACACTCTATGAGCACATTACACTGGACGGCAACCCCTTTAAATAAAATATTAGCAAATTTCCTGAAAACAGATATCTATCACCTTAACCAGTTTATACATAACATGATACCTGCTCCTTTATCTTCAATTTGCATTACTCTTACCTGTTTACCGGTATGGTTTATATTGGGTGTCTTAGCAGTAGCATTTTGTATCTTGAATCACGAAAAACAAAAGCCTTTTCAAAAAATATCGTATACTTAAAAGAAGGATATATTTGATTTTGAGATTGCAAAGACTTTTCTAAAATCCATTGTGCCATATATAGTCGACGCATTTTAAAAGGACTTTATTCTATTAAAATCGCTGAAAGCTATTTTGTTAAGAAGAATACATATTAAAAGCACCTTATTATAAACATATACATCAATTCACGATTGCTATAAGAAACTGCAATATCAAATCAGTTGCCTCAATTAAAAAAATGAGATATTCTATTTACCTCCTCATTTCATTTATAAGAAAATCGTTACAGTGAAACTAGCACATATCGTAATGGCTCAATTTTCTAGGATTGCTCATTTATCCCCTTCAAAAGATTTTCTCTATTTTTTAGCATCATAGACTGCATACAGAAAACACTTTTTCATAACACAGGTATTTCTTATAAAACTGAAGTTTCTTGAAATAATAAGGAAAATTTTGCATCTTATAAAAGCCGCTCTATATACTTAATAGAATGCGCTAAACAAAAAAACAGAGCGATAAACGACTGCTGTGACAAATTATGCGTCCACTGCAGTGTATATTTCGTTATATATTTAAAAAACCACCAAGACTCCTAATTGGAAAAACTTGCCCCCAAAAAATATACAATACCTCTATTTATGAGAAGATGGTGGAATAACAGCTTCAGACACACTCCGTTCTTCTAAATCTAAAAACCGCTTCGTTAAGGTGTCTAATTTTTTAGATATATTATTTAAACTTTTCCATTGATCGGTTACTACAGAAGAAAGTTCGTCAACAAGCCTCTCTTGATAAACTAACCTCTTTTCTAGTTCTATCAACTGATTTTTATCTGACATGGCTCTTACTCCATCTTAAATAGAAAAATATTTTTGAATTTATTGAATCACTTTTATCATCATTTTTATAAGAATGATAAGTAACTTTTTATCAATTCCACTATTTTTATCCTCACATCATAAGGATCAATGATATCTTTTATTTCCAATTTCTTGTCCAATAAATCTCTCGCCTTCTTAGGAGAAGCAATATGTTATCTTCTGAAGATAGCCTAATATCACTTTCCACCCCGAAAATATGTTTTTCATACCAGTTTCTAAATTTGAACGTAGTGGTAAATCGGAACGTATTTTTAACATCAAAATCAAAAAATACTGTTCTGTTCTAGACCTTTGAATTTCTCTCCTCTTCCCTCAATAATAGTTACATTTTATAAATTATTGAAAAAAATACATGCTTGCTTTTGTGCATACTTTTGGTTATTACCCTCGAATTGTTTTTTGTTTAATAAATATACAAGCATATGCCCATATGCCGCATTAGCTCAGTTGGTAGAGCACATCATTCGTAATGATGGGGTCGCTGGTTCGAATCCGGCATGCGGCACCGTTTTTTATATTTAATGCATTGAAATACATAGACTTTTTATTTAAATAGCAATTTTCAGACCACCTTTTAGACCACCTCTTGTGGTTTATACAATTTTACTTAATTTGTTGTTATTTGTTCCCTATTTTTCTTTGGAGTGAAAGCTAGAATTTCTTTTTTTCTCCATCTTACTGCTCTTCCTAGCTTATAGGGCTCTGGAAATACACCTTGAAGCACCCAATTGCGAATCGTTGTTGTAGAGACACTAAAAAGCTGTGCACATTCACGGGTTGTTACATATCTATCGCCATCATCAAATATCATCTCATTACCTTTCTATTTTTTTATGTTACTTAAATGGGCGGGGGTGCTGGGAGGAGAAAGCACCCCCATAATGTCAAGCAGCTTGTGTCAAGACCTTCTTCATGTCTTGCTCTATTCCCTCTAAAAAGACTTCAACAGCTTGATTGATCTGTTTAATTTGTTCCTCATCACGCTCCACGCGTTTGATTTTCATGCGCAAGTGATCTGATCTGCCTACAAAATGCGGATTATAGCTAATGAAATGACACCACTTACGCCCAGTGCAAGCCATTTGGAACTGCATTTGTGCGCTATATTCAGGCTTAATCTGGTTATCGATAAAGAAGCGTAGATGGGTATTTGCTTGCGGGCATTTAACCTCAACTAAACCGTCATCACCAACAAATCCATCAGGACTTGCACCAGCCATTTCTATTGTGGGATGTGGGATGAAACCACATGGAGTGACCTCTGTATCATAAATGAATGCATATTCTCTCAAGGCATCTTCTTCATGTTCAATGCCCCATTGCATAGCTGGTGTTAGATAAGATTGGCTTACTTCTCCTGTTAAACGCTCTGTAATGAGTTTAATTTTATAGTCTTCATATTTTTTTGTTGGGGTTCCTTTGGCTGTTTTACTCAGGACATTGTAAATATTTGATGCGGTGACTTTTCCCAAGCGGGCTTGAAACCATTCTGCTGTTCTTTGGTCCATTTCACACCACCGTTTGTTGGTCTTGTGATGGTAAAGAGTGTTCCGTTTCTATCTTTTTCTTGTTTTGTTTATTTTTCAAAAGATGTAACACCGTCTGTGCTTGTCTATCAGACATATCGTCAAGCTTTTCAACATTTGCATAAGCAAGGATTTTTTCCTCTTCTGTTTGGGTTTGTGACATGAGGTTTCTGATTTCAGTGATCTGTTGTGGAAAAGCAGATTTGATAGGTATATTTCCATCTGTGTCATCTTCTTTGCTGGCTACATTAAGGAGCATGCTTAAAAGATATCTGCGTGCATAAGTGATGGTAGAGCCTACCGATTGGATGGTTGATTTGCATCCTTTAACATCATAAGGAAATTTTCCTTCTGTTGATATTTTGTTTCCTGAAGGATGTGTCAATGTCATTTCTATAATCATAGTATCATGACCTTGTTCTTTAATACGAGAAAACAAAGCGAAGTGGTATTTTGACAAGGTTTCCTTTACAGCATCAATGTGTTGGTCAAGGGTTGCATATTGGCTATTTGTATGGGCATTCTTAGCGTTTTTTTGAATGTTTTGATATTCCATTTGCATAGCTGAAAGATCAGAAACAAAGTATTGGTAGTTTTGTCTCTCTATTTCTTTTTCTCGCAATGCAATGAGCCGCTCGAGACGATCCATATCGATGTCGTTTTCTAAGGCTCTGGTTAAAATGAGATCCATAGCCGTAGATTTGACTTCACAATCGTTTGTTTTGTTTACTGCTGTTAGGTTCGTGTTTGGTTCACTCATTTTGCTTTCCTCCATTGAAGCGCATTCCCCCGTGGCGTGAAGCACGCTTGTGTTAAAAAGGTTGGTTGTTTTGTATTGTTAGAATCCCGTTTCTAGAGACTGTGTGATATTGACCACCTCCCCGCCTGTAAAGACGAGAAGATGAGATTATATTTTAAATCTAAGCAGCTTTCACGACAGATCTTGCTAACACCTGTTTTGCTTCTTTAATGAGAGCTTTGTATTTTCTGTTTTCTTCATCTACTCTGAAAGCATCGATAAGACGAACATGAATAGGACCTAAAAGATACAGAGCTTTTTCACCAGCGCTCATACCTTCCCAATGACTTGGCAAATCAAAGCGTTTATCAGTATCATAATTATTCTGTTCTTGACTCTCGAGTTCTATCCAGCGGTCAATGATCTTAGCACGCAACACTGTACTGTATCCTGAAACTAAGATAAGGCATTCACGCTTAGGGAGATTGTAACAATTTTGAGATTTGCCTTGTTTGTCTAAATAGGTGCCCTCAAATTTGAGGAGACCTCCTACAGGATATAACTCCCCTAACATTTGCTTAATATCGCGCCTTACATTGTCGTGCCTTTTATCGCACAACTCCGCAATTTCACAGCTAGACATTGTTAATGTAGTTTGGATGTTTACTAAATTGTTCATAATGAACTCCTGTTCGACTAGAGATTTTTCATTAACACTCTATGAAGAGTGCCGGGTGCTGAAAAACACGGCGAACAGTCCGTCGTTACGCCTTCCCCATAAGAGTATTGTATAGCGCAACCACACCCGACAAAGCTATTATACGCACGTAGCATATAATGAGTCAAAGTCTTTAATGTGCGGAAAAAAGATTGTTTCGGTAATCTATCCGCTGCTCGTTTAAGGCGTTTTTCAGGCACCAGATTCAAACATATATATACTGATAGTATATTGTCAATTAAAAAATTCAAAAATTGATACAAATAAACCATGTTTGTTTTATCAATCAGTTCGTATTTCTTTTCCATAAAATGATTGCCTCTTAATGCATGCTTTGTCGTTTCAGTTCTTGAGACAACACACCAATGCCTTTTGCAGTAATTTTTGCGCAAGGAATGACTTTTTCTATTCCACTAGCGGTTTGAAGTGTGATGGTTGGACAATCCATAAGTTGCTTTTGGATTTTGTCTTGATAAGGTAGCAAATTTCCACCTGTTGTACGTCTGTAAATCCACCCTTTTTGCTGTAAAAATTGAATGAATTGTTTTGGTTGCATCTCGAGTATTTTAGCGGCTTCAGTCAGACCAAAGAGCCCATCATGGCGCTGTAAGCTTTCAAGAGCCATGGCTTTTGGTGTTAAATCTTCAATGATGGTGTCTTTTTGATCTATTTGACCTTGTAGGTAATTCAAAAAGCCAATCATAGCCTTTGGACTTGAATAGTCGATTTGTGGTGTTACTACTTGCTTTACACGCTTTTCACATTCGATAAAGTATAAACGGGCTTCTCTCCCTTTCTGATTGTTCTCAAGCATAGAAAGTTCTTTGGCTCTATCGAGTGTGAGATAGTAGTTAATCGCGATAACAGCCCTAGATTTTGCGCTCGCCAAATTTGGCGACCGCAAATCTTGTGTTTTTACAAAGTCTTGTCCTTCTATAAAATTGTATCTAGTAATACGGTCCTTAATCCAATTTGAAAAGTCACGTTTTGCCTCTAAGAATGCATGCAGATCACGTGCATTTACTGTCTGAACTATTTCCTGATCAATGATTTGTTCTTTAATCTCTATGAGAATGTTCATGATGAACCCCTATGCAGTCTGTTTAATTTTATTTTTAAGATGCATCATGATAGCTGCTCGTATTTCAGGTCTCGAAAAATCGATTTGGGGATTAGCTGCTTGCTCTTCTAATTTTTTCCAATAATCTATGATTTTTGCGCGTAACACAGTGTTATAACCTAAAATGACAATAAGAGATTCACGTTTAGGAAGATGATAACAAGGAAGAGTACGACCTGTTGAATCTTTGTATAATCCAGCAAAATTACTCAGGTTGATTTTAAGTTCGCTAAATAGTTTACGAATATCTCGCATTACATGGCCATGTCTTTTACCGCATAACTCTGCAATTTCAATGCTAGACATGGTTGGAATTGTTTCGTGTTTGTTTGTATTTTGCTGGATAGCAATTAGCTTTTCCATTACGGACCTCATATTGGGTGGGATTGATGGGAAAAAGGGGGCGCTTTTTCAAACGCCCTTAAGAATTTTAAAGCACATCACAAGGACACAAACGGTGCTGCTGTTCGTAAGAGCCATACATTACATCATCATATTCGCGCTGTTTTATATCATCTAAAAAAAAACCGTATGCAGTGCTGTGTAAAATAAAATCGTGAGGTATGTTTCCGTTAAAATACTGTTCTTCACATTCTCTGAGATAAATTTCTGCGATATCTTCAGAAATATCTTCGCAACTTTTTTCAGAAGGATTTATGCGAAAGATTTGGATTGCATCATCTGCCTCGTCAACAATGTTTAGAATTTGGCTTGCATCAAGTGGTCCAGACTCTGCAATGTATTGCTCTTTATCGTAGGCAACTAATAAAACTTCATTGGAATTTATAAGAATTGGCTTTTCCATAATTTCCCCTCCCTAACGCCTCTTGGCGATTGTTTGTGCTAATTTATATAATACTTATACGCAAACGTATAAATTAAATCAAGAAAAAAATTACATATATTTCACTTTTTTTTGCATTTTCATTTAAATGCCCTCTTCAGAAATAAGAGTTAAAAGCTGATTTTAGAATCAATAAATGCGCGGTTTACTGATAAAAATCAATCAAACTTGCTAAAACCCGTTAAGGGTGTTTAATTGATAACGTGAAGAGGGAATCGTATTGTGTTTACATATCAAGAATAGTGCGTCGTACACGACCTATTATAGAAATGGCACCTTCAAGTTTTGGAGCTTTTATTGTTTTATCGTACGAAGCAGGCTGAAAAGGAGGATTATCATTTGGTCTATATCGCTTATATGTAGCCTGCCCAGTTTCATCTGCAATTACATAGCAAGCATTAGGTACAAGCTTTTTGTCTCGCATATTTACAAGTATTATGGAATCTGGAGGACTAATTTTATTCATGGATGCACCATCCACACGCAACGCAATCCATTCACCGGCAGGAAGGTTAACAGCTTCTGTCATAGGATAATCTGAAAAATCCATTATCTCATCTTGCTCACTGAACTCTCCAGCACTAATCCATGAAATAAGAGGAATACTTATATTAAGGCTAGGATTCTCTTGAAGAGATTCGCCATATAAAATCCACCCCGGATCCACGTTAAACACTTGCTCATAGAGTTCGGCTTTTTGTCGAGAAATACCACGATTTCCATTTTCGTGACTAATTAGGGTATTTTGATTAAGAGCTGGTATAGCGCGCGCAGCTTCACTCGGTGTTACATATCCAGCGTTCTTACGCGCTATTTTAAGTCTATCTTTTGGCAAATAAACCATCTGTCCATTATCCACTATTTTTTGCATTTTCACTTAAATGGCATCTTCAAAAGTAATAGAAACAAAAGTCTTACTGAGATTATTTCATAAGTGGACGATAGGATTTACGTGGTAGTATTGCAACTATTTCTCCAACCCATTTTATCTTAGCATTTTTAATAGGGTCTGCATTCCATGACTTGAGTACAATACCTTCTAAAGAACGAGTAATTTGTTTGATAAATCGCCTATTATCTTCTGTTAGAACAACAACTTCATCACCATAATAATCGCTCACTGGTCTTGTTTGCAGATGTTTAACTACGATTAAATCACCATCTTTATACACGGGATACATAGAATTTCCACGAACCATGAATCCTATTGCTTCAAAAGGCAAATCAAATGGTATCTCGATTGTTTCAAGTCCGTCTTCTGGAATTTGCTCAACATCTGTGTCAATCTCTAGCCCTGCTCCTACATATCCCATAAGAGGAACAAGTGTAGTAATTTGGTTATAGCCCTTTAAGCTTTTATAAAGTTCTAAAATTGCATCTCTATGTGAACCTCTAGGGTCTGACTCACTCCCCAACCACCTTGAAACGGTTGCTTGAGTTACATTTAGTCTATCTGCAAGATCTTTTTGACTGAGACCGAATTCAGATTGCAATACTTGCAATGTAGCAATGATGTTTTTTGTCATAATTAATTACTTATGATTTTTAAATTTAAAAAAATCTATTGTTTTTTTAAATAAATTGTATACAATTGCGTATATGGTTAAAGATAATGGATTCAATTCAAATGGGCACAGAGGAAAAATTAAAGATTAAATCTATCCGAAAGTGTTTATCTCTAACACAAAAGGAATTAGCAGACCTTTTAGGCGTTAAGCAAGCTTCTGTTTGTCGTTGGGAACAAGGCAAAGGATTATCATTAAAAAGTTATCTGAAACTACAACAATTAAAGAACAGTTCTATGCCTGCTTTTATTGCTGCTTCTACAGATAATAATAAACACCCACAGCCCCATACACACTCTTAAAGAGGAAAGATCAGAGATGATAGATGTCCCACAGATCACTATAAGCAAAGTCCAGTTGATTGATCTTGTTAATAAGATTGGACAGAAAGACATATATTGTGGTGTCCGCTCGCCTCATAATACATATGAAATAAGCATAGATCCCTCATCAAAAGGTTCTCTTGTCTGTACGCTGCATAGTATTTTTGTGCGTGATGATAGAAATTATTTTCCGTTATTGCCGTACGATGACTTTAATCAATGGTTTTCATCTGTGTTTACACAAGCTTTTACGGCTTGGTTTGATAATTATTTTTCTCAAGAGTTGTCATCTTTTTATCGCTTAAATGGGCTGATCTTATTCATGGTCTCAGTCAAAAGTAAGCTTGATATCTTAAGGGATAAACTCATCGAAAAAAGAGAAGAAGAAATCGAATTAATAGACTTAGCATAAAAATATTTGCCTAAGGGAGTTAATCCAATTTTTTAAAGTCTATGAGGTCGGTTTGTGTCGTTACAGTCATTTTTGTTTCTGGTTGTAGTGGGGATGTATGGGTAATGATTAAAGTAACTTGGTCTTTTATATCTTCTTCACGTGCTGCTACAAAAATAAGGATTATCGAAGGTTTGCCTTCTGAGGGAGCTACAGAAATATTAACATCGATTTCTTGTCCCGTTCGAAAATTCTTTGCTTTCTCACAGTATCCGGATGATATTGTGTGTGACGTTGGTCTGGCATCAGGATTAACATATTTTGATTGCATTTGCCACCATTTTTCTTCAGGTTTGTATATGATGCCATATCCAAGAATAAAGCGAGAACCATCTTTTAGCTTTATATTTAAAATATGGATGACAGTTTGTGCATTATTTTCTACCTTTAAGAAAAGAAGCGTCCACTTGTCCTTTGTTGGAAGATGCGGTCCAGTTGCATATATGGAAAGTGGCGGTCCTAAATCCTGTACTCTTTTGTTATCTAACAAAATTTTAATATGTTCTTCTGACCATTTGGCGAGATCTTTTGTCGATATTGCTTGCTCTTTAAGGGCTGTCGTCTGTTCTTGGCTTTCTGCAAATTGCTTGCTTACCCATTCTCTATCTTCTTCTCGTTCTTTTGCAGCTTTTTCTAAATCATCTTTGCGGATTTTGGCTGCTTCTTTACGGTCTTTATTTCTTAAAATAAGCGCTACTGAAAGTGATCCGATAAATGACAGAAAACCTGTAAGAAATATCTTTATCCATTCTTGCATCATAACTCCCCCCAATTCTTTAGAATCGTCGGGAGGATACTTTTTCACAAACATTTTTGCAAGACCGGCAATCACAACACGCTCTATCATAGCACAGATATAAATACGTAGAACCTTAAGGGGGGGGGGATTATGATCACTAAAGCACAAACCATTCTCTGTCTTGATCTAGGGACTAAGACTGGCTGGGCGCTTCGTGATGCAGATGGTTTTATCACAAGTGATACAGAACATTTTCAATCACGCCGTTTTGAAGGCGGGGGGATGCGTTATCTGCGCTTTAAGAAATGGCTTTCTGAACTAAAGAGATCTGTTGATGAAATTGATGCGGTGTATTTTGAAGAGGTACGCCGGCATGTGGGTACAGACGCTTCTCATGTTTATGGGGGCTTTCTAGCAACATTAACAGCTTGGTGTGAACATCATCAGATACCGTATGAAGGCATTCCCGTTGGTACGATTAAAAAAGCAATGACAGGCAAAGGGAATGCGTCAAAAGAAGAAATGATTAAGGCAATGTGTGCAAAAGGTCACGCGCCTTGTGATGATAATGAAGCGGATGCTTTAGCCATTTTATATTTAGTTAAAGAGAGGGAGATCTCCAATGATGTCCAGTAATAAAGTAGCGTTTGTAAAATTTAGTACAGATCATTTTTTAAAAGATCTTATGGGATTAAGAGCGACCGAGAAGGCTGTTTATACAACACTTATGTTGCTAATGAATGATAGAAAAGCGCCTCTTATCAATAATGCGTCTTATTTATCGAGTTGGTGTGGGTGTTCATTAAGAACGTTTCAAAAGACATTAGAGACTTTAATCAGCACAGGTCATATCACGCAATTAGAGAATGGTCGTTTATGGCATAATTCACGAGCCTTTGATTATAGCATTAGTCAATTTTCAGAAAGAGCGCATAAAGCAGCAATAGCAAGGTGGAGTAAGAAAAGAGGGGAGGCAATGCATGTCAACTAAGTTACCATGGACGCGGCTTTTTGCAGACAAGTGGCTACTTGATCTTGCACATTTGCCTCCTTTTGAAGGTTTTATATATGTGAAGTTGCGATTTCAGATGCTTCGCACTGGTGAACCGCTTACGAATAATTTTCGAGTGTTATCTTTATTAGCTGGGTGTTCAATTAAAAGATTTCAGAAAGCATTAGATCTTTTATTGGAAACTGGACATATCATTTGTTTAGAAGATGGTCGCTTGTGGAGTTTACAAGTTGAAGAGGAACTCAACAGTCTCAGTGAAGAAGAGTTAGATAATTTCACTTGCAATAATAATGAAGAAAGGGAGGTGAAGTATGTCAACTAAGTTAGCTTGGGTTCGTTGTTTTCCTTCTGATTGGGTATCTGAAGCGAGTGGAATGACGTCTCATCAAATATCGACTTATATGATGTTGACATTGCTTATGTATAAGAAGAGACAGCCAATTCTTGAGAATGCCTCTATATTAGCACGCATTTCTGGTTGCTCAGTAAAAGCTTTTAATAAAGCGCTAGACTTTTTATTGAGTGATGAGAGACTGATACGTTTAGAAGACGGTCGTTTGTGGAGTTTACAAGTTGAAGAGGAACTTAACAACTCTAATGAGAATTTGAATAAGTTTTCAGAGAGAGCACAGAAGGCAGCAAAGGCAAGATGGGATAAAAATACAAAAGATGCTTGTAATATTAAGCATGATGCTAAGCATGATGCTTGTGATGCCATAACAAACAATACAAATATATATAAAAAAAATAATACTATCGTATTATCAAAAAAAGAAATCGAATTTGAAGATTTAGAAACAACGGATTTGATTGAAGAGCCACTCGAGGCTGATGCGATTGAAAGCCAATCAGATCAAAAAGCAACATCATCAGAAAACCAACCTCTCATTCACGAGCAAGCAAGCGTTCCTAAGAAAGCCAAGCGGGTTAAAGCTGATAGAGGCTGTCGATTGCCTGCGGATTTTGAACCCGATTACGATTTTGCAATCAACGAGGGCTTGCCTCCAGAGCGTATCAAAGTTGAAATCGCAAAATTTAGAGATTTTTGGAATGCCAAGGCAGGTAAAGACGCTAGCAAGCGTGATTGGCAAGCAACATGGCGCAATTGGGTAAGAAATGCAAAGGATTACAAACAAGGAGAAAATTATGGAACACAAACCAATTCCCAAACAGGACAACAGCGCGGTCGTGCCTATAGAATTACACAACACATGTCCGATTTCAAAAATGCAGACAGTCCGTACAAATTTTTGTTCGAGGATGATGCAAAACCCTCCATTCCATTGGCTACCGGGCAAAAAGCCATCACCTGCAGAAGCGAAGAGAATTATTTCGTTGGGTCATGAAGCTTTGCAAATGCTTGATGAAAAAGCTTCTGAGGAAGAAATAAAAGCTATGTTTCTCACGCTTTCTGGTGGACTTAAAAGCCAACCTGGAGAAGATGAAAAAGCCACAGCTGTTGCTTATCTTTTTTCTCTCGATGGTTTAAGCCGTTGGGCAATCAAAACCGCAACAAGGGATGTGATGAAGGGTAAAGCAGAAGGCTTGTCAACAACATTTATACCCGCTTCTGCTGATCTTCTGCTTTACTGTGAAAAGCTTGAAGACGATATTCGAACTACTGTTAAAGGGATATTTACCTCACTCGATAGACCAGAGATTAAGCCGAAAGGAGAGCCTGTTTCTGCTGAAAAATGGGATAAACTGATGCAAATGCTTGAAAAACCGAAGATTGATTTAAATCCTTTTCAGTGAAAAGTGCTGATAGCTTTGTGATTAGATATGCATTTAAATCGATAAAAAGGTACCGTACAAAGCGATTTAAAGATTTTATGATTAAAAACCACCGTAATATAAAACGCTCTGTACGATTAAATTTGAGGTAAATTGACTTATCGGTAAAAAAAATAGAATTAAAACATGGAAATTTTAAAACAACTGTTCTTAACACAACGTAAAAAACCAATGCAAAAAAAGTTTATCGCAACGGCTGTTGGGTATGTTCCTTGGGGAGACGGAGCGGCAGAGTATTTTTACAACCTCTACGAATATGAAGACGGCACAAGAGAGTGTGAAAAGTTTGACGGTGGTCAGTATTACACCATACCCAAAAAGGCAGATTTTAGCACCAAAGCGCAAGTAAAAGCATGGGTTTATGGGGGTGCTGTTCCTAAAAGCGTATTGAGTTATGAAGCGTTGATAGACAGTGCAAATAAGAAGAGAGCAAGGCGTGGTCAAGATACACTGATTTGTGAGATTACAGATGATGGTGAGAAGTGTTATTCACAAGTTTACGATATAGATAGAGAATTAGAAAAAGCGCTTGATATTCAATTGAGTAGATACAAAAGAAGCAAACAAACTATAAAGCCTTAACCAAAGAAGCAAACCCTTCCTTGCTTTTTAGCGAAGGGAGTGATCAACGCATTGAACGAAGCATAGCATCACGTAAAATGGCGTTAATCCGCGTCTGGTAGCCTTTTCCTTGACTCTTAAGCCATGCTAGTACGTCTGAATCTACACGCACTGTTGTGACAGTTTTCGTTGGTTTATAGAATGGATTGCGAACAGCGTTTTTCCAGAATGCATCATCTAACGTTGGAATATCACTATGATCAATTGCACTGTCTGGCATTGCCGCTAGTTCATCAATTTCGACCCTTTGTTTATCTGTTAAAGGCGATAAATGGCCTATGTCCATCTCATAACGAATTTTCTTCTTCATAACGTTTCCTCTCTTTCAAGTTAGCGCGCCGCGCTGAAATAATACGGATGACCTCTATGCCATCTTTATCATCATGAACAGTATGAGCTACAAGAAGTAATAAAAAACCATCCACAAGCCCTAAAGTTTGCCAACGATATTCTCCGTTTTCGATACGGTCTTGTTTAACCATAGCGAATGGATCGGCAAAAACACGTGCAGCTATTTCAAAACTTACACGGTGTTTTCTAAGATTACTTTTCGCTTTAGCTTCATCCCATTCAAATCTTATTTTCATATCTTATGTTAATACATTTATGTATGTATATCAAGAGTTTTAAATACAAGACTGAAGTAACTACATAACGCGTCTTCTTGATGAATAATTTATCAAATAAAATTATAAAGTAATACTTTAAAAAATTGTGATTAATTTACTGAAATAATTGAAAAATAATAAAATTATTGCTAATATTTTTTACATATTTAAATACAAATTTAAGGTAACTAAAACATGCTAAACAAAGTGACATTAATCGGGCGCCTCGGTGCTAACCCCGAAAGCAAAACCATGGCTTCTGGAGCTGAAATAGTCAATTTTAGTATAGCGACTTCTGAAAGCTATACTGATAAAAAGACTAATCAAAAAATAGATAAAACGGAATGGCATTCCATTGTGGTTTTTAATCCACATTTGGCAAAAATTGCTCTTCAATATCTACACAAAGGTTCAAAGGTTTACATAGAAGGCAAATTACAAACACGTAAATGGCAAGATAAAAACGGTCATGACCATTACACAACAGAGATTGTCTTGTCACAATATAAAGGTGAACTGCATTTGCTTGATGCAAAGAAAGAGCAATCTGCACCCCCCTCACCCATTACCTCTCAAAATTATGCTATTGCTTCAGGTGCTCAAGATTATAGAACAGCTCTTAATGATAGCGTCCCATTCTGATTGAAAAAATATGGCTAAAAGAAAAAAACATGCAAAACGTGGGCGCCCTAGGATTAATGGATGGATCAGAGAACCAAATGGTCGTATCTCACGGACAAAAATGCCACATGATCCCATCGACAAATTGGCAATAGAAATGCGTGCTAAGCGCTTTGGCTTGACCATAGAAGACGCCAAAAACCCGCTTTCCGGTACTTATATCGGACGACTTTATCTGCAAGGTGTGATTGATCAAGATCAGTATGATGCAGCACAACAATACCTTGAAGTGAGAAATAATTACCTCTGTGCAAAAGCCTTACCAAATGCAATTTATGATAAAATGCCCTCATCTTCTGATGAGGCAGCTAGAAAAAAATGGGTTGAATTTGCAACAAAACAATTTTTGAATATGCAAGAGGTAATAAAAGAAACACAACACCTTTACAGACAGCATAATTTTTATGCTGCGCTACAGTATCTTGTTAGTGAAGATCAAGAATTACCATACCTTGTACCTTCATTGCGGATAGTCCTGAACGCTCTCCAGAAATATTTTGATCATTAAAAACATTGACTTAAAATAAGAAAAAGTATAGTGTGTAAATATATACACATTATAAGATTAGGGAATGGAACAAAACAGCCGAAAGATAATTACAAAATTAAAACGCGATGGCTTTGAACTTGTCAAAGTAAAAGGTTCGCACCATAAATTTAAAAAAGATGGTAAGGTTGTTATTGTTCCACATCCTAAGAAAAATCTTCCAATTGGTACAGCGCGTTCTATTGCACTACAAGCAGGATGGTTAAAAAAAGGAGAAGAAAAATGAAAAGATTTTTTGCTCTTGTTCATAAAGATGAAGATTCTGCTTTTGGTGTTCAATTTCCTGATTTTGAAGGTCTATTCTCTGCTGCTGATGAAGAAGAAAATCTTATCATAAATGCAACCGAGGCTTTGCAACTTTACTGTGAAGATATGGATACAGTGCCTATTCCTTTAAAATTTGAAGAAGTAATACAACAGAAAGCTGTCAAAAAAGCTTTGTCAGAAGGAGCTTTTTTAATACAAGTTCCTTTTATTGAAAATGACTCAGAGGTCGTACGTACAAATATATCAATTGAACGAGGGCTTTTGCGTGCAATTGATAATTGTGCACAAGAGAGAGGTTTAACAAGATCTGCTTTTTTGGCAACAGCAGCCCGTCACGAACTTAATATTTAGCTCAATTAATATGGAGAAATTTCTCACTCTAGATTTTTTTGTAAAAGCGTATAATTACATATGATCTACAAAATATTAATGAAAATCAAAAGGCAGCAGGCAAACAAAACGCTATAGTTAAGAGGGATATAACTATCATTTCTATAATAATTGCTTAATAATTTATAAAATCTAAAATGTTTTAGAAAATTTTATTTTAACATAAAAAAAAATACAAAATATATATTTTTTCTATTGACAATAGGTGAAAAATTGTATTTAATGATACTACTGTAGTGGTTTTATTGTGTCTAAATTTCAAAAATATCCCCTAAAATTTGATAAAATCTTAAGCTTTCAAAAGGGCTTAAATTACTGTTTTCATTGATAATAACAGGCTAATCTATTTTGCACATATCAAACGCCATTAAGTGACTAATGATGTCATTAATTCATTGCCTCAAAAGGAGCGAAGATGAAAGCAATCATCACCAAGCCAATGTGTGTTGTGGGCGATAATAAAAGCACTGTTCGTTTTGAAACTTCAACTCCCAATAATCCATTTATGGAGATTTCTCATCAAGTCTACGCACGTCTCAAGCGTGCAAATGCTGCTAAACCTTTTGTTGATGTTAAAACAAAAATAAAGCCTGACAAGGGAGTTGAACAAATTAAGCAGATAGAACAAGAAGCCGTACAAACATCAACTGAATCAGCAACCGAGGAAATTCTACTCGAACAACCCAAAATACCTAAAGCTTCCAAGCCATCAACACCTACCCAAAAAAAGGCTTAGAAGTTGAAGTTAATCATCCACCAAAAATGGTATCTTCAACAAGTGAAGGATACCTTCACAAGCCTTCAAGCCCCTCGCCTTAATTGGGCTCTGCGTAATGCTCTAAACACCGCAGCAAAACAAGTTGAACGCTTTACTGAAAAACAAGTTGCCGACATCTCATCAGCCCAAATAAAGCGTATCAAAAGAGGCGTTTATATTAAAGAAAAGGCGACAGCAAGCTTTCTTGAGACAGATATCATTGGTTCTGGAACACCGATACCTCTTAAATTTTTTAAAGCAAAAGAAACAAAACGCGGCGTAACTTACACACTATTTGGAAAGAAAGAAATCTTACCCCATGGTTTTATCAAGGGAGGCAGTTTTCCAAAGCGCGTTGAATTGAAAATGGGAAGGAATGTGTTTCAAAGAGATGACGGAGAGCAATTCCCCATTGCAAAACAAGAAGGACCTTCAATTGCTAAAGTGATGTCAAAGCCAGAAATTGCAAGTGCTATTGCACAATATGCCAATGAAAGATTAACCAAAAACATACAGAGACAATTTTCTCGTCAAGGATACGCTGCTAATAAAAAAGGCTAGATCATGTTCTCAAGCTTTATCTCTATATTACATATCCTTATGAGTTTAGGCATTACATATTCTTATTGTAATTTTAAAAACAGATTATCACTTATGCTTTGTTTTTTCATAAAAAAGTCAATAAAATCAATGTAAAAGGTACTTTCCAGCGGGTTGGCTTCGTTGCGGGGCAGGCTAGCGCGAACTATCGCTAGCGACAGAATTTTCAAATTGACTGTACATTGTACACACAACACATTGATAAATAACGAATTTAATGTGTACTCATATACATACTGTACAATAGTGGATTATTTTTTAGAAAAAAGTTTTTTGTCACTTGACAAGATAGTATTGTTATATCTATCGTCGAATCAGGTGCCTCAAAAACACCTTAAAATACCAAGCGGATTGATTGCCGAAATAATCAATCTTCTGAACATTAAAGATTTTGACTCATTATATGTGGTAGCATATAAAGGTCTTGTCGGGTGTGGTTGTGCTATAAAATACCTTCGCAGGGAAAGCATAACGACGGACTTGGTACCGTGTTTTTGAGCGCCCGGCACTCTTTTAGAGTGTCAATCAAAAACATTTATTACCAAGGAGTTCATTATGAACACACTTATAGAAATATCAGAACAGGTTATTGATCAAGAAACTGTTCAAACCGTCAATGCTCGTGATTTGCATGCATTCTTAGAAGCAAAACGAGATTTTTCCAATTGGATTAAAGATCGTATTAACAAATACAGCTTTATAGAAAATCAGGATTATATAGTTTTCGCCAATTTTGGCGAAAACCTCCAAGGTGGTCGTCCCTCTAAAGATTATGCTCTCACTTTAAGTGTAGCTAAAGAACTTTCTATGCTTGAGAACAATCAGAAAGGAAGAGAAGCTCGTTTATACTTTATCGAATGTGAAAGACGGTTAAAACAAGTAGCAACACCACAGATAGCCGCTCCACAAGTAGATTATTCCAAACCCGAAGCATTACTTGGTGTCTTGAATCACCTACAAAGCCAAATAGAACAGAAAGACCATGTTATTGCCGAATTGACTCCAAAAGCAGAGGCTTTAGAAGGTCTAAAACACTCTGATGGATTGTTTGGTCTCACCGAAGCTGCAAAAATGTTAGAGATACGACCAAAGGATTTAACCGATTATTTTTATAACTTGTCTCATTTTCTATTTGACAATGTGGCAACAATATGAATAATCGAACCAGGTGCCTAAGAAACACCTTAAGCAAACAGCGGATAGGTTACCGAAATAATCTTTATCTCCGCATGTTAAAGATTTTGACTCATTATAGGCGTCTAGCATATACTAGTCTTGTCGGGTGTGGCTGTGTCATAAAATACCCTTATGGGGAAAACATAGCGACGGACTGTTTGCCGTGTTTCTTAGCACCCGGCGCTCTTCATAGAGTGTCATTAAGAAACTTTAAACAAACAGGAGCCAAATCATGGCACAATATTTAATCGACATACATCAAACCAGTATTGATGGCGATACCGTTCAGATGGTAAATGCACGTGAATTACATACATTTTTGGAAATAGGTAAAAAGTTTGCGGATTGGATTACTGAACGTATCAACAAATATAATTTAGTAGAAAATCAAGACTTTGTTTGCTTCCCTATTTTGGGAAGTAAAGGCAGGGGTGGTCACAATCGTAAAGACTATCACCTCACCTTAAGTGTAGCTAAAGAGCTTTCTATGCTTGAGAATAATAAGAAAGGAAGAGAAGCTCGTTTATACTTTATCGAATGTGAAAGACGGTTAAAACAAGTAGCAACACCACAGATAGCCGCTCCACAAGTAGATTATTCCAAACCCGAAGCATTACTGGGTGTTTTGAATCACTTACAAAGTCAAATCAAGCAAAAGGATAATACCATTGCTGAATTGACTCCAAAAGCAGAGGCTTTGGAAGACTTAAAACGCTCTGATGGTCTGTTTGGTCTCATCGAAGCAGCAAAGATGTTAGAGATACGACCAAAGGATTTAACCGATTATTTTTATAACTTGTCTCATTTTCTATTTGACAATGTGGCAACAATATGAATAATCGAATTAGGTGCCTAAGAAACACCTCAAAACAACAAGCGGATTGGTTGCCGAAATAATCAGTCTTCCGCACATTGTAAAGGCTTTGACTCATTATGCGCGTATAGCGTATACTGGTCTTGTCGGGTGTGGTTATGCCATAAAATACCCTTTCGGGGGAAAAGCATAACGACGGGCTTGTTGCCGTGTTTCTTAGCACCCGGCGCTCTTTTGGAGTGTCATTAAGAAACATCTATCAACAAGGAGTTCATTATGAACACTCTTATAAAAATTAGAGAAAGCACTGCTAATAGTGCTACCACTCAGACTATGTCTAGTCGCGAAATTGCTGAGTTGTGCGGTAAAAGACATGACCATGTCATGCGTGACATTAAACAAATGTTAGGAGAATTAAACTCTGAAAGTACTGCCCCCAAATTTGGGGTGAGTGATTTTTCAGGATTATACAAAGACTCAACAGGGCGTACACTTCCTTGTTACAACCTTCCAAAGCGTGAATGTCTAATTCTTGTGTCTGGTTACAGCACTGCTTTACGAGCAAAAATCATTGACCGTTGGCAAGAATTGGAAAAGCAAATAGCAACACCACAAGTTGACTACTCCAAACCTGAAGCATTACTTGGTGTCTTGAATCACTTACAAAGTCAAATAGAACAAAAAAACCATGTTATTGCCGAATTGACTCCAAAAGCAGAGGCTTTGGAAGGTTTAAAACGCTCTGATGGATTGTTTGGTCTCATCGAAGCTGCAAAAATGTTAGAGATACGACCAAAGGATTTAACCGATTACTTACGTAAACATGATTGGGTCTATCGGCGGGCTCCAGGGGCGCCTTTGTTGCCTTATCAGGATAAAATCAAAAAAGGCTTCATGGATTGCCCTGCTATTACTATCCAAAGACCGGATGGTACAGAAAAGGTACTCCCTTCAACAAAAATCACATCCAGAGGATTAGCATGTTTAAGAGAACAAATCTTTGGGGGTGTACAATGAAGATAGATACTAACTTCTTATGCGATTTGTGGTTGGCATTATCTCAATTTTCTAGACATGAAAATATGAATGATAAAGATTGTACTACTCTGGTTGATACTATGAGTGTAATAGAAAAAGCTTTAATTTTAAAAATTCAAGATGAGATGCCAAGTATACTTAAAATCTTAACAGTTCTAACAGATTTTGGAGATTCAGAGTTACCGCATAGCATGGACTCTTTATTGCGCGCTTATGAACCAAATTTCGAGAACCCTATTAGAAAAGTTGCTTAAGTAAAAAATATGTCCCCTCCCCGTTCTCAAAAATGGGGAGGTATCAATAAGACAATAAAAATTAAGGTAAGCCATACCAAGTTGATCGCCCACCACCATGACGTATCAAAAGACCTTTTTCAACTAATGATGTAAAGGTTGCTTTAAGTGTATTAGGGCTTGCACCAACTTCACGCACCATATCACGGGTTGTAACACGTCCGTGATTACGTACATAATCAAGAACATTAATAGCCAATTCAGATAAAGAAAAAAGAGCATTTTTTTCACTCTCTATTTTTATTTCTAATTGGCGTTTTTGTTTTTGTAGAGCACGTAAAAAAAAGAGTATCCAAGGTTCCCAATTGGGGGTTTTAGTATAAATTGTTTTTTGAGTCTGATTTAAAGCTAAGTAGTAGCTTTCTTTATTATTTTCAATAACACTTTCAAGGGATGAATAGGGTACATAAACATAACCTTTTTGTAACAAAAGCAAGGTGGTTAAGATGCGGCTTAAACGTCCGTTTCCATTTTGAAAAGGATGAATCGCTAAAAAAGTGACATTAAAAATAGCAATCGTAAGTAAAGGATGAAGATCTTTTAATTCACTGGTCTTACTGAACCAAGTAATAAGCTCTTGCATTCGATATGGTGTGTCAAATGGTGTGGCTGTTTCAAAAACGATACCAACCATTTTTCCTTGAGAATTAAAAGCTGCTACATCATTACGTGAGGTCTTATATTCACCTCGATGTCGTTCATCTTTATTACTATGGCATAAAAGATCACGATGAAGTTGTTTGATATGATTTTCTGTAATGGGAATATCACTCCAAGATTGAAAAATTGTTTCCATAACCTTGGCATAACCAATAACTTCTTGTTCATCACGACTCTTAAAACGTTTAATTTCTAAATTTGCTAAAAGCTGTTCAATCTCGCGGTCTGTTAATTTGCTGCCTTCAATGCGTGTGGAAGATCCAACACTTTCAACAGTAGCAATATGACGAAGAGTATTTAATCTTTCAGGGGCAAGAGTTCCAAAGGCGCGCCAAGCACCTTTGAACTCATCAATCTCAGTAATGAGAGCCAACAATTCTTGTGTAATTTGAAGTGTATCCGTTCGCATACCGGAATATATACCGGATTATACCTGATTGTCAATTATTTGTAATGCCGTAACCACCTACTTCTTAGGACAGAAAAAGGCAAGGAGCCACTATGAATAAGAAAGCTCGGAAGGGTTTATCGCTTCGTGCATTTGCCAAAAAGATGCGTGTTTCTCCTAATGCAGTGGTTTCTCGATTTAAGACAGGTAAATTTGATCAAGCTCTTTTTGAAGATGGTTCTGTTAATGAAGCCCTTGCAACAGCTATCTGGAATGAGAATCCAACAAAACGCCCTGCTCCATTTTTAGCACCGGATGGTCAACCGCGAACAAAGATCAAACAAGCCTCTACAGAGGGTGCTAATGAATACAAGATTAAACTGGAGCGAATGCAAGTTGCCCTTGAAAGCGAGAAGATTGCCCTTGAACGCTTACGCGAAACAACCGTTGACCGTGAAGAAGTCAAGAGAGCAGCGCGTGAGTTTGGAAGAGCACACCGTGACGCTATGTTGAATTTTCCTCATCGATTTGGTGCAAGCATTGCCGCACAGATTGGATGTGATGCTGCAAGCCTAATCGGTGCCATTGATTATTACATACGAAAGGCTTTGCTTGAAGCTGTTCATATTCCAGTTCCTTATCATGATCCTCAACCTCCAGAATGAGAGAGTTTTGGGGCGAGCAAAGAATGAATAATGGATGAGAATGCTGTTACAGAATTTTTCGCCCATGCCAATGATGCAAGACAACCGGACCCACCGTATACGGTTTCCCAATGGGCGGATAAGAATAGATACCTTAGCACCGTAGCAAGTGCTGAACCTGGATTGTGGAGAACAAAGCGGACCCCCTATTTGCGCGAAATCATGGATAATCTTTCCTCTCACAAACCGATTGAAACAACCATTGTCATGAAAGGAGCGCAGGTTGGCATGTCAGAGGCAGGATTAAATTTCTGCGGTTATGCTATTCATTATAGTCCAGGGCCTGCTCTTTATGTCATGCCAACCGTTGAAACAGCCAAAAAGCTTTCAAAGACACGGCTTGATCCCATGATTATGGCAAGTCCAGTTTTAAGTGAACGCATAGCCCCAGCACGAGCACGTGACAGTGGGAATACCATGTTTTCGAAAGAGTTTGATGGTGGTGCACTGATGCTTACAGGGGCAAACAGTGCGGCTGGTTTGCGTTCTATGCCTATTCGTTATCTGATTTTGGATGAAGTGGATGGTTATCCTCTCAGTGTCGATAACGAAGGCGATCCAGTGATGATTGCAGAAAAGCGTACCTCGACCTTTGTACAACGAAAGATCTTTAAATTGTCCACACCCACCCACCGTGACACAAGCCGTATTGCCAAAGATTTTGTACTAGGAGACCAGAGATATTACAACGTGCCTTGTGATGCATGTGGTACACTACAGCCGATTGTTTGGTCACAAATCAAATGGCCGAAAGGGGCTCCCGAAAAAGCTGTTTTTGTTTGTGCCCATTGTGGTCATGAACATGCCGAGCACCGAAAAACAGATCTCATGTGTGAAGAAAGAGGCGCATGCTGGGTCCCAACCAGTGAGTCAAGCAGACCCAATTTGCGCTCTTATCATATTTCGGCACTCTATTCACCTTGGCTTACATGGGGGGAATGCGCAAGAGAGTTTTTAAATGCTAAAGATGATCCAGCTCTTCTACAGCCTTTTGTCAATACAGTGCTTGGAGAGCCATGGGAGGATAGAACAGGCGAAGTTATTGATCCAGACAGCCTCTATGCAAAACGCGAAGATTATCCTTTAGCACCAGAACAAGCCGTCGTGTTGACAGCAGGCATTGATGTGCAAAATGACCGTTTAGAGCTTGAAGTGGTAGGATGGGGGCGTAATGAAGAAAGTTGGCATATTGATTATCAAGTGATCCTTGGTGATCCCTCTTCTTTTGAAGTGTGGGACCAATTGGATGAATATCTTGCAAAACGCTGGCCGCATCCAGGCTATAAAGAGGGGATTAGGATAACAGCGGCATGCATTGATACCGGTGGTGGACATACACAGGCAGTTTATAATTATGTGCGCCCGCGGGAGGGGCGGCGCATCTGGGGGATTAAAGGACAGGCGGGATGGCGTGCGGTATGGCCACGCCGACCAAGCAAAAACAATAAAGGACAGATTAATCTTTATATTGTTGGGGTTGATGCCGCGAAAGATATCATTACAGCACGGTTTAAAAAATCGGGTCCAGAAGCAACGGGAGCTGGTGCAACACACTTTCACAAAAGCCTTGATCGAGAATATTTTGACCAGCTAACCGCTGAAAGAAAAGTCATCAAATATTTTAAAGGCTTCAAGCGTATTGAATGGCAAAAAAGTGAAAAGGCAAGAAACGAAGCCTTGGATTGTAGGGTCTATGCTTATGCTGCTTTACAAGGTCTGATTTCGGCAGGAATAAACCTTAATCGAGAAGTCGATATCTTAGAAGAGCGTTTGGAAAAACTTAAAATTGCTGAAAGCTCTTTGGAAGAAAAAACACCTAGGATTTCTTCATTCACTTCTCCAAGAAGATCTCAGATAGCACAACCTCAAAGGAAACAATCCAGAACGGTGATAAATCCTTATATGCGAGGGGATTGGAGGTAATTTGTGAATGAAACTTTAGGACAATTTAACAGCAAAATTGACAGACTGGAAAGTTTAAAAAGGCGGCGTGAACAAATTGAAGAGGCTCTTTATTCGGGTGCGCAATCAGTGCGTCACGGCGATAAGCAAGTCAGCAATCGCTCTGTTGAGGAACTGCGCAGAGCTCTTGAAATGATCAATACGCAAATAGCGGACCTTGAAGGGCGCAAAAGTTCACGCGTGTTCTATTTTAATATCTCACGAGGCTATTAATGGCTGGTTTGTTCAATAAAATTACGGGCTTTTTTACAATTTCTCGCCAACACAATCCCCATTTTGAAGCGGCAAGCAAAAGCCGTCGCATGGGTGGTTTTGACCCCGCAAAAAAACATATCAATAAAGCGATTGAAGAATGCGGTGATACCATTGTTGCCCGTTCAAGATGGCTTTATGACAATGAAGCTCTTTACGGTTCTGCGACTGAAGAATGGGTCTCTGCAACTGTGAGCGATGGGATTAAACCTTATCCTCGCATTGAAGGTTTTCAAGAAGAAAAGAAAAAGCTTTTAGACTTATGGTGGCAATGGGTTGATGAGGCGGATTATGATGAAGATGCCAACTTTTATGGTTTGCAAGCAACCATTGCCCGAGAGGTCTTTTTAACCGGCGAATGTTTTGTCAG
Organism: Bartonella phoceensis; assembly: GCF_902825145.1. Taxonomy (GTDB): domain Bacteria; phylum Pseudomonadota; class Alphaproteobacteria; order Rhizobiales; family Rhizobiaceae; genus Bartonella; species Bartonella phoceensis. The sequence continues at coordinate 169,466 of NZ_CADEAD010000001.1, read as the reverse complement.
ACTGCATTATGTTGACCTTTATGGGCGCTCTGGTGTACCTCTTCAGTTGCAAGTTTATCCTACTGAAATGCTCGATCTTACTTACAATGGACCTGCTGAGATTGAAGGCAATTACATTCGTATGGGGATTGAATTTAATGCAAGTGGCAAGCGGGTTGCTTATCATTTTTGGGAACATCATCCCTATGATGATTGCCCTGCAAACAGATCCTTTAAGAGCCAAGAGCGCATACGTGTCCCTGCTGAAATGGTCATTCATATCAAAGAGCGTCGTATTGCTGGACAATTGCGCGGTTCTCCTAAAATAACGCGCTGTATGACAAAAATCTTTCAACTCGAATCCTATGATGACGCAGAACTCGATAGAAAAAGGACGGCGGCTCTTTTCGCGGCGTTTGTCAAGGACAATTCCCCAAACGTCGCAAAATTATCCGATAATCGTGATAAAAACGACATTGAAGAAGAATACAAAGCACCTGTCATTGAGCCCGGTGCATCTCTTTATTTAGGAGAGAATAAAGAGGTTACATTCTCTAATCCTGTTGAAGTTGGAGGTTCTTATGAGGCTTTCCAATTTCGTAATATTTTAAAAATTTGCTCGGCTTTCAATATGCCTTATGCCGTTGTCACTGGAGACGTTACGCGTGGCAACTTTTCTAATGTGCGCACTTCTATCATTCAGTTTAGACGACATGTCAAACAATGGCGTGAACATATCATTGCCTTTCAGTTTAACCGCGTTGTTTGGGAGCGCTTTGTTGAAATGGCAGTGCTTGGCAAATGCTTGAATTTACCTAGATGGGAAGAAAATCCCTTGCCATGGCTTCAATGTGAAAGCTTTGCGCCCCCGCTTGAAATGATTGATCCTATTAAAGATATCTCAGCGGAAAAAGAAGAAATCCGTGCTGGCTTGAAAACACGACGTATGGCTCTTGCTGAACGGGGCTTTGATATCGACAGCATTCATGCCGAACTTGAGGAAGAGCATACAGATGCTCGCGCGCGCGGCTTATCTTTTGACACGGATATGGCAGCACCTTCTGGTGAAAATCAAGCGATTGATGATGAAGATTCAGACTCTTCTGAGAGTTATGAAAGTAACCAAGACAGTAAAGCACATAAAAATGGTGAATAATCTTGACATGCCGTTTTTGGCATCACGGCTTTTTGGGGTTCCACACATGCTTGCCTCCACAAAGCTTGATATTATTCTCAATGCTCTTGCCCCACGCCTTTTTGCAAGTGAAAAGTTTCCCATTGAAGCTTATTCGCAAGAGAATACAGAAGCTTTCAGACCACCAGAAACCTATGTGGTACAAAACAATATTGCCATAATACCGGTTCATGGTACGCTTGTACGCCGCAGTGCATGGCTTGGAGCTTTATCGGGATTGACTTCTTATGAAGGGTTAAGGGCTTCTTTTCGTGAAGCCATTGCACAACCTGATGTTCATGCCGTCTTACTCGATATTGACAGTGGTGGGGGAGGAGCCGGTGGTATCTTTGATTTGGTTGAAGAGTTTCAAACCCTCTCAAAACAATACAATAAACCCATTTGGGCACATGCCAATGAATTTGCTTGCTCGGCGGCTTATGCCATTGCTTGTTCAGCTTCTCAAATCTGGGTTGCACGCACGAGTGTTGTAGGCTCCATTGGGGTTGTTTGCGCCCATCTTGACCAATCTCGTGCAGATGAGAAACAGGGGCTTAAATGGACCTTTGTTTTTGAAGGTGATCACAAAACGCATGGCAATCCTCACGAACCCTTGAGCAATACAGCACAGATAAAAATGCAAGCCGATTGCGCCCTGCTCTACGAAATGTTTGTCGATTGGGTTGCAAAAAACAGACCTCTGAATGCGGACGCAATTCGTGACACAAAAGCAGAAACTTTTATAGGCACCCAAGCTTTAGAGCTTGGATTAGCAGATGCGCAGGGCACCCTTGCGCAAGCTTTGGAAGCCTTAACGGATTCCATATCACAAACCCCAACAGCAACAAAAAAAGGAAAAAACACATGGCACGCACACAATACCGCGCCGAAGAAGATGATGAAAAAATTGTCGACGTCATCAATGAGGACGAAGAGGACGAAAATGATAATGACATTGACGAAGACACTCAAGACTTCGACGAAGAAGAGGAAAACGAAGACGAAGATGAGGACGAAGATAAACAGGAAAGCGTAAAAGCTGCTCTTGAAAAGGAAAGAAAACGTGGCGAGGCACTGACAAACCTTGAAAGGCAAGCAAAACGCTTAGGCGTTTCTTTTGATGCAGCAAAAGCCATTAAAAGCGGCATGAGTGTTGAGAAAGCAAAAAATGTTGTGTTAACCGCCGCTGTCTCGAAAAGCGCATCTTTAAAACTATCAACCACATCTCCCCATAGGGATGGGACGAGCAAGGAAAAAATTTATGCAAAATGGGAAACAGCTTGGAGGGCAATAAAATGAGTCAAGTTTTTTATGAAGACGTACGCAATGGCGCTTATCTTGGACCCTACGATCCGGATATGTCAAACGAAGAAGTGGTTTTTGCATCAGGAGCATTCATTGAAGCTGGAACTGTCATGGGGAAAATTACAGCATCACAAAAATATGCCCCCCTTAATCCAGCAGCATCAGATGGCAGTCAAATCCCTGCTGGGATTTCTTTTGCCACTGTTGATGCCTCTCAAGCCGATCAACGTACCGTGATGACAGCACGCTTATGCACTGTAAAAGCTTCTGAACTGCTATGGCCAGATGCCATTACAGATGAACAAAAAAGTGCTGCCATTCAGTCTCTCGAAGACCATAACAATATTTTATTGCGATAGGAGAATGCGCACATGGATATGAATTTTTTTAAACACGACGCTTTCTCTGCCACCACAATGATGAAAGCGATTGAAAACTATGAGTTTCAGCCGGGCCTTATTAGTTCTCTTGATCTTTTTGAGGAAGTGGAAACAAGCACCACAGTGGTTGGTATTGAAAGACGTGACAATACATTGTCCTTGATTCAAACCAGTGAACGTGGCGCTCCCTTGGCAGAAGGTGATAGAGATGGACGTAATCTTCGGTTTTTCAAAACAACACGTATTGCCAAAAGTGACACGGTGAAATCAGAGGAAATCCAGAACCGGCGTGAATTTGGGACAGAAGATCAACTCGAGACAGCAATGAAATATATTGCCAGAAAACAAAAGAAACTGATTTCTGAAATCGAATTGACATGGGAAAACATGCAACTTGGCGCTGTTCAAGGGGTGGTACTTGATGCCGATGGCTCTGTTATTGTCGATTGGTACAAGGAATGGGAAATTACACCTCCAAAGCCGATTGACTTTAAATTAAATAATGAGACAACCAATGTTGCGGACCATGTTGATCAAGTCATTATGAAAATGATTGAAGCTTCAAAGGGAGCGTTTTCTGATCGTTCACGCATTATTGGGCTTTGTGGAAATGAATTTTTCTCCAAATTGAAAAACCATAAAACAATTCGTGAAACTTATCTCAACACAGCTCTTGCACAAACGTTGAATAGTGCTGGAGGTATTGCAACACCAAGTTCAATTGGCTCTGGGAGCTTTGGCAGTTTTGACTTCGCGGGTGTGACTTTCATTAATTACCGGAGTATTCACAACTATAATGTGAGTGCGAAGGCTGGAACAAAGCGCGCCATAGGCATTAAGCCTGATGAATGTCAATTCTTGCCCGCCAATGCACCGGGAGTGTTTCAAAAAACCTTTTCTCCTGGAGAAAGTTTGGATTTTGCCAACACAGTTGGAAAACCGCTCTACACCATGTTGATCGTTGATAACGACCGTAATGCATGGGTAAAACCGGAGGTATACAGCTATCCGCTTTATATTTGCACGCGTCCTGAAATGCTCTTTAAAGCGGTCAGTGGAGGAAAATAACATGCGATGGCACGGGTTGCTAAACCAAATGATTCAAGACGTGTGCAACACCTTTGGGCAATCCGTCATCTACACGCGAAAGGATAATCAACAATCGTTTCAAATTACAGCAATTTACACCATTAAGCATTCAGAATCGGAGGCTGGCGGCAGAATTCCCACGACAATCGCAAAAAAGGAACTTGATGTTTGTATCAATGATATCGGGGGAATACCACCAAAACTTCAAGATAGTATTGTGATCATCTCTCCTGAAAACAACAAAGCCCCCTCTTCTCAAGAGCAATTCGTGGTCACAGATGTCCAAGCTTCTGAATCCGGTATGTACAAACTTATCTTGCGGGAGCTAAAACAATGAAACATCTTTGTGTGGTGTGTTTAAAAATCAATAAGGCCGCCCAAGAGCTCGGATTACTGCTGTAAATCTTGGGCTTGAAAAAGCAGTGAATTGGTAATTCCACGGAATGCCGGTACGGCGACTAACTTGGCATCCTTTGTATGTTATAGCTACTGATGCAATTCGTGTCCAAGTAGTCCTTTCATTCCTTTCAGGGCTTTCAAATACAATGGCTTGATCTGTAACCAAAAGACGTCCCCAAAGTGTGGTCTTTTTACTAATATCAAAGGAAACGCGTTCTTGAACTCCCAACAATTTTTCATTACGCGCTAAACGATAATCATATTCACTCGCATCAAGTTCTTGAAACATTTCACACGCCTCCAAAAAATTAGAGGGAGGAATATCTGGTTGCAACATCGCAACTTGTTCTTCAAAAAGCTTTACATTTTTATTTTCAAAATGGACAGCGATTCCCAAAAGTGAAACAATAATAATGGCTATTAATAACCATGGTGAAATACTTATTATTGCTACTGTGCCCCCAATCAATAGAGCACAAAGGAGAAAAATCTTGATCCCCTTTTCCAATCGTTCGTTTTTAAATGCTGGAGATGTTTTATTAACGACTGAGAAATCAGAAGAAGGATGTGCAGGAGGGAGAGACATTGAAGCCTGTTCTGGAACTTTCTCTTGAAAGCGTTTTTTGCGTTTATCTTGCCAATAAGCGAAAATGGAAAACGCAAAAAACGCAAAGAAAATTAACCAAAACCATCCCCAAAAACCTAATCCATTATTTTCATCTGATTTATTGTCTTGAGTGGGCATGATTTGCTTATCAGTATTCTCAACTGGTGCCTGAGCCATGCTTTCATCTTGAGTAGCAACATCTATTGACGAAGTCGAAGAGAGGGTAACAACTTCATTATTATGTACAACTTGACCTGGTTTGTCTTTCTGTACAGAAACACCTACTATTGGAGCACCGACAAATAATAGAGCACCAACACCAAGAGTCTTTAACCCCATTTTGCGCCATTTTTTTCTACATACGAAAACGATCCCAGTGATAATAATTGGTAAAGATAACAACCATACAATAATCGCAATTGTATCAAGTACGTCGCGCATTACTCCCCCTCCGCTATAAATAAAAAGAGAGGGATTCTAAAGTGAGTCGATAAATAAAGTAAAGATAGCTTATCATTTTTAGAAAAAAGTGATATTAATGCTTGACATCATCATAAGGATGTGAATAGTCGAGTCAGGTGCCTCAAAAACACCTTAAAACATCTAGCGGATTGGTTGCCGAAATAATCAATCTTCTGAACATTAAAGATTTTGACTCATTATGTGCCGTGGCATATAAAGGTCTTGTCGGGTGTGGTTATGCCATAGAATACCCTTATGGGGAAAGCATAACGACGGACTAGATGCCGTGTTTTTGAGCACCCGGCACTCTTTTAGAGTGTCAATCAAAAACTCTAACATCTAGGAGCTTAAAATGACTCTCATTAAAATATCAGAACAAGCAATTAGACAAGAGATTGTTCAAACCGTTAGTGCACGCGAATTGCACGCATTCTTAGAGGTAAAACGGGATTTTTCCAATTGGATTAAAGACCGTATCAATAAATATGATTTTAAAGAGGAAAGAGATTATATTTTAACGCTCGCCAAAATTGGCGAACGTCAAAATGTGGTATTAAAAGAATATCACCTCACCTTAAGTGTAGCCAAAGAGCTCTCTATGCTTGAGAATAATAAGAAAGGGAGAGAAGCTCGTCAATGTTTTAATATTTTGTTTGACAAAGTAGCAATATTATGTCTATTGTCGAATCAGGTGCCTAGAAAACACCTTAAATCGATAGCGGATAGATTGCCGACACAATCTCTTTTCCGTGTATTAAAGGCTTTGACTCATTATATGCTACATGCGTATAATAGATTTGTCGGGTGTAGTTACGCTATACAATACCCTTGCGGGGAAAGTGTAACGACGGACTATCGACCGTGTTTTCTAGCGCCCGGCATCCTCTTTGGATGTCAATAGAAAACCTCTAATCGATAGGAGTTCACAATGAACACTCTTATAAGAATTACTGAAACCGTTGCTGATGACGCAGCAATTCAAACTATGGCTAGCATTGAAATTGCGGAGGTGTGTGGTAAGCAGCATAAGAATGTTATACGCGATATTAAGCAAATATTCACTGAGCTCAAATTTGAGCCGAGTGATTTTTCGGGAGTCTATAAAGATTCCACAGGTCGCACTCTTCCTTGTTATTACCTACCAAAGCGTGAATGTTTAATTCTCGTGTCTGGTTACAGCACTGCTTTACGAGCAAAAATCATTGACCGTTGGCAAGAATTGGAAAAGCAAATAGCAACACCACAAGTTGACTACTCCAAACCTGAAGCATTACTTGGTGTCTTGAATCACTTACAAAGTCAAATAGAACAGAAAAACCATGTTATTGCCGAATTGACTCCAAAAGCAGAGGCTTTAGAAGGTTTAAAACGCTCTGATGGTCTGTTTGGTCTCATCGAAGCAGCAAAGATGTTAGAGATACGACCAAAGGATTTAACCGATTACTTACGTAAAAATGATTGGGTCTATCGGCGGGCTCCAGGAGCGCCTCTATTACCTTATCAGGATAAAATCAAGAAAGGCTTCATGGACTGCCCTGCTATCACCATTCAAAGACCGGATGGTACAGAAAAGGTGCTCCCTTCAACGAAAATCACATCCAGAGGATTGGCATGCTTAAGAGAGCAAATCTTTGGGGGTGTGCAATGAAGATAGATACTAACTTCTTATGCGATTTGTGGTTGGCATTATCTCAATTTTCTAGACATGAAAATATGAATGATAAAGATTGTACTGCTCTGGTTGATACTATGAGTGTAATAGAAAAAGCTTTAATTTTAAAAATTCAAGATGAGATGCCAAGTATACTTAAAATCTTAACAGTTCTCACAGATTTTGGAGATTCAGAGTTACCGCATAGCATGGATTCTTTATTGCGCGCTTATGAACCAAATTTCGAGAACCCTATTAGAAAAGTTGCTTAAGTAAAACATACCCCTTCCCCACTTCGAAGGTGGGGAGGTGGTTAAATTGTACATTCAAACTTATTAATTTTGGCAAATTCATCTGCTTTTTCGGCTTGTAAAATATGAACATCATAAGCGGCTTGCATATTAAGCCAGAACTCAGCTGTAGTATCAAAAAAAGAGGCTAATCTAAGAGCCGTATCAGGAGTTATTGGACTATTTTCCGCAACAATACGTTCTATCCTCGTGCGTGGAACATTCAATGCTTTTGCAAGAGCATAAGCAGACAGAGCATATTCTTTTAAATATTCCTCCCGTAAAATTTCTCCTGGATGTATTGCAATATAATTTTTCATCTCGACCTCCTATATCAACGATAAAGGAAAACTAATTACGATGGCTTTTTCGTAAATCTTGTTCAATTAGATGCCTAACATAGCGTGTGTAAGGGATAGCCTGATTTTTAGCTTTTTCCTTTAAAGCCTTCATAAGTGCTTGAGGTAAGCGAATATTGATAGAAGCTTCTTTAGGTAAGAATTCAAAATGAACAGGTTTAAAACCAGTTAAATCATAATCCGTAAGATCAGCAGTATCGACAAAGTTTTCTGCTTCTTCATCCGTTTTGAAAACAGGTATTTGTTTTAATTTAGAGTTTTTCATAAAAATCGATCTCCTTTTGGTGCATATAACGGGCGCTAATAGGACGCACAAACAGTTCATTCTTTATTGTTCTCAAAGTAAAAACTAAAAAAATATATCTTTTATTATAGCTTCTTCCAATAGCTCTGAAACGCTCTTCTTTAACATTTGGGTCGTGCTTTATGACGAGATTCCCCGGATTGGTGAATAAATATTCTATCTCTTTTTTACAAACTCCATGTTTGGCACATTTGGGCCAGTTCCCGTCATCCCAATTTATGCCATGAATTTTGATATTTGTTACCATAACGTATGTATATTAAAATGTATCCACAAATGCAATAAAAATGATTAAAAATCAATTTGTCTAAAAGGAGCTCCCATGCATCCCCGCGAGACGATAAGAGAAACATTTGTTGCGTTGATAAAGGCAGCAAAAACAGCGGCTGGTGACAATGTTTTCAATATGCATGACTTCAACTTATTTATTGAAGCAATGCCAGCCATTAATATCTCAACGCAAAGTGAAACCATTGAAGATGGACATGATTTTGGCTTAAGGCGGCGTGTTTTAACAGTAGATGTTGAATGCTATGCAACATGTGAAGATGGCGCACGTTTTGTTGACCAATTAGCGTGGGAAGTTGAAGAGATTTTCCATGCCAATCCCAATCTTAACAACACCGTTGAAACATGCCACCTGCAAAATATTGCTTTTGCCTTTGGTGATAATGGCGCTCTAGCACTCCACGGTGCAATTTTAACCTTTGATGTGACTTACGTTACCAATATTCCCTGCCCTGATGAAGGAAATGCAATCGCAGTAGCTGTTGAACCTCTTGTCGGTTTTGCACCAGAAACAGGTGTAGGAAATGAGGAAAAATACCATAAAATTGAAGGTGACCATGTTAGAGCGACGCGATAAAGAGATCACTGATTTAAAGAGACGCATAGCCAATATGGTTGTGGTGGGGAAAATTAGCCATGTCGACCATAAAAACGCACGCTATCGGGTAAAAACGGGCAATCTTGTCAGTGATTGGATTCCCGATACCCAAGCCCGCGCTGGGAAAACACGCTCTTATGAGGGGCGCGATATTGGAGAGCAAGTGGTTGTTGTTTCATCATCAGGCGATTTATCTCAAGGGGTGATTGTTGGCTCTGTTCATACCGATGCGAACCAAGCAGCCGATAAAGGCAATATCCATAAAACACTTTATCCCGATGGTACCAGCCTTGAATATAATGATGAACAAAACACCTATGCACTTAATATAAAGTCGGGTGGAAAATTTATCCTGACAATCTCTGATGGTGTGTCACTCAAAGGGGATGGAGGTAAGCTAGAGCTTAGTGCACCGGATGGCATAAAAATCATCTCAGAACGTGACCTGAATTTAAAGGCAAAGGGCAATATTTCTGTAAAAGCAGAGGGTAATATTTCACTCAATTCGCAGAAAGATGTTTCTCTTCATTCAAGCAACAATGAGGTTTCCATTCATTCAAGGGAATTAAAGCATAACGACACCAATGTAGGAGCAACCCATGTTCATGGGGGTGTTTCCCCTGGTGGTTCCATGACGGGAGGTCCAAATTGAACAGTGGAATGGACCGCGCAACAGGCAAACCATTGGTCGGCATAGAGCATTTGCGACAGTCGATTATTGACATCTTGTCAACACGGATTGGCACCCGAGTGATGCGTCGTGACTACGGTTCACGCCTTGCTGAGCTCATTGATGCACCGGTTAACAGCAACTTTTCTGTTGCTCTTTATGCCACCATTGCTGAGGCTTTAGACAAGTGGGAACCGCGTTTTAAGCTCAAAAAGATTGATTTTAAAATGCTTGAAGCCGGACAAGTTTCTCTGTCCTTTGAGGGCATTTATTTACCATCAGGCAAGCCCATCACCATGGAAGGATTATTGATAAAATGAGTAAAGCGCTTGCAAAACCCGAAATTATTACAGAACTTTCTTTTGAGGAAATCCGCGCTGCTGTTCTTACCCATTTAAAAGAGCTTTTACCTAATTATACATTTTTGGAAAGTGATCCAGCCGTAAAAGTCATAGAGGCTTTTAGCTATCGAGAACTGCTTTTAAGACAGCGTATCAACGAGGCAACACGCAATAATATTCTTGATTTTGCCACCGGTGAATCTCTTGATGCTTTGGGAAACTGGCACGGTATTGCCCGCATAGAGGGAGAGAGCGATACGAGGTATCGTGAACGCATACAGCTTCATGCCCGTGGGGGAAATGGAAGTGGAACAGAACCCTATTACAAGCTTATCGCCTTGACAGCCGATAGTCGAGTGAAAGATGCCATTATCTATCGTAAAGGCAAAGATCCAACCATCTATGTTGCTGTTTTTGGCAACAATGAAGAAGGAACAGCCTCTGAAGATCTCTTACAAACAGTTTCACAAGCTCTTCACAGAAAAAATATCATCATGACCAATGATACCATCATTGTGCATGCGGCTGTCAAAAAAGTGCTGGACTTAGAAGCCGATGTTTGGCTGCTCCCAGAAGCATCTTTGAAAATTCTCACGACAATGGAAGCAAGTTTACGCACGGCTTGGAAACAAGAACAAGCCATTGGTCGTGAATTAAGCCTCTCGTGGTGGGTTTCAAAACTGATGATCCCTGGTGTCCAAAAAGTGATTGCCATTACACCAACAAAGGACAGTGCGGTTTGTGATGAAGAAATCTTATCGATTGGCAAAATCACCTTAAACTTTAAAGGGCGGGCGCGCTAATGGTTGGCTCGCTGCTCCCCTCACATGCAACAGAATTTGAGAAACGCCTCGCCGATGCTTGCGACTTTCATCAAGATGTTGATGGGGCTGTTTCGGGGATTTCACGTGCAAAACTGATCACACGTCCTCCTCGCTTTTTGCCGTGGTTGATTGAAGAATATGGACTTGGTGAACTCACGCCTTATGTTCCAAACCTCTATGAGTTGATTGATTCTGGGCTCCAATGGCAACGCCTGCGCGGTTCTGTTGCAGCCATTGAGTTGGGACTTCAATGGCTCGATCTTTCTGCACGTTTTAAGCCCGCATGGTCTGGGCGTGCATGGTGGAACTCCTTCCAACTTGATTTTGATCAATTGCCTGAACAAAACAGCCTTGAAGCCATTGAAGCGATTGTGGGACTTTCCAAAAGTTTGCGCTCTGATTTCCGTCGCGCAATCTATGGGTATGATGTGGAAGCCATAGAGGGCAATATGTCACGGCTTGATGACAGCATGCTGGATTTTGAGAGTGGCGTGCGCTTAACAGCTGGGGACACTCCGTTTTCCTTTGGACGCACGACAGAAATTAATCACACCCTCACCAAAGCAGAAGGAAAGCTTATTGGCAACTGGATTGATGACACAGATGAGGAGTTAAGCTGGAACCAAATTGATTATCCTTGGGAGTTGGCTAATTTTCCCTGGTGTTCGGTTAAAAAGCACGAACGCGATCTCCTCATGGCAAAGTGGTTTTGCAACCGTCCCCTTTATTTAGCTTTAAGAGATGCAAACAAGGCTCTGATTGGGTTTCGAAGATGCACTAGTGTACAACCTGTCGAACAAGCTTTAGAGGGTGTTTACAGCCATTGTGGCAACAGATTTAATCCTTCCCCAACAGGCACTCTGTTGTTTCTTGCAGCTCAAACAGACTTTCAGGATGTTGAGGACAAACAAGCCACATGTGTTTCGGTTGTGGTTCATGGCTCCCTCGAAGAGAAGACACCGCCAGGCAAGCTTTGGTTAGAACCTGATGAACTGCGTGGCGGTGTGGAGATCATCAAAGCACCTATCAACATTCCTTTGCGTGCCGATGTTCGCGAACAATTCAAAATTTTATTGAGGTTTTAACATGAAGCATGAAAGTGGTTTACCCTTTGCAATTGACAGATCAATCGGCAAAGAAGAGCAACAAAGCGTGGTGTTTTATGGACAGCGCCCTTTTCTTCAAGCGGGTGAACTCAATGAAGTTCAAACCATCATCAGGGGGCGTCATGACCGTTTGGGGCGCCTTGTGGCCAAAGAAGGAGACCGGGTTGAACGGGCTGATGCTTTTGTCAACAAAAACACAAAGACCGTGACGCTGACAGAGGGAAAGATTTATATAGCAGGCGATATTTTCCCTGTTTCAGAAGCTATTCTCAAGAATGTTTCCATGGTTGGGCGCTTGGAAATCGGTGTAAAATTGCAAAAGAAATGGGTGACTCATGAGGATGATCCAGAACTGTTGGGGCAAGTTCCAGGGTCCTTGGCAGAAGGAGAGCCCGGAGCAGCCCGTGAGATCGTAAAACTTGTCTGGGCTCTCAAAGATGATGACCAGCAAGGGGCTTTTTTTCCGGTCTATATCTTACAAGATGGCGTTTTGATTGATCAAAAATCTCCCTCTCTGCTTGAACCGGCTATGCAAGCCATTGCGACGTATGACCGCGCCCATGGACATTATATCGTAGGGGGATGCCGTGTCACAGCCCTTGGAAAAGAGGGACAAAAGCAAGTGTTCAGTATTCAAGAAGGTGAAGCTAATATTAATGGTTTCAAACGCAAGCGCTTGGCAGCCTTGCGATACGAAGAACCAGAGGATTTTTCTAAAGGCGCAGTGCCTAGCGAGACCCATATTTTTGCCCCTCAAAAAGGAAAAACAAGCTTTACCTTTAAAACTTATTATGCGCCCATTGCTGATATTCAGTCTCTTTTGTTGACAAAAGAAAAAACCGTCACAGTCACCCGCGGTGCAGTTGTCTCAGGGCGTGATGGCGTTCCTGACAAAAGCATCACCGCTTTTATCAAAATTGTTCAAGGTGGCAAAGAATTTAAAGAAGGCACAGACTTCAAAAAAACCGGAGACACCATTGATTGGGCGCCGGTGGGAGACGAACCCTTACCAGGAAGCAGCTATAAAGTGACATACCGCTACCGTGCACGAATAAGCGCTGATAAAATCACAGAGCAAGAAATCACCGTCTCAGGAGGTGCTGAAGGCGGTGATATTATTGTCAGTTACACTTACAAACTCCCCCGCATTGACCGTATTGGTTTCAATACGAAAGGCAATGTCGTCTATATCAAAGGCGTCTCGGCAGACCAACCCATGGCACCTAGTGTCCCTGATGATGTGCTCTCTCTTGCCACCATTACCAACAATTGGCTTCGTACCCCCCTTGTGGTTAATGATGGGACACGTGTTGCTCCTTATGATGAGATGTGGCGTTATTTTCAACGGGTGCTCTCCCTTGATCGGCTGATGCAATTAGAACGCATTAAAAGCAATGTTGACTCTAAAGAACCCATTGCCAAAAAAGGCATGTTTGCAGACCCTTTTCTGGATGACAGTTACAGAGATGAAGGTTTTCCGCAAACAGGGGCTATCGGCAATGGTCTTTTGCAGCTGGCCATTGATCCAACCTTTTATACCGCTCGCTTAACCGCACCCGTTACGCTTGACTGGACAAATGAAGTGATTATTGCGCAAGAATTGACAACCGCTTGCGAAAAGATCAATCCTTATCAAAATTTTGCCCCTCTCCCTGGCACAGTCACCCTTACCCCCGCAACAGATTTTTGGCATGAACAGCGTACCGATTGGCTCTCTGGTGTCACCAATCAACTCACTATGGGCTGGAACCGTGGAAGAAGCATCGTTAAAACAGAAGTGCGTGATAATTTGGTCAATGCAACCCAAGAACAAATCGATTTTTTAAGACAAATTACGTTGAATTTTAAAATTGAAGGCTTTGGTAAAGGCGAAAGACTAGAGGACCTCACCTTTGATGGTGTCAATATTTTACCCAATAGTTCCCTTTTTGCCAATTCCTATGGCATCCTTGAAGGCACCTTTAAGATTCCTAAAAACATTACTGCGGGCACAAAAAATGTTGTGGCACGAGGAAAAGGTGGAACGATTGCAACAGGGCTTTTTACCGGTCAAGGTGTGATTGATGTAAAGGTGATGCGACGCACCACAACGGTAAAAATATGGACTGCCTATGATCCACAAGCCCAAGTCTTTACCCCTGATGAAACACGGCAAATCACCGGTATTGACTTCCACCTTTGTAAAATTGGCAATCAGAACCATGATCTGGTGATTGATTTGGTCACCACTGAAAACGGTTATCCTACTGCCGATATTCAAGCGCAAACATCCTATTCTATGAAGGGAGCAAAGAAAGGATGGGCAGGAGCACGCTATGATGTGCCACTCCTTGTGCCTGATGATCGTCTCACCGCTTTTGTGATTAAAACCGATGATGCTGACCATTCCGTCTCCTTGGCAAAACTTGGTGATTTTGATAAAGACAGCCAAAGATATGTTTCAAGCCACCCTTATGTGACCGGTCCCCGTTTTTCCTCGGTTAATGCCAAGAGCTGGACAGCCCATCAAGATGAGGCTTTAGCCTTTCGGGTGCTTGCTGCCCGCTATACACAAACAGAAAAGACGGTTGATTTAGGCACCTTTGATCTTGTGGGCTGCTCTGATTTGCAAGTACGTGCAGCCGTTGAACTTCCTTCAAGCGATTGTTCTGTTCTCTTTGAAATTGAAAGAAACAATGGCACGATTTATCAACTGTTGCCCTTTCAATTGCTGAGCCTTAGCGAATATATCAGTGAAAAGGTAAGGCTTCGCGCCATTCTTAAAGGCACAAAGAAACTCTCCCCCGTCTTATTTGCTCCTGTGCAATTGATTGCAGGAAAAATCCATCAAACAGCAACCTATGTCACAAGGGCTTTTGCTTTTGGGGAAAAGGCAAGATTGACGAGCTATATCAAAACATTTTTACCAGGCGGTGCAACCTTTACACTCGAGATGCAACTGGATGATGGTACCTTTGTCCCTTTAAAACTGGATGAGACAGAACAGTTATCGGAGCCTCTCTGGACAGAGCGAAAATTTATCAGTGGTGACAAAACAGCACGACAAGCGCGCCTTAAACTCACCCTTACCGGTGGACCGGCGGCGCGGTCTATGGTGTGTGATTTTGGTGCCGGCATCATATGATGGGAGAACGAAAAATGAGCAAAACTAAAAAACTCGACATGGAATTGCCACAAGAAGGACGTTTTATCAGTTCTGAATTTCCAATCTTGCGTGAAAATCTCAACAAACTTGATCAAGCTCTTTCCGATGTTGAGGAAAAGGCGAAGGGAAAAGCGCCAACAAAACACACGCATACGATCAGCGAAGTCAGTGGTCTTGAAACAGCCCTTAAAAGCAAGATGGCAGCGGATAAAACCTTCACTTTTGCTGATTTAAAGGATATCGAGGGAGCAAAAGATGCCGCCAACAATTATGTTCTCTATAAATCAAGCAACAATAATTTTACCTTTGGCAGTGCTGTCTCATTGTTAGGTGCACATAAACATAAAACAGAAGATATCGTGGGGCTTGATGATTTTAGAGCCAAGATCAATCAAGATCTGACCAGCTATGGTCGTCTCAAACAAGCCAATGAATGGCAAAGTTATAATAAGTTTACCAGCAAAGTCACCATGAGTGGTGGCTTAGAACTACTGTCAGACTATTCTTCGTTTAGTCTTATACGTAACAACAGAGTGGTTACCCGTTTAAGCACAACGGGGAGCACATTAAAAGGTCCACTTACAGTTGATGATGAACCTGTTTATACGAAAGCGCAAGTGGATAAATTAATAGCTTCATTAATCAAAAAACCTGTCGAAATCCTTATAACAAAAAGTGGCACACTTCCATTTCCTGAAGGTGTTAGGGATGACACAGATGTAGAAATATGGGCATGGGGGGGCGGTGGCGGCGGTGGAGATGGGGGTAGAATCAGAAACAACAACAAATCAAGTAATTTTGGTGGTGGCGGTGGCGGTGATGCTCAAAGTGTGTATGTGAAAACAAAAGTCTCTGCGCTTAAAAAATCAACAACAGTGCAAATTGGCAGTGGTGGTAGAGGCGGTAGCGGTGGTAACTTCGGTGCTGCAGGCGGAAAAACAATAATTGAAGATATTATATTGGCGTTTGGTGGAGCTGGAGGCGGTGGAGGTACTGGAGGTCTTGGCGGAACGTCTGTTGTCAGAGGAAGTAAGGGTGGCGATAGTAGCTCCAATAGTTATAACGGCTCTGGAGGTTATATTTTGTCTGGTGGAGATGGTGGAAATGGTGGAAGTGGCCACGGTGGATCCTCTTTTTTTGGTGGTGGCGGCGGTGGCGGTGGAGGTGCTTATAATGGAGGAGGCGGTTATGGTGGCGAAAGCAAAAAAGGTGGTTATGGGGGTAACGGCGGTAAAGGGAATGCAGCAGGTGGCGGCGGTGGCGGCGGATATTACAATGGGAATGATGGTGGAATTAATTGTGGCGGCGCCGGTGGTAACGGAGCTATCTTGTTGAAATTTTATATATAGGAGTTTTTCATGGACTATGCAGTTGTTGAAAATGGTGTGGTAACGAACATTATCGTAGCCTCAGAAGATTATGTTCACGGCTTTGACGGGGAAGCTATTCCTTCACATGAAGCACAAATCGGCTGGACTTATAAGGACGGAGTGTTCTCTCCTCCCGTATTGGATAAAAACAAAAAACAATCCGCATCTACGCAACCAGCAGAGAAAGACGCAATCATAGAGCCACCTATAGGGGAGCCACAAAAAAGGTAAATAAGCTAAGTTATAGGAATGCTTGTTGTATAGGCGGACTTTGTATGATTTGTCCTTTTATTGCTCTTTTAAAGCCCTTTTAAAGGACTTTTTTTGACTGACACTGTCAGGCTTATGAGAGAGGATGAGTGTTGTTATGGTCTCTTCATTGATTTGGAGAGCAAAATGGCAATAGAACTTAAACTTCGTATTCGCTTTATTAAGAATGGCAAAGGATCTGAATTTTTAGCAATATTTGATCAGACAGCTTTTGGTATATTTGTAAAATCCTTGATGTTTACGGGCAAGTTTATTCCCTCCATGTGCCTGTCCTTCTCTTTACGCATGAAGTGGAGGAACAGAATAGTGTTCGGCTTCATAAGCTTCAATTAAAAAACAAGAGTTTTCATTCTATCAAACTCTGGCGTATTAACTTCTGGTTGCTGGTCAAACATTGCTGACACAATTTCTAAGGCTTCTTGATAATCTTGTTCAGTGCGAATAGGTTTGATGTTCATTTCTTACATTCCTTCAGTTCTACAGTATTGGCATCAACCGTATTAAATTGTAACATTTTTGTTGACACTTGTCACTTAATACATTACATTCTATTTAAAATGATGTTACTGAATTTGCTGTGATCAAAACATTTAAAAATAAAGACCTACAATCTCTCTGGGAAACAGGAAAAAGTAAGATTGATAGCAGGCTTCAACAGCGTATTATTCGCCGTCTTGATACTCTTGACGCAGCTTCTCAAGTTAGTGATATCAATGTACCAGGTTATAATTTTCATATGCTTAAAGGCTTTACTCCGACTCGCTACACAATTCATATCAATGGTCCTTGGTGTATCACTTTTGAATTTAAAGACAGACATGTTTACCATGTTGATCTAGAGCAATACCACTGAAGGTTTTAAGATTAATTGTAAAGGAAACTATCCATGACTACACGTAATCCTAATCGTTGTCCTTCTCATCCAGGAGAAATTTTAGCTGAATCCTTAGAACATTTAAATGCAAGCAAAACCGAAATTGCTAGGATACTTCAAATATCACGCCAGCACTTGCATGGCATCCTTAAAGGAGAACGTCCAGTCACAGCCGTAACAGCAGCTCGCATTGGTAAATTGTTAGGAAATGGACCAGCCCTTTGGCTACAGCTTCAAGCCAATTATGATACATGGCATGCCTTGAGGGACATTGATGTCTCTTCTATTCCAACACTAACAGCTAATGAAGTAGATACGCAAATGGAACATAGCCATTCGTAACCACCTCCCCGCCCTAAAGACGGGGGGATGAGTCATGTTTTTTACTTAAGCAACCTTTTTAATAGGGTTCTCGAAATTTGGTTCATAAGCGCGCAACAAAGAATCCGTGCTATGCGGTAATTCTGAGGCTCCAAAATCTGTAAGAATTGCCAAAATCTTTGTAATATTAGGCACGTCATTTTGAAGTTTTAAAACTAGAACCTTTTCTATTGCATTCATAGTTTGAACCAGAGCACTACAATCTTTGTCGCTCACATTTTCATCATTAGAAAATTGAGATAATGCCAACCACAAATCGCATAAGAAGTTAGTATCTATCTTCATTGCACACCCCCAAAGATTTGCTCTCTTAAGCATGCCAATCCTCTGGATGTGATTTTCGTTGAAGGGAGCACCTTTTCTGTACCATCCGGTCTTTGGATAGTAATAGCAGGGCAATCCATGAAGCCTTTTTTGATTTTATCCTGATAAGGCAACAAAGGCGCCCCTGGAGCCCGCCGATAGACCCAATCATTTTTACGTAAGTAATCGGTTAAATCCTTTGGTCGTATCTCTAACATTTTTGCAGCTTCGATGAGACCAAACAGACCATCAGAGCGTTTTAAACTTTCCAAAGCCTCTGCTTTTGGAGTTAATTCGGCAATAACATGGTCTTTCTGTTCTATTTGACTTTGTAGGTGATTCAAGACACCAAGTAATGCTTCAGGTTTAGAGTAATCGATTTGTGGTGTTGCTACTTGTTTCAAAAGCCGTTCACATTTGATAAAGTATTGACGAGCTTCATGTCCTTTATCATTCCTCTCTATCATGGAAAGGTGTTTAGCCATATCTAAGGTGAGATAGTAGTCTTTTACCTTCCCACCGCTTACTAAATTTTTAGTAAGCGTGATAAAGTTTATATTTTTCAGAAACTTACATTCTTTAATGCGATTTTTAATCCAGTCTGCAAACTTTGATGTGATTCCCAAAAATGCATGCAAATCACGAGCATTAACGGTTTGAACAGTTTCCTGATCAATAATCCGTTCTTTAATTTTTATAAGAGTGTTCATGTGAACTCCTTGGTAATAGAGGTTTTTCATTGACACTCTAAAGAGTGTCGGGCGCTGAAAAACACGGTACCAAGTCCGTCGTTATGCTTTTCCCGAAAGGGTATTTTATAGCATAACCACACCCGACAAGATCTTTATATGCCACAGCATATAATGAGTCAAAATCTTTAATGTTCAGAAGATTGATTATTTCGGCAATCAATCCGCTTGGTATTTAAGGCGTTTTTCAGGCACCTGATTCGAAAATATACATTGCAGAAATAATGTCAAGATATTTTCGATAATTTTTTATCGTAATGCCAGTTTAACAAACACAACAATCATTCTCTCATTTTTTCCCATTCATTTCATTCGCCAATATTTCAAAGGAGTATAAAATGGCAACAGGTTTTTTACACGGTGTTGAAGTCGTTGAAGTTGACGACGGCACCCGCCCCCTTCGCGCAGTTCAGTCTGCCGTTATCGGGATTGTTGGCACAGCACCCGATGCCGATGAACAAGCATTCCCCCTCAACACACCGGTTTTGGTAGCGGGTTCTCTTTCACAAGCCGCAAAACTGGATAGAACAGGAAAACGACGCGGCACTTTACCCAATGCCCTTGATCTTATTTTTAAACAAGTAGGAGCGATTGTCGTTGTCGTACGCGTGCAAGAAGGTGACAACGAAAATGCAACACTCACCAATATTCTAGGTGGTGTAAACGCAAATGGCGCTTATGAAGGTGTTCATGCTTTCATTGGAGCACAATCTGTTGTAGGACAAACACCACGCATTCTGATTGCTCCAGGCTTTACACATCAGCGCCCTTCCGGTGTGGGTATTGAAGGGAATGAAACTGGTGCAACTACCAACCCCGTCGCAGCAGAATTGATTGGCATTGCCGAGCGTTTGCGCGCCATTGTGGTGCTTGATGCACCCAACACAACAGATGAAGCAGCTCTTAGCACAGCAAAGGATTTTGATTCAAAACGCGCCATTCTCATTGACCCATTTGTAAAGGTAAATCGTGATGGAAAGATCATAGAACAGCCAGCAAGTGCAGCGGTTGCTGGTGTCATTGCCAAAACGGATTTTACCTATGGCTTTTGGCATTCCCCTTCCAATAAAGTGATCAATGGCATTGTGGGAACTGCGCGCCCTATTGATTTTTCCATTGGTGATCGCGCAAGCCGTGCCAACCTTCTCAATGAACAAAACATCACAACAATCATTCGTGAAAATGGCTATCGTCTCTGGGGCAATCGCACACTCTCAAGCGATACAAAATTTGCTTTCTTATCAGTGGTGCGCACCGCGGATATGATCAATGATGCTATTTTACGCGGGCATCTATGGGCTATCGACCGCAATATCAAAAAGACTTACCTGAGTGACGTAAGCGAAAGTATCAATGCCTATTTGCGTAATTTAAAAGCACAAGGCGCTATTCTTGGTGGACACTGTACGCCTGATCCAGAACTTAACACAGCAAGCGCCATTGAAAACGGAAAAGTCTATTTCAATGTGGAATTTACCCCAACAACACCAGCAGAACACATCACATTCCGTTCACGCATTGTGAATGATTACTTAGAGGAGATCTTTTAATGGCCATACCTGTATTACCAAGAGTTTTGAAATATTTTAACATTTTTGTCGACGGCATTCCCTATCAGGCAAAGTGTGAAAGTGTCACCCTACCGAATTTGAGTTTGGTCGTTGAAAGTTATCGTGGCGGTGGCATGGATAGTTCCATTGAGGTTGATCTTGGTCTGGAAACTCTCACGCTTAGCATGACCATTTCTGATTGCTCCCCAGAGTTAATGGCACTGTTGGGGCGCACGGATGTCGACATCTCATTGCGAAGTTCAATGCAAGCACAAGGCACACCCGCAGAAGGCGTTATCATTACCATGAGAGGGCTTTGCAAAAACTTTGAAATGGCAGAATGGCAACCGGGAAGCAAAGCAACTTCTACAGCAACATTCACATTGCAATATTTTAAATATGTCCAGAAGGACATTGAAATCGTTGAGATAGATGTCCCTAATCTCATCAGAAAATTCAATGGCATCAATCAATTAGCAGACCATAGAGAAAATATAGGATTATGAAATGACTATACAAACAAGCATTACACATAAATTATTGATACCCATTACCTTTGAAGGAAAAGAACACACCACAATCATCTTACAGCGCCCCAAAATAAAAGATGTGCAAGCAATCGACAAAAAAGAAGGCATAGAGCAAACAATCGCTATGATCGCACGCCTTTCTGGATGGCCGTACGAGGCTATCAGCGAACTCGACATCAATGATTTGGCAAGTATTGGAGAGATTTTGGAGTCTTTTATCAAACGGCGGGATACCTCAACTGGGAAACCGCCGCAAAACTCATAGCCGATATCGCCATTGTATTCCATTGGTCTCTTTCAGAGATAATGGAAATGGAACTACAAGAACTCATATTCTGGCGAAAACAAGCAGCAGAAAGGTATAAGACAAAATGAGTGAAAAAGTTGCCGATGCAAAGGTCAAATTGTCTCTTGAAGACAAACTCACCGCGCCTCTTAAACGTGTACAAAAGAAATTCGATACACTTTCAAAAAAATTATCACATAGTTTGGGTATTCCGCGCTTTTCTGCTGCTGTCAAAAACATGACAAAAAGTCTTCATGGTGTTCAAGGTGCTCTTAGCACAGCGGCAAGTCGTGCTTCGGTCTTTACTGGTGTCTTAGGGCTTGCTGGTGGTGGTCTTGTGGCAAGTGTGACCGCCCTCACCATGAAAACCATGCATCTGGGGGATAGTCTTCACCATGCATCACACCATTTAGGTATGAGTGTTACGGCACTACAATTATGGGGTGATGCGGCCGATAATTCAGGTACTTCTGCTGAACTTTTTCAACAATCCTTAGCCACTTTAAATAGACGTTCTGCACAAGCATATGCTGGACAAAAAAGAGGCATTATGGGCTTTGAAGCACTTGGCATTTCTGTTAAAAACGCTTCTGGAAAACTCAAATCAAACTCCGTTTTGTTGGAAGAAATTACTGACAAGATGAGTAAGATGAAAAATCAAGCACAAAGACAGCATATTGCTGCTCTGCTGTTTGGTGGGGATGGGAAAGAAATGGCTTCCATGCTTGCACAAGGCATGGCACCCATTAAAGAGATGTTTGCAAAGGCGAGAAAAGGAAAATGGCTGATAGGCGCCGATGTTGCACGCTATGCCGCAGATTTAAGTGACAAGCTTGGTGCCTTTAAGAAAAAAATAGGTGGTATCGCGAACTTTATTGGTGCACGTTTCATGCCCGTGATCAATGATATGGTTGACGGTTTTTCAAAGTTAATTGATGAAAACCGTGACCTCATCCAAACAACCGTTGCGAACTGGGCGAAAACCTTAAGAAAAGTCTTTAATGATTTGCTTAATCCTACCTCTGATTTAAGAAAAGGCATCAGTGATCTCACAGAGAGGATTAAAGGCTGGTTCCAATGGCTAGAACCTCTGATTGGTGAAATAACCCTTTTCAAGGTGGGGCTTGTCGCTCTTGGTTCCTTCATTTTTGGTCCACTCATTGCCGCATTAGCAGCCGTGGGAGCAGCATTTGTTAGCCTTGGTATCACAATTATGACAACCCCCATAGGCTGGATCATTGGTGGTATTGCCGCTCTTGTTGCTGCTGGATATTTGCTCTACAAAAATTGGGACACAGTCATAAACTTTATAAGCAAGCTATGGGATTCTTTTGCCAATTTATGCAGTAACATTTTTAATAACCTCTTTACGCTCTTTAAAAACTTTTCACCGCTCTCTTGGATAGCGAAAGGAATCAATGAACTCATTGAATGGCTGTTCGGTGTCGACTTAATGGAAGTAGGCTCCAATCTTATTAATGGGCTTTGGGAGGGCATCAAAAACAAATGGAATACTCTGTCTGAATGGTTTAGCGGCATGATGAGTAAATTAACCAGTTGGATGCCAAACTGGATGAAAGAAAAATTAGGCTTTAACGTCACAATTAATAAGACTTCAACCCAAACTTTAAAAACCTTTACCGAAGAAACCAAAGCACGAGCAAAAAGAATGCTTGATAGAGCAGTGGTTACAAATACCCCACCTGAAAAACGAAAGAGCGGCTTTAATACAGGGGACGTTGAAACAAGGCATATGGAAGCTCCAAATGCAAAAGTGGGTGCCTTCAAAGCACCCAAACCCATTATGGTTCATAAGCCGGTAGAAGTAGATGCCCGCGTGATGATTTCAAATTTAAATATTTCCGTCCCCAATGGTTTAAAGGACGAAATCAGAAACGCAGTCAATCAAGCCCTTGAACGTTATGCCAAACAGCAACGCTTGGCTATAGCCTCTAGCCTTTCGGATTAAACATCATGATGTTAGCTTTGGGTAGTTTTATCTTTTCCATTGAAACGGCCGCTTATCAAACCCTTGACATGTCTTATGGCATTCCATGGATCGAGCAAGGGCGATTGGGGCGCAAAGCAGCACTTCAATTGCCTGCTGTGGCAAATGCGGAATTTTCTTTAACCGGTGTGATCTATCCAGACTTTAAAGGCGGCTATGGACAAATCGAGTATTTGCGACAAATGGCGCATAATGGTCCTCATATCCTTGTGACGGGTCAGGGGAAAATTTTAGGCAAGTTTGTCATTCTTTCTGTAGAGGAAAAACAAAGCATTTTTCACCAAAACGGGTCCCCCAAAAAACAAGAATTTACAATAAAGTTGAGAGAATATGGTGAAGAGCTATGAGTGATCTTTACGTGACAAAAGAAGGCGATATGGTTGATGCCATTTGCTGGAGATACTATGCAAAGGGTCAACAAGCCCTTGCTGTTGAACGCGTTTATGCAGCAAACTTTGGTCTTGCAGACTATGGACCCATCTTAAAAGCAGGCATCACAATCGTTTTGCCAACCCTCCCCTATCCTAAAGCCACACCGGTGATTAGAATTTGGGGCAGTCAATCATGAAACCTTTTTGCACAGTGATGGCAAATGGAGAGGACATCACAAGAACTCTGATGGACTATGTTTTGTCGATTGAAATTACCGATGAAGCAGAAGACAAAAGTGACCGCATTACCATAGAGCTTGATGACCGCGCCCGTGAGTGCGACAATGGCTTTCTTGATATCCCTCTCATCGGGACAATCATTTCTGTCACTCTTGGCTATGAAGGGGGTAAAGTCCGCGATATGGGAGCCTATCTGATTGATGAAATCTCCGTAAGCAGCCCCCCACAAAGCTTAAGCGTAACAGGGCGCGCAGCATCTATGAACACATCTTATAGAACACCTAAAAGCCAATCCTATCACCAACAAACCCTTGGCAATATTATTCAGGAGATAGCACAGCGCAATGGCTATACACCAAAAGTCGACCCTGCTCTTGCAAAAATTGTTGTGCGTCATATTGACCAAACTTCTGAAAGCGATATGGCTTTTGCCACGCGCCTTGCAGAAAACTATGATGCAGTAGCAAAACCCGTTGATGGCAAGCTTGTTTTGGCTAAACGGGGGGAAGGCAAAGCCATCACTGGTGAAACACTCCCCGTTGTGGTTATTCATGAGAAACTCTGCAGCTCTTGGGATTTTAAATACAGTGCGCGTGATGAAGCAGGAGCAGCCAATGGCCTAAAAACAGATGCAGGGGATGATCAAAAAGCTGCCGCTGATGCACGAGAACCAGAAGAAGTTGAGGAAGGCGAAGATGTTATCCATATGGATGAAAGTGACGCCCCCAATTTGCCTAAAGCAGAGACGGAAGCCAAAACACCTGAAAATCAAGAGCAAGAAGAAGAGAAAAAAGGCGGTGTTATCGCAAACTATCATGACATCCGTACTGGTGAAAAAAAGGAAGTCAAGGTTGGCAAACCACCGTTTCATGAACTCAAATATACCTACCACAATCAATCAGAAGCTGTTGCAGCTATTGCAGCTTATCGCAATAAATCATCGCGTGGCAAATCTTCTTTCTCATGTGATATCGGAGGTGATCCCTTTGTACAAGCAGAAGCAAAGCTTGTTCAAGAGCCCCCTTTCCGCCCCTATATTCCAGCCGAATGGCGCATCAAAAGCGTTAAACACAAGCTTGACAAAACAGGTGGTTATACCACAAAAATAGATTGTGAACTTTTTGATGAAACCCAAGAAGATGCGGCTGGAAACGTTGCAAACACCACACCAGACAAAGATGATACCCTTGACCCAAACGCCCCACCTAATGCATGTGATGAAGGCGAAGGCGTTATCCATATGGACGAGGAAGATAGATAAACAAAGCTATTTTATGATGATAAAAAGAAATACTATTTTTATTTTACTATTCCTAAAAATACAGCTAAACAGCGTTCAATTTCTACCATTTTATCTGCATGAATGGAGCCGAAAGCTGGACTAACTTTTTCACATCTTACCGTCATAATCTTATCAATCATGACTTGCGAAGGTTTTTGCAAACCATTTTTATCGTTTGGCTGAATCGTAATGCGGAGTAATGGCGCATCAACAAGTGTGCTAGTAATGGGTAAAACTGTTACACTTGTATGTTCACTGAATTGATTAGCTTGAATGATTAACGCAGGTCTTGGTTTACCAGAATCGCCTTGCATAGCTATTGTGACGAGAGATCCACGCATCATTCTGTCCAGCCATCAACATCCATTAAAGATTGATCCATCAACAACTGCATAGATGTATCTGTTTTATCCATCTTTGCGACTAAGCGACATTGGCGTCGGCACTCTTCTGCAAAGTTCGGTTGGCGAGTATCTGGTACCCAAATTTGCATTAAACGCAAACCTGCTTTTCTTTGTGCGTTGCGATGTTTTTGAACGCGTTCATTGACATGCATTGTAGCCATAACAAAATCTCCATTGTGTTTCATGTAACGTATAACACAGAAAAAAGTTACATGAAACACTACTTTTAATAAAACGCAATAATTACAATTTAAATCTATCAATCTGCCCCACCTTTTGTGGGGCTTTTTTATAGGAGCAATACATGAGAACAATATCATCAGAAGGGTTAGCACTGATTAAACAATGGGAAGGTTTACGTCTCAATGCCTATAAAGATGCCATCGGAGTGTGGACCATTGGTTATGGACATACAAATAATGCTGGAAAACCTTTTGTTCATAAAGGTATGGCAATCACTGAAAAACAAGCTGAAGAACTTCTGTGCCAAGATTTAAGACAATTTGAAAATACCGTTGAACAAGCCGTTCAAGTTTCTTTAACCGATGAACAATTCGCGGCATTGGTCTCCTTTTGCTATAATATAGGAACAACAGCCTTTTGCAACTCAACACTGTTAAAGAAACTCAATAGTGGCGATTATGAAGCAATCCCAACCGAATTACAGAAATGGACCAAAGCCGGTGGAAAACGCTTGCAAGGTCTTGTACATCGGCGTGCAGCAGAAGCAGGCTTATGGGCGAAAGGTGCTTTTGTTTCCTCTAACTACCAAACCGTAGAAACGCAAGCACCAACTGGGATTTTCAAAGCCGAAGCCCTTGCCCCAATCATTGGCTCTTTTTCTGGGCTTGGAGGCTTATTAGCAGGCAATGGTCCAGTGCAATGGGCGCTCGCCACTATAATGGTTTTAGCCGCATGTGCTGGCATTTTCTTTGTTGCTAAACGTTTTCAGGAACACCGCCTATGATCTTATGGATGAAAAAAAATCTGCTGTTAATAGGCGCGGCTCTAGCCGCTTTTTTTATGGCTTTGGCAAAAGCTTTTACCCTTGGAAAAAAGGCAGAACGGCAAAAGCAAACAGAAAAAACCTTAAAGGCAGCAACAACACGGCTGGAGGTGGAAAATGAAGTTAATCAGAAAAGTGATACTGATGTGCGTGCTGCTCTCTCTCGTTGGTTGCGGAACAAATAAGTATGTCTCTTGTGTTGGTTGGTTGCCCATTTATTTAGAGAGGCAAGATGCCAACGTCATCAGTTCCAATTTAGCAAGAGAGATCTTAAAGCATAACAAGCAGGGCGAACGTGTGTGTGGGTGGAAACATGGCTAAGAAAAAAACAAAAGACGATACAGAGCTTACAGAAGGAGAAAAAGAAATCCTTCAAGAAATTATCATGACCTACAAAAGTATAAAAGTGATGTCACGTTATACGAGATGGATTGTACTCATTATACTCTTACTAGCGCTTGATTTTTCACGTCTTATGGATGCTGTAGAAAATATTTTTACACAAAAACCAAATATCCGACTCTAAATACACTCTGAAACGTGCAAAACTGTTTAGCAAATGAATTATCAATTTCGCACGCCTCACAGATGCGAGAGATAATATCGTTTTACACATCTCAAACAGTGCTTTTCAAAACATTAACAATTTGATCCCTTAAGTCGCTCCTATTATAAATGCAGCCCACTGTTCCAAGAGAGCATGTCGCTGTTCTAAAAAATCCGTTCGCATATAAGCTTTTGTCACTGAACTCCCAACTGAATGCGCAAGAACAGTTTCGGCAATCTCAAAGGGTGTTGACGTTGTTTCTGCTATCCAGTCACGAAGACTAGATCTGAAACCATGGGGTCTATAATCAAAACCTTTGTCTTTCATGAATTTAGAAAGTGTTACATCAGATATAGGCTTTCCAGAACTCCCAGCAAATAAAAAACCATTCTTTTCAAAGGGGAGGGATTTTTCAATCACTTTTAAAGCTTCATCACTCAATGGCACGCGAAAATCTGAAACCTTTCCTACAATGCCCTTCATATTTTCTTTTGGTATCGTCCATATATTTTTATCTATTTGTTCAAGACGCAAATATCGCAATGGATATGACCGTACCCCCGTCAAAATAAGCAACTTCAGTGCTAAATTTGAAAGAATCTTATCATCTAAATTCTGATAAAATGCCGGAACTTCTTGCCATGGCATAGCAGGAATATTTGTTGGTGTAGTACGGGGCTTTCCCAAAAGGGCGCGTGCTTTCATACAAGCTTGTAGATCAACTTCCAAACCAAGAGCCGCCGCATATTTCAAGCAAATGTTAATACGGTTTAACGCTTTTCGTGCTGTATCTGCTTTTTCATGCCAAAGGGGCGCAAGAACATTGCGAATGATATTAGCCGTTAATTTTTCTATAGAGAGGCTGCCTATGTGTGGAATAACGTGCAATTCCAGCGGAGAAAACCAACGCCCATTTTTGCCTTCATTTTTTAACTCTGCTTTTTTACTTTCAAAAGCCGCAATTGCAATCTCACTGAATATGTTGCTTTGCTGTTTTAAAACGGTTTGTTCTCGAAAGACAATAGGGTCATTGCCTTCTCTGAGAATAGCACTATAATGCTTGGCAAGTTCGCGCGCTTCCTTCAGAGAAAGTTGTGCGACTGGACCAAGCCCCATTTCACGGCGTTTGTTATGGTATGTATAACGAAAGAACCAAGAGCGCGTATTGTCTTTTCGAACATTCAACCATAACCCTGCCCCATCACAATATTTACCCTGAGAAGCAGACTTGACAAGTAATGCTGATAATCTATGAATCCCCCTCACTTAATTTCCCTTCTCGTCCACCTTTTCACACATCACCCGTCCACCTTTTTGGGTCCACCTTTTAGACCACCTTTAATTTTTGATTTGAGATTTTTTCTTTAATTCTTAATTTTTTTATTGGAACATAAAAAATTATAGACATCAATATGCTCTTGCACATATTTACATAACTTGATTCTTGTTGCAAAAGCCCTGTCTGCCGGCATGCGGCACCGTTTTTTATATTTAATGCATTGAAATACATAGACTTTTTATTTAAATAGCAATTTTCACAGATTTTGTAACTTTAAAATTTCCCAATGTTTTAGATCCTTTTTTGAAAGCCTACAATCCAGATCAAGATAGCTCGATTTAAAATAATTGTTTAATTTTGAAAAACATAACGCCTCTTCTTACCCTCAGAGGTAGGGAGGTAGTTAATGCAAAACATCTTTTCACCATAAAAAAATAAAGAATTATTATTTTATGCTAATTGTTAACGCAGAGTCTCATGACGTTAAAACCAAAACATCAAACCTACTAAGAAAGTGATCTATTCTAAAGGAGAGGATATAAAAGATGAACCATTAGAAAATCTTCTTACACGTTTAGAGAATAAAGCGCTAGAGCAAAGACCAGCTGGCTTATTCAGTAATAGATTATTAAAAAGTATTCTAGTGATCAAAAAATGAAAATCGATAATGGTAGTTTTGCCAAAACCGGCCAGATGCATAGCAATCTCATAATGATGACTGCCCTAGTTTAGTAAACAAATAGGAAATATTCAATTCTCTATAATCTTTGAAAGCTTTTTCGAACTAGTAGAAAAAGTAATTGATGATGGATTTAACCTTCTAAATTTATAGTTGATATAAAGGGTAAAGAAGCGCTGTTATTAATCATCAAACCATCATAATAGGACGCTTTGATATTATAAGCTCTCTCATTGTCATTTTTTCATAACAGAAATAAATATTTAATGAAACTCTTTTGAAACCAGGATCGTTCACTTGACATTAGTCAAAAAACTTTATCTTGAATTGCGCAAGTTATAGAAAATACACTACAATAACATTAATGTTACTTGTAAATGAGATATTCTCTTAGCCTTTTATCAGTTGGATTACTATCTTTCAGTCAATTTTTGTAAACACGTAAGCAGTAAAAAACGTTTCAAAGAATATGTACGTAAAGATCTATATATTTTATGCAAACCTGTTAACAAAAAAGATGATGGTATTTTTAGGCGGTTCGAGAAAATTTTAGTTTTAGCAGATAATAGACCTGCATCTGCTTCTGCATACATGAAAAGGATCATTGAATATAAGCCTTTGATTAAGTTATGATATAATTTTCAACATTATAGGCTAGCATGGTTGGTAGATGTTGTATAGCGTTTCATTTTGCTTCCTTATAGATGAATGATAAATCTCAATTTCAATTTATAAATATTGTTAGAATACCACTTCCAATAAATATGAAATCTGTTGTTTAATATTGTAGGTTAAGCTTCGAACGAGAACCAAGACGCAGCAAAATTAATTGGTCTTAGCTCATCAAATAGTACATCAGAAAAAATATGGTAATCTCTATAATTACTTCAACTTCCAGTTAATGCACGACTACAATGCCAAGTCTCTATATGCCAATCATTCGCTAATGCTTCAATAATTTAGTGCAAATCAGCATTTAAAAGACGCCGATGTCGTCCTTTTTTTCATACCTGAAGAGAGCAATATGTTCAATCATCCGCATACAAATCATCAAGTGATCTATTTACAAAATTAAACTTTTCTAAGTTACCATTATCTTGTTGCGCAAAAGCTGCCATGGTTTCTGCATTGGATTGAAATAAGATAGACGGAATAGCTTTATCTTGCGCAATACGCGCCCATCAACACTCCCACAATATCACTTATTGATAAGCTAGAGGCTTTCATAATTCGACTCGTGACATGCTTATTTTTCTTCTGATATGTGCGCCTTAACCCTGCAACTAACAGCTATAAAGACCACCCCCTCTCTTACTTGTCTTTCAAGGTAATACAAGTCACGTCTAACCTCAACCGCAAGCCAACTAGCTTATCATTTTACATCGTAAAGCATCCTTTTTAGAGTGAAGAAGTAATTTGATTTAGCAACCGCTTGCTTTTTTTAAGACTTCACCCATACGCGTTCGCCAATCTTTACCTTGTTTTTTAAAAGAGGCAATAACGTTTGGATCAAGACGTAGAGTAATTGCTTGTTTAGGATATTCAACCGGTGGACGCCCACGTTTACGGCGTTCTACCGTTACATACTTTAAAAGGGAGGTAGGTAAAACGTCTTTATCTGGCTTTAGATGTACAAGTTCTTCATCTGTTAGCGATGAAGAATCCATGGTGTTTGAATCTTCTGTTGTATAGCCACATCCTATTTCAGAGGTTTTTTTGATAGTCATTAAAAATCTCCCTTTCTTTTCATTAGCTCGACGAAAACTGACAATGGACACCACTTTAATAGCACGCTTAGCAAAGATAATAACTGTCGTACCATTAGAAAAATATCCGATAGTTTTCGTGCATTTTGAATGTGTTGAATCAATAAGATCATGCTTCTAATCAAAGTCAATAATATCGGCAAAATAAAGTTGATGTTTAAGAATGTTGAAAGCTCTTTTTGGTTTATCCCACATTATCTTCATACATTTTATGCATAATTTAAATATGGCAATATCAACAAATAAAGTGTACGATAATTTGCATAAACTGTTCAAAATAGAAAAACATAAATAGGAATGATCAGCAGAGTCTCTGGTTTCATAGGCTTATAAAAAAATACCTGTTTCTTCTCATGCAGTTGTTTCTCGATTTAAAATCAGCAAATTTGATACTGGTCTTTTTGAAGATGGTTCCATCAATGAAATTCTTGCAATAGCCATTTGTAATGAAATCCAATGAAGTACCCCCACTTTAGATAAATAACTACAGACAAAGATAAAATAAACTCCACAGATAGCTATCAATGAATGCAAGATCAAATTGAAAAGAACACAAGTTGCACTTGAAAGATTGCACGAAATAACTGTTAATTGAGAAAAATAAAAAAGTAACGTGCGAGTTTGGAAGAACATACTTGACGCCATGTATTCTTCCCATCGCTTCGGTACAGCTACTACTGCCCAAGTTGGTTATAATACTACTCGCGTCTTATAAGCGCCATTGATCATGTCATAGGAGAAGTTCTTTCTTGAATCAAATCGTATTGTAGTTCCTTTTCATGATTCTTTATCTTTCGATTAGAGATATGCGTAACCATGAATCGCTTAAAATTACAATTTATAATATAGAAGTGAACGATGAGTATTATCCTTTTGCATCGTAGATACGATTTTAAATTTAAAAAATGGAAAAGTTGTTGAGCAACTGTTGTGGTTGGATCTTTTAAAAAAAATACAGGTTAATATTGTATTTTTTAAAAAAGATAATCAGATTCTTGATTATTCAAAAATACCTCTGATTAATCAAAAGATAACAAGAACAGAAATTATTTTACAGATTTAAAAGATGCCGTATATAAAAATATTTTCCACATAAAACTGAAGAAATTATCTACTGTTTTTAGGCATACTTTTTTCAGATTTAATTTTAGGATAACTTCCTAAAATAAATCTTTGTGATAATAAGGTGTCTATTGATTTACCGAAGAAGATTGAAAAAAATTAATAGCAATAGGGAAGAGATTACGCTTGAGGCTATAGAGTTTTCTTTATTAAAAATTTATATGCGAATGCCAAACGTAATTTAAAAGAGAACTATCATCTACAACTTTTCACACATAATCGCATTTTTATTACCGAAAGTATAGATAATCTTATCGGTTTTTAAAAATTTGCAGATAAAGGCTGATATATCCTGGTTATATAAGTGGCCAGCATTTAGATGGTAGAATTAATCAAGAAAAAAGCATTTTTCTTTTAAAAATAGCACATTAAAAAATACTTTATGTACTATTGTTGACAGTCTTGTAAATAGCGTTCGTTCTTACTCCAGAAAATGCGGAAGCTGAAAAAGCATATTTAAATAAATTAAAATAATTTTGTAAATTATATCCTTTTTATAACTTTCATAATTACGAAAAATTATTAGATAGATCTCTTACATCTGAAAAGTACACAAGGGTTTTATTTAAGATACTGTATATACATAAGCTTAGGAAAAGAAAAAAATAAAAGAATTGAAAAAATATACCGTAAAATTACTGAAAGAAATGCCAATCCACAAAGCTTTTCCAAGAAAGTTTCTAAACTTGCAAAAGAAATGAAAGATGAAGAAAAAAGTTAGCTAACGGAATAGGTTATGCCTCGTAAAATTACACTTAACATTTACAAGATATATCAC
The DNA here is from genome assembly GCF_902825145.1 of Bartonella phoceensis. Classification (GTDB taxonomy): domain Bacteria; phylum Pseudomonadota; class Alphaproteobacteria; order Rhizobiales; family Rhizobiaceae; genus Bartonella; species Bartonella phoceensis. The sequence continues at coordinate 136,700 of NZ_CADEAD010000001.1, read as the reverse complement.
TCCAGATCTTTCTACCAAAAAAACCATAGAGGATAAGTACAAAAGAAAACCATCCTGATTTAGCATGTTATGATCAATCCTATGCTCTAGGGCTTGAAAAGCGTTTTGAGATAGAGCTTGACAGGTTGATGTTGATAGGGTCTTTATAAGACATTTGAAAACAAATGTATAAAAAATTCAAATGAATGTGTTTTTCACTGCTATATTATTGCTGATGAAGAAGGCGAACTTAAAGTTCAAATTCTACAAGCTGAGTTTGAAGAACTGATTCAAAAACAAAGTGACAGGATTCTATTGGTGGATACTAAATTAAAGAATGAAGCATTTATTTCTATGTTGCAGATCTCATTTTTAGAAGTGTTAAACAGCATTTTACGTATTCAAAATAATGGCAAATAAAAAACTAAAGGTTTGTGTCAAAATCATAAGGAGTCTCTCTAATAAGGCTGTTTTTAGACACTTACAATATTTGGAAAATCTTACGTAAATGTACATTGATCACTTCGCATACCTTTTAGATATGGCTAAAAATTAAATTTGTCTGTAGGTTATTTTCTGTAGAGATTGGCAAAAAGCCTGTGCTAGAAAAGTAAAAGAAAAGCAAGTGTTTTTTGTAAGGTTTTTACAATAAAATCTTATGATCCTTTTCATGGTACAATTGTTGCTATGTTTATTAGAAATTTGAAGTATTTTTCACGATAGATCTTAGAAAAATCCTAAAAATAAGCAGAAAAAGTTGACAAGAAAGCATGCACTTTTTAGAACCCATCTTGGAAGTATCCTATTTTTTGCGTTATTTTGAAATGACAGATGCCTATTATTTTAACAGAATACGCCGTTGTTTTAAAAAATCCGTTTGTAGTAAGCTTGTGTCACTGAGCTCTGAGTGAGCAAGAACAGTTTTAGCAACTTCAAATGGTGTTTACACTGTTTCTGCTATCCAACTCCTATGAGCTTAAATAAAAACCATGGAGACAACAGATTAAGCTGTAAAGTGTTTTGTATATTTTCCGTACTTGCATCAAAAACTGGAAGCCTTTAAGATCAGGAAACAGAAAGTAATTTTTCTTAAAGAAGAGAGATTTTTCAACCATTTTTAAGGCTTTATCATTCAGTGTCATGCGAAAATCTTAAACTTTCCTTACACTCCCTTTACTATTTTCTTTTAATATCACCCATATATTTTTATCAATTTACTCAAGATGCAAATATCACAATGAATACAATCGTTCTCCAGTTAAAATTAGTAACTTCAGTGCTAAATTTGACTGGAGATCATCCTCTGAATTTTGATAGAAAACTAGAATTTCTTGTCATGACATAGCAAAAATCTTTATTGGTGTAGCACGTTGTTTTTTAAAAGAGCGCGTGTTTTCATACACACTTTTAGATCACTATCTCAGTCAAGAGCTGCAACATATTTCACGCAATATTGATAAGATTAAGTGCTTTTCGCGCTGATCTGCTTTTTTATACCAAAATGAAGCAAAAACATTACGAATGATATGCGCTGTGAATTCTTTTTATAGAAAAAATATCTATCTGTAGAATAACGTATAAATCTAGTGGAAAAAAACCAGCAATCGTTTTTGCCTTTATTCTCTAACTCAGCTTTTTTGCTTTCAAAAATTACTAGAAATTTCTTTAAAGATATTGCTTTGCTGTTTTAAAATATTTTGCTCTCGCAATACAATAGGATCATTGTTCTCCTTAAAAATATCACTATAATGTCCAGAAAACTTGTGCACTTCTTTTAAAAAAATTTTCGTAATAGAACCAAATCCTATTTTACAGTACTTATGGTAGTATCTATCATGAAAAAACTAAGAATGCATAGTTTTTTCAAACACTCAATCATAAACCTACCTCATCACAGTATTTATTCTAAGGATACATCTTTACAAATGATACTGATAACCTTTGCTCCACTTTCACTTTAATTCAAATTCTCGTCCACCTTTGCACACATCACCTGTCCACCTTTTAGATCACCTTTAATTTTTGATATGAGATTTTTTCTCTGAATACTTATTTTTATTGGATTATAAAAAGTTATGGGTATCAATATGTTCTTGCGTATCTTTATATAATTCGAACCTCGTTTCTAAAATTTTGTTCTGCCTAGTTCTTTCCATCCTTCAGCAGTGCGGAAAGCTCTCCCTGGTTATTGGATCACTTTTGAAAAGGTATTCCACTCAGTGGAGAAAGTATTGCTCACTTGGTGAAAAAGTGAATATGAAATGAAACATTGGATAGTCGTGATTTCCCAAGAGCATGCCCGCCTTACTGCTGAATTTGGCTTTCTTCAAGTCTTTCATGGTAAGGCTGGACCACTTCAAAAAACATCTAAGGGAGATGAAGCATTTATTTACTGTCCACGCTGCAAAACGGGTACTAGACAGGTTCTTCAAACGTTAGAATTTCAGTGTATATTTAAGGATAACCACATTTATCAAGTAGAGCAAGCGCCTCATTTTTTGCCTTTTTGAAAAGGTATTATTTTTAATAAACAAGCAAAATCTGTTGTTTTGAAAAAGATTCAAGGGCTTGAATTTTTAATCTATCCTCATTGAAAAATGTTAGCGCGACGAGTTTTTTGAAATTACAGCTTACGATGCAGCCCGAATTCGCGAGGTAATGGGGATTTATGACGGCTAATTCTTTAACTGTTTTGGTGATTTTTTGTTTTTGCTCAAACATCTCAAGAAGCCTTCTTTGAGAAACTGAACAGCTTTGTTCATTAAGGAATGATCTAAAATAAGTGATCGTGATCCACTTATTCTTTGATTATAATAATGCTGTTCAGGACCAAACTTGAGGGAAAAGTATCTTAAATTTAACAGTTTTTTTAGCCTAAATATTGATGTATTTAAAATGGGAATTTTTTGTAAAATAAAAGAGGACTTTCATGTTTAGATGGGTACATAGTGAAGAAATTAATACAGAAGCAAGTGCTGAGCAGATTTGGGCTATGTGGGAAGATGTAGAAACATGGCCTTGCTGGGACCACGAACTTGAGTGGGTAAAGCTTTCCGGTACTTTCAAAGAAGGAACTGTAGGACGTATGAAACCTAAAAAAGGACCAATAGTAACCTTTACGCTTAATAAAGTTGTAAAAAACGTTTGTTTTTCTGATTATGCTAAACTTCCTCTTACGCGTATAATTTTCAATCATGAGTATATTTGTTCAAAAAAAACTGATGCTTCAAATAATACAATTCGTCATACTGTGACGATGTCTGGCTTACTCTCTCCTTTATTTGGAATGATTATTGGATCAAAAATTAAGTTACATCTTCGGGATGCGATGCTTGAAATGAGCCAGCGTGCTCTTACTGGCAATAAAACTCTTTCGTAGTGATGATTAATATAAAGAAATTGATATTTTTCAAAAAGAAACGATGTAGGCGTTATAGCCTATGTGAGAATGAAGTCCTTTATAACCATAGATATTTTATACCCCTCCAGAAAACATTTTTATGTTTTTAAACCTCATCAAACTCTTATGTAAAATCCATTCTACACTAAAGCTTTTATAAAAAGCACTTTATTCTATCTATTATGTCCATCTCTTCAAAAAATGGTTGTTTTTTTTTATGTGTGGAGATGTCTCGTTACCTAACATAGATCTCTGAGTCTGTTTAAAGGGATTATAACCTATAATTCTGCTATCATTAATTGAATCTATATATGATATGCTGATTTCGGCACTGGATTGAGACACAGATATTATAGAAGAAGCTAATTAGCCTTTTGCTTTAATAATATAGTAACCAATTAATTACGGTGCATAAAAAAGACACGATACTGTTATCATTTTCCCGATAGTCGCTAAAAAGAATGCCATGATTACAACTTATTTTCAATAGATATAAACGATAGAGATTTTGGGCTGACGTCCTATGCAGGATTAAGGAAATATATAACTGCTGCTGTTGGTAAGATCATAATGAGAGAAGTGATCTTTTACACTTTCTGTAATCTTTGTTTCATTCAGAAGATTGTTATGTTCGTGAAACAAAGAGCTCGTAAGCATCAAGAAAGAGTATTATAGTAAAATGTTTCTTGTACTTGCGTGAGAATTAAAGAATCTTATAGGCAAGATAACATGAAAATTGGTTTAGCATTTAGTGGCCAAGGGGTATGTGGTTTAGAATATCTGCCGATTATTGGAATACTTGAATATTTGAGCTTAAATCCAAGTATTATCCATTGTATAGTTTCCTCTTTTTGGGATTTAAATGTGGATTTAGCTTGCTTCATGATATGAAGTGTATTGGAATAGTGGAAGTAAAAAATTGAGAACATATTGCACCTTTGTGAAAAGGCGCTAAAAGAGAATCGCTTGTTTCATCGAAGAAAAAAGTGCTTAATACCGCGTGATTTTTTACTGATAAGCATACAGGCGCTATACTTTGTATAAATTTGCCAAATGGCTTAACCACATGAATGTTAATATTTAAGGGAGTCCATAATGACTGACAAAAACCAGATTGATAAAGCTGCTTCACTCGTTGAATCGGCAAGACGTTCTGGGGCAGATGCTGCTGATGCTATTATTGTTCGCGCACATTCTACCAATGTATCGGTTCGTTTTGGAAAAGTTGAATCGACAGAATCTTCAGAGAGTAATGATTTCACCTTAAGAGTTTTTGTCGGTAAAAAAGTAGCAAGTGTTTCTGCTAATTTAGCGGCTTACCCGCAAAAACTTGCAGAGCGTGCTGTTGCGATGGCAAAAGCTTCTCCTGATAGTTTATTTGAAGGATTGGCAGATAAAGAGTCTTTGGTTACACATCCTAAAGATCTTGATCTTTTTGATGATTTTGTTCCACACAGTCATTTTCTAACAGACGATGCTTTGAAAATGGAAGCAGCAGCTCTTGATGTTAAAGGAGTGAGCAATTCTGGTGGGGCCACGACAGCTTATGGTCGTAGCGGATTTGTCCTTGTGACAAGCGATGGTTTTTGTGGAGCCTATCACTCCAGTTATTTTTCACGTTCTTGCAGTGCGCTTGCTGGTGAAGGCACAGCAATGGAGCGCGATTATGATTATACAACTGCACTACATTTTTCTGATTTGGAAGCAGCAGAAACTGTGGGAAGAAATGCAGGTGTTGGAGCAGTTCGACGCTTAGGAGCAGTTCGTGCTGCTACAGGAACTGTAGATGTTATTTTTGATCCGCGTGTGGCTCGTGGAATTGCAGGGCATATCGCATCTATGGTTAATGGAGCATCGGTGGCACGTAAAACGAGTCTTTTACAAAATCTCTTGGGAAAAGCGGTGATGAAACCGCATGTTAATGTGACAGACCAACCTCTGCGCTTACGTGGAAATGCTTCTCGACCTTTCGATGGAGAAGGAGTAGAAGGGCAAACGCTCAATATTATTGAAAATGGTATTTTAAAATACTGGCTCCTTTCATCATCTTCAGCTCGTGAATTAGGGCTTAAAACCAATGGTCACGGTGTACGTTCAGCGTCATCTGTTCAACCGTCCAGCACTAATTTTGCTATTGAACCGGGTTTAATATCGCCTTATGATATGGTAAAAGGTTTGCAAAGCGGGTTTTATGTCACAGAATTATTCGGGCATGGTATTGATTTTGTCACGGGTCAGTATAGTCGTGGAGCTTCTGGTTTTTGGATTGAAAACGGTGAAATCACTTATCCAGTAAGCGAGGTAACACTAGGTTCTGATTTACTCCATATGTTAGCACATTTGACACCAGCAAGCGATATTGATCGGCGTTATGGTATAGCAGCTCCAACATTATTAATTGAAGGGATGACACTTGCAGGAAAATAACACGCATCATTCTTCTGATTTAAACCTTTTGCTTGATGTTTGTCGAGAGGCAGGAGATTTAGCAATGAGGTATTTTGGGTGTGCGTTGGATGTTTGGATGAAAGAAGGCAATTCACCGGTTAGTGAAGCAGATTTCGCAGTTGATCGCTTTTTGAAGGAAAAACTTCTTGGAGCACGACCGGATTATGGATGGATTTCAGAGGAAACAAAAGATGACCGAGGGCGAAAAGCTTATGCGCGCTACTTTGTGGTTGACCCTATTGATGGAACGCGTGGTTTTCTTTCTGGCAGCACTTCTTGGTGTATTTCGGTTGCTATTATTGAGAACGAGCGTCCTATTGTAGGTGTTGTGCAATGTCCAGCTCAGGAGGATGTTTATGCAGCTGTTACGGGTAGAGGAGCAACATTAAATGACGTAGAGATTCCTCTTTTATTCTCTCAAACAAATAGAAAATATAAAGTCTCAATTGATAAATCGTTAGCACAAAAATTGCCGGATGATTTTTGCAATCGGGTCAGTTTTTATCGCCACATTCCCTCTCTTGCATATCGTATTGTTCTTGTTGCTCAAAATGAGATCGATATCGTATTAGTTCGCCCAAATTGTCATGCGTGGGATATTGCTGCAGCTGATCTTATTTTACAGGAATGCGGAGGATGTTTTCTATCCCTTGATGCACCTTTTATATCTTACGGCATTGAACATTATCAGTACGGACTTTTAATCGCTGGAAAAAATAATTGCTGTCAGGAGGTGATAGGTGTTGTTCGTCAAGCAAAGTTAGTTTAACCACATAAAAAAACGCGCTAAAATCTCTTAATGATATGGAGGCACATATGTCTGAAGCCAACGAAAAAAAACAGTATTTGCATCTTGTATTTGGTGGAGAATTGAAAAATCTTAGTAGTAACCAATTTAAGAATATTGATGAGTTAGATGTGGTTGGTATTTTTCCAGACTACCAATCCGCCCAAGAGGCATGGCAGGCGAAAGCACAAAGTAGTGTAGATAACGCATTACAACGTTATTACATTGTAGACTTGCATCGGCTTCTTGACACTGAAACAACCGATAAATAAGAAATTCCAAGTATTCAATCATTATTTTTCTATGTTATCTGAGTAAAAAAAGAGAAAGATTGAATGTTCGGATGAGTAAAAAAATCCAAAAAAATAATACATTTTAAAGAGTTTTTAACGAGGAAATTAATCTTTACTGACAAAACAGTATTCGTATAGTTTTTTATCGCGTGGAAAGTTTATTTTCATTTTGCTTATTGAATAAATTTGCAGTTGAAAAATTGAGATAATGTTGCAAAAATAGAGAATGTTTGTTATTTATTTCCTTATCACTTTTTGCATGGACAGCATATCCGAGATCTCTTTTTTTATTTTCAAAATAAAAAAGTTGTTGCCACATTTTTTTGTTCTACTCACCAAAAAATCAATGTTTAATTTACAAAAAAATAAGAGCTTAAATTTATGTATCGTTCGAGAAAACGAGGCAATACCTTATGTCCATCATGATTCTTATGGAAACTTTTAACATTCAAAATGCTCTTTAGTCTGATAAAAGATACTATACTTGTGGATATAAAGGGCGTAGAATACGAAAATAGATTATTTTATTCGCTAAATTATTTATCTGTCCTATCATATTTTGTGTATATGCATTTCCATGGGAGAAAGTTCTTGAAAAGATAGGGAATAAAAGCGCGATTCTCTTTCCCGATAATCCTCTCACAAGTGTAGTGTTTTTTGTGGACTAAAATGTGAAAGATATCTTTCTATTCGCTGGAAAAAAAATGAATGCAATAAATGGGAGTGATGAATCTTTTAATAGAAAAAGTTTATAGACATCTCAAAACAGATAAATGAAGTGGTTTTCATGATGGAACTAAAAGCACATGTAGCTCTTTTAATCTATCGGATATTTGGTTTTTGCTTACGTCCTATTATACCCTTTTATTTGTTTCTTCGTACTGTACGTGGAAAAGAAGAACGAGGTCGCCAAAAAGAGCGTTTGGGTAAAAGCCAGAAGGAGCGACCTCAAAGCCCATTAATCTGGTTACATGCAGCAAGTGTTGGAGAAACCCTCGCTCTTGTTCCGCTCATTGATTATATTTTGTCATTAAAAATCAATATATTATTAACAACATGTACTGTGACATCTTCTTCCCTCGTAAAAAAGCATTTTAGAAATCAGTTAATTCATCAGTATGCTCCATTGGATTTAGACTTGGCAGTACGCCGTTTTATTCATTATTGGAAGCCTGATCTAGCACTGACTTGTGAATCGGAAATTTGGCCTTTACGTATTAAAGAGCTTGCTAAAATGCGCATTCCACAGATTTTGGTAAATGCCCATATGTCCGAACGAACTTTTAAAGCTTGGCAAAAGCGCCCTTTTCTTGTCAAACATATTTTTAAGCATATCGATTTAGCTATTGGTCAAAACGAAAAAGATGTCGCTTATTACCATGCACTTGGAGTAAAATCTGTTGCGTTTTCTGGTAATCTTAAGGCTAATGTTTTACCGGCTGAAAATCAAGAATTGCTTACATATTATCGGAGTGCTATTGGCAATCGCCCGGTTTGGGCAGCTATTTCAACCCACGAAGGGGAAGAAGAAATTGCTTTTGAGGTCCATCAGATTCTTAAAAATTATTTGCCAAATTTATTGACAATTATTGTTCCTCGCCATCCTGAACGGTTGGAAGACCTTGTCAAGAAATGTGACAATAAAGGGTTGCGTTTTATCCGTAGAAGCAGCAATATTGTTCCAGATGCCAATACAGACATTTTGTGGGGTGATACGATTGGGGAGATAGCGCTTTTTCTTCGCTTATCAAAAGTTTCTTTTATTGGTAAGTCATTATGTGAGGATGGTGGACACAATCCATTGGAGTTAGCTTTACTTGGTTCAGCGATTTTAACAGGCCCCTATGTCTCAAATTTTCAAGAGATGTTTGAAGAATTTTTAATGCGTGATGCAGCATATATGATTCAAAATACAAAACAGCTTGCTATACAAGTGTATAAACTTTTAACAAATGAAGTATTTCGACAAGAAATGGCTGATAGAGCCTATGAAGTTGCAACAGGGATGGCAGGTGCACTAGAGCGCACATTAAAGGTTCTTGATCCCTTTTTGCAACCTCTTGTAATACAAACAGGGTTAAACCAAAATCAGGATAACTATGCACATTAGCGCGCCGCATTTTTGGTGGAAAGATAAAAGCTTTTTGCGTACTCTGTTAACACCAGTTTCGTGGGGTTATGGCTATTTTTTACATCGCCGTATGACAAGAGAGCTTCCCGTTATCGATCTTCCTGTCTTGTGTATTGGTAATTTTACATGTGGTGGTGCTGGTAAAACGCCCGTTGTTATCGCTTTTGCTCAAGTGGCTAAAGAACTTGGTTTTGTACCTGGTGTTGTATCGCGTGGTTATGGTGGAACAATTAAGGAAGTACATATTGTAAATAAGGAATATGATAATGCACGCGATGTTGGAGATGAAGCACTTTTACTTCTACAGCATGCCCTTGTGGCTATCTCAGCCGATCGTTATGCAGCAGCACAACGACTCAAGCAAGAAGGATGTAATCTTATTTTAATGGACGATGGTTTTCAAAGCCGTCGTCTTTATATGGACTATGCATTGCTTGTTGTAGATGCATTGCGTGGTTTTGGTAATGGAGCTGTTTTTCCAGCAGGACCTTTGCGTGCACCCTTAAAAACACAGCTTTCTTTGACGGATAGTATTTTATTGTTTGGTCATTCGGATGCGTGTGATAAGATTACTTCCCTTGTCACAAATACTGGAAAACCTTCGCATCATGCACATCTCAAATCATTCGCATCTGGGGAGGTTGCAGGAAAATCATTTTTGGCATTTGCAGGTATTGGTAATCCAGATAAATTTTTCAAATCTATTAAAGAACTCTCCGGTCATGTGGTGCAAACTTATTCTTATCCTGACCACTATTTTTTTACCGACACCGATTTAAAAAAACTTGCACAAAAGGCTAAAATGCAAAATTTATGGCTAGCTACAACTGCCAAGGATTATGCACGTATACAAACAAGTAGTGTACAAAAAGACTTAAAAAATCTTATTGTATTTGATGTCAGCGTTGATTTTGCTCAAAAAGATTTTTGCCGTATACTCCTTGAAGAGGTGATGCATCGTTTTAGAGAGCGTAGACATCTCTCCTTTTAAGAAGCGAATTTGTAGCTTTCAGTAGGTTATTTTTTCTGTGTTTCTAACAATTTGTTAAGATATGGATTGCATTCAAGTTCGCGATGATAGGAAATTTCACAACTCGCATATGCTTCTTGGCGATGATGATTCCAATATTTTAAATCGTCTATTGGGATTTTTTGTCCACTGACAGCACAAAAGGTATAGGTTCCATATTCTATGATTTTATATCCATTATTAGAATAATGAATTTTTGCTTCGCGTTCATTACTGGAAAACACTTTTTATACTCCCTTTCTATTCTTATGAGATGTTATACAAGTAAAGTGCCATAAGATACCTTAATAAAGCCGATAGTGAATTAAAAAATATTTCTTTCTTGCTAAAGTGGGGAAGAGAAATTTATTTCCTACCAAAAAGCCTCTCTATATCAGCCAATTTGAGTTCAATATAAGTGGGGCGTCCATGATTACACGTTCCCGTATTAGGCGTTTCTTCTATTTGTCGTAACAGTGCATTCATTTCTTCAGGGCGTAAAAGACGCCCAGATCGTATGGAACTATGACAGGCCATAGTCGCTGCAACATAATCAAGCATTGCTTTTAAATTGTCTGTAGTATCATATTCAGCAGCCTCATCTGCGAGATCTTTAATGAGGGCTTGTACATCGATCTCTCCTAACATGGAGGGTGTTTCACGTACAACGATTGCACCCGGTCCAAATGGTTCTATACACAAGCCAAATTTCTGCAAAGCATCTTTATGCGTTAAAAGGCATGTTGCATCTTCTTCAGAGAGTTCTACAATTTCAGGGATAAGCAACAATTGTGAGGGAAGTGGTTTGGAATAAAGCGCATTCTTGAGTGCTTCATAAACCAATCGTTCATGTGCAGCATGCTGATCAACAATAATCAAACTATCTTTGGTTTGAGCAATAATATAGTTTTTATGAATTTGTGCCCTGGCTGCTCCTAGTGGATAAGATAATTCTTCTGGTGAAGGTGCCGTACTTGAAATGTAAGTATCACCACTTGGTGTATCTAAACCGTCTATAAGAGGAGTAGCATCTTCTTCTAAACCAAAAGAGTTGATAATATCCAATGGCTTATGAAGCATTGATGCGGATGCAAAATGATGGGGCTGTGAACTGTAAGAAGAAGGTGAATGTGTATTTTTAAAAGTTTTCAATGGCTGTTGTATCTGAAATGCAGCCAACATTGCTTCAGAACGCGTTGAAGTAGGACGAACACCCGTCTGATGCAATGCTTCACGAATTGCTCCAACGATTAAACCGCGAATGAGCCCTGAATCACGGAATCGTACATCTGCTTTGGCAGGGTGGACGTTAACATCTACATCAGCAGGTGGTAGATCAATAAAAAGAATAGATACAGGATAACGATCCCGTGTCATAACATCAGCATAGGCTCCTCGAATTGCTCCCCAGAGAAATTTATCGTGCACTGGACGCCCATTTACATAAGAAAATTGATGAAGGCTATTGCTACGGTTGAAGGATGGTAAACAAGCAAATCCAGTCAAACGAACTGATTCGCGTTCAGCATTCAGTGCGATACTGTTGGGAGCAAATTCTTTCCCCATAATTTGCGTAATACGTTGTAATTGTCCTTGGATATTATTTTCCGTAGCAGGTAATTCCATAGAAGTTCTATCTGAGCCTGAAAGGGAAAAACGGATATGCGGAAATGCGATAGCAATTCGTTTAATCATATCAGTAATCGCATTCATTTCAGCACGGTCCGTTTTCATAAATTTGAGCCGTGCTGGAGTGACAAAAAAAAGGTCACGAACTTCAACAATCGTTCCGCAATTTGCGGCAGCTGGTTTGGGGCCAATAACTTTTCCTGCTGTAACAGTAATTTCAGCAGCATTATCAGCATCCCGGGTTCGTGAAGTGAGTTTAAGTTTAGCAACAGAACCAATAGATGGTAAAGCCTCTCCTCGAAACCCAAGGAAACAAATATTGTGCACATTATCAGTAATTTTTGAGGTACAATGGCGAGAAACTGCTAATGTCAACTGATCTGCAGGAATACCACAGCCGTTATCACAGACCTTTATAAAGTTCTTCCCACCATTTGCTGTAACAATTTCGATTCGGGTTGCTCCAGCATCAATAGCGTTTTCAACAAGTTCTTTAACAACATTTGCTGGTCGTTCGATAACTTCACCGGCAGCAATTTGATTAATAATATTTTCGCTAAGATGGCGTATGATCATAATAAATTATACAAAGATTCCTGCGGATTCTATGAGAGATTTGAATTATGATAGCATTATTTGTGTAACATTCAAGAATGGAATTGTGTAAGATATTATTCACAAAATAACTCTTATATTTACTTTCCGGAATGTTGCACCAAGTACTGTTTCGTCGCTTATAGTGTTTTCATGTAGATTGTAGCAACAAATTTATTAGCAAAACCAGAGGAGAATTGTTGTTGTCGCCTTAAAACAGCTTGCACTCATCAATCATCTGAGCCAAAAAGAAATGAAGTAAAAATGGAAGGCAGAACATATGGTGCGTGTGAGCGGTATTTTGGCAAATAGTGATATACAAGTTTTGATTGATAATAGCATTCTCAAGGCTCTTTGGCCATTTGATGCAGCCCAAATACAACCTGCAAGTCTTGATCTTCGTTTAGGAGATAAAGCCTATCGTATACGTTCTTCCTTTATGCCGGGCGCTGATGTAAAAGTTTTAGATAAAATCGAACGGTTAAAATTACACGAATTTGATTTGCGAGATGGAGCAGTTTTGGAAACAGGATGTGTTTATATAGTTCCTCTTTTAGAAAGTTTGGCTTTACCGGAAACTTTATCGGCCGTTGCAAATCCAAAAAGTTCTACCGGGCGATTAGATATTTTTACACGTGTGATTACCGATAACGCGCGGGAATTTGATAAGATTTATGCCGGTTACCATGGCCCACTCTATCTTGAAATGAGTCCACGCACATTTCCAATTTTGGTGCGTACCGGTTCGCGTTTATCTCAACTTCGATTTCGCAAAGGATACAGTTATTTAAATGAAATTGAGTTGCATGCTTTGCATACAAATGAAACACTAATATCGGATGATTTGCCTAATATTAGCGCAGGTGGTATTGGGATTTCAATTAATTTGAAAGGGGATGAAAATGGACTTGTAGGCTATCGTGGTAAACGCCATACAAATATTATTGATATTGATAAACACGCTATTGTGGATATTCTAGATTTTTGGGAGCCTCTTTTTAACCGTGGTCAAAGGGAATTGATTCTTGATCCTGATGAGTTCTATATCTTAGTTTCGCGAGAATCTGTCCATGTTCCCCCGCTTTACGCAGCTGAAATGACCCCTTTTGATCCTTTAGTTGGTGAATTCAGAGTGCATTATGCAGGTTTTTTTGACCCAGGCTTTGGGCATATGGAAGCTGGTGGAAAAGGAGCAAAAGCAGTTTTGGAAGTCCGCAGCCGTGAGGTTCCATTTATCTTAGAACATGGTCAAATTATTGGTCGTTTAGTATATGAACATATGCTCAATAGGCCGTCTATACTATACGGGCATAATGCTGGATCACATTATCAAGCGCAAGAATTAAAGTTATCTAAACATTTTAAATGATTTGAAGATACGAGTGTTGATAAAGTCTTTGCAAGAAGCATATATATCAACCTCATTTTCATAAATATGATACACTGTTAATGTGTTCATTTCTCAAATTGGATATGCGAAATTGGTTGTTAGCATTCGTTTTATTTTTAAAAATTGAAATAAAAATTATTCTGTACTCTTTTCATATCAAATATCGTTAAAAAATGCGAAAGTAAGTTATCAGTGATAGAACAGTAAATATCTGAAAAAAAGATGATATTTTTTTGTTTATAAATAATCATAATTAAAATTCTTTAAGTAAATCGAGATGTGTGTGCTTTGATAAATTTTTATTGGCTGGAAACTTGTAAAAGAAAACATCTGATGCATGTGACAAGTTTAATTTGTTCTATTGATACTTTCATCTTTATAAAGAAGCTTCATAGTCTATACTCAATAGTTAGCTCTAGAACTTTTTAAAACTGTAATGTGAAATATCTTTATAGTTTATAAGAAGGGTATTGCTTTAAAATGAGAATCAATAACTCAAACAATATCTTTTAAAGGATATTGATGAGAAAAAGGTGTCGTACCTTAATTCTTTATTTTTGGATACATGTTAATAATGTGTACGTTTATAAGTTATTTATTAAGATTTAGCCCCCATAGATTCTTAATCTAAATGAGGGTAATAAAAATTTTATTTTCATTTATGTATTTTTGAGTTGCAATATTAATTTCCTGCATCTACTGAATGAAGTGTTTTGGGAGAACGTCTAATAGGTGACGTGCGGGTTAGTCCTTATTAGTTTTAGAATGTATTTATTGTTCATTCAGGAATATTGGTGCTACTCATGATTATTTCCTCAACATTTGATTACCGCAAGGCAGCAAAACGTAGACTTCCTCCTTTCCTTTTTCACTACATTGATGGTGGAGCTTATGCTGAGGAGACGCTGCGACGTAATTGTACCGATCTTCAAGCACTTGCACTGCGTCAACGGATTCTGAAGCAGATCGGTAAAGTTGATCTTTCAACCAAGCTTTTTGATCAAACACTTAATTTACCGATTATACTTGCACCCGTTGGATTAACAGGCATGTATGCACGCCGTGGTGAGGTACAAGCTGCGCGTGCAGCCGTTGAAAAAGGTATTCCCTTTACCCTATCCTCAGTTTCAGTTTGCCCTATTGCAGAAGTTCAGAAAGCAGTTGGAAGTGCATTTTGGTTTCAACTTTATGTGCTTAAAGATCGTGGATTTATGCGTGATGCATTAGAGCGGGCTTGGGCTTCTGGAATACAAACCTTGGTGTTTACAGTCGATATGCCGGTTCCTGGTGCACGTTATCGTGATGCACATTCAGGAATGTCTGGGCCTTATGCTGGGTTACGTCGTATTTTACAAGCTTTTATTCATCCACATTGGGCTTGGAATGTTGGTCTTATGGGGCGTCCACATGATCTTGGAAATGTTTCTACTTATTTGCAAAAGAAAATTGCATTGGATGATTATGTTGGTTGGCTCGGTGCAAATTTTGATCCATCAATTGGTTGGCGCGATTTGCAATGGATTCGAGATTTTTGGAAGGGAAAAATGATTTTGAAAGGTATTCTCGATCCAGAAGATGCACGAGAAGCAGTACAATTTGGTGCTGATGGTATTGTTGTTTCCAATCATGGAGGACGTCAACTTGATGGTGTCTTATCTACTGCACGAGCATTGCCAGCAATTGCCGAAGCGGTAAAGGGTGATTTGGCTATTTTAGTAGATTCTGGTGTTCGTTCTGGCCTTGATGTTGTACGCATGATAGCTCAAGGCGCAAATGCCGTTATGATTGGGCGTGCTTTTGTTTATGCACTTGCAGCAGCGGGCGAGAGAGGTGTTGCTCATCTCCTTGATCTTTTTGCGAATGAAATGCGGGTGGCTATGACATTGACCGGTGCACAGGCGGTTAAAGAGATTACAGGTGAGAGTTTAGTAAATATAGATGCTTTTTAAACAACGAAAGCAATATTTTACACTGTTTTTAGAAAATGAAAGTCCTTTTTATAGAGGAGTATATTTGTGTATTTCACAGATATGTTGACAATTAATGTTAAATAGAAAATGTCAAGAGTCTCCTCCATAAAACGACGGGAAATGTCCAATAACTACGCTAATAGTCAAATAAAAAAGCTTAATAATAATTGAATGCAAAAAAACACAAATAAGACTACATAACCTTTATTTGGGTCGTTAAAAGCTCATTCTAAGGATAAAAAGGAACAAGCGCAGCTATTAAAGGCAAAATAACTGTTGAGAAAGCAAAAATAGATATAAGTGCTGCTGTAAGCATTTTTTCCCTCCTATTTATAAAAAACGTTTAAAATATAATACGCCAATTAATTCTCTTCCATGTTGGCATAAAAAAGTAGATTTATAAATGTCATTTAGTTTCATTTTAATATATAATAAACACGCATAGTGTATAATTAATTTTATTTAAAATATCAAGATATATTATTAATAGTCTATAAACGATAAAAAATTGATCAGATTCTATAATCTCTATAATATTTGTGTGCATTTATTGGATAATATACCATAGGATATGATATTGTCTTTTATAGAGTACATTTTTAAATAATGAAAAAAAAGACAGCACGATTTGATGTGCTTATCTATTTTATTTTGTATCCTCAATGATTTATAATGTTTTAACTGGTAAGTATATTAGGAAGAAATTTAATATTTTTATATATTATGTCATTGCTGACACAGTTTTCGTTATACTACCTGAGCTTCTTTCATAATGTGCGAAAACATCCAATTGGCTTCCATTACAGATTGGTTCATCCGATATCTCTAGCGATACAAATTTGCACACAATGCTATGTTCCATAAGTAATCTCGCAATTGCATCTCCAAGCCCTTTATTTACCACTATGCTCTTCACAGACTATAATAGATCTGTGAAGTTTGCGCAGTTCTAGAATAGATGCATCATATAAAGGCCGAATTGTTGGTACACTGACAAACATTGGTATAACTTCATATTTTGGAGTTCTTTAGCAGCATCAAGACAAATCTGAACAGTCTCGCCAGTGGCAAGTAAGAGAACATCTTTTCTTTTTTTATAACAGAAGCTTTGCTGATATTGATTTTTAAAGTATCTTTATGAATATTTGTAATAGAGTGCTTTCCTAAACGTACATAAATAGGCGTAGGACTTCTAAGCATCGAGAGAATTACAGCTTCCGTTTCCTTATTATCCACCGAAGCAATGATGCGTAGGTTTAGGAATAGCACGAAGCGAAGCAAAATAAGAAATGGCATGATGTGTTGCCCTGAGGGATCCATGGCTAATATCAGCACTTATACCAATCAATTAAACAGGATTTTCGCAATAAGCCACATCTACTTTTATTTGTTCAAGTACACGCGTTGTCAAAAAACACGCTTGCGAAACAACAAAAGGCTTTTTTCCACATGAAGCAAGAGACCAGCGGTAACGCCTACTAAATTTTGTTTGGCAATTCCAACTTCTACAATACATTTCGGATAAAATTTTGTAAATCGGTCAATTTTCCAGATATTCGTGAATCAGCTGTTAAAACAACAATATCTTTATCAAATTTTCTATTTTTATAAGAGTCTTATTCAAAATTTCGAGGTTGGAAAATTTCACGGCAGTTTGTGTTTCTTGATAGAGAGTATTCACGCTCTTTCTTTCATCAATTGAATTTTTATCTGAATTTCATTGACAGCCCTATTATATTCCTCATCTGTTGGAACTTTATGGTACCAGCGTACGTCATTTCCATAGCGAAAATTCCGCATCCATTTATTGTATCCATAAGTATTGTTGTTGGTTTTTCCTTATGCGATAAAGTTGATGCTAAAAGTCTTTTCAGTTGTGTTATATCGTCACCATCGATTTCTACAAAGTGTCATCCAAAACTTGTAAATTCATCTGATAAAGGCTCTATTTTCATTAAGACATCCGTTACCCATAATTTGCAACCGATTTCTATTGACAACTGCAATAAGGTAATAAGATTGCTAAGTCTATAGTATGCTGAAAAAAGTGCTGACTCCCAAACCTATCCCTTTGTCATTTCACCGTTGCCAAGAAGTACAAAAATACGGCAGGATTGAGCGTTATGCTGTCCAGCAAGAGCTATTCCCGCACCAAGAGATAAGCCATGACCAAGAAACTCTATGCGTTATTCGATACCAGGAACTTTTTTGGTTACATGGCCAATAAAATTTGAACCAAAGCTTAAATCCGTCTCAAGAAATTGAGGATAAAAATATCCCATTTCTCTGATAATATACTATACAACACTTCAACCGCATACCCTTTACTTTGAATATATCGATCACACTTGGGATTCATTGATACGTGTTGGATTTATTTGAAGAATATATTTGTATAAGATATAAAAGAAATCAATGCAGGAAAGGCTACCAGCTGTCTGTCTGGATTCCGCTTTTCTAATGAGATCAAGGACTTTAAGATATAAACGCAGAGCATAAATCGTATCATGAATATCTGCTTTATTGGTTGCGTAAGCCATACCTTCTCCCCCTTAGAATATTTATAAATAATATCTAAAAACACGTTTTATACATTACTTATCCTTTATTTTGAACATATAAAGTAATTTCCATGATGAAAAATTACTAGATCTAAGAAAACTTGTGTAAATAGTATACCAAGGATGTAGAAAATTGCAGATTTATTTTAGAAATATTTTTTTATGTATTCCGTTAATATTTTTAAAAAAAGCATAAAACGTTATCGAATCATCGATTTTAAAAGGGAATATCTTTGTATAATGTTATCAAGGTTTTTGTACATGTGTAGTAATGCTGCAAAGGCGATTACACCTTTATGCTTCTTATATCGTCTACCTGAAACTTAGCATATAGCGATGGTCATGAGAATATCACCCGAACATGCTATATACCCTTAGATGTATCATGTATAAGAATAAGAGATTATACGTTAGTGATGCAAAATAATTGCAGAAAATCTTTCTTCGTCTTTGATTAACTTCAAAAATGATGATTGGTTAATAAAGCAAACACCTCATGAAAAAAGATATATAAGATAACCTCTCTTATCCTATCAGATAAAAACAAGAACTACCTCAAGCCTGAAGTTATGAACGCAGTTTATAAAAACGTATTGCTGTATCCCCATAAAAACGCTCATCATCGAGATAAAATGTATCAGGTAATTGAATCAGTGTATCTTTCTTTTCTTCAAGCACAAAAAGTGTATCAGATTTTGCCCACCCTCCTCTTAGAGCTTCTACAAAAGCACGCTCACCTAAACAATGTCCATAGGGAGGATCTGCACAAATAACATCAAATGGAAGCATTGTCCCAATATTCCCCAGTTTTGTTGCATCGCGACGCAAAATACGCCCAATAGACTGCAATTCAAAAGCTTCAATATTTTTTTGCAACAGTCCACGCCCATCAACTGAATTTTCAACAAAAACAGCAGCTTTTGCACCACGCGATAGAGCCTCTATGCCTAAAGCACCAGTCCCAGCAAAAAGATCAAGAACACGTTTATTGGTCCAAAATTGTTCTTCTCGGCTAGCAAGAATATTGAAAAGGCTTTCGCGTGTCCGATCACTCGTTGGACGAATCGATTGCCCCGTAGGAGCAAACAAAATACGCCCAGCAAATTTACCCCCGATAATCCGCACGTGCTCCTCCAAATTTCTTCGTTGTTTTTGCATCACCACTATACGCTTTAGATTTTTTCATGGTACTATCAAACTTAGTCCTACGTTTTCTTTCAAAAGAACGCGCATCATTTTTATCTTTCATGATCTTTTCTTCTTTCTTTAAAAAACGCTCCTTCTTGCCAATAAAACGCGCCTTACTAAAAGATTTTTTACCATATTTTTGATCAAAATTCGCACCCCTCTCTTTCTGTAATTGAACTTCTGGTGGCTTTTTTCTTTCTCTATGAACAAATTTCTGATCAACTAGTTTGCTTTTATGTTCATGCGAGGAATTTTCGCCATAGAAAGACTTCTTGCGCCCACTTTGTGGTCGTGCACCAGGAGCCATCCAAACATTACAACGACGCGAACGAGGCAAAAAATGCTCTGCTTTTCCTTCTTCATTCCGATCCTTGCGCACAAGTTTTTCATCAGATTTCGTAGCCAATCGTGATTGATCGTGCTGAATAGATCTGTCGCGCTGTTTGCGTTTTATCTCTCTACTACTCGAGAAAATCCGACCATCATTTGTAACAGAAGAATCTTTACCACTTCGTTTTTCCGCAATAACGGTAGAGTTTGAAAAGGGTTTCAGAATAGGAGAATCAAAATCTGCATTGGCTTGCATAATTAAACGCTCCCCCAATTGCTCACGTAACATTCGTCCTTTTATCTCACGAACAGCTCCTTCTTCCAAATCAGAGAGCTGAAATGGACCATAAGATACACGGATTAAACGATTAACCAATAATCCTAATGCACCCAAAACCTTTTTTATTTCACGATTTTTTCCTTCACGCAACGCTACAGAAAGCCATATATTTGACCCTTGTTCACGTTCAATCGATGCTTCAATCGAACCATAGAAAATACCATCAATCGCTATGCCATTTTTAAGGTTATCAAGTGCACCCTGTGTTATTTTTCCATGTGCACGAATCCGATATTTGCGCACCCACCCTGTTAAAGGAAGCTCTAATACATGTGCTAAACCACCATCGTTGGTTAACAGCAAAAGTCCTTCTGTGTTAATGTCAAGTCTTCCTATTGAAAGAACACGAGGCATTCCTTTTGGTAAGTTGCTAAAGACTGTTGGCCTACCTTCAGGATCACGGTTAGTGGTGACAAATCCTGCCGGCTTGTGGTAAAGCCATAATCGCGTTCGTTCCGTAGGAGACAAAGGTTTGCCATCAACTTTAATAACATCAGAGCGGGTAACATTAAAAGCAGGCGTCGTCACAACTTCACCATTCACGACAATACGGCCTGCAGCAATCATCATCTCTGCATCACGTCGTGAGGCAACCCCTGCACGCGCTAACCTTTTAGCAATTCGTTCACTCTTGCTGTTTTCATTCATTTGTTTTTCACACCAATCTCTTCCAGTAGGTTCAGAAAATTGTTACCCCGTACCATACCGCTTATCCTGAAAAAGGTCAGTAATACAATCATTTTCTATCCTATAGCAGAAGTAATGTATCGGTTACTTGCAAGTTCGTTTTAAACATTTTAAAATATGTCTCTTTGTTATAAAAGGATCATAGTTCACCCATTTTATAAGTATTCTTTTCTCTAGAAAAGCCTTCGAATCCCTATACTTTTGCAGAAAGAACTCTATGACCTTGACACCTATGGAAATAGCCATTTTAGAAGCCCAATGGGCAAAGAAAAAAGATGAAGTCCCGGTAGGTGCTGTTATCACACACGGTAAAACAATTATTGCACGCGCCGGTAACTACACAAAAGCCGCATATGATCCTACAGGACATGCAGAAATGCGTGTTATTCGTATGGCCTGCGAAACATTTCAAAGCGAAAGACTGCCTGATTGCGACCTCTATGTAACCCTTGAACCTTGTGCAATGTGCGCCGCTGCTATTTCATTTGCACGCATCCGACGTCTTTATTATGCAACAAGCGACTCCAAAGGAGGTGCCATTGAACATGGTCCACGCTTTTACCAGCAGAAAACTTGTCATCACAAACCTGAGATCTATTCTGGTTTCAAGGAAAAAGAAGCTGTTCAACTGCTTAAAGACTTTTTTACACAAAAACGGTGTTAAAAAATCCCTCTTCTTATCTAATACGCCTATCTTTTAAAAATACTACCCCCCCCTCAAAATAATGACTCTTCTTTTTATCAGAGGGAATTTTCGAAGCACTTTATTCTTTGAAGCTCTTTTAACGCCCCGAATCTTTTTTGCTAATGGGTGCAATCTTTGCTGGTTGACGATAACTTAAAGGGGGCTCTGTGAGATAGCGACGATATTGTGCACTTCCCACTTGTGCTCTCTGACGACGTAAATATTCTTGTCGTTGCTTCGCTTTCAACCGTGAAACACTTTTTGAACCAGCAGTATTTGCATACTCATTAGCTGATGATATTTTCTTTGGGAAAACAACCACTCTGCCATCCCTAGGATGCTGCTTTGATGCTTCTACTTCATTGGACGAATTATCCTGCTGTGGTAATGGTAAAACCATACGTGAGCTAAACTTTGGAATCACAAGTTTTGGATGAGGTTTCATAACAAGCTGACTATTGTTATTTTTTGATGTTAGAGAGGTAATGTTAGCAATATCTTCAAAAAACTGTAATGAAACCGGCTTGTCTGTCCCATAGCTAGGAGCGGATAAACTACACCCTGTTAAAACAAAGCACGCACCCAAAATGCTTGACCGCAATATTTTGACTTCATTTTTTTTCACTGCTTATTCCATTTTCCCAAGTATATGGCCCATCGGCCTTCCCGTATTTATTGAGGCCCGGTCTATACACAAACTCACCCCCCTACGGAAAAACAACAGGCTTTATCACTATCATAAAAGACTAAACACATCAATAACGGAATCCAAACTACAAAAACGCTCTCTCTATCCCTGTATTTCTTCCGTTTATCTAAAATTTCAAATCTTGCCAAGTATCTGTAATTCCCGCAAAGCAGCTGCATCCCGAGCAGATACATCTGGATAAGCCGGATCACTTCCAATGTCTTGTGTATAACGCCATGACCTAGCGCATTTTCTCCCCAATGCCTTCCCCGGATACACACCAACGCCTTCCACATCACTCAGAGTAAAAGCATCTTTAGGTGGTATACCCTGATTAATTGTTAGGGCACTGGTGATACAAATCTCCGCCATATCTAAATTTTCTAATGCCTCTCGTAAAGTTGGATTAGAAATAAAAACAATAGGTGCTGCTTCCAAAGATGACCCAATAAGCTTGTCCGCTCGTTCAAGCTCTAAAGCACCTGTCACAACTTTACGGACTTGCCGAACTTTTTTCCAACGTTCAGCCAAAGATTCATTATGCCATTCCTCGCTCACAGGACTAAACTGTTCTAAATGTACTGATTGGCTTTCGGGGTAGCGTTCTAACCAGGCTTCTTCCATCGTAAAAGGTAACATTGGAGCAAGCCATGTTACCATTCTCTTAAAAATCTCACGGACAACCTGCAAAGAAGCTTTGCGTTTTTCTGACGAAGGTGCATCGCAGTAAAGGGAATCTTTGCGAATATCAAAATAAAATGCTGATAACTCGATGATTGAAAAATCTAGCAATGCACGCATAATCCTTTTAAAATCAAATGCGTCATAGGCTCGATTAATCAATTGATCGAGTTCAAAAAGCCGATGCAATATAAATTTTTCAAGATCTGGTAGTGCACAATAAGATATTTCCTCTCCTTCATCATGTGCTAAAGTTCCAAGCATCCAACGAATTGCATTTCGTAATTTGCGATAAGAATCCACATTTGTTTGAAGAATTTTTTTGCCTAAACGTTGATCTTCCCAATAATCCGTTGTCATAACCCAGAGACGAAAAATATCAGCACCAGATGTTTTAATGATCTCTTGCGGAACAACTGTGTTGCCTAAAGACTTAGACATTTTCTTGCCATTTTCATCCAAAGTAAAACCATGTGTAACCACTGTCTTATAAGGAGAACGCGCGCGTGTACCACAGCTTTCCAAAAGAGAAGATTGGAACCATCCGCGATGTTGATCAGATCCTTCAAAATAAACATCAGCAGGCCATTTTAAATCAGCACGATCTTCTAAGACAAAACTATGGCTTGCTCCAGAATCAAACCAAACATCAAGAATATCATGAACCTGCACCCAAGGCTCATGTGCACGGTCACCTAAAAAACGTTCACGTGCTCCCTCGGCAAACCATGCATCCGCCCCTTCTGCCTCAAAAGCCTGCAAAATACGCTCATTCACACGCTCATCTTTCAAAACAACACCATCTTCATTGGCAAAAATACAAATCGGGACCCCCCAAGCGCGTTGACGAGAAAGAACCCAATCAGGACGATCTGATATCATAGACGCTAAACGATTTTGACCAGAAGAAGGCACAAAACGCGTCATCGAAACAGCATCCAAAGCACGACTGCGTAAAGTTGAACCATCACCGAGATCTTTATCCATTGCAATAAACCATTGTGGTGTATTGCGGAAAATAACCGGTTTTTTCGAACGCCAACTGTGAGGATAGGAATGTTTTAAACGACCACGTGCAAACAATCGATCTGCTTGAATCAAAGCATTAATAACCTCTTTATTGGCATCACCCATTTTTCCATTATCATCAATGATGCGTGCTGGCCCCCCCTCACGGTCCGGTCCAAAACCAGGAACATCCTTCGTATAAAAACCGGCATCATCAACAGGAAACGGTATAGACGAATCAATATCTTTCTGTTCCAATAGAGGTCTATAAGCATTCCAAATTTCAAAGTCTTCACGCCCGTGGCTTGGTGCAGTATGAACAAAACCCGTCCCAGCACTCTCTGTTACGTGAGAACCATCAAGCATCGCAATCTTATAATGATAACCTCCAGCCAAACCTTTAAGTGGATGAGAAAGAACAAGCGTTTTAAGCTCCTCAGCAGAAAGAATACGTAAACGTTTCAAAATAAGTTTGGCTTTTTCTGCACAACTCATAGCCAATGCATCAGCAAAAAGAAGCTTCTCTCCAACTTGAGGACCAAAATCATTTTCCGCGCTTTCAACTTCGTACACACCATAAGAAATCTGTGAGGAATAACTCACTGCACGATTCCCCGGAATTGTCCACGGAGTCGTTGTCCAAATCACAACATAAGCACCATACAAATCGCTAGAATCTGTTTCAAAGACGGGAAACTTAACCCATATGACTTCTGATTCATGATCGTGATACTCAATCTCAGCCTCTGCCAAAGCTGTACGCTCTACAACAGACCACATTACAGGCTTTGAACCACGATAAATCTGATCTGACATAGCAAATTTCATCAATTCACTGGCAATGCGTGCTTCTGCGCGAAAAGCCATCGTGGTGTAGGGCGTGTTAAAATCTCCAATAACGCCAAGGCGTTTAAATTCTTTACTCTGAACTGTTATCCAATGCTGTGCAAATTCACGGCATTCTTGACGAAATTCGTTAAGGGGTATATCGTCCTTATTTTTCCCTTGTGCACGATATTTTTCTTCAATCTTCCATTCAATCGGAAGCCCATGGCAATCCCAACCAGGAACATAATTTGCATTAAAACCGCGCATTTGGAATGAACGAACAATCACATCCTTTAGAACTTTATTCAAAGCATGGCCGATATGAATATGTCCATTTGCATAAGGTGGACCATCATGAAGAATGTAAAGTGGGCGGTCTTTTGCTTGTTGGCGTAATTGCGTATAAAGCCCTATATCTTCCCATCTTGCCATCAATTCAAGTTCTTTTTGCGGCAATCCTGCACGCATAGGAAAATTTGTTTGCGGTAAATAAAGAGTTTTCGAATAATCTATTGTTTCACTTTTCACAGTCATTGTGAAATATTCCTGTCCACTTTTACGATTTCATTTTTGCATAACTTCCCTGAACCCTGCAACTCTGTTTTTTAATCTATAGGGAAAGCCGAGCTCATCATTCGTATTAAGCAGCGATCAAGAAGATATATCCTCACATTTTATGGGCTTTATCACGAAACTACCAAGAAAGGAAACCCAAAAATGATCGTTTTTAAAAAAATAAAGGCCCCACCCTTAGAGCAGAGCCTCTTAGTAACTTATTTTTACAACAGATTAAAATTTATAAGCTACACCAACGCGGAAATCATTGGTTTTATAGTTAAGTTCAAGTTTTTCTTTTGCAAATTTCTTTTTACCAAAATCGGAATAACGATACTCTGCACGCAGAATAATACTGTCCAACACCGATACATCAATACCACCACCAAGGGTATAACCAATCATAGTTTTCGTTTCATCGGTTAAGTTATTAGATTTTGAAACTTCTTCACTATGTTTTTTAAATGATACGGAAATAGTATCTCTAAGTCGTGCATAAGCTATACCACCAGCAACATAAGGCATAAAACGATCAGCAGAAAAACCGACACGCACCCGCGCAGCACCAGTCCAATCTTGCTTTAAAGTATGGCTCAAAGTGTCTACTTCCCCCTGCTCACGACTAATTTCAGCGAGATCCCTCTTTATCTGCTCTAAACCATATAGATTTGCATTGTTATTACCCACAGCCCGTGCACCATGTCCACCCATCATCTGTGCATTGTAAGGGTTAAAGCCAGCGCCGTATAGATTAGCACCATGTGGATAACCAACAACAGGTGAATGAGCAGCACTATGATGACCGCGGTCCACATTCACCCCACCGGCAGCATTTCCTGCCACTGGCTTTTCTGAAGATGGCTTTACTGATCCGCCAGACCTTGCTACCACACTGTCTACTGCAGCATGATCAGGCATATTTCCGATAATAGACTTTGTCTGTTTCTGTCCAGACCACATTAAATCCGTATCAATACCAAAGATGAAGTTATCACCAAGATCAATATTAGAACCCGCATAAAGCCCACCACCTTCAAAACCTGAAAGTCTAGGTGATAAATCCTTGACCAATGATACACCCTTATCTTTACCAACAATATCTATATCAGCTTTACTGGAAAAACCACTAACTTGACCGCCCATATAAATACCGGCCCACGTAAAAGCAGGAGCTACCAAAACTGAGGTAGGAGCTGGTGAAGAAACCGGTGTTGGTTGATAAGGAACCATCACATCAGCTGCCTGTACTGCGGAGGATGAAATTAAAGCAAAAACAGATGCCGTTATTAAACGTTTCGTATTCATAAAATATCTCCAAATATCCAAAACGTATTGTATATAGTGTATCTATTTTGAAATATCTGTAGTAAAAATATCACATTCACAAAAAAATAGAGGTCCCGTTAAAAACGAAACCTCTTAGCAGTCTATAATTTATATAATTTTATTTTTATAATAATTAGAACCTATAAGCTATACCAATACGCAAGTCATTCGTCTTATAGCTAACTTCGTTTCCACCCTTCCCAAATTTCTTTTTACCAAAATTTGAATAACGGTATTCCGCACGGAATAAAACATTATCAGTAATTGCAAAGTCAATACCATAATCAAGGGTATAACCAACAAACATCTTTGTTTTATCAAAGATATTACCAGAAACCGTTTTACCTAGTTTATTATTTACCGATTTTTTTGTTCCCGAAAACCAATCAATACCCTGCATCTGCGCATAGACAACACCACCAGCAATATACGGCATAATACGATCAGCGGCCACAAAACCGATACGCACGCGTGTGGCACCGGACCATTTTTCTTTTAAAGTAATTCCGTATATTCCCGTATCACCAGTTACAAATTTTTCTGCTCCCTCCAACTTAACACCAGCATCTTGAAAATGCTGATTAAGTTCTACAGCACCATCAATATCAAGCACTTCCGAAGTAGAGATTCGTGTGTCTCTTCGATCAGCCCAAATTACATCTGTTTCAACCCCTAAAACAAGACCATAGCCAAGATCTATATTGGAACCCGCATAAATACCTCCCACGAAACCTGAAGGTTTAGGTGTCTCATTTTTGCTGAACACTCTTTCTTTTGTATCCTGATCACCTCGTTCAACCTTACTTGAAAAACCACCAATCTGAGCACCTATATAGAAACCTGTCCAAGAAAATGCAGGGGTGGTAACAACCGGTACAACTTCATGAGAAACGATAACATCAGCAGCCTGTACTGCCGAAGCTGAAATAAAAACAATAACAGAAGTCGTCATTAAAGATTTTATATTCATAAATTCTGCTCCTAAGTTATTTACTAATGCAATACTCAGCACTTACACAAAGAAAATCTGTAGTAAAAAATAGAAAGGCGATAAAAACAGAGGTCCCGTTTTTGACAGGACCTCTTAAACAATTCAATTTTAACCTGAATAATTTTATTTTTTACAAAATCAGAATTTATAAGCTACACCAACACGGAAATCATTGGTTTTGAAATTATAGTCTTTCTTTTCTCCAAAGAATTTCTTTTTACCATAATCTGAGTAACGGTATTCCGCACGCAACAAAACATTGTCAGTCATTGCGAAATCAATACCACCACCAATGGTGAAACCCACCATTGGTGCTGTTTCATTATTGGAAGCGTTATAAGAACCATCTGGCTTAATTGATACATAAGCCGCTTCTAGCTGCGTATAAGCAATACCCCCAGCAACATAAGGCATAACACGATCAGAAGCAGCTAAACCTAGACGCACGCGTGTAGCACCAGCCCACTTTTGTTTAAACAAAACGCCTTCTACACCCTTTGCAAAATTCTTAGGAATATTAGTATTGTTAGTATTGTCAGTATTGTCAGTATTGTCAGTATTGTCAGTATTGTCAGTATTATTAGTATTATTAGTATTATTAGTATTATTAGTATTGTTAGTATTGTTAGTATTGTTAGTATTGTTAGTATTGTTAGTATTGTTAGTATTGTTAGTATTTTGAGCTTGTTCAACGGCTGTTTTTATATCCTTTTTACCAGACCAGATTATATCTGTTTCAACACCCAAAATAATACCATTTCCAAGATCAAAGTTAGACCCTGCATAAATACCGCCAATCAAACCTGAAAGTTTAGGCGATAAATCTTTATAAATTGAAGTATCTTTATCCTTATCTTTCAGACCAATTTTACTTGAAAAACCGCCAATTTGAGCACCCATATAGAAACCTGTCCAAGAAAATGCAGGGGCAGTGATAACTGGCGTTATTTCATGTGGAACTACAACATCTGCAGCCTGTGCTGCAGAAGCTGAAACCAAAGCGACAACAGAAGTCATTACTAAAGATTTTATATTCATAAATTTTGCTCCTAATTCATTATGGTGCAATGCTATATACCTATGAAAAAAAAATCTGTAGTAAAAATAACACAGCTCATACAAAACAGAGATCCCCTTCAGAGACGAGACCTCTTAATAATTCTGTTTTATATGAAAATCTGTAAATTATATGCATATATAACTTATTGAAATACCATATAAATTATCCTTTATCGTTTGCGTATTTCTTTTGATAAAAATGACTCTGTAGCAACATTACACATATGCAAATAATATTGTCTTATGTGATAATATAGCCACAGAAAAACATCAAAGACATTTCAAAATAAGTCTTTTAGTAACTTAGCTTACAATACATTAAAACTTGTAAGCTACACCAACACGGAAATCATTAGTTTTGTAAGAAGTTTCATATTTATCGTTTGAAAATTTCTTTTTACCAAAATCTGAGTAACGATATTCGGCACGGACAATAACATTATTGGTCATTGCGAAATCAACACCAGCACCAAAGGTGTAACCAACAAACGTCTTTGTTTCATCAGATAGGTTATTAGAAGCTATGGTTTTTCCTGTATCTTTTTCTGTTATTGATATCGACGCAATATCTTGGAGTTGTGTATAGGCAATACCACCAGCAACATAAGGCATAATACGTTCAGCTGCAAAACCAATTCGTATCCGCGTAGCACCTGACCATTTTTCTTTAAAAGTTAAATTGTTAGAAAATTTATCACCAACCTTGATTCCCCTATTATCAACCTTAATACCCACTTCTTTTAGTAACTGATTAACATAATTTACGTTATCTGGAGTAATCTCATATACTGGCACCATCTTCGTATCATTTTTATCGGTCCAAATAATATCGGTATCAACACCTAGAATAAGGCCATTGCCGAGATCAACATTCGAACCTGCATAAAGACCGCCCATAAAACCGGACAATTTAGGTACAGAGTCATCATGTATGGAAATGTTTTTTCTTTCACGCAGACTATCTATTTTTGTTTTACTCGAAAAGCCACCAATTTGACCACCAAAGTAGAAACCTGTCCAGGAAAAAGTTGGAGCAACAATAACTGGTGCAACAGGTGTAGGATTAGGGGGAACAATAACATCTGCTGCATGCGCTGCTGAAGCTGAAACAAAAGCGAAAGCAGAAGCTGTTATTAACCATTTCATATTCATATTTTCTCTCCATAGCTGAATATTTGAACACGTAATTTCATATAGAGCCCCCCCTACAGATATCTGTAGTAAAAATGATACACTTATAAAAAAAACAAAAAGCCTGTAACAGATGTTCTCTTCAACCATTTGATAGGTAATAAACGTGAACTTTTAAGCTATACCAACGTAGAAATTACTATCCTCACAATGAAATTTACTAATGTGTTAGGCATATTTCCCAAAGTATAAAAACAACATACCCCCTGAAAAATAGACACTGTCGGTCTTGTAAAATGAAATGCCTCCCTCCTAAAAAACTATACAGGCATTGTATGTTGCTTCGACCCTGACATTACCATATACAATAGCTTGACCTGTTGTATTTTCTCTCTCATCATAAAATTTGCTTATTAAAAACTCAGTAGATCTCGTAGTTTTGCTCTCCGTGAGTCTCCCTTAGATGCTAATCTTCTTTTTTAGAAGAATATGATACATACCAAATCAACAATTGCTTTGCATTTGCTATTACCAATATAAGCAAACTCCTTTTGAAAAACTTTAAATAATAAACTGCTCACCTGTCCATTCAGCAAAGAACTTTTAGAAGAAACAGCAGAAGTCGTTCCTTTGACTCAATTATGGAATAACCATAAAATTAGCTTCTTGAGCTACAGAAACTGAAGTGAAAACAGGAAATACTGGAATAAAATATCTTAAATTAATAAATATTTTTCCATTATAAGCATCATAATAGATTATACTTAGCGACTTTACTTTTTTACTTTAAATTTCTATAGAAAATAATATAAAATTTTAGGCTATGACAATACAGAAATCACTTATTTTTTTAATAAATAATGGTACATATAATGTATTATTATATGTACGATCAATTACACGAGTGTTTACCCACGCATTTTTTTAGTAGCCTTTTTTTAATTTTTTTTGCTCAATGCGGCCGTGATAGTATTCATATGTTAAATCCCCACGAATATATCTTTATTATGTAATATTTAAATTTAAACACTCACTAAGCTAAGCATTGATTCACAAAACACTTTCATTAAAAAAATGATAAAAGAACAAAATGCTCATAATATATTGGGCATTTTGTTCTTTTACATTATAATCCTTCTGATCTCAATTCTAAAGGTTCATTTTTAAACTCAGTTATGCGCGAAAATATCAACCTCTGCCCATCCCAAAAGATCAAGTCTTGCTCTCATAGGTAAAAATTCAAAACATGCCTTTGCAACATTTTCTCGCTCTTCACGCCGTAAGCGTTCTTCAAAGATATCTTTTAAACGATGTAAATATAAAACATCTGATGCAGCATATTCAACTTGTGCACGTGACAACGTTTTAGCAGCCCAATCTGAAGATTGTTGCTGCTTAGAAATATTTACATTCAGTAACTCACCACAAATTTCCTTTAATCCATGACGATCCGTATAGGTGCGGGTGAGTTTTGAAGCAATTTTTGTACAAAAAACCACATCTGGCATAACGCCAAATGTATGTGCTAAAATAGAAAGATCAAAACGCCCGAAATGAAATATTTTGGTGATTGCCTTATCTTCAAGCAATTTAACCAAATTAGGTGCACTCGTTTGTCCTTTTGCAATCTGTATAACGTCAGCAGTACCATCTCCAGAAGAAAGCTGAACGACACATAAACGATCACGATGCGGTTGTAATCCCAAAGTTTCGGTATCAATCGCAACGGCATCAATTTGATAATTATCTAAGTTTGGTAAATCACCTTGATGAACGCGAATCTCAGCCATTTACCCTCCTATTTGCTAAAGCGGTAAGAATACGCGCCCAAGATCGCTGCCCTTTATGAAACGATTTGAGATTATATTTTTCATTAGGTGAATGCATACGATCATCATAGAGTGCAAAACCAACCAAAATAGTTTCCATATTAAGAATTGACTGAAAATCCCCAACAACTGGAATTGAGCCGCCCATAGCAGTTAATAAAGCTGGGTTACCCCACTCTTGCGATAAAGCATCTTTCACCCCTTCTATAAAAGGGGAATCGTAGGCAAGCTGAATTGCGGGAGAAGCACCATGCTCCTTAAATTCAACTGTACAGTCAGCAGGAATCGCGTTGCGCACATAATCACGAAAAGCTTGACGTATTTTCTCTGGATCTTGCTTATGCACTAAACGAAATGACACTTTTGCACTCGCTTTAGAAGCAATAACCGTTTTCATCCCCTCTCCTTCATACCCACCACTAATACCATTAACCTCTGCTGTAGGACGCGCCCATATTTGTTCTAAAATACTCCGACCTTTTTCGCCAGAAGGAATGGAAAGGCCTATAGGACCAAGAAAATTTTCAGCAGTGCAATTAAGTGCATTCCATGATTGCAAAATATGAGGAGGTGTTTCTTCTACTCCATCATAAAAACCAGGAAGTGTCACCCGACCATCTTCATCACGAAGCCCTGCTAAAATTGTCACCAAAATATGAATGGGATTAGCTGCAGTTCCCCCAAAAGCACCAGAATGCAAATCACGATTAGCTGCAGTAATCATAATCTCTTCTCCCAAAATACCCCGAAGTCCAATAGTAATCGATGGCGTATTCGCATCCCACATTGCTGTATCACAAACCAATACGCAATCAGCCTTCAGTTCATCTTTATTTGCTTTTAAAAAAGGAATAAGGGAAGGAGAACCGCTTTCTTCTTCACCTTCATATAAAATAGTAACTTTCACAGGAAGCTGTCCTGTTTCTTGCTTATAGGCACGACATGCTTCAATAAACGTCATGAGTTGGCCTTTGTCATCTGAAGCCCCACGAGCACAAATAACTTTTTCTCCTCCTCTTTCTTTTAAAGAAGGTGTAAAGGGATCATTTTCCCATAAACTCAGTGGATCAACAGGTTGAACATCATAATGTCCGTAAAACAAAACATGCAAACAATCATCTGAAGGTCCTGGATGATGCCCAACAACCATTGGATGACCCGGTGTATCACGGCGTGAAGCCTCAAAACCAATGCTTTTTAAATCCTCTACTAGCCAATCAGCTGCCTGACAACATGCATCCTTATAAGCTGAGTCTGTAGAGATTGATTGAAAACGTAAAAGAGAAAAAAGGCGTTCAAGGCTCTTTTCTATATTCTCGTCAAGATGTGTTAATACTTTATTTAGCATAAGAAAAACTCCCAAGCCTTGCGTAATTGTAGATACAACTTTAAGCCTCTTGTAAGATTTTGCAAGAAACCTTATTTACTTTTGACACTGTGAACAGTAAAAACTTGAACGTCCCAACTGCAAAATACGTATAATAGGCGTTCCACATCGCAAACATCCCTTGCCTTCTCGTCCATAAACTGAAAAAGCATGTTGAAAATAACCAAGGGAGCCATCTACATGTATATAATCACGTAAAGAAGACCCACCAGATAAAATAGCTTCAGCAATCACATTGCGTATATTTTGTACTAAAGATTCTGCGGACTCGCGCGCACGTTCAGTTTTCAATGCTAATGTAAATGCACAACGTTGTGGAGATAAATGGCTACGCCAAAGCGCTTCGCAAACATAAATATTCCCAAGACCCGCAACAATAGACTGATCAAGCAAAGCTCCCTTAAGAGATATTTTTTTATTAACAAAAGCCTCTTGTAAATAACGACGAGAAAATGCATGACTCATAGGCTCGATCCCTAACTTTTTTAAAAGTGAGTGCTCATAAAGCCTATTTGTATCCACTAAAAGTATAAATCCAAAACGACGAACATCATTATAAATAAGTCGATAAGCTTTACCGTCTTTTGCCTGAATATCCATGAAAAAGTGATCATGCTTAACAAATTTTTCTGTAAGAGAAGATGTTTCTCTTAACAGATTACCCTTTATGCGCCATGACCCTGACATTCCTAAATGACTCAAAATCGTTTCATTCTGTGAAAGATGAAACAATAAATACTTTGCACGCCGGCCAAGTTCTACAATTGTTCTGCCTGTAAGCCGTTTAGAAAACGCCTCAGGGAAAGGAAATCGCAAATCTTGACGATTAAGTGTAACAGATAGTATCTTTGCACCAGTTACAATCGGTCCCAGTCCACGACGGACGGTTTCTACTTCAGGAAGCTCAGGCATCACTCTTCTTAAATCATTATGCACTCTCCAACAAGTGCACTAAAAAACAACGATATTAAGCCCATTCCCCCTTACGAAATACAGGAACTCTCATACCATCCTGCATAACACCATCTATGTCGATTTCACCTGATCCAATCATCCAGTCAATATGAATCACACTTTTATTACCACCACGCACTGCAATCTCTTCTGCTGTTAATGATGCTCCCTCTAAAAAGCACTTGGAATAACACTGACCTAAAGCGATATGACATGCAGCATTTTCATCAAATAATGTATTATAAAAAAGAAAATCGCTCTTAGAAATCGGTGAAGAATGTGGAACAAGAGCAACTTCACCTAATCGACTCGCACCCTCATCACTTTGCAGAACCTGTTGCAAAATTTCCTGCCCCGCTGAAGCACGTGCATCAACAATACGTCCCGCTTCAAAACGTACCTCAATATTATCAATCAGTGTTCCTTGATAAGAAAGGGGCTTCGTTGAACGCACAAAACCCTCAACCTTATGCGCATGAGGTGTAGTAAATACTTCTTCTGTTGGAATATTAGGATTGCAGACAACACCATTTTTAGCAACTGTTGCACCACCATGCCATTCATGATCATCTGCTAAACCAACCATTAAATCAGTCCCTGGTCCTGTGAAGTGCAAAGCAGAAAAACGTTGCTTATTAAGCCAAGATGACCGTTTCTTCAAATTTGCATTATGAACAGTCCACGCATGCACTGGATCCTCTTCTGTAACGCGTGAAGCAGAAAAAATTGTATCAGCTAATTTTTTAATTGCTTTATGAAGCGGCAAAGAGGGGAACACCGCCTCAGCCCATCCTGTCGTTGGATAAGCAACAATCGACCAGTTCATGACAAAATTTGTTAGTTTTTTGTGAGCTGGCTGGTAAGCTATTGAAGTGGCCTTATTTAAACGTGTAGCCTTATAAAAATCCTGGTTAGAAAGTAGTAAAGGATTATCACCAACAATAGCCAAACGCGCAGCTCCATTTTCAAAAGCTTTCGCCATTCCTTCATACAACCAAGAAGGGGCACAATCAAAACTAGCGGTATGCGCATTTTCAAAACGTGTAAGCAATAACATGTCGTCACTAAAAAGTGGTGTAATCACACCGGCACCCACTTTATAAGCATGATA
This sequence comes from Bartonella phoceensis, assembly GCF_902825145.1. Lineage (GTDB taxonomy): Bacteria > Pseudomonadota > Alphaproteobacteria > Rhizobiales > Rhizobiaceae > Bartonella > Bartonella phoceensis. The sequence goes on along the minus strand of NZ_CADEAD010000001.1, from coordinate 101,731 downwards.
GGCAATACGTCGAACAAAAGGTAATGCTGAAACTGGAGCAGTTAAAACAAGATCTTGTCCCTCTTGTAAATTCAACCCGACTTTTACCGTAACTTCTGCAAGACGATTGAGCCTTTCAGGCGAAATTGCCTCGTTAATATCAAAATACATTACCAGTATCCTTCTTTGATTGTGAAAAAATTACCGGCTTCTGTACCGTTTTTCTAACACTGCAACAATTGCATTTAACTGATCTGAAGAAGGCATAGCATAAGCTACAATCGCTTTGTCTTCCGCTTCCTTATCTACACGATGAGGTGCTGATGTAGGAATGGGCACTTTATCCAGCTGCACTATAATAAAAGATGGATTATGCACTTTATACGCCTGTGCTACTTCTATCGAAGAAGATGCTTTTTGTTTTTCCTCTACTTTTATTCCCTCACTTGCTAAGCTTGCATCCATGTCACTTTGTGCATTGCCAGAACGTTCTTGGGCAAAAGCATAAGCAACATTATAAGGACGATCATTCGTAGGAACCTGAAGCGATCCATCACGCGAGCGTTTTTCATAAAAGGCATTCCCTCCCGCAACATGAACATAATACATGTTTTTATAAGGAAAAGTTAAACCTGCGGTATGAAAAAACTTAGCGTTTTTAAGTTTCTTATCCCGTTTACCACGTAAAACAGCATCAGCGGCCTCTCTCGCAAGAGCAACAGAAGCAGGCTCCGTCATAGGACGCGTTAAAACACCAGGAGCAAATTGTTTGTATTGACCAACAACACCACAAATCGTTTTTGGATAAGCGCTTGAATTAACACGATTCATAACAACCGTTCCAACAGCAATCATCCCTTCAAAGCTTGTACGATTTGATTCAAAATACATTGCCCGCATGAGGCATTGGCGCTCAGTCAATGGATACATTTCTGTTTTTGTTTTCTTATTATCACGCACTTTACCAACATCAAAATGATTTGAAGCACACCCTACAATAACAAATGGTGCTAGAAAACAAGCCACAAAAACAGTGCAAAAGTTTTTTTTCATCTTATACAACACATTCCCACATCTTTAAAGTATTCAAAACTTGAATGTGTTTTAAATGTATCTTCAAAGAAAGTACACGATTAATTATCACCACTTAGTAAAATTTTAATACAAGTAGTAATTAAAAGATATTTATGCGAAATAAAAAATAAAAAATTATTAATTGATCGATTTTGTCGTTATTGTGGAAACGTGTAGGCACACGATATCAAACCTCACGCTTTAATAGCCGATAAAATATTATGCCTCTGAAAAATCTCAAACAATTTTACATACAAAAAAGCCATGATACTAAGACTATCTACACTAGAAAAAACGATCAGAAAGATTTTTTTCCTCTACCCCAAACCAAACGGATGATACTCTTTTTGAATCAAATATATCAAATGAGGCATTAAAAATTCGCAACATTAGCTTAGAAAGTTCTAAATTACTTCTTTGTATGTACTCATAATGCGTATACTACGCCCCTCCTCAACCTACACTATGAGACAATGCCCAATGATATTTTTTTTAATAACAAACTCATTTTATATATCGAGAGAAAAATTTTAATCTATTTTCTTCTCCCCCACACCAACTTTATAGGTAAGATCATCACGAGGACGCTCGGAAGACATGTGGTAACCCGTGATGATATAATGCAGCATTTCCGCAATATTAGTGACATGATCACCAATTCGTTCAATATTTTTTAAACAAAAAAGTAAGTGTGTACAAACCGTAATATTGCGCATATCTTCCATCATATATGTCAAAAGCTCACGAAAAAGAGAAGTATACAGCGCATCAATTTTACCATCCCGCTCACGTACTGCATCAACATGCTCTAATAAACGGCTCGTGTAAGCATCCAATACTTCTTTTAACTGATTGAGTGCCAAAGCTGTAATCGTTTCAAGCCCATGATAAAAAGTAGCAGGTTGGCGTATTTCTGAAAGTGCTACCGCCCGCTTCGCAACATTTTTGGCCATATCTCCAATCCGCTCAAGATCAGAAGAAATACGAATGGCGCCAATAATTTCACGCAAATCAACAGCCATCGGTTGGCGCTTGCAAATAATGGTAATCGCTTTTTCATCAATGTCACGCTCTGCTTCATCTAAAAACAAATCATCGGCAATAACTGTCGTTGCAAGCTGAAGATCACTATACACAATCGATGCAACAGAACGCTCAATCATTTTTTCTGCATGGCTACCCATTTCTGTAATTCTTGCTTTCAAATACTTTAGTTCTGCATCATAAGAACGGACAGTGTGGTTCATAGACATATATTATACTCCTCAATTCACTTATCCAAAACGTCCCGTAATATAATCTTGCGTACGTTGTTCTTTTGGTGAAGTGAAGATCATTTCAGTCGCACCAACTTCTACCAAATGCCCCAAATGAAACATAGCCGTATACTGAGAAACACGTGCTGCCTGCTGCATGGAGTGTGTCACAATAACAATTGTATAATTTTGTCGCAATGCGTCGATCAGTTCTTCAATACGTGCTGTCGCAATAGGATCAAGAGCTGAACAAGGCTCATCCATCAAAATAACTTCAGGACTAACTGCAATGGCACGCGCAATACACAAACGCTGTTGCTGTCCTCCTGATAAACTTGTGCCGGCCTCATGAAGACGGTCTTTTACTTCTTCAAATAACCCTGCCTGCCTTAAACTCTTTTCAACCACATTATGCAATTCGGCACGCGACTTAACTAAACCGTGAATGCGTGGCCCATAGGCAACATTCTCAAATATAGACTTTGGAAAAGGACTAGGCTTTTGAAAAACCATTCCAACACGAGCGCGCAATTCTACAACATCAATCCGTGAGTCATAAATATTCTCACCATCTAAAGTAATAAGACCTGTTATTTTAGTACCTTCAATCATATCATTCATACGATTAAAACAACGCAAAAAAGTCGATTTTCCACAACCTGAAGGACCTATTAAAGCAGTCACTTGATGTTCAGGAATATCAAGAGTAATACCATGAAGTGCTTCTTTTTCCCCATAAAAAACCTTTACATCCTGACCACGCATTTTAATTTTCATTACAAAAACTCACCTTACTTTAAAAAACATAAACCTTATCAGAGTTGCTGCTTGATCGAAGTTACTATTCTATCGAAATCACTGACGCCGTTCAAATCTTCGACGTAAAAAAACAGCAGAAATATTCATGACCGCAAGAAAAATCATTAATACAATAATAGCACCTGATGTCTTTTCAACAAAAGCGCGCTCTGCTTCACCCGCCCACATGAAAATTTGAACAGGCAAAGCCGTTGCCGGTTCCATGGGTGTCGCAGGAATATTCACAACAAAAGCAACCATGCCAATCAAAAGCAAAGGTGCGGTTTCACCCAGTGCCTGAGCTACACCAATAATCGTGCCCGTCAAAATACCAGGCGCAGCTAAAGGAACCACATGATGAAAAACCATTTGTGTTTTCGACGCTCCCAATCCTAAAGCGGCTGCGCGAATAGAGAGAGGAACAGCCCGCAAAGCAGAACGGGTTGCAATGATAATTGTGGGAAGTGTCATAAGAGCCAAGACAAGCCCACCAACAAAAGAGGCTGACCGTGGTAACCCGAAAAAATTAACAAAAACAGCAAGCCCCAAAAGACCAAAAACAATTGAAGGCACAGCTGCAAGGTTATTGATATTAACCTCAATAAAATCTGTAAATTTATTTTTGCGTGCATATTCTTCCAAATAAAGAGCTGTGGCTATCCCTATTGGAAGTGAAATCACTAAAACTATGGCTATCATGTAAAGAGAGCCGATTATTGCAACCCCTAATCCCGCAGTTTCAGCACGACTTGAAGCACCAAATGTAAAAAAACCAAAATTAAATGTTTTGTAAAGCGTACCATCATGCACCAAACGTTTCATCCATTCTACTTGGCGATTGGAGACTTTGCGGCTTTGTTCTGCTACAGATAAATCAATCTGCCCCTTATAAGCAGAATCAATATCCGCCGCTGCTAAAACTTTGATTTTTTGCGTTGTTCCAATCAGCTTTGGATTCTTTGTTACCATTTCACGCAGTTGAACGCGTACACCATTTGAAAACATACGGTTAATATCCCGTAATGATGCCCGATCATTTTGATTTATATCAAGCTTTTTTGCCAAAGCATTCCGTACAAGAAGTGGATAATTAGCAGTTATGAGTATCTGTGGATTCGTTTCTCGCTGACCATTTGGATCAATGACCTGCTCATCCAAATAAATCGATAATGTCATTTCACTTTGAAAAAAAGCTGTATAACCCTGACTAATGATAGACCATAAAAGCGCAAATAAAAAAAATAAACCAATAAAAATAGAAATCAAACCGTACCCTCGGAAACGACGTTCAGCCCAATATCGGCGTTTGAGGCCAATATTGCGACGAAGAAAAAGATGATCTTTATTCATTCATATTGTTCCTGATATTTCCGCACGATATAAAGAGCAAGAATATTCATCAAAAGGGTCATAACAAAAAGTGTCATCCCTAAAGCAAAAGCAACGAGCGTTTGGGGAGAATTAAACTCAAAGTCACCTGTCAATTGATTAACAATCTTCACTGTCATCGTGGTCATTGCTTCAAATGGATTAAGTGTTAAGTTCGCTGCAACACCCGCTGCCAGAACCACAATCATTGTTTCTCCAATTGCACGTGATGCTGTCAATAAAATCGCTCCCATAATCCCTGGAAGCGCTGCCGGTATAACCACTTTCTTAATCGTCTCAGATTGCGTTGCTCCCAAACCATAAGATCCTTCGCGTAAAATACGCGGAACAGCTGTTATAACATCATCTGATAAAGAGGAAACAAAAGGAATCAACATAATTCCCATCACAACTCCAGCTGTTAAAACACTTTGGGCCATAATAAATCCAACACCACCAGAAAGAGAAACAGAGAGATCACGTAAAAATGGCCCTACAACCTTCAAAGCAAAAAAACCGTAAACAATGGTTGGAATACCAGCAAGCACTTCTAACAATGGCTTCACAATCGATCGTAAGCGCGTAGAAGCATATTCGGCCATATAAATAGCCGAAAATAATCCAATAGGAACAGCAAAAAGCATTGCAACAAATGCAATATAAAGCGTGCCAGCAAGGAGCGGGATTAAACCAAATTGCCCAACTTCACCTCCTGAACCACTCGCTGAAAAACGTGGATTCCAAACTGTTCCAAAAAAGAAGTTTGAAAAGGAAACAGACTGAAAAAAACTTATCGTTTGAAAAAACATTGAAAATGCAATGGCTGCTGTCGTCAAAACCGCAACGATAGATGCGCAAACCAAACCACTAACAATGAAATATTCAACCTTATTGCGTGCACGCTGATGCGGAGAAACTTGCACAATGCCACAGATGAAACCACAAAATGCAATAATAAAAAGGAAACTATGACCAATAAATTGTAATTTCTCAGAAGAATGAACCCATGACTGCGCTATCCTTAACACATCATTTGATGCTTCATGAGGCAAAACAAATCCTTTTGCGAATAACTGCGCTCGCACTTCTTCATACGAAGCACTAACAAGATTCTCTTTAAAACGATGAATCATTTTGACCAAACTTCGAATAGTCCCTAAAACAAAGTCATGATTTATGCGCTCTGCAACATGCGCACTATACACCTCAACTTCTTGAGCAGCGCTATATTCTAAATAAATTGCACTTCCACTCTCCCAAAAAATTAAAAAAATAACGGCTGGAATAACAGTCAACAAAAACGTCCACCAGCCATAATAAGACCCACGAGAATGCATTTTGTATTGTGCGTACTCAAGAGAGCGAGCCCGCATATAAGAAATACAAAAACCAACAAAACCAAAAATCAATAACAGAAAAATAATAACGGAAATGCGCATTTGTTTTTCAATTTTTACAAAAAAGTAACACAGAAAACTCCTACACTGCAAATCTAGCAAGTTATTTCAAAGTCATCACTTTACCAGCAGAAAAAGCAGAACGCTGCGCTTGGCGCTCCTTTTCAGAAGCAACAACCAAACCATATTCAGCCAGTGGGCTATCTGGACCAATCATTTGATCAGAAAGAAAAAAATTAATATATTCCCGCAAACCTGGAATAGTATCTAAATGCGCTTTCTTAACATAGAAAAAAAGTGAACGAGAAACTGGATATTCACCACTAGAAATTGTTTCAACAGTTGGTGTAGAACCGTTAATATCCGCAGCCTTTAACTTATCAGCATTATTTTGATAAAAAGACAAACCAAAAATACCAATCCCTGTTTTATTAGAGGTTAAACGTGCAAATGTTTCAGAATAATCACCATCAATATCAATGGCTTTACCATCTCTCCGCACAGCAATACAAGCAGCGTGTATTGCCTTATCATCCATTCCTAAAATCTTCATCGCCTCAATGGCTCCACTATCCTTACAACCCGCCACTAACAATTTTTCTTCAAAAACTTCACGCGTTCCATGCTTCTCTCCGGGAATATAAGCTGCTATCGTCCAATCAGGAAAAGCACTGTTGATTGCACTCCATTTTGAAACGTTGTTGGGATGCAATTTTCCGTCTATAATAATCTGAGCAGCAAGTGCCTTATAAATATCTACTGGTTGCAACTTCCAACTAGGACCATTTATATCTGTTGCAAAAACAATACCATCATACCCGATACGTATTTCTTCAACATCTTTTACACCAGCATCAAAGCAAGACTGCAATTCAGTAGGCTTCATTGCCCGCGAAGCATTAACAATATCAATCGTATTCTCCCCAATACCATGGCAAAATTCTTTAATACCGGCTCCTGTTCCACCTGATTCGATAACTGGAACTTTAAAGTGGGGATAAGTTTCTCCAAATACCTCAGCAACAATTTTTTGATAAGGTAAAACCGTAGCTGAACCTGCGATCTGTATTCGATTGCGTGCGTTGCTAATATTAACGGATAACAGTATTGCAAAAAACAGTCCCACTACAACTGATAAGAATCTACCCATCCATAAACTCCTTAGAACTTGAGGCAAGATTTCTAATTCGTATCATACAATCATCTGGATTGTAATTCACATTTACAGCATGATAAATAGTAAAAGTGTCATTGATAATTTTTCTAACAAAATTATGTCTTAGTTGTTTGTCTGAATAAATTTAATGAGCACATTTGAACTCAACAACATCCCAGAAAAGATGAGCAACATCTGCACCACCAAAGCGTTTGATTTCACGAATACCCGTAGGAGACGTTACATTAATTTCTGTCATATAATCTCCAATCACATCAATTCCCACAAGAAGAAGACCGCGTTCTTTTAAAAGTGGACCAATGCGTTCGCAAATCTCATAATCACGTTTTGTTAAATCAATATTTTCCGCACGACCTCCAACGTGCAGATTAGAGCGAACATCTGTTTCGGCGGCAATCCGATTAATTGCACCAACAGGAATACCATCAAGCAAAATAATCCGTTTATCCCCTTTTCGCACTGCATCTAAATAACGCTGAACAATAAAAGGTTCACTATAAATTTTTGCGAACATTTCCAAAAGCGATGCTAAATTGTGATCATCCTGTTTCAAATGAAAAACACCTGTTCCCCCATTGCCATAAAGAGGCTTTACAATAATATCGCCCAATGTAGCTCTAAAAGCCATTATTTCTTCAATATCTTTCGTAATTAACGTCTCTGGCATCAAATCAGGAAATTCAGTCACAAAAATTTTTTCTGGACTATTGCGCACCCATGTTGGATCATTCACAACACGTGTCTTGGGATGAACACGTTCTAACAAATGCGTTGTGGTAATGTAGTTGAGATCAAAGGGCGGATCTTGACGTAAAAGAACAACATCCATATCTCTCAATTCTGCTCGGAAAGGCTTCCCTAACACATAATGGTTCCTCTCTTCATCATGAACAGTCAATGGTTCTAATCGCGCAATTACACAACCATCGCGCATAGTTAAACGATCTGGTGTATAATGAAAAAGAGAGTGTCCACGTTCTTGCGCTGCTAAAGCAAGTGCAAATGTTGTATCTCCCTGAATCCGAACTGTTGAAATATGATCCATTTGAATGGCAATCTTCATAAATAAAACCTCCCTATATTAATTAAAAGCAGACTAGTCTATTCACCATAAACTTAGTAAACAATAAAAGGATTATGACAAGAGAAAACCCATGAAACAAGAAGCAGATACAAAATTAACTCATGAAGAAATCCAACGCTATGCACGCCACATTATTCTACCTGAAATTGGTGGAGTGGGGCAACAAAAGCTCAAAACCGCACGCGTTCTTGTTGTTGGCGCAGGTGGCCTTGGTTCTCCTGTTCTCACCTATTTGGCTGCCGCAGGTGTTGGTACCCTTGGAATTGTTGATGACGATATCGTTGCACTTTCTAATTTACAACGCCAAGTTATTCATAGAACCAACACGATTCATCAATTCAAAACAGAGAGCGCCAAAACTTCCATAGAAGCAATAAATCCCCATATTACAGTTGAAGAGCATAATATACGTTTGGATAAAAGTAATGTGGATAAACTCCTTAATGTCTACCATATCATTATTGATGGCAGTGATAATTTTGCCACACGTTACCTGCTTGCTGACCACGCTGCACAATGCAAAAAACCTCTCATAAGTGGCGCTGTAGGACGCTTTAACGGTTCATTGACGGTGCTCATGCCCTATAAAGATAATAACCCTCACTATCGTGACCTCTTCCCCAATCCACCAGCCCCTGGCATTCTCCCAACATGTGCTGAAGCTGGAATCATCGGTATTTTACCCGGAGTCATCGGAACACTACAAGCAATGGAAGCCATTAAACTGATTACAAATATTGGTGAACCGTTGGTGGGGAAACTTCTTCTTTATAATGGATTGGCAGCACAATTTAATATCATTACCTATAAACGGTCAGATTCCAGTACGAATGCAGCAGACATCAATTTTTGCCTGTAAAAACTTTGAGGATAAAAAAAACACAATCAATAGAACTATGGTCAAGTATTCTTCCTTGCGCATAACAAGTACTTCATGTGCAAATGTTTTAATAACTTTTCAATCATGACTGTTAAATAAATAATCCAAATGATATTTTTTGTAAATGATGCAAAAGACGGATGATCTGTGTCTACACACCTATATCAAGAAAAGATTTTATTCATAAAATACGATAAAGCGTGTTCAAAAAAACTCTGAAAATATAATCTACCATTCTTTATGGCTATCTTTCAGCATAGCCATATTTAAAGCAATTTAAACGATACGTCCACAACAACTTCTTTGATAAAACTTTGAAAATAAAATTATAAATAAAAACAAAACATACCTCTTCTCCCCTAATAAGCCTTCCTGGCATATTTTAATCCGACTGTTCTTTTTTATTATCCGTTAACAACGGAATAGGATCATCCGATAAACTGCGTAAATAAAGTAACAGATCAGCACGATCTTGATCATTTTTTATCCCGCGGAAAGACATAATGGTTCCTGGAAACGCTTGTCGTGGTGATTGTAAATAACGATCTAAAGTAACAAAATCCCACTTTTTATCAGAATTTGCCCGCAAAACCCGTGAGTAAGAAAAACCTGGTGCCGCCGCCAAAGGACGATTCATTATGTCCCAAAGTGGTGGACCAACACGATTGGATTTGTTGCGTCCAGAGGTATGGCATATAGCACATTGGTGAAAAATTTTGCGTCCATTTTCAAGATTGCCTTTTTGAAGACGATCTTTTAGTGACAAAGAATTATCAGATATCTTCCGTTTTTCCTTGAACATATCATTTTTTGTAACTGTATGAGAATATTGAACCGATGGAGAATGATCATAGATTATATCGCTGAGTGTGGAAATTCCTACCAAAATAATCAGCACAAAGAGACAAGCAAAAATAAAATAGACGATTGTCGAGCGATTCATAAAAACTTAAACGTTCATCTTTTCATTAACATTTCCAGTTTAAGCTTTTTCCTTATAATATACAACATTATAAATGCACTACACACGGTATTTGGAACTTTGTAATGATACTTGAACCGATTATTCTTATTCCTGCCCGTATGGGCTCAACCCGCCTACCTCAAAAAGTGCTCGCTGAGATTTCTGGAAAACCGATGATTGTTCATGTTGCTGAACAAGCAAAAAAAGCTGCAATAGGACGTACTCTCGTTGCGACAGATCATAATGATGTTGCCAAAGCCGTTACAGCTTACGGACATGAATGTATTATGACATCTGATCATCATCAATCTGGATCTGATCGCATTCATGAAGCTTTAATGCGTATTGATCCTAAACAACGCTACAATGCTATTTTGAATGTACAAGGTGACCTACCAACAATAATGCCTCATGAAATCATCAGTGCTTTACGCCCTTTGGAAAATAGCTTCACTGATATTGCAACATTGGGTGCTAAAATCACTGAGGAAAGCGAGAAAATAGATCCTAATGTTGTCAAAATTATTGGTACACCGCTTTCTCAAAATCGCCTTCGGGCTCTTTATTTTACCCGTGCAACAGCACCTTATGGGGATGGTCTCTTTTTCCATCATATTGGAATATATGCCTATCGACGCGAAGCACTTGAGAAATTCGTGGCACTTAAACCTTCTCCACTCGAACAACGTGAAAAGCTTGAACAATTACGCGCATTAGAACATAATATGCGTATTGATGTAGAAATAATCGACACTATTCCCTTAAGCGTTGATACGCAACGTGATCTTGAAAGAGTACGTAAAATTTTAGTATGAAAACACTTAAAAAAACCAATAAAATCTCTTTCCAAGGAGAATATGGTGCAAATTCTCATATTGCCTGTTCTAATATGTTTCCCAATATGGATGCTGTACCCTCTACTACTTTTGAAGATGCTCTCAACTTAGTAGAAAGCGGGCAAGCTGATCTTGCCATGATTCCTATTGAAAACACTCTTGCGGGCCGTGTTGCAGATATTCATCATCTTTTACCGCAATCTTCCCTTTATATTATTGGTGAATATTTTTTGCCTATCCATTTTCAACTCATGGTTCTACCCGGTGTTAGGTATAATGAAATTAAAACCGTCCATAGCCATACGCACGCTCTGGCACAATGCCGTAAAATCATACGTAAAAATGGCTGGATACCTGTCACTTCTGCTGATACAGCTGGAGCTGCAAAATTTATTAAAAAAAATGCAAAGCGTTCACAAGCAGCCTTAGCTCCTCTGATCGCAGCTGAACTCTATGGGCTTGATATTCTTGAAAAAAATGTTGAAGATAGTCCTCATAATATTACCCGTTTTGTCATTCTTTCGCGTTCTAAACAACATGTGCCAAAACCCAAAAACGGCGAAAAAATTATCACAAGCCTTCTTTTTCGCGTACGCAATGTACCAGCTGCTCTTTACAAAGCTCTGGGAGGATTTGCTACAAACGGCATAAACATGACAAAATTAGAAAGCTACCAAATTGGTGGAAATTTTAATGCAACACAATTTTTTGTCGATATCGAGGGACATCCTGAAGATTCCATGATGAAACTTGCTTTGGAAGAATTATCTTTCTTTTCTGCTGAATTGCGCATTATCGGTATTTATCCTGCTAAAAATGATCGAACACCACATGTATGAAGGACACTTCAATTATATCATTTTTTGTAGATATCAAAGGATATCTTGAAAATCCTATGATGTAGAGCGCTTTGGAAAAGCCAGCTTCTTTTTTTGCTAACATAGCTTTATAATGATACTGAAGAAAAAATGAGCAAGAACACCTGTAAATGGAATACTTAAATTATCCTTATAATATTCTTCCAGAAATTCCATAATCAAAGGATCTGCATTCAGAAAAGATAAACAACAACACAAGTACCAAAACATAATTTTCTTTGGCTATACTCATTTCTCTCATACAAGTTAAAAATATATAATCTTTTATGGTAATTTACTGTGAAGGGATGATTATAAATATTCCGATTTATAGTATAAAATAATTTAAACTACTCTCAGAATACATCAAACAGTAATGCTTTAATCATCTTGAATTCAAGAAATATTTAAAATGAATTTTTAAAGCTGCAAAATACAGTTGTCCCCTGTTTTTTAAATTAAATTTGATCTTTCATATTTACGGAAACTAATTTATGCTTATCCGTATTTTAGGATAAAAAGGGAAAAGTAATGAAAAAAATCTTCACCAAGGATTATTAGCCACTAGTATTCTCACTTACTTTAAGTGTTGCATTTTCTGGATTTGGTGAGAAAAGGTGAAATTTTGCGCCGGGTGAAAATGTTACAATTGGTACATTTGATACAATACATCAAGGTGTTGAATATTCTTGCAAAGTATTTAAACCCAAGAAGATATCCTTTACCTTATCATACTCTTTCCCCCTCTGACTTAGACAAATTAAAAATTGTTGCTGACGATGAGAAAAAAATAACACATGATAAAAAATGGAAGATCTTTACACTTAAAGGTATAAAATCTCTCGATATAAGATTCCCTTCATCAGGGAATTATATTTTTAAAAATATTACTAAGAAAAACTCATCGGTATAGATTGTGATACAGGAGATTACGATTCATAATATTTCCGACAGCATTTAAGTTTGCATAGAATTGTGCAATTGCTGAGATAAAGCTCTTTTCAAAATCGGATATGATGAATTATTAATGCCTGATTTTTTTTTGCTTTGAGCTCTTATACTTGTATGGAAAAATCAAATTGTTCAAAAACTAAATATGAGAAATTTCTGTAGACAATTAAACTGTTTGTATTTTCATTATCAAAGCAACTTTTTTAATAAGATGCTCGTATCCATCTGTGCAGTGAGATGATCTAAAAATTCCCACAAATTATATCATATATAAGCAAAGAGATAAAAATCCTGCCTTGAACCTGTACACGTTCTTACATCTTGCCACTCCATAGAGCAACGATGTCAAATAACAGATCTCGTAACATATAGGAGAAATCCTATTTTGTTCTTTTAGCCATGCTGAAACGCCTAAGTGCACTGCATTTTAATCTATAGTCATTTAAACTGAGTATAAGAGAAACTCATTTTACTTTTTCGCTCGCTGTTTAAGAATTCATCAACCATTTAAAGCACCATCATACAGACTGCGTGTACTATTGTACAATATTACTTTCTCTTAAAATTACCAAGTTCAGCAAATTGAATTACTTGTATACTTCATATACTTTTTTTCTGACGTAAAATTTTCATAATTCATTGAAAAGATTCAAAGAAAGATAAATGTGCCTATCCAAAAATCTCTCAATAAACCTTAGTCAATGTGCACCTCCTTCATGTCGAATAAAACAACTATTTTATTCATACCAAATCAATCTGGTGGCACCTTCAATGAAAATTGGTCAATCTCCTTCCTCTCTTGTCGTCTACAGTACAAGAATGAAGTGCAAGAGAAAAATTCTTCGTTATCCGTGCTATATTTTTTTGTTTCTTAGCTTGATTTTTTATTTTAAATCGACAATATGAATGCGGGAGGTTGGTGGTGGACGCACTGCTCGCCAACCGGGTCAGGTCTGGAAAGAAGCAGCCCCAACGAGTTCTGGTACGGGTCATCGTACCAGCCTCCTGTTTTACTGAAGATATCGTATTTTTGCCGTTTTTTAGTAAATAATCCTTCGCTTTTAGAGCAGTATTCATGTAGAGAGTAAAGAGGGTTGGCTGTCTTTAGGCAAGTTTGTCTTATTTTTTCAAAAATAAATTGATTGAAAGAAAATACTTTTATATTAGACTTCAGTATTAATCTGTACTTTCATGTTACCAAAATGTACGTATAAAGAGTTTCAAAGTTGGAATCATTGATGGAAAATATGCCGATAGAAACGACCTATCGTGTTCTTGCGCGCAAATATCGACCTCAAAATTTCTCTGACCTGATTGGTCAAGAGGCAATGGTACGTACTCTCACGAATGCCTTTGAAACAGGTCGTATTGCACAAGCGTGGATGCTAACAGGAATTCGTGGAGTGGGTAAAACCACAACAGCGCGTATTTTAGCGCGTGCACTCAATTACAAAACAAAGAATGTTGACCAACCAACGACTGTATTGAATACGCTTGGTGAACATTGCACACAAATTATTGAAGGACGCCATATCGATGTTATAGAAATGGATGCGGCCTCGCATACCGGTATTGATGATATTCGTGAAATTATTGAACAAATACGTTACCGTCCTGTTTCCGCACGTTATAAAGTTTATATTATTGATGAAGTGCATATGCTCTCAACGCAAGCATTTAATGGACTATTGAAAACGCTTGAGGAACCACCAGCCCATGTAAAATTTATTTTTGCAACGACTGAAATTCGCAAAGTTCCTATCACTATTCTTTCACGTTGCCAGCGCTTTGATTTACGGCGTATTGAATCAGCAGTTTTGATTTCGCATTTACGTCAAATCGCAAAACGTGAAAACGTGGAAGTGGAAGATCAAGCGCTTTCCATGATTGCCCGCGCTGCGGAAGGCTCTGTACGTGATGCATTGTCCATCTTTGATCAAGCGATTACTCATAGCCATGGTAATGTCAGTGCTGTTGCAGTGCGCGTGATGTTAGGATTAGCTGATAAAGCGCGTATTATCGATCTCTTTGAATTCATCATGAAAGGCAACGTTGTAAATGCATTGCATGAATTACGCAGCCAATATAATGCAGGCGCTGATCCTCTCACTATATTGACAGAGTTGGCCGATTTCAATCATCTAGTTACACGTCTGCGTTTTACTCCAGAAGTAGCTGAAGATCTCTCACTTACTGAAGATGAACGTTTAAGAAGCTTGGATTTTTCAAAAAAGCTTTCCATCCCTGTGTTATCTCGAAACTGGCAAATGTTACTCAAAGGCTTACAAGAAGTTAATCAAGCCTCACATCCACTTCAAGCTGCCGAAATGTTACTCATTCGTCTTGCTCACACGGCCGATCTGCCAACTCTTGATGAAGCTTTAAAAAATCTTACTCAAGAAAAAACATCTCTCACAATCATTCCAACTTCTTCTCATCCAGAATCCATAAAAAATAATACGACAAAAGAAAACGCTGTATATACCCATTCTTCCTTGAATATTTCAAACACACCAACCAGTCAAACAGACTTAAAAGCTCCCTTGGACAACCAATTAGAATATGCCTTAAAATCAGAAGATTCAGTAAAAATTCAAACTTTCGAAAGTCATAACACCCCTGAAATAATAGAAACTCTTGAAACTTCAAAGCCTGTTGAGTTTTCTGAAAACACTCCAAATTTACCACATTCCTCCACGAAAATAGCAGAAGAAATTGCTGAACCGCAAACCGTCGTTATCAATTCCTTGCATGATATTGTTAAATTAGCTGAACAGTATAATGAGATTCCTTTCAAACTTCTTGTTAAAGAATTTGTTCATCCTATTTCTTTTAAACCGGGACATATTACCTTGAGACTTTCTGAAGATGCTCCGCGTTCACTTGCTCGTGATATAGAAAAAATGCTTTTTCAATGGACTAAAAAACGTTGGGCTATAACCTTTGTCAATGAAGGAGGAGGAACAACCTTACAAGAAGAGAGTGTTGCTGCCCAAAGGACTCTTTTTGCTCATGCACAAGCAGATCCTGATATCGCGAAAATACTCAACCATTTCCCAGAAGCAAAAATTGTCGATATCCGCCTGAATAAACAAGAGAACGATCTTGATTTACCTCCTAATAGCTTTAAAAATTCTGATATTTGTAAAAATGAAAGTGATATTAATGATGAATAAGGATACCTACCCCTATGCGTAATATGATGAAAAAAGCCCGAGAAATGCAAGAAAAAATGCAGCAAATTCAAGAGGAAATAGCAAAACTTCAAGCAATTGGTACTGCAGGTGGTGGTCTTGTCAACATCACCTTAAATGGCCGAAATATTATGACAGCAATGCAAATTGATCCTTCATTGCTCACACCTGAAGAAGCCGAAATGCTTGAAGACTTGATTATGGCAGCCTATAATGACGCCAGAGCAAAACTTGAAGTCGCTATAGAAGAAAAAACTAAAGGTATAGCAGCAGGAATATCCCTGCCATCAAGTTTTAAACTTCCACTTTCATGAACCAGATTTTATTTAATCCCATGTGATAAGAATATGTCTAAATGCGTTGCAGGACCTGAAATTGAACGTCTTATTCAGCTTTTAGCACGGATACCTGGTCTTGGTCCGCGCTCAGCGCGTCGTGCTGCACTTCACCTTATAAAAAAAAAGGAGACATTGTTGGAGCCTTTAGGGGCAGCAATACAAGTAGCTGTAGACAAAGTCTGCGTTTGTTCCGTTTGTGGAAATGTAGATACAATTGATCCTTGTTCGATTTGTACAGATCCACGTCGCGATAATACAACAATTATTGTTGTTGAGGATATTGCTGATCTGTGGGCGCTTGAACGTGCAAAAACTTTGGCAGCACGTTATCATGTATTAGGCGGGCGGCTTTCTCCCTTAGATGGCATAGGTCCTGACGAACTCAACATCGCCCCCTTAATACAGCGCGTTATACAAAACGCAATTACAGAGGTTATTCTCGCTGTCAATGCTACTGTCGAAGGACAAACAACAGCGCACTACATCACTGATCAACTTTCCAATTTTTCAGTTAAAGTTACCCGCCTTGCTCATGGAGTGCCTGTAGGAGGTGAACTCGATTATCTTGATGAGGGCACCTTAGCAGCAGCCTTACAAGCAAGAACCAATCTTTAGAACTTTTTTTAGATGTTATCTCTTTTGAGATACTATTATTTTTTATAGGGGAAATATTAAAATGCTCACGAAAAAATTCTCTTTTCTGCATATCTTTGGTCTAAAAGATTCTGCTCCGGGCATTCTAGTATGCCTTTTCATATCCGCTTCAGCCTATGGTTTAGAAATCATAGAAAAACAGCTTTTTGCAGAAACCTGGCTTGAAAGCCTTGTTTTAGCAATCCTCTTAGGATCCATTCTCCGTAGTTGTTTTACTCTGCCAACATATTTTCAAAAAGGTATCACTTTTTGTGCGAAAACACTTCTTGAAATTGCTATTGTTCTTTTGGGAGCAAGCATTAGCATACAGGCGGTTTTTTCAGCCGGTTGGAGTTTGCTTGCTAGCATTGTATTCGTTATATTCATAACGCTTCTTATGAGCTTTTTTCTTGGACGACTTTTGGGGCTTTCTACAAACTTAGCAGTGCTGGTCGCTTGTGGTAATGCCATTTGTGGCAATTCCGCTATTGTTGCAACCGCACCTGTTATCAATGCGAAAAATGAAGATGTCGCCATATCAATTGCTTTTACCGCTCTTTTAGGGGTCCTTATAATCCTGCTTCTACCCTTTTTACATCCACTTTTAAATTTATCATTTGGCCAATATGGTGCATTTGCTGGCATGGTCGTCTATGCTGTACCGCAAGTTTTAGCAGCAACAGCATCTGTTTCTTTTACGAGTGTTCAAATTGCAACAATTATCAAATTGGTACGGGTTTTAATGTTAGGCCCTATTATTTTTATCCTCTCAATCATTTATCGTCAATCTTCACAAACACGCTTTCGTATACACACCCTCATCCCATGGTTTATCATTGGTTTTATTATTATGATGCTTGCCCGCTCAAGTAGCCTTATTCCTGAGACAACTCTTACTCCCATCAAATTTATTGCTCAGTTATTTACTGTCATTTCAATGGCAGCATTAGGTTTAAGCGTTGATATCAGCGCATTAAAAAAAGCAGGATGGTGCGTCATTTTGGCTTCAATCTTTTCCATAATGATCCTTGGTATTTGTAGCTTGATCATGATCCAATTAAATGATTTAAGCCATATAACATTTTGAAATATACGTTCTCCAATATTTTTGTTTTTTCAACGCAGTATAGATTCAACACAAAGACTTGCCGATATTGAAGCAGCTCGTTCATACAATCAGGTAAAATTCCAAAAATCTTCTTATCATTGTATACAAAAATCGAATAAATTTTGATGCTCGTAACAAGCTATTAAACTGCTCATTATCCTATTTTTCAATATACGATTGCTCGCACCTGAATAATATGATTACAAAAACATACCATTCTTAAAAAACAATGTTGTTTTTTTATTTTATCTGCTCTAATTAAAAGAAAGTTTTTGCATTACAGAATATGCTCTTATTAAAAAATAACAAATGTGACTTTAAGTTTTCTCCCCTTCAAATTGCTTTTACGAACTACATTATGATAACAGAGTAGAATAAGAATCAAATCAATATCCATCACATTCAATAAAAAAGATATTGTTGCTTATTGACACGAAGAGCCTTCTTAAAATATTGTAAATGTAATAACGAAATAGAAAAAACAAAAAACACAGCAGTCTTTTTGTTTATTGTATTATTCAACTAAAATATTTTTATGCTTGTCCTTGCTATAGATACTGCCTCAATTTATTGCGCCGTTGCACTCACTCGTCATAAATCCGTTGTTGCACGTATCAATGAGTGCATGCGCACAGGGCATGCTGAAAAACTTATTGGGTCCATTGTACAAATAATTGAGCAAACTAATATTACCCTTAACCAAGTTGATCGTATCGCTGTCAACATTGGACCAGGATCATTCACCGGTGTACGTGTGGGGGTTTCAACAGCGCGCGCTTTAGCATTAGCGCTCGAAATACCAGCTGTTGGAGTAAGTGCCCTTGAAGCATTAGCTGCACAGACAATCACCAATAAAAATGCTGTATCAACAATCACCGTTGTCATCGAAGCTGGAAGAGACATGTTCTATCATCAGAACTTCAATGCAGATCTCACACCTTTAGGAGAACCGGGATTAAAAACAATTGAAAATGTCATCGAAGATTTACCGCAACAAACAACATTAATTGGTTCAGCAGCTGATACTATTGCACTGCACATGAAAGATAATAAAGTAAATAAAAAAATCATACGAGAGCAAACCCTCTATGAAGCCGCTGATATTGTAAGCTATGCCTATGTTGCTGCAAACAAAAAACCACAAGATCCGCCTCGTCCACTCTATTTACGCAATGCTGACGCAAAACAACAAACCGGTTTTGCTCTACCACGAAAAAAGTATGTCTAGATTTTCACTGAAAAAAAAGCATTTTTGGATTGCACCATTACAAGCTGATGATAGTGTTTCCCTCCAAAAAATTCATCAGCATTGTTTTATTCCTGCTTGGGGAAAGCAAGCTTTTGATCATTTCTTAATAGATCACTCTATCTTCGGATACAAAGCCTCTCTTATTGGTCGACCTGAGCAAATTTTAGGCTTTTGTCTCTGCCGCCTCGTTCTTGATGAAGCAGAGATTATCACAATTGCTGTTCATCCTCATTTCCGTCGACAAGGAATTGGTACCTTACTTCTTGACAGTACACTTCGTCATCTGCATCATGAACGCGCTGTAAAACTCTTCCTCGAGGTAGAAGAAGCAAATCTTTCTGCTTTGAATCTTTATCAACGTTTTGCATTTCAAAAAATTTCTAAACGCCTTGCCTACTACCAAGCAAAAAATAGACGAGGAGACGCAATTATTATGCAAAAAACTTTTAAGCAAACAGATTGAGATTTATGTTAAAAACATTTAGACATGTACTATGAATAAAGTAAATCCTAAAAATAAGCCTCCTGTTACTCCTAAAAAGGTTTTTATCAAAACCTATGGGTGTCAAATGAATGTTTATGATAGCCAACGAATGAGTGATAGTCTCAGTTCACAAGGTTATGTTACAACACAAACACCAGATGACGCCGACCTTATTCTTGTTAATACCTGCCATATTCGTGAAAAAGCAGCAGAAAAACTTTATTCTGATCTTGGTCGCTTGCGGATCATGCGTCAAGAACGTGCACCTGACAAACCCTTAATGGTCGGTGTGACTGGTTGTGTTGCACAAGCTGAGGGAAGTGAAATCTTACGCCGTGCTCCAACAGTGGATCTCGTCATTGGTCCGCAAATGTATCACCGCTTACCAGATTTATTAGAAAAGGCTAAGCAGGGAAAAAAAATTATCGAAACAGACTATGCTGTTGAAGATAAATTTGCTCATTTACCGCCACATAATAAACGTGCTGTCAGAAAAAGAGGTGTTAGTGCGTTTTTAACAGTGCAAGAAGGTTGTGATAAATTTTGTACTTTTTGTGTCGTTCCTTACACACGTGGTGCCGAAATATCGCGATCTGTTGAGCAAATTACCGAAGAAGCACGTCAACTCATTGAAGCTGGCGTCAAAGAAATTACACTGCTTGGACAAAATGTAAATGGTTGGCATGGAGAAAGTGCAAATGGTAAAGCTTGGCGTCTTGGCGATCTTCTCTATCATCTTGCCAAATTGGATGGTTTAAAGCGTCTACGTTACACAACAAGCCACCCGCGAGACATGGATGAGAGCCTTATTGCCGCACACCGGGATCTTGATATCTTAATGCCCTACCTACATCTGCCTGTTCAATCAGGATCAGATCGCATTTTAAAAGCAATGAACCGCCAGCACAAAAGCATCCACTATCTTCAGCTTATCGAAAAAATTCGCAACGCACGACCTGATATTGCTTTTTCAGGCGACTTTATTGTAGGATTTCCAGGAGAAACAGATGAAGACTTTGAAGAAACTATTAAACTTGTCAAACAAGTGCAATATAGTTCAGCCTACTCTTTCAAGTATTCACCTCGCCCTGGAACCGTTAGTGCAACAATGAAGAATCATGTTGATGAAACTATAAAAGATGCCCGGCTCCAACATTTACAAGTTCTTCTTCTTGAGCAGCAAAACGCGTTTTTGCGTTCTAAGATTGGTCAAACAACAGATGTTCTTATCGAAAAGGCTGGACGTCACTCGGGACAAATGGTAGGTCGTTCACCTTGGCTTTTACCTGTTGTCGTAGACACAGAAGCCTCTACGGGCACCGTGTTAGCAATTCATATTAAGAATGTAAGTTCAAACAGTTTTGTTGGTGAAATGGCAAATGTATAAATATATTATTCATGCCTTGTTTATAACAAAGATTTGAGAAGACCCTTTTATTTTTGAAGAAAATGATTACATCTAAAGCCTACACTTTATAAAAAATATATTGCTTTTTATAAAGTTTATCAAAGAAAGTATGCAACACTTAATCTAAGTATGGGAGAATAGGTTGAAATCTTCAACCGAAAAAATAAAGCGCGTTAAAGAGAAAATAAATGCTTATCCTGAAAATACTGGTATCTTGGGAAAAGCAAACGCATCGGATACTAACGGTGTTGTTTTAATTTTTGAAAATAATAAATACGCAAAAACGGTGTTTGGTAAACTTGATGAAAACCTTACTTATATTGAACGAAAACTCGGTCTTAGCATTCATCTACGTGGTAATGAAGTTTTAATTCAAGGAAATGTTGTTGCTATAAAACGCGCACAGTATGTATTACAACAGCTTTATGAACGCGCCAAAACACATCAAGAGCTCACTTTATCAGACACAGAAGGAGCGATTGCTATGACAGATTTGCTACAGGAACAGCAAGAATCTCCAACAACAACCCAACCTGTAAAAAAACGTACCCCTGCACGATTAAGTACTTATAAAAAAACAATCCATGCCCGAACCCCAACACAAGATGCTTATATACGAGCAATGGATCATAATGAACTTGTTTTTGGTGTAGGACCAGCAGGAACAGGAAAAACATATCTTGCTGTTGCTCATGCTACAATGCTTTTAGAACGTGGCATCATTGAGCGAATTATCCTCTCACGTCCTGCCGTTGAAGCTGGAGAACATCTTGGCTTTCTTCCAGGTGATCTTAAAGAAAAAGTCGACCCGTATTTACGCCCACTTTATGATGCCCTTTATGATATGATCCCCGTTGAAAAAGTAGAGCGCATTTTCGCTTCTGGTGTCATAGAAATTGCTCCTCTTGCTTTCATGCGTGGGCGGACACTTGCCCATGCGGCTGTTATTCTGGATGAAGCACAAAATACTACCCCCATGCAAATGAAAATGTTCCTCACCCGTCTTGGGGAAGGAACACGCATGATCGTCACCGGTGATGTAAGCCAAATCGATTTACCTACTGGACAAAAATCAGGTTTAAGCGAAGCAATACGTATTCTCTCCCATGTAGAAAATATTGCAATCATTCGTTTTGATGAAAAAGATGTTGTGCGCCACCCTCTTGTTACCGCTATCGTCCACGCTTATGATCAAGATTTTGGCATACAGATTAAAGATATCCCATCTTCAAACACTGTATCAAAAAAATGAGTTCAATCTGTCATGATTACTATTGATATAACTATTGGGAGCTCTGGGTGGGATGATGAGAAAACGCTTTATAATATCACTGAAAAAGTATTAACAACAACAATGCACCATCTTTCATTAGAAAATATTGTAAGCGAAATCAGCCTACTTTTTACCGATGATGAACATATGGCACAGATCAATGCGCAATGGCGTGGTAAAAATAAGCCCACCAATGTATTGTCCTTTCCTGCTTTTCCACTTAAAATCGGACAGGACCCTGAACTCATGCTCGGTGATATTGTTATTGCACGAGAAACTGTTCTATTTGAAGCAAAGAGAGAGGGAAAATTATTTCAAGATCATTTGACACATATGATTGTTCATGGTGTTCTTCACCTTCTTGGCTATAATCATGAAACAGATGGAGAAGCTCACCAGATGGAAAAACTTGAAAGAGAAATCCTTCAAAAGCTTTCCATAAAAGATCCCTATACTGAGTTGCCGTAAAAATGATAAGGATTAATTTTTAAATTAATATCACCATCATGCAATTTAGAATTTCTTATGCCTCCATTAAAAAAGAAAGTTTGAAAATTTCAAGATCATGGCAAATAAAATAAATGCACCCAATAATAATCAAACATCTTCTAATATCGACGCTTCCCCTTCTTACCAAGCGAATCATACGGAAAAATACTCCCTGATGAATCATTTGTTTTCATTTTTACGTGGACGTAATTCTACATCACTGCGCGATGATCTTACCGTTGCACTTACCGCTGACAATGAAAAAGATACAGCTCTTTTCTCACCTGAAGAACGTACTATGCTGCATAATATCTTACGCTTGCGTGAAGCACGCATTGATGATGTTATGATTCCACGTTCTGAAATCAAGGCATTAGAAATAAACACTTCACTTGGAGAGGCTCTTCAATGTTTTGCAAAAATTGGCCATTCTCGCATACCCGTTTATGCTGAAACTTTAGATGATCCGCGAGGAATGATTCATATCCGCGATATCCTTAATTATGTGACTCGCTTTATTATCAATTCAGTCCAAACCGGACAAAAATCTGATTCGATTCAGTTAAATCATGCCCATTTACACACCCCAATCGGTGAATTAGATCTGCTTCGAACAGTTCTTTTCGTTCCAAGTTCCATGTTGGCAAGTCAATTATTAACACGTATGCAAACCACACGAACACAGATGGCTTTGGTTATTGATGAGCATGGAGGTACAGACGGTCTCGTTTCAATGGAAGATATTGTCGAATTAGTCGTTGGTGATATTGAAGACGAACATGATAATGTCGACAATGCTATCGTGCGCGAGCCTAACAATAAATGGCTTGTTGACGCAAGAACCGAACTAGAGGATGTGGAAAAAGCTCTTGGTCCTGATTTTATTGTAGGGGAACATGGTGATGAAGTCGATACTATTGGTGGTCTGATTGTTTCCATTCTTGACCGCATTCCTGCAAAAGGTGAAGTCGTTGAAGCTGTACCTGGTTACCGATTTCGCATTTTAGAAGCTGATAAACGCCGGATTAAGCGCTTACGCATTTTCCGTATCCCTGAAAATGAGAGTTTTAAAAAAAATGCCTCCTTTGAAAAATAATAAAGCATTTTTAAATAATCTCGTACTTTTTTTATCTTCTGTGACTGGTTGGAAACGGCAGATGTGGGTGTTTCTGTGTGGTGCATTAACATCTTTTGCACTGCCACCCTTTTATTTAACACCTCTCTGTTTTTTAACTTTTCCCATTTTTATTATTCTCCTTGACTCAATCCACATCATCCAAAACAATAAAAAACGCTTTCTTACCTACGCTCTAAGTTGTGGAATCTTTGGCTTTAGTTATTTTATCTGCAGCCTTTGGTGGATGTGTAATGCTTTATTAACAGACCCTGTTTCTTTTGGTTGGGCAGTGCCATTTGCTATTTTTGGTCTTCCTCTTTGCCTTTCTCTTTATTGGTTTTTAGCTGGTTTCATTGTCGGTTTATTATGGACAAAAGGAATAGCACGCTTCTTTGTATTAGCTTTTTCGCTGGGATTGGCAGAGTGGTTGCGTGCATTTTTATTCACAGGTTTTCCTTGGAATGCTCTTGGTTATACGGCTATGCCAATCCCGCTGTTCATGCAATCCGATGCAATCGTGGGACTTTATGGAATGAATATTCTTGCTGTTTTAGTTTACAGTTTACCTACTGTTTTATTAACAGATGAAAAAAAGAAAGCCGCACTTTTTCTTTGCGTATCACTTATATTAATCCACAGTGGTTTTGGATTTTACCGTCTCAATGTTGTAGCCAACACAACAGATGTAAAAAAAAATAGTTACTGGGTACGCATTGTTCAGCCTTCTATCCAGCAAAACATAAAATTAAGTAATACGACACGAGAAACTATATTTGCAGCTCATATGCACTTGAGCGCAACACCAACAGCCGATCATAATCCAGAACCAGATTTTATAGTATGGCCCGAAGCCTCCGTTCCTTACCTTCTCTCTGATAACTCTACAACCACAATGCACATTGCTTCTCTTCTAAAACCCAGACAATGGGCCATCATTGGTGCTATACGTGCTGATAATGATCCCCTCAACGCGCAAATACAATATTTTAATACAATTGCAGTTATTAATAATAAAGGTAACATTTTAACTACTTCTGATAAACTTCACCTGGTTCCTTTTGGTGAATATCTTCCCTATCAAAATCTATTAGAAAAAATTGGATTGCATACCCTTGCAGATAATATTGGTGGATATAGTGCTGCCAGTGTGCGCAAAACTGTTATGATGCCAAACGGGTTCTCTTATCTTCCACTAATTTGTTATGAAGCAATATTTCCCAATGAAATGACTTTTAAAGGCCCCTCTCCTCAAGCAATTATTAATGTTACCAATGATGCATGGTTTGGCGTAACACCAGGCCCATACCAACATCTTCAACAGGCACAGCTCCGTGCCGTTGAATTGGGAATTCCCCTTATACGAGCAGCCAATAATGGGATATCGGCTATTATTGATTCTTATGGACGAATCATTGTAGCTCTCCAACCGAATACTGTTGGCATTATTGATTCACCGATTCCATCACCCATTACCCCTATAGGAAGCAATGGATACAGAATTTTCTCTACTTTTATCTTGCTCATTCTTATGCTATTGTGCCGTGTTAGTTTTGGTTCTACAAAACAGCTTAAATAATCAGGCGCCCATATGTGGTATTACGTTGTGTACCAGTAATATTGGGAAAAGGTGTTACATATTATTTGAATTATATGATAAACCAACCCTCATATCAATCTGATGTTGGTTTAAGAGTAGAGTGCTGGAAATAAAGAGTTGCATTATGACCGAGACTAGAAAAAAACCTGATCCTATAGATATCTATGTTGGAACCCGTATTCGTTTACGTCGTAACATTTTAGGACTTACCCAAGAAAAATTGGGTGAAAAGCTAGGTATCACTTTCCAACAAATTCAAAAATATGAAAAAGGTACAAATCGTATTGGTGCGAGTCGTCTTCAAGCAATTGCAGAGATTATGGATGTTCCTGTTTCTTATTTTTTTGACAAAGGCATTAATACACAGCAAATAGAAGGTTTTGCTGAAAGCGACAGTGATTTTATGGATTTTTGCTCTAGTAATGAGGGGATCCAGCTGATGCGTGCTTTTACGAATATATCTGATGCTAAAGTACGTCGAAAAATCATTGACTTAGCAAAAGCACTTTCTGAAGAAGATATGACAACCAAGCTATAAATAAAAATTACATTTTTTCTTTCACTCATCTTATAAATCAGCATTGACGATTTGCTGCAGGATTGGCAAAGAGGGATAGCTTTAATAGACAATTAATAAGTATTCGTGTTTTTTTGAAGGAGTTCCTATGCCGCATAAAGATTATCTTTTTACTAGTGAGTCGGTATCGGAGGGTCATCCTGACAAAATTTGTGATCGTATTTCTGATGAAATCGTTGATATGATTTATAAAGAAGCTCAAAAAACCGGTATGGATCCATGGCTCGTAAGAATCGCTTGTGAAACTCTCGTCAGTGTAAATCGTGTTGTTATTGCTGGTGAGGTACGTGTTCCCGATACGCTCTTAAAAAGAGATAAAAATAGAGATTTTATTTACGATGAAACTGGTGCTCCACTTATTAATCCTACGCGTTTTCGTGCAGTAGCACGACGTGCTATTCGTGCAATTGGTTATGAACAAGTAGGCTTCCACTGGAAAACTGTCAAAATTGATGTTCTTTTACGCCCTCAATCAACGGATATTGCACGGGGGGTTGATAACGCTAAGGATCGACATGGTGAAGAAGGAGCGGGTGATCAGGGCATCATGTTCGGATATGCTTGCCGCGAAACACCAGATTTCATGCCTGCACCAATTTATTATGCGCATAAAATTCTTAAACTTCTTGCGGTGGCGCGCCATAAAGGAGAAGGAGAAGCTGGAAAATTGGGACCAGATGCCAAAAGCCAAATAACAATACGATATAAAAATGGAAAGCCTATAGAGGTAACGTCCATTGTTCTTTCAACACAACATTTAGATGAAAGTTGGGACTCTAATAAAGTACGAACAGTAGTTGAACCTTATATTCGTCAAGCGCTACATGATATTCCCATTTCTGCTCAATGCAGTTGGTATATTAATCCCACAGGAAAATTTGTCATTGGTGGCCCTCAAAGCGATGCCGGACTGACTGGACGCAAAATTATTGTTGATACTTATGGAGGTGCAGCTCCTCATGGTGGAGGTGCTTTTTCAGGCAAAGATACGACAAAAGTTGATCGTTCTGCAGCTTATGCTGCACGCTATCTCGCTAAAAATATTGTTGCAGCTGGTTTAGCGGAAAGATGCACTATTCAACTCTCCTATGCAATTGGCATTGCACAACCCTTATCCATTTATCTTAATCTCCATGGAACAGGAAAAGTGGATGAAAAAATTCTTGAAGTAGCTATACGCAAAATAATGGACCTTTCGCCAACTGGTATTCGAAAACACCTTGGTCTCAATAAACCTATTTATACAAAAACAGCTGCCTATGGTCATTTTGGACGCACACCAAAGCGTGATGGTTCGTTCTCATGGGAAAAAACTGACCTTATTAAAACACTTCAAACAATGATTAAAGTGCCATGATTGACTATAATACACGTAGATGTGAAGCTTTTTTTGGTCGCCGACAAGGAAAACGACTGCGAAACAATCAGCTCGCGCGTATAAAAATGCTTCTTCCAACTTTTAACATTGATTTAAATACCCCCGCCCCCTCAGATTTAACAACCTTATTTCCCAGTAAAATAAGAGAAGTTCGGCTTGAAATTGGTTTTGGTGGGGGTGAACATCTGCTTTATGAAATGGAATATTTTCCAAAAACTGGTTTTATTGGTATCGAACCCTTTATTAATGGCATGGCAAAAATGCTGATGTCTCTTGAACAACATAAACAGTATCAAAATCAACTTCGCCTTTACGATGATGATGCAACACACCTCCTTGATTGGCTCCCAAGTGCATCACTTGATGGAATAGACCTTTTTTACCCTGATCCATGGCCTAAAAAGAAACATTGGAAACGACGCTTTATCAACATAAAAAATCTTAACCGTTTTGCGCGCATTCTTAAAACAGGGAAAAAATTCCGCTTTACCAGCGATATAGACAATTATGTAAACTGGACGCTCTACCATTGTACACAGCATAATAGCTTTGAATGGGAAGCAGAAAGCTCCAAGGATTGGAAAAAACCTTATTCGCTATGGGTAAGTACCCGCTATGAAGCAAAAGCTCTACGCGAAGGACGAACACCTACCTATCTTACCTTTATCAAGAAATAAGTGATACAACGCTCTTCTTATAAACAACTTGAAAATTTTTGAATTTGAGAGTATCAATAAATAAATTCTTAGTCTTATGATGAGGAGTGGGCTGTTTGGGCTCGCTCCTTTTTGATGTCATAAAACTTATGAAAATGATTTGGATAGAATATATGAACGAAACTGAAAAAATAAGCGATCTTGATGAAGTACGTCTGTTTGAAGAAGATGGTATTGAAGCACGCATTGCTGTTCTTATTATACCATTGCTCAAACCTTTAGGTTTTCGTTTAGTGCGCGTAAAACTTCTTGGTTTAAATGGTTTAACGCTTCAGATTATGGTTGAACGCGCTGATGGCTCTATGACCGTAGAAGATTGCGAAACTGTTAGTCGAACTATTTCTCCCCTTCTTGATGTGCAAAATATTATTGAACGCAAATATCATTTAGAAATTTCATCCCCTGGAATTGACCGTCCACTGGTAAGAAAATCTGACTTTTTTCATTGGCAAGGACATATTGCAAAAATTGAAACCAGAATAACAATTGATGGGCGCAGAAAATTTCGTGGAACACTTACCAATATCACACAGGATGGATTTACTTTAAACACTGATAAAGCTGCTTCTGGAGAAGCGATGTATACCTCTATTTCCTTTTGTGATATCATAAATGCGCATTTGGTACTGACCGATGAGCTTATTCGCGACGCATTGAAAAAAACTAAAGATTTAAGTCAACAATTCATTCCCGAAGATAACTTTAACGTCTCAAAATAGACGTCAAATTACAAGAATTAATATCGCTGGAAATGCTCGTTGTGTGGCACAAAGAAGGAGAAAATTGATGGCTACAAGCGCTAACAGGCTTGAAATTCTGCAAATTGCAGATGCTGTTGCACGTGAAAAGTCAATTGACCGTGAAATTGTTATTTCTGCGATGGCTGATGCTATTCAGAAAGCGGCGCGTTCTCGTTATGGTCAAGAAACTAATATCCGTGCTGAAATCAATTCGAAAACAGGTGAAATTAAATTGCAACGCCTGCTTAAAATTGTTGACGTCGTTGAAGATTATACAAGCGAAATTGCTTTGTCTGATGCACTCAAATATCAAGTAGACGCAAAAATTGGTGATTTTTTTGCTGATCTTTTACCACCTATGGACTTTGGACGTATCGCAGCGCAATCTGCTAAACAGGTTATTGTACAAAAGGTACGTGATGCAGAACGTGACCAACAATATGAAGAATTTAAAAATAAAATCGGTGAAATTATTTCTGGCACAGTAAAACGTGTAGAATATGGTAATGTTATTGTTGATTTAGGACGTGGTGAAGCTATCGTGCGTCGTGATGAATTAATTCCACGTGAATCCTTCCGCTATGGAGATCGTATTCGTGCCTTTGTCAATGATGTACACCGTGAATCGCGTGGTCCACAAATTTTCCTTTCACGTACACATCCTCAATTTATGGTAAAACTTTTTACTATGGAAGTACCAGAAATTTACGATGGCATTATAGAAATTAAATCCGTCGCCCGTGATCCAGGCTCACGTGCTAAAATTGCTGTTGTCTCGCGCGATGGTTCCATTGATCCTGTTGGGGCGTGTGTTGGAATGCGAGGAAGCCGCGTGCAGGCTGTTGTCGCGGAATTACAAGGCGAAAAAATTGATATTATTCCTTGGTCCCCTGATGCTGCGACATTTATCGTCAATGCACTGCAACCCGCTGAAGTTTCTAAAGTTGTACTCGATGAGGATGCAGAACGTATTGAAGTTATTGTGCCTGATGATCAACTCAGCCTTGCTATTGGTCGGCGTGGACAAAATGTCCGTTTAGCCTCACAATTAACAGGATGGAATATTGATATCTTAACGGAACAGGAAGAATCTGAAAACCGTCAGAAAGAATTTACTGAACGCAGTAAACTATTTATGGAATCCTTAGATGTTGATGAAATGATCGGGCAAGTTATGGCATCAGAAGGCTTTTCTTCTATTGAGGAAATTGCCTATATTGATCTCGAAGAAATTGCTTCTATTGATGGTTTTGATCATGAAACTGCTACTGAGATCCAAAGTCGTGCACGCGAATATCTCGAACATAAAGAAAAAGAACTTGATGAAAAACGTAAGAAACTTGGTGTTTCTGATGAATTGCGAACACTTCCTGGCATGACAAGTGCTATGTTGGTTGCTGTTGGTGAAGATGGTGTAAAAACAATGGAAGACTTTGCAGGTTATGCAGTCGATGATTTGGCAGGATGGAGGGAGCGTAAAGAAGGACAAACACAGAATTTTCCTGGTGTTCTAACTCCATTTGAGATCACACGCGCTGATGCAGAAGCGATGGTTTTAGCAGCACGTGTGCAAGCCGGCTGGATAAATCAAGCTGATCTTGTTACAGAAAATTCTGTAGAAAATGAAAACTCTGCAAAAGGTGAAAAAATAGATAATCTGAATGTGGATACCCTTTAAATGAATGAACGGACCTGCATTGTGACAAGAAAAAATGCTTCAGCAAAAACGCTGATCCGTTTTGTTATTGGTCCCAATAATCAAATTGTTCCTGATCTTAAAGCCAATTTGCCTGGCCGTGGTGTTTGGATTTCTGCTTATCATTCTGCTATTGAAGCAGCAATTAAACAGAACGCTTTTCAAAAAAGTTTTAAAACAGATGTTGAGGTTGCACCAAATCTTGCGCATATTGTTGATGCACTTTTGCTAAAAACTGCCCTTTCAAGCCTTTCTATAGCACGCAAAGCAGGTGCTATTGTTACGGGGGCAACAAAGGTTGATGCTGCTATCCGCTCTGGTCAAGTTATCCTCGTACTTCATGCCAAAGAAACGACAGAAGATGGAAAGCGAAAAATTGCACAAGCCATCCATAAAATACAACAACAAAAAAATAGGAACATAAAAACCATATCTTTATTTACAAGTGATGAAATGCGGGTGGCTTTTGGCGCTAATCCTGTCATGCACGCAGCCTTATTAGACACTAAGGCGGCTGAAGGATTCCTCAAAACGATACATAAACTGCTCGCCTATCGTGATGACAAGCACAGCAAGCCTGGTGAGATGACGGCTCAAGCCGTGAAGGAAGTACAATGAGTGAAAATGATAACGACAAAATAACAGCCAAAAGGACATTAACCTTAAAGCGGTCAATCCTGGAAACAAGCACGGTCAAACAAAATTTTAGCCATGGCCGTACAAAGGCTGTGGTTGTCGAAACCAAACGACGCAAAATTACGCGACCTGATGAAAAAGTTGAAATACAACAGCCAATTACCAAACCGCATGTGGCCCCCCAACGTTCTAAACCACGATTTGAAGAAGCAAATCAGAGTAAGCCTGTCGCTAAAAGCAACCTTTCTTCGGCTGAAATGGAAGCAAGGCTTCGTGCATTAGAAGAGGCACATATCCAAGAAAAAATTACGCGTGAACAAGCCGAAGAGGAAGAAAAGCAGGCAAAAGAACGTGAAGAAATTTTGTGGCAGCCGATTCAAGAGATAGAAATACAGCAAGAAGAGGAAATTCTACCGGTAGAGACTCCACTTCTGAGCTCTACTCCCCCCATTATAGAACCGATAGATATTCCTATCACGCCTAAAAATACAACTGTGATTGAAAAACGCAAAATAGATGAAAATAAAGACGATGATCGACATAGCCGACGCGCTAACCTCGCAAAATCAGAAATGCGCGCACCAAAAGTTGTAAAAGGTGCTGATGAACGGCGTCGTGGAAAAATAACCCTCAATAGTGCTTTGGACGAGGAAGGTACTCCGCGCGGGCGCTCAATGGCTGCAATGCGCCGCAGGCAAGAGAAATTTAAACGTGCACAAAACCAAGAGCCAAGAGAAAAAATTTCTCGCGAAGTTATTCTTCCTGAAACCATTACAATTCAAGAACTCGCGCAGCGTATGACAGAACGCTCCGTTGATGTGATTAAGTTTCTGATGAAACAAGGCCAAATGATGAAACCCGGCGATATTATCGATGCAGATGTTGCTGAACTCATTGCCGTTGAATTTGGTCATACTGTTAAACGTGTTTTAGAATCTGACGTAGAAGAAGGCATTTTTAATATAGCGGATAGTCCTCAAAAAATGCAGACACGCCCACCTGTTGTAACGATTATGGGCCATGTTGACCATGGAAAAACTTCTCTTCTTGATGCCATTCGAAAAGCGAATGTCGTTTCTGGTGAAGCCGGTGGTATTACACAACATATTGGTGCTTATCAAGTAGAGCAAAATGGTCAAAAGATTACCTTTATTGACACACCTGGACATGCTGCTTTCACAGCTATGCGTGCTCGTGGTGCTCGTGTTACGGATATTGCCGTTTTGGTCGTGGCCGCTGATGATAGTGTCATGCCACAAACGGTTGAATCAATTAATCATGCCAAAGCTGCTGGTGTACCAATTATTGTTGCGATCAATAAAATTGATAAACCATCTGCTAATGCGCAAAAAGTGCGTACAGAGCTCTTACAACATGAAGTGTTTGTTGAAACCATGGGTGGGGAAACCTTGGAAGTTGAAGTCTCTGCTAAAACCGGTCAAAATCTCGATAAACTTCTTGAAGCTATTCTCCTTCAAGCTGAAATTCTTGATCTAAAAGCTGATCCCCAGCGAACGGCAGAAGGTGTTGTTATTGAAGCAAAACTGGATCGAGGACGTGGATCTGTTGCAACAGTTCTTGTTCAAAAAGGTACACTGCATCCTTCTGATATTATTGTTGCTGGCAATGAATGGGGACGCGTGCGCGCTTTGATTGACGACCACGGTCGTCATATCAAAGAAGCAATTCCTTCCACACCTATTGAGATTTTAGGTATGCAAGGAACACCACAAGCAGGTGATCGTTTTGCTGTTGTCACGCATGAAGCGAAAGCACGTGAAATTGCTGAATACCGTCAACGATTAGCGCGTGATAAAGCTGTTGCCCGACAAACCGGTTCTCGCGGTTCTCTTGAACAGATGATGAGCAAATTACAAACAACTGGTGTTAAAGAATTTCCTCTTATCATTAAAGGAGATGTACAGGGATCAATTGAAGCAATCACTTCAGCATTAGAAAAGCTAGGAAATGAAGAAGTGCGTGCACGTATTGTGCATTCTGGTGCTGGAGGTATCACTGAAAGTGATATTTCTCTTGCTGAAGCTTCAAACTCTGCCGTCATTGGCTTTAATGTCCGTGCCAATAAACAAGCGCGTGATTGTGCTAAAACACAAGGAATTGAAATTCGTTATTATAATATTATCTATGATCTTGTTAACGATATCAAAGCTGCCATGTCAGGACTCCTCTCACCAGAACAGCGTGAGACTTTCCTCGGTAATGCTGAAATTTTAGAAGTCTTTAACATTACAAAAACCGGAAAAGTTGCTGGTTGTCGCGTTATAGAAGGTAAAATAGAACGGGGAGCTGGTGTTCGCCTTATCCGCGATAATATTGTTATTCACGAAGGAAAACTTAAAACACTCAAGCGCTTTAAGGATGAGATCAATGAAGTACAAAGTGGTCAAGAATGTGGAATGGCATTCGAAAACTATGAAGACATACGTCCAGGAGACATCATTGAAACTTTCCGTATAGAACATATTAATCGCACATTATAAACTAATCTAATGGCTTTATTCTGTTGGGAAATGAGAAGAGTCTTTGGATTTCTGTGCAATACCTTTGTTCTTTATTTTATCTTTCAAGATGATCAAAAGAAGAGGGATTGTAATAAGGATGAAACTTTGATGAAAAATGCAGGGCCATCACAACGGCAACTAAGAGTAGGAGAACAGGTACGTCACGCAGTAGCGCATACACTGCAGCATGGTATTTTACTCGATGAAGTCTTGAAAAATATGGTGATTTCTGTCTCTGAAGTACGCATGTCACCAGATTTAAAAATTGCTACTTGCTTTGTTTCTCCTCTCAGTACTGTTAAGAACACGTCTCATGTTGATGTTGATGTCGTTGATATCCTCAATAAATATAGCCGTTTTATCCGTGGAGAAATTAGTCATACGTTGCGACAAATGAAATATATGCCTGAACTGCGTTTTCGGCTTGATAGTAGTTTTGATAATTTTTCAAAAATTGATGCCTTGCTCCGTTCACCTGAGGTAGCACGTGATCTTCATCATAATGATGAAGTTGAGGATTAAAAATATGGCGCGGCAACGTAAAAAAAAAGGCCGTTCTGTTTCTGGCTGGGTAATATTTGATAAACCAAAAGGAATGAGATCAACAGAGGCGGTCTCACAAATTAAATGGCTTTTTCATGCACAAAAAGCAGGACATGCAGGGACGCTTGATCCTCTTGCTTCTGGTCTCCTGCCAATTGCATTGGGCGAAGCAACCAAAACTGTTCCCTATGTTATGCAAGGCTCGAAAACCTACCGTTTTCACATTGTTTGGGGAGAAGAGCGCTTAACAGACGATCTAGAGGGTGAAATAACAAAAACATCTCTCAAACGTCCAACACAAGAAGAAATACGTGCCCTTCTTCCAAAATATACAGGTGTTATCTTCCAAACACCTCCACAATTTTCGGCAATTAAAATTGCCGGTAATCGGGCTTATGATCTAGCGCGTGAAGGAGAAGTCATTGAAATTCCACCCCGTGAAGTGGAAATAGAAACTTTCAAGTTAATAGAAACTCCTACCAAAGAGCACTCTGTCTTTGAAATAACTTGCGGAAAAGGAACTTATGTGCGTTCTTTAGCGCGCGATATGGGACGTGACCTTGGTTGTTATGGGCATATTGCTGATTTAAGACGTCTCGCAGTATCTCCTTTTTGTGAAGATGATCTCATCACGTGGGACACGCTCAAAAAGGTAGGGCTGGATAAAAATATCACAAATGAAAATGATACTCCTCCCAAAAGAAATTTTTCAGCACTTGATACATTTTTAATTGAAACAGGTGCTGCGCTGGATTGTCTCCCTCATTATACCCTTAGTGAAACGCAAGCAAAGCGAGTCATGATGGGTAATTCCGTACCTTTGTGTAATCACAATGGACCTCTTGATGAAGATGAGGTTTGTGTTATCTACCAAGACAAACTGCTTGCTATAGGTATTCTTGAAAAAATCTTATTCAAGCCAAAGCGGATATTTATAATTTAATTTTCGTTCTTTTTCACAATCATCGTTTAGAAAAAAAGATTTTCTCATCTTAATAAAAAGAAAGAGATTCTTTTCATTGCTCTCGCGTTATCTTTTTACGGTCGTTCATATCAGAACTT
This sequence comes from Bartonella phoceensis, assembly GCF_902825145.1. GTDB lineage: Bacteria > Pseudomonadota > Alphaproteobacteria > Rhizobiales > Rhizobiaceae > Bartonella > Bartonella phoceensis. The sequence continues at coordinate 66,350 of NZ_CADEAD010000001.1, read as the reverse complement.
ACATCAGCGCTGCGTTCATAAGCTAATCTTAACTTGCACCATAAAGCACAAGAATCTTGCTTTGTCGTTCTCAATCATTTCTTTAATCATTACCGGATACACATGTATATACGATTATGTTAAGAAGATTTTCTAGAATAAAAACAAGTTTCAACTTAAAAAAAATTGTAATGCTTATAACTTCCAACTTTTTGCTTAGTAGAAAATTTTTTCTCAACTTATTAAGAGCATAAGCGCTTATCGAAACATCTAAACTTCTGCTGCTCTGTGCCTGCCAATAAACTTATCCATAAAACAGCATTGTACATATTGAATAGTTTATAAGAAAACTGTTTTGGTCTTTTTACCCTCAAGGTAATTGGTCTGCAGAGGGTTTTAAATGCATCTCTCTGGCATGCGGTATTGTTTGTCGCTCAATCATACGGTGGACTCTTATACCATTTTGCATACGATTTAAGTGACGCAAAAGCTTATTTACCTCTGCATCTGCTTTTGTACGACGGTGATTATGGCGCAAATAATCTACCCATGTTGGCATATGATACGCTTCTGTCCAATATTCAGGTCTTTCAAGATCACGCAAAAGAACCCATTGACGCGCACCATCACGTAAGCGAATATGGCGACGACGCGTCATTACTTTTAGAAACTCTTCAAGATCACTTTCATGAATTTGATAATCAATCATTATCATGATCGGACCACTTTGTGCTTTTAGATCGAGTAAAAGCTCTGGTTCTCTGAAATGGTCAAGCGGATCTAAGTCCATCTGAGGAATTTCCTGAATTTTAAACCTTACCCCCGCTAAGGCTCCAAAAACTAAAAATAGAGCACAAATATTCAAAGCAACTGTTGGAGAATAACCATCAGCCAAAATGCCCCAAAGTGCACTTCCAATAGCCATCCCACCATAAGATGCTGTTTGATAAAGTGCTAAAGCACGTGCAACAACCCAGCGTGGTGTAGAAAGCTGTACAGATGTATTAAACAGCGATAACGCTAAAACCCAACATAAGCCCGCAGGAAATAAAGCAATATGGCTTACAATGAGTGAACGACTCATTGCTAAAAAAAAGCAAGAAAAGGCAAAACCAAGAAATGCACTTGCAATAATTGTTTCTAAACGAAAATAATGCCGTACAAATGAATTAATAATACCAGCTGTCATGGCTCCTAAACCAAAACAACCAAGTAATGTACCATAAAGAAATGCACTCCCCCCAAGAACCTTATGCGCAACAATTGGCAAAAGTGCTAAAATCGAAATTGCTCCAATACCAAAAAGAAACGCCCTTACCATAATACTAAGAAGATTAGGCGACATTGCAACATAACGCAAACCATCTGAGACAGCTCCTAAAAGCCTTTCCCGCGGTAAAATGTTATTTTCATAGTTCGGTTTCCAAAAAAATAAAGCACCAATTAAAGGAATATAACTTATCGCATTAAACAAAAAAGCTGCAGCTGCATCTAACGTTGCAATGATAGCACCCCCAATAGCAGGGCCTACACTACGCATTAAATTAAAACCTACACTGTTCAAACTAACAGCAGCAGGAATATTGTCCCTACTCACAATGTCTCCGATTGTTGCCTGCCAGGAAGGATTATAAAAAGCCGTTCCACAACCAATCAAAAACGTAAAGCATAATAAAAGTGACGGTGTTAGAAAACCCATAGAGGACAAAATAGCCAAGCTCATGGATATAACCATCATCATGATCTGCGCACACAACATAATTTGGCGACGATTAAAATTATCAGCTAAAGCCCCTGCCATCAAAGAAAACATAACAAGTGGTAATGTTGTAGCACTTTGGACAAGTCCAACCATAGAATGCGAAGAACTAATCAACGCCATTAACCACCCTACGCCTACAACCTGTATAAATCCCCCTAAATTAGAAATGAGCGTTGTCAACCATAAATTCCGAAATACCGAATTACGAAAAAGTTCGAACGTTGAAATACTCTGCATCTTTTGCCTCCAAATCGGTATTTATCGATTTTGTTATCATACACACACTCTTTAAAGCAGTAATCTTTGTCTCAAAAGGATTCATAATTCCTTAAAAACTCCTCATAAAACCCTGTTAAAATCAATATTTCAAAATAAAATCCTTTATTTAAGGAAGATCTTTAAGCTTGCTTTTAAGGACTAGTATTTTAACCTCCTTTCCTATATAAGTGCTATGGTAGATGAGAGTTTTTCACTCTCCTTGCTTTCTCACAGACCCTTGCTGGACGACATCTCGGCTATGGGTGACTTTTGTTTCTTCGTTTTTTGAAAGGATAATACGATGTCGATTACAGCTGAACGTAAACAAGCTCTTGTTGCAGAGTACGCAAATAAAGTTGGTGATACAGGATCACCAGAAGTACAGGTTGCTGTACTTTCTGAACGTATTGCTAATTTAACTAACCATTTTAAATCTCATAAAAAGGATAACCATTCTCGTCGAGGTCTTTTGAAGATGGTGTCTCAACGCCGTCGTTTGCTTGATTACCTTAAAGGAGTTGACCAAAATCGTTATCAAACACTTATCAAGAAATTAGGCTTGCGTCGTTAAAAGAAAAATGGGCGCATTGCTGTTTCCAAAAAATACCCATTTTTTCAGCTTGTTGCTTTTAGCTAAAAACTTTAAGAGCCGATGAATAACCACCAAGGGGTAGGATTACGAGTTGCTTCGCGTTTGAATTGCGGTTTATTCTTTTTTTATCGCAAAAAACAGAAGTGTCTTGTTGTCCTGCCCATAGTTTTAAAATATGCTACGCAAACTCAGAATGTGAGCACTAAATATGAACACTGGTCATTAAGGATAAAAAATGTTCAAAACGCACAAGATAGAAATTGAATGGGCCGGGCGGCTACTCACCATCGAAACAGGGAAAATAGCGCGTCAAGCTGATGGTGCGGTAATTGCTACCTACGGAGAAACCATTGTCTTAGCAACCGTTGTATCAGCAAAAAGTCCAAAACCAGACCAAGATTTTTTTCCACTCACCGTTAATTATCAAGAAAAGCTCTATGCTGTTGGTAAAATACCTGGTGGTTATTTAAAACGTGAAAATCGACCAACCGAAAATGAAACATTGGTTTCACGTTTGATTGATCGTCCAATTCGTCCTCTCTTCGTTGATGGTTATAAAAATGATACACAAGTGATTGTTTCCGTTATACAGCATGATCTTGAAAATAACCCTGATATCCTTGCAATGATTGCTTCTTCTGCTGCCTTAACTCTGTCAGGTGTTCCTTTTATGGGTCCTATTGCTGGTGCTCGTGTCGGCTACTGTAACGGACAATACATACTCAATCCTCATATCGATGAAATGCCTGAATCAAAACTGGATCTTGTTGTTGCTGGAACAGAAAGTGCTGTACTGATGGTTGAATCAGAAGCACAAGAATTACCAGAAGACATCATGTTAGGTGCTGTTATGTTTGGGCACAAAGGCTTGCAACCTGTGATTGATGCTATCATCAAACTTGCCGAAGTTGCTGCAAAAGATCCACGTGATTTTATTCCTGCAAATCTCTCTGATCTCGAAAAAGCTATGCTGGAAATAGCTGAACAGGATATACGAAAGGCTTATACGATTACTGATAAACAGGAACGGTACGCCGCGATTGATGCACTTAAAACCGAAGTCATCAATAAATTTATACCAGAAACAGAAGAAAACTGTAAATTTAGTGCAGATCAGATTGCAACCGCTTTCAAACAGTTGCAAGCAAAAATTGTTCGTTGGAACATTCTTGATACACAAAAGCGTATCGATGGACGTGATCTTTCAACAGTACGTCCTATCCAATCAGAAGTTGGTCTTTTATCTCGGACACATGGATCTGCACTCTTTACCCGTGGAGAAACACAAGCATTGGTTGTTGCAACACTGGGAACGGGTGAAGATGAACAGTATATTGATTCCTTAACAGGCATGTATAAGGAAACATTTCTCCTCCATTATAATTTCCCACCTTTTTCAGTAGGGGAAGTAGGACGTCTTGGTTCTCCTGGTCGCCGTGAAATTGGACATGGCAAATTGGCGTGGCGTGCAATTCATCCTATGTTGCCAACTAAGGAATCTTTTCCTTATACCATCCGCGCTGTTTCAGAAATTACTGAATCTAATGGATCGTCTTCCATGGCAACTGTTTGCGGAACTTCACTTGCTCTTATGGATGCCGGCGTTCCTTTGGTACGCCCTGTTGCGGGTATTGCTATGGGATTAATTAAAGAAGGGGAACGCTTTGCTGTACTTTCTGATATTTTAGGAGATGAAGACCATCTTGGAGATATGGATTTCAAAGTAGCGGGTACAGAAAATGGTATTACTGCCTTACAAATGGATATCAAAATTGATGGTATTACCGAAGAAATTATGAAAATCGCACTTGAACAAGCCAAGGGGGGACGAATTCATATCCTTAACGAGATGGCTAAAGCTTTAACTAGTGCACGGGCTGAACTTAGTGAATTTTCTCCACGAATCGAAATTATGAACATCGCCGTTGATAAAATTCGCGATGTTATCGGCTCTGGTGGTAAAGTTATTCGAGAAATCGTTGAACAAACTGGAGCAAAAATCAATATTGAAGATGATGGAACAATTAAAATTGCTTCTGCCGATGCTAAAACTATTGAAGCCGCAAAACGCTGGATTCACTCCATTGTTGATGAGCCTGAAGTTGGTGCTATCTACCAAGGAACAGTTGTAAAAACTGCAGAATTTGGTGCATTTGTAAATTTCTTTGGCTCACGTGATGGACTCGTTCATATCTCTCAACTCGCATCAGAACGCGTTACAAAAACAACAGATGTTGTTAAAGAAGGTGATAAAGTGTGGGTTAAATTAATGGGCTTTGATGAGCGTGGTAAAGTTCGGTTATCCATGAAAATCGTTGACCAACAGACCGGAGAAGAGATTACAGGTGATAAGCCAATACAAGAAGAACAAGAAAAATGCATGGATGAAAAAAATAAATCCGAAAACAAGCGTCGTCGTAAGAAAAAAGAAGAGTAATCTTTTCTCTTGTCATAAACTAAAATGCCATACTCATATCAGAATGGCATTTTTTCTTTGAACGAGCCACATGTGTTACTATTTTTACCTTTTACAAACCAGAACCTTCCTCTTCCCAATCCAAACCAATCTTGGTTAAGTTTTGGTTTAATGGAAATCCCTACTCCAGAATGGATGCAAAACTTAAAAGTTATAACACCCTGGCGACCAGATTTTTTAAAATTTTCTAATGCTCAATTTCACTGCTCTCCTCAGATAGACAAAACTCTCACTTATGACGGTGCACTTTTATGTTTAAGCAAATATCGTGGTTTTAACCAAAATTGTTTTCTTGATTTATTGGAATGTGTTAAACCTGGTGGATGGATTGTGATCGGTGGAAATAAAACTGCCGGTGTTGCTTCAATGATGAAATGGGTAAAAACTCTCGTTCCCATCACCGACAAACTGTCTAAAAATCACGGATTGGTATTCTGGCTTCAAGTTCCACAGCAAGTAGAAAAACAAAAGATTGCGCAATTGCGTTCACCACCGCTTACTTTTGAAAATAAATTTCAGACCACTTCTGGCATGTTTTCTCATGGTCGTATTGATCCGGGATCTGCTGTGCTGGCTCTGCATATGCACAAAGCCATTTTTGGAAAAACTGCTGATTTTGGTGCTGGCTGGGGTTTTCTTTCTTATGTAGCGCTTGAAAAAAGTGAAAAATTAACGACCCTTGACCTCTATGAAGCCGACTACAATGCTTTGAGAGCAGCCAAACAACACCTTGAACATATAACAACTTCTTGCCCGATTCATTTTTATTGGCATGATCTTGTGCACGAGCCAATCACGGATTTGTACGATACAATCATTTCAAACCCACCGTTTCACACGCAACAAACGACAGATGTTTCCTTAGGCCAACATTTTATTATAAATGCTGCAAAATACCTAAAGCCCGGCGGCAATTTGCTTCTTGTTGCGAACCGCCACCTACCTTATGAAACATTGTTAAAAAATATTTTCCGCACAGTATTAATACATGAAAAACCCCATGGCTTCAAAGTTATCGAGGCACGTCGATAGACAAAACAAGCGATCACCCTAAAGAATGAAACGTGAAAGATCGATATCAGCAGCAAGTTCACCTATCGATTGTCTGACATAAGCAGCATCAACTTTAAACGATGTTCCAGCTTTATCTGGCGCTGTAAAAGAAATCTCATCCAAAACACGTTCCATTACCGTTTGCAAACGTCGTGCCCCTATATTTTCAATTCTTGCATTTAAGTCCACAGCAATATCTGCTAAAGCATCAATCGCATCATCGGTAATTTCTAAATGAACTTCTTCCGTTGCCATTAAAGCGATATATTGCTTAATAAGACTCGCTTCAGGTTCGGTTAGAATACGTCGTAAATCTTCCCTTGTTAGAGCATTGAGCTCTACACGAATGGGCAGACGCCCTTGAAGTTCTGGTAATAAATCCGATGGCTTGGAAACATGAAACGCACCTGACGCAATAAAAAGAATATGATCTGTTTTAATTTGACCATATTTTGTGGCAATTGTTGTTCCTTCAACTAAAGGTAAAAGATCCCGTTGAACGCCTTCACGCGAAACAGCAGCACCTGCACCACCATCCCTGGTTGCAATTTTATCAATTTCATCGATAAAAACAATGCCATCATTTTCAGTAACACGAAGTGCTTCTTGAATAATTTGATCTTGATCAAGAAGCTTTTCAGATTCATCATCAATGAGGAGCTTAAAAGCATCCTTTACTATTGCTTTACGGATCTTTGTACGACTTCCCATTTTACCAAAAATATCTGATAAATTCATAATGCCCATTTGTGCACCAGGTATGCCAGGAATATCAAAGGTCGAAGTGCTATTGCTGTTATTATCAGCGACTTCAACTTCAATCTCTTTCTCATCTAGTTCACCTTCACGCAACTTTTTGCGAAAACTATCACGGGTAGCAGGGCTTGCTGTCTTCCCAACAAGAGCATCTAAAACACGCTCTTCAGCATTCATATGCGCTTTGACTTTTACTTCATCGCGTTTTTTTTCACGCACAAGAGAAATAGCAATTTCAACAAGGTCACGAATAATTTGCTCAACATCACGTCCTACATAACCAACTTCAGTAAATTTAGTCGCTTCTACTTTAACAAAAGGCGCTCCAGCAAGTTTTGCTAATCGGCGCGCTATACCCGTTTTACCGACACCTGTTGGCCCTATCATCAAAATATTTTTTGGCATAACCTCTTCACGCATTGGTCCATCAAGCTGTTGTCTACGCCACCGATTACGCAGTGCAATAGCAACAGAACGCTTGGCGTCATTTTGGCCAATAATAAAACGATCAAGTTCAGAAACAGTTTCACGAGGGGAAAATACAACACACATTCAAATAGCTTTCTCTAAAGAAGATAATTCTGCATCCAATGTTTCAATTGTAAAATGATCATTGGTGTAAACACAAATTTTAGCGGCAATACTCATAGCTTTACGAGCAATAGTTTCAGCATCCAAATCCATATCCATGAGAGCCCGGGCAGCTGAAAGAGCAAAATTGCTTCCAGAACCAATTGCCATAACCCCATCTTCGGGTTCTAAAACATCACCAAGTCCTGTTAAAGCTAACGTTATTTTCTTATCAGCGACGAGCATCATTGCTTCAAGACGACGCAAATAGCGGTCTGTTCGCCAGTCTTTTGCAAGCTCTACACATGCACGCATGAGCTGATCAGGATATTGCTCAAGCTTAGTTTCCAACCTCTCTAATAAAGTGAAAGCATCTGCTGTAGCACCTGCAAAACCAGCAATAACTGCTCCGCTCTTTCCAAGACGACGAACCTTGCGTGCATTGCCCTTCATAATCGTCTGTCCAAGTGAAACCTGGCCATCGCCGGCCATCACAACTTTTCCGTCTTTTCGTATAGTAATAATAGTTGTACCATATATTATGTCTGGCTTATGTTCCGCCATAAGGAAGCTCCTTAATATTGACCTCTATTTTTAATATGATTTCTTTTCATTAAATGTAAAATCCAATTATTATTATCTTTATTTAAGAACATATATTGCAAAACACAATGATTCAGCACAATTCAATTTGTTGAAATAAAAAATGAATGCATTGTTATCAACGCAAATTGTTGCTAAAGAGTTTTAGTAAACAGTTGGCGTTTCTTAAAGGAAAAATTATGAAAAAAATAGCAATAGGAACATTGGGAGGAACAATTGCAATGGCCGCTGACAATTTTGGCCAAATGCAACCAACATTAACTTCAGATGTCCTCATTAAAAGTGTTCCTGATTTAAACAAAGTTGCTAATATTCACGCGCAAACGCTCACACAATTACCGAGTGGTTCTTTGTCTTTTAAAATTCTTTTTGAAATAATAGAATGGGCAACGCAACAAATTAAAGCTGGTGCAGAAGGCATTGTTTTGACCCAAGGTACTGATACACTGGAAGAAACAGCTTTTTTTCTTTCCCTTTATTGGGATAAAGCGGAACCGCTCATTATAACTGGTGCTATGCGTATACCTTGCGAAGCAGGTGCTGATGGACCAGCGAATATTTTAGCAGCAACACGCGTCGCTGCTCATCCACAAAGTCGAAACAGAGGTGTTCTCGTCGTCATTAATGATACCGTTCACTCACCTTATTGGGTTCAGAAAAGCCATACTGTCAAAATTGAGACATTTCAGTCAGGCCTGGTAGGTATTTTAGGTACTCTTTTGGAAGGAAAGCTAATTTATTTTAATGATCGAAATTTTGTCCCGAAAACATTTGATCTTCCCAAAAATTATGATCATAAAGTTGCGCTCCTATACTCTTCCTTATCTTCTGATACACAGTTGATGAAATTCTGCCTTGAAAGTGGACAGTATGCTGGACTTGTTATTGCTGGTTTTGGATCAGGACACTGCAGTTTTGAAGAAACAGACATCGTACAACAATATACACAAAAAATGCCAATTATTATTGCTAGCCGTACCTGTACTGGCTCTACAACTCGTGCAACTTATGGTTATAAAGGTTCAGAAGTTGATTTGATTGCTTCTGGTGCTCTTATGTCTGGTTATTTATCAGCAGTAAAAGCACGGTTACTTTTATGGGCTTTTTTGGCACAAGGATGTTCATTGGCACAAATTAATGCACATTGGAATGACTGGACTATAAGCTAAAGATTGCCTATTATTTTAAAGAAAGAAAACATGCAAAATAAAATTCATTTGAAAAAACAGTTCGTCTGTCTATCCTTAATTGATTACTTTGGCAGAAAACTTTTTGACTGATACAAATGATTGATAAGATTCTTTCAAAAATTGATCAGGAAGATAACCTAGTCAAGTCTGTTCCTGATCGATATTCACCTTATCGTGTCTTTACTGCACAAGAATGGTCTCAATTCCGGGCGGATACACCACTCACGTTGACCTTTGATGAAATTAAATGTTTACGCTCAATGGATGATCCAATTGATCTTGAAGAAGTGCAACGCATTTATCTTTCCTTATCGCGTTTATTATCGTGCCATGTTGAAGCAGTACAAGAACTTTTTTACAAGCGTCAACAATTTTTACATCAAGAAGGGATAAAGAAAACTCCTTTTATTATTGGGATTGCCGGCTCTGTTGCGGTAGGAAAATCAACTACCGCTCGTATTCTGCAAGAACTTTTGAAACGTTGGACATCCAGTCTTAAAGTTGATTTAATTACAACTGATGGTTTCCTTTATCCTAACGCCGTATTACAGAAAAAAGATCGTATGCATCGTAAAGGGTTTCCAGACTCCTATGATATTAAAAAATTGCTGAATTTCCTTTCTGCTATAAAAGCTGGTATTGGTAATGTTAGTGCCCCACTTTATTCACATATGATCTATGATGTTCTGGAAAATCAAACCGTTACTATCGATCGTCCTGATATTTTAATTATTGAAGGTATTAATGTTCTACAAGTTAGTGACCTCCCTAAAGATGGAAAAATTATTCCTTTTGTTTCAGATTTTTTTGACTTTTCAATCTATGTAGATGCTGAAACAGAAGTCATTCGGCATTGGTATTTGGAACGTTTTAAACATTTGCGTAAAACAGCTTTTCAAAATCCTGAGTCCTATTTTCATCGGTATGCACTCTTGAATGAAGAAGAATCCTTAAAAATTGCTGAAAATATCTGGCAAACAATTAATTTGAAAAATTTACAAGAGAATATATTGCCAACACGACCACGCTCTAATCTCATTCTACGTAAAGGAAAAAACCATTTGGTTGAATATGTCGCACTTCGACGGCTATGAGGATTTCATCAATATGCATTCACATCACATTTATTTTAGCCCAAAACCTATCGATAATAGCTGCCCCATATGCTTGGTAAGTCCTAACAGTCTTGCTGATTTACCACTCGATACATTAACAACAACATGGATGAAAGCCAATGATTTCACTGGAAAAGCAGGTCAAATACTCTTCATTCCTGATGAAGCGGGACATTTAAAAAAAGTTTTCTTTGGGCTTGGTAATGGTGATGAACCTTTTATCACAGGACTTCTCGCTCAAAACCTTCCAGCTGGTCAGTGGCATTTAGAAGGAGAAGCTTCCCATGAGTTGAATACTTATCTTGGATTGGCATTTGGAAGTTATCAATTCAACCGCTATCGCCAAAACTCTTCCCCCAAATCGTTGTCGATCTCTGTAAGTGATATGGTTGATTTCGATGATCTTAAACGAATTTATGAAACTGTCTTTTTTGTCCGGGATCTCATCAATATTCCAGCTAATGATATGAATCCCGAAAGCCTTGAGAAAGAAGCACGTCAACTGGGAAGAACCTATAATGCTCACGTTCAAAGCATTTGTGGAGATGATCTCTTAACATATAATTTTCCTATGATCCATGCTGTGGGACGTGCCAGTAGCACTGCACCACGACTGATTGAGCTACGCTGGGGCAAAAAAAATCATCCTAAAATAACGCTGGTTGGAAAAGGCGTAACCTTCGATACTGGAGGACTTGATATTAAATCAGCCAATAACATGCTGCTCATGAAAAAAGATATGGGAGGTGGAGCACATGTTTTAGGATTGGCGAAACTTATTATGGATGCCAAATTACCCTTTCATCTACGTGTTTTGATTCCAGCCGTTGAAAATGCAATTTCTGCTCATTCTTACCGACCAGGCGATATTCTCAAAAGCCGTAAAGGTTTAAGTGTTGAAGTTGGCAATACAGATGCTGAAGGACGGCTTGTCCTTGCCGATGCACTTGCCTATGGTGATGAAGAAAGTCCACAATTCATGCTTTGTATGGCTACCTTAACAGGAGCAGCGCGTATAGCATTAGGACCAGATCTCCCTGCATTTTATTGTCATGATTCACTATGGGCGCAACAAATTTCTCAATCTGCTTGTTCTGTCTCCGATCCTCTTTGGCAAATGCCACTTTGGAAACCTTATCAAAAAATGTTATCATCACCAATCGCTGATCTTAACAATACAGCTGGAAATAACTTTGCTGGTTCTATAATTGCTGCTTTATTTCTTAACTCTTTTGTTGAAAAAACCAAACATTTTGCACATTTTGATCTTTATGGATGGATTTCAAAAGAAAAACCAGGTTATCCTGTCGGTGGTTCCGCACAAGTTATTCGTGCCCTTTATAATCTCTTTAAAAATTAATTTTGACATAAAATAAACATAAAAATGGACAACTTTAGAATCTTAAGAGCCATTGTTTTTTGCCGTTAATTGTGTTCTGTAATTTATTTGAGGATAAAAATTCTACCAGTACCAATTTTCATACGCCTGTTTAAAGATAAAAAACAAAAGATGAAAGGTAAATAAATGTTCCCTAGAGATCCGAGATTGCATGCGTTCAGAGAAGATCTAGCAGATGAACGTCTTAAAGGCGAAGTTACAGCTCAGCGCTTTGTGCAAGGTGAAAAAAGACGCGTTAATGTACCTGTTGCTGCATTGTTTAAAGAAAATAATAACAAAAGTGAAATGCAGACAGAGTGCTTATTCGGAGAAGAACTTCTTGTCTTTGAGCATGGAGAAGAGATGTCGTGGGCACAATCCACCAAAGATGGTTATGTTGGCTATATTGAGACAAAAGCGCTTTGTACAGCAACCGTAGAACCAACACATATTGTTACAGCACCACGTACTTTCCAATATTCCCAGGCTGACTTGCGTGGACCAGTAGAATATCCTTTATCTATAGGAAGTAAGGTAAGCGTTGTTAATGAAGTCGAAGTTCGTGGTACCAAGTATTCTATACTTGAAAACGGGGGTGCAATCGTTAGCTGTCATCTTAGTCCGATTGGCAAAATCGTGTATAAAGATTATGTTGATGTTGCTGAACGGTTGATCCATACACCTTACCGTTGGGGTGGAACCAGTAGCTTTGGAATTGATTGCTCAGGACTAGTCCAGGTTTCTATGGCAATGGCCGGTCAAGTAGTTTTACGTGATAGCGACATGCAACAACAAACTATAGGAAATCCACTCTCAGAAGATGATAAACTTCGACGAGGTGATTTGATTTTTTGGAAAGGTCATGTCGCTATTATGGTTGATCATGAAAATATCATTCATGCAAATGGTTCTTCTATGGATGTTATGGTCGAACCACTGGAAAGAGCAGTTACACGTATGGCTCAAAAATGTCAACGACATCCCATAGAAAGACGCCGTCCAACAACACTAGGAATATAATATGTATTTTTCATAAATATGATGATGTGGGTCATTGTGGGTTGTTTGCTTCGTGTTAACATAAGAAGGCTTTTGTAGATTAATTTATATAAAATAGAGTGCATTACTTAGGTATTTTCTAAACTTCGGTATTTAGGAGTATTGTGTTTTTTATACATAAAATTTATTGACTTGTATATTTTTTAGTGATGGACATGTGAATAGAGGATAAGATTTTCCAACATGCATTCTGCGAGGTGTGTTTTTTTACAAATTTCCTCTATGAATGCCTTGAGTTTTGCTATAAGTTATGTTGTGAAGAATATTCAGCATTTTTTTAAAAATTTTTATCAACATTCCCTGTCTTTTGGATATCGCAAAAATTTGTCATCCAACTTCCTGAATAGCTTTTTTTAAAATTATCGTTTTTTACATATAATGTTATGTAAAAGAATCCTTTTAGATTGTTCACATCATTAATGTTTTACAAAATACACAGCATCTTTCTCTCACGAACCTATTAAAGAAGAAAATTTCTTAATAGCTGAATTAATGGTTTATCAGCATCAGGCATAGGATATTTATCAAGGTCACCAATAAAAACCCATTTTAAATTTTGTTCTTCCCGTCCTTGCGCAATACCCTCATAATGGTAACAAAGGTACAACGGCATTAAGAGATGAAATGTTTCATAACGATGGCTTGCAAATGTTAAGGGTAATAAATCTTCTGGTTGAACATAAATACCAAGCTCTTCTTCTAACTCACGAATCAAAGAAGCTTCTGGAGTTTCACCTTGCTCAACCTTTCCACCAGGAAACTCCCATAAACCAGCCAGTGATTTTCCTTGAGGACGTTCTGTAAGTAAAACACAATTATCTTGATCCAATAACGCACACGCAACAACAAGAAGAAGTGAACTTTTTATGTGCATACCACTCTCCCACAGAGATAAAAATAGTCATCTCTTTTATAACTTACCTACTCCAAGATAAAAGAATTAAAACACCTTACCCTCTCTAAAAATATATAGTATCCAACGTTAAATTTATAGTGTATCAGCTAGCTTCTATAATCACCGTTGATCATAACGTACTCCTTCGTCAAATCACAAGACCAAACTGTCGCTTTACCAGTGCCTAAACCGATATCAACACAAATTGTGATACATTCACCTCGCATATAAGCACCTATTTTCTCTTCACAATATTCGGGATCTCGTTCACCATTAACTGCCAAACGATGTTTACCAAACCAAATCGCCAAGAGATCACGGTCTACTTCAACACCTGCCTTACCCACCGCCATTACTACCCGCCCCCAATTGGCGTCCTCACCAGCAATAGCCGTTTTCACAAGTGGTGAATTTGCAATTGATAAAGCTATAGTTTTAGCAGCTTTATCTGTTGTTGCACCAATTACATTCACTTCAATTAAATGGCGCGCACCTTCTCCATCACAAACAACTTGTAATGCAAGCTCATGCAAAAGCGCACTCAAGTGCTTTGTAAATACTTCATAACGTAGGTCGGTTTTACATGTAAGGCAGGGAAAACCCTCCTTTCCTGTTGCAAACATCATGAGTGTATCTGATGTTGAGGTATCGCTATCAACAGTAATTGAGTTGAAAGAATTCTGAACTGCCTCTGATAACATTGATTGAAGTATATCTGAAGAAATCCATGCATCACTTACGACAAAAGAGAGCATTGTCGCCATATCTGGTGCAATCATACCAGCGCCTTTTGCAATCCCATTAATGGTAACAATTTCCCCCCCACACTCAAATCTGCGCGTAGCAAGTTTAGGAAATGTATCGGTCGTCATAATAGCTTTCGCAGCTTCTAACCAATTCCTCTCTTTGGCTGTCTTCACCATACTCGGTAAAAGATTTACAATACCCGATGCATCCATTGGCTCGCCAATAACACCCGTAGAAGCTATAAAAATCTCATTTTCACTAACCTTCAAAGCACTTGCTGCTGCACACATAATTTCATTTGTTGTGTGCCTGCCTTTGCGTCCTGTAAAAGCATTTGCATTCCCAGAATTAACAACAATACCTCTAGCAACTCCATGCGGAAGAGATGCACGGCAATGTTCTACAGGAGCAGATGGACACTTTGAACGTGTAAAAACCCCGGCAACACTTGCTGGTTTATCAAATATGATGAAAAGAAGATCTGTACGATCTTTATATTTAATTCCAGCTTCAGCCGTTGCTATCCGCACACCAGATAATGGAGGAAGCTCTTGTATATTTTGGGGAGATAAAGGAGATATTTTCAAAGTCACACTATACTTTCTATAAAAAAAGATGAACGGATCATAAATAAATAGCCTTTCACAAAAAAATACTAAGCTTTTTTGACAAAATTAATCTCTCAAATTCCCCAATACAGACATTCTCCGCTTCTTTCTCCTCGCTACTCGGCGTCTTCTTCATCAGCTGTTTCATCTGGAAGCGGCGTCCCATTCTGACTAAGCGATTGCATAAGTTTTGTAACATTAGGATCAGGATATTGCACGTCTAACTTGCCACGTAAATCAATAATCAATTTTTGGTAACGTTCTTTTATCAGCTGTGTACGCAACATCTCTTTAACATCATCAAATAGAGGAGGTTGTTTCAAACGACGATCTTCTAACTTGATAACATGCCAACCAAAAGGACTTTCAACGGGCTTTTTAGTATATTCGCCAACTTTCAGACCGAATACAGCATCCTCGAAAGGTTTGACCATTTGACCATGGCTAAAGTAGCCAAGATCGCCCCCAACAGCGGCAGAACCATCTGTTGAACTCTTCTTTGCGATCTCTTCAAAATTTTCCCCTTTATTTAAACGCTTAATAACAGCTTCTGCTTCTTTTTTCGTTTTGACCAAAATATGGCGCGCTTTAACCTCATCTTCTTTGGGTAAAGCAGCAACTTCTTTATTGTAAAGGGTCTCCAAATCGGTATCCGAAATTTGATCAACGATCGTCTGCTTAAAATAAAGCTGTTGAAGAACATTATCACGCATAACTGCCATACGTTTATCATAAGCTTCAGTTTTATCGATCCCCTGACTCCTTGCTGCTTTAGAAAGTGCCTGCATATCTAAATAAGCTTTTAAAACCATTACACGACGTTGTTCATCAGGAAAACGCTCTAAATTAGGATTTATTTCAAGCGCTAACTCATCCAATTGCCCTGCTGTAATACTCTTTCCATCAATAACTGCCATAACATGAGAGAGGGGAATTGTTTTTTCAGAAGCTTTTTCTAAAGTCTTTAAATCATTCGACGGTGAATTCAAACTTTCTTGAGCCATCACCCCCAAACTCATGTTCGTCAATAAGGCTGATGTTAAAAAAATCATGATAAAGTTGAATTTCATAAATATACTCCTTGAAAATGAAAGCAGGTTTAAGATTTTAATTTTCTCTAACCGTGACATTTTAATCTCTAAACATGGGCAAATAAATCAATAATTTTATTTTAAAAATTATAAACTTGTCCTTTTATTTCAGTTTATTCTACCCCATCCAATGCTTCTAGAGAATATAATAACATAGAAAAATGACACATTGTATCCCAAATGTATCCCAAATTACTTTGTACCGTACCAATTAAATAGCATTACTAAAGTTGACACAGTGCACTTAGCCTCTTATCTCTACTTTACAATTAAAGTGAAAAATTGCACACCGACAAGTATAATAGTACCATGTGTATCTGATTATTATATTAGATGTCTTGGAAAGTGCGGAGTATGGGGATAGCATATGAGTTATCCAACAAGAGTGACAACAATTAAAAGAAAGGGCCAGAGATGGTCAGTTTAGGTGTCTTTGCACGTAAATTTTTTGGTTCAGCTCATGAGCGACGTCTCAAAGCTCTTCGTCAAAAAGTTGTACAAATTAATGCTTTAGAAGAACGATTCATGAAATTAAGCGATGCGCAACTCTGCCAAAAAACTGACGAGTTTCGTAAACGTCTCACTGAGGGTGAAACCGTTAACTTGCTTCTACCAGAAGCTTTTGCAACTGTTCGTGAAGCCGCAAAACGCGTTTATGATATGCGCCCTTTTGATGTACAACTTATTGGTGGAATGGTGCTTCATGACTGCGGTATTGCTGAAATGCGTACCGGTGAAGGTAAAACATTAATGGCGACTCTGCCGATTTATCTCAATGCATTGGAAGGAAAAGGCGTTCATGTCGTAACGGTAAACGATTATCTGGCTAGTCGTGATGCTGAAACAATGGGGAAAATTTTCGGTTTTTTAGGATTAACAACGGGTGTGATTCTCCATGATCTTGATAATGATGCCCGTCGAGCAGCCTATGCATGTGACATCACTTATGCAACAAATAATGAATTAGGATTTGATTATCTGCGCGATAATATGGCCTTTGATCGTAGGCAAATGGTCCAGCGTGGACATCATTACGCAATTGTTGATGAAGTTGATTCGATCCTTATTGATGAAGCACGTACCCCTCTTATAATTTCTGGTCCTTTAGAAGATCGTACTGACTTCTACAACCTTATTGATACATTTATTCCTGCCTTAATTCCAGAAGACTATGAAATAGACGAAAAACAAAAAACAACAACCTTTACGGAAATTGGTACTGAAAAAATTGAAAAAAAACTCGAAGAAGCTGGATATCTAAAAGGAGAAAATCTTTATGATATAGAAAATGTTGCTATCGTCCATCATGTTAATAACGCTCTTAAAGCCCATAAGTTGTTTGTCCGTGACAAGGATTACATTGTTCGTAATGGTGAAATTGTTATTATTGATGAATTTACAGGCCGCATGATGCCAGGACGGCGTTATTCTGAGGGACTGCATCAAGCTCTTGAAGCTAAGGAGCATGTTACTATTCAACCAGAAAATCAGACGCTCGCTTCCATCACTTTCCAAAATTACTTCCGTATGTACAAAAAACTGTCTGGAATGACTGGAACAGCCACAACGGAAGCCGAAGAGTTCAATAATATTTATGGTCTTGAAGTCGTAGAAATCCCTACGAATTTACCAATACAGCGTATTGATGAAGATGATGAAATTTACCGAACGGCAGAAGAAAAATATCGTGCTATTGTACATGATATCCGTCAAGCACACGAAAAAGGGCAACCTATTCTTGTTGGGACAACGTCTATCGAAAAATCAGAACAATTGGCAAAACGTTTGCGAAAAGAAGGTATTACCGATTTTAGAGTCTTAAATGCCCGCTATCATGAGCAAGAAGCGTATATTATTGCACAAGCAGGGGTTCCTGGAGCTTTAACCATCGCTACCAATATGGCTGGTCGTGGTACTGATATACAGCTTGGCGGTAATATCGAAATGCGTATCCGACAAGAATTACAGGATATACCTGATGGAGCAGAACGGACAGCTAAGATTGAAGAAATAAAAAAAGATGTCAAACAGCTTAAAGAAAAAGCATTAGCTGTTGGCGGTCTTTACGTCATTGCTACGGAACGCCATGAAAGCCGTCGTATTGATAACCAATTACGTGGTCGTTCTGGTCGCCAAGGCGACCCTGGTCGCTCGAAATTCTTTCTTTCTCTTCAAGACGATCTTATGCGTATCTTTGGCTCCAATCGTATGGATGGAATGCTACAAAAACTTGGTTTGAAAGAAAATGAAGCGATCACTCATCCATGGATTAATAAAGCCCTTGAAAAAGCACAAAAAAAAGTCGAAGCACGTAATTTCGAAATCCGTAAAAATTTGTTAAAATATGACGATGTCATGAATGACCAACGCAAGGTTATTTTTGAACAGCGTATGGAAGTCATGAATGCAGATGATTTAACAGATATGATCCTTGAAATGCGTAATGAAGTGGTAGAAGATCTCGTAGAAACTTATATTCCATCAGGAACATATTCTGAAAAATGGAATGTGCAAGCCCTGCAAGAAGAAATTCACCACCTCTTCAATCTTGAACTTCCAATAGAAAAATGGGCAAAAGAAGATGGAATCGCTGAAGAACAGATTTTAGAACGCATATCAAATGCTATTACCAAACTTGAAAATGAGCGTACTGAACGCTTTTCTCCAGAAGTTATGGCTTATTTTCACAAAGCCGTATCACTTGAAACAATTGACACTTTATGGCGTGAACATTTGGTAAGTTTAGACCATTTGCGTTCTGCTGTTGGTTTTCGTGGTTATGCACAACGAGATCCACTCAACGAGTATAAAACAGAATCATTTGAACTCTTTCAGAGCATGCTTAAAAATTTGCGCAGAATTGTTACTTCTAAACTCATGCGTTTCGAAATCATTCAGCAGCCTACAGCCCCCCTCGCACCTATGCAAGCGGATGCTGATAACTCTATTCTAAATGATCAAGGAGAAAAAAATATTCTACCCTTGTGGGCACGAACACAAGAAAATAAAATTGTTGACCCGAAAAACCGTAATCCCAACGATGTAACCACATGGGGTAAAGTTGGGCGTAATGAGCGTTGTCCTTGCGGTTCAGAGAAAAAGTACAAACATTGTCACGGTGCATTTGTTTGAAAAACAAACAATGAAGAAGATGAATAAAAAGCGAAATTATGAGCAAGAATTACGCACTGCAGGTTTAAGAGTAACACGTCAAAGACGTGTTATTCTTGATATTTTAGTGGACACAAACGATCATCCAAATGCGTTTGAAATTTTTCAGCGCGCTCATAAAATAGATTCTAGTGTTTCGCTTTCAACCGTTTATAGAACCATGAAAATATTAGAAGGAAATGGGACAATTCATCGCCATACCTTTAGTGGTGGCCCATCTCGTTTTGAGCAAGCAGATGGACAACACCATGATCATCTCATTGATATAGAAACGGGACAAGTTATTGAATTTCATTCTGATATCATGGAAAAGTTGCAGGAAGAAATTGCTAAATCACTTGGCTATAATATTGTTCATCACCGCCTCGAACTTTATGGGAAAAAACGTAATTTTTAAAGCGATTGTTTCGAAAATCTGTATCTTTCATTGGCAAGGAAGCTTTTCTGCTTTATTACCCCTTTTTATAGGATGTGATAAAACTTTCTATCATCAATATTGCAATAATGAAGTGTTATAATAAATTAGGTCTATAGTATCATGGTTTCTTTACCACAGGATCGTATGAAACAGCTTGAAAAGCGTTTTGAAATAATTGAAAACCAAATGGCTACAAACCCAAAT
This sequence comes from Bartonella phoceensis, assembly GCF_902825145.1. Taxonomy (GTDB): domain Bacteria; phylum Pseudomonadota; class Alphaproteobacteria; order Rhizobiales; family Rhizobiaceae; genus Bartonella; species Bartonella phoceensis. The sequence continues at coordinate 46,425 of NZ_CADEAD010000001.1, read as the reverse complement.
ACCGAAACATATGTAAAATTAGCTTCTGAATATGCAGAGTTACAGCCAATTGTTCATTCTATACGAACATTAAATGCTCTCCACGTAGAAATCACAGAGCTGGAAAATATCATCGGTGATAAAGTAACAGATATAGAAATGCGCAATCTTGCCCAAGAAGAGCTACCATTATTATGTCAGAAAATAGAAAAACTTGAACAAGAACTCCATATTCTTCTTTTACCTAAAGATGTTGCTGATGAAAAAAGCGCAATTGTTGAAATTCGAGCAGGAACGGGTGGATCAGAAGCAGCACTCTTTGCCGGTGATCTTTTTCGCATGTATGAACGTTATGCCACTTCTCATAACTGGAAAGTTGAAGTCGTTTCGCTTAATGAAGGGGAAGTCGGTGGATATAAAGAAATTATTGCAGCCATTTCAGGTAAAGGTGTTTTTTCTAAACTGAAATTTGAATCAGGCGTTCATCGTGTGCAACGCATCCCTGAAACAGAAACAAGTGGACGCATTCATACATCTGCTGCTACCGTTGCAGTCCTTCCAGAAGCTGAGGAAATTGACATCGAAATCCGTCCCGAAGACGTTCGCATCGACACAATGCGTGCATCTGGAGCAGGAGGTCAGCATGTCAATACAACTGACTCAGCTGTTCGTATAACGCATATTCCAACAGGAATTATGGTTGTGCAAGCGGAAAAATCACAACATCAAAACCGCGCGCGGGCGTTGCAAATTTTACGCGCGCGCTTATTTGATATCAAACGACAAAAAGCGGAAAGTGAACGTTCAGCTTCCCGTAAAAACCAAGTCGGCTCTGGTGATCGCTCGGAACGTATTCGTACCTATAATTTTCCACAAGGACGTGTCACAGATCATCGTATTAATCTCACTCTGTATAAGCTTGACCGTATCCTAGAAGGAGATCTTGATGAACTTATTCATGCACTCATATCTGATCATCAGACAGCTCTGCTTATGGAAATGGATAATAATGGATGAGCCGCCATATTCTCAATGATACCATCCGAAAAACACAAGAAAAACTGCGTACTCAAGGAATTTCTGAAGCGAATCTTGATGCAAAAATACTTGTTGAATGGATAACAAATACAAATGCATCAGATAGAATTTGCAAACCAGATATGTGCCTCTCTTTTGAACAAATTGTACAATTAGAATATGCCATACAACGGCGTCTTGCTGGCGAACCTGTTTATCGTATTATCGGAGAACGAGAGTTTTATGGCATATCCTTCGCATTATCTCATGATACATTAGAACCACGTTCCGATACAGAAACGCTTATAGATCTTGTTTTACCATTCCTCAAAAAAAAAGGGGAAAAATCAGAAAAAATAACACTGCTTGATATGGGAACAGGAAGTGGTGCTATAGCCATTGTGATTCTTAAACAAATTCCCCAATCCTACGCAGTCGCTGTCGACATTTCTGAAGATGCCCTTAAAACAGCGACAAAAAATGCAAAAAATGCAGAAGTTATAAACCGCTTCACACCTCTTCTTAGTAATTGGTTTGCTTCTGTCACAGGTCAATTTGATCTCATTATTTCCAATCCACCCTATATTCCAGAAAAAGACATCAAAAAACTTGCAAAGGAAGTGCGTCTACATGATCCCTTACGCGCATTGGTTGGTGGAAAAGACGGTCTTGATTTTTATAGAAAGCTTGCTCATGAAGCAGCAAACTACTTAAAAGCAGGAAGCGGCTGTATCGCTGTCGAAATCGGATATTCTCAAGAAACAAAAGTCTGCAGTTTATTTGAAGAATGTGGCTTCCAATTGCTAGAAATGCGCAAAGACTTGAATGGTATACCTCGCGCACTACTCTTTTTACGCAATCGTTAAAATTCCCAATCATCATCTGTCGTAGCAACTGCTTTGCCAATAACATAAGAAGAGCCGGCTCCTGAAAAAAAGTCATGATTTTCGTCAGAATTTGGTGATAAAGCCGCTAAAATCGCAGGGTTAACGCGACAAACTTCAGGAGGAAAAAGAACTTCAAAACCTAAATTCATTAAGGCCTTGTTTGCATTATAATGAAGAAAAACTTTAACATCTTCTGTCAATCCAAGTGCATCATAAAGATCTTCAGTATATTTGCATTCAATATTGTAAAGATCAAAGAGCAAATTAAAAGCAAAATCTTTAATTTCTTTCTTCTTGTCTTCATCAAGTTTTGCAAATCCCAATTGAAATTTATAGCCTATATAATAACCATGTACAGCTTCATCACGGATGATCAGCCGAATGAGATCGGCTGTATTTGTTAATTTAGCGCGACTTGCCCAATACATTGGTAAATAAAAACCAGAATAAAATAAAAAGCTTTCTAGCAAAGTCGAAGCAATTTTTTTCTTTAACGGATCATTTGCCTCATAACGTTCAAGCACTAATCTTGCTTTTTTTTGCAAATGAACATTTTCTTCTGACCACCTAAATGCATCATCAACTTCTACGGTCGAACATAGGGTTGAAAAAATAGAAGAATAAGAACGCGCATGAACTGCTTCCATGAATGCAATATTTGTCAAGACTGCCTCCTCATGCTCTGTTATCGCATCAGCCAGCAGTGAAATGGCCCCTACAGTATTTTGAATCGTATCTAAAAGAGTTAATCCTGTAAAAACACGAATCGTTAGCTTGCGCTCTTCCTCTGTCAAACTTGACCATGAAGGAATATCATTAGAAAGCGGAACCTTTTCAGGCAACCAAAAATTTCCAGTTAAGCGGTTCCATACCTCAAGATCTTTCTCATCATGCAATCTATTCCAATTGACAGCGCAAACAACAGGATTCTTGGTTGTAATCTTTGTCATATGATTATCTCCTATAGACTGCAGGAAACACAGCCATCAATTTCTGTCCCACTCAACGCTACTTGCCGCAACCGTATATAATAAATACTCTTTATACCCTTTTTCCAGGCATAAATTTGAGCACGATTAATATCACGCGTGGTAGCGGTATCAGGAAAAAATAACGTTAATGAAAGACCTTGATCAACATGCTGCGTAGCAGCAGCATAGGTATCAATAATTTTTTCAGGGCCAATTTCATAAGCATCCTGGTAGAACTTCAAATTCGTATTATCCATATAAGGAGCAGGATAATAAACACGCCCAATTTTCCCCTCTTTACGAATTTCAATCTTCGAAGCTATTGGGTGAATAGAAGATGTTGCATGATTAATATAAGAAATAGATCCTGTAGGAGGCACAGCCTGTAGATTGCGATTATACAGCCCGTACTCAACAACTAAATCCTTGAGTATCTGCCAATCCTTTTGGTCTGGTATAGCAATGTTATTTCGTGCGAAAATCTCTTGTACAAGTGCGAATTGCGGCTTCCATTCTTTCTCAATGTACTTCGCAAAAAAACGACCATCTGCATAAGCTGACTTCTCAAACCCAGCAAATACCTGCTGACGTTCGCGTGCAATTAAATTGGAGACACGGATTGCGTGATAGGTTACAACATAAAAATAGATATTGGTAAAATCAATCGCTTCTGGAGATCCATAATAAATCTGTTCACGCGCTAAAAAACCATGTAAATTCATTTGTCCCAAACCAATCGCATGACTCTCAGCATTGCCCTTCGCAATGGAAGGTACACAGGCAATATTGCTCATATCGGAAACAGCAGTAAGAGCACGAATAGCAGCTTCCACTGTCTGCCCAAAATCAGGACTTTCCATTGCTTTTGCAATATTCATTGAACCAAGATTACAGGATATATCACTTCCAATTGTGCGATAAGTTAAATCCGTCTCTAGTTCACTTGCTTCACTTACCTGCAAAATTTCTGAACATAAATTGCTCATACTTATCCGTCCGGCTATTGGATTAGCTCGGTTAGCAGTATCCTCAAATAAAATATAAGGATAACCTGATTCAAATTGAATTTCCGCTAATGTCTGAAAAAAAACGCGTGCGCTTATTTTCTTTTTACGAATCTTGGCATTATCAACAAAAGATCGATAATGCTCCGTCAAAGAAATATCACTAAAGGGTTTCCCTGTTACGCGCTCAATATCATAAGGTGAGAATAGATACATATCCTCATTATTACGCGCAAGCTCAAAAGTAATATCAGGAACTACCACACCAAGCGAAAGTGTTTTTATTCTAACCTTTTCATCAGCATTCTCACGTTTTGTATCTAAAAACTTCATAATATCTAAATGATGTGCATGTAAATAAACAGCACCAGCCCCTTGTCGTGCACCAAGTTGATTGGCATAAGAGAAAGAATCTTCCAAAAGTTTCATCACAGGCAATACACCTGAAGATTGGTTTTCTATTTGCTTGATTGGTGCTCCTGCTTCCCGCACATTTGTTAAACAAAGTGCTACACCTCCACCGCGTTTTGAGAGTTGTAAAGCAGAATTGACCGCACGACCTATCGATTCCATATTGTCTTCAACACGCAACAAAAAACACGATACTAATTCGCCACGCTGTCTCTTTCCTGCATTCAAAAATGTCGGTGTTGCAGGTTGAAATCGGCCTGTAATAATTTCATCCACAAAAGTCTCAGCAAGAGCTCTACTGCCTTGTGCTAAATATAAAGCAACAAGGCAGACACGATCTTCATAGCGTTCAAGATAGCGCTTGCCATCAAAAGTCTTGAGAGTGTAGCTCGTATAGTACTTAAATGCGCCCAAAAAAGTAGGAAAACGAAACTTAAATGCGTAAGCGCGTTTAAAAAGCTTTTTAATAAAAGAAAAATCATAAAGCTCTAATAAAGGCTTTTCGTAGTAACCTTCTTCTATCAAGTAGTCTATTTTTTCTTTAAGATTATGAAAAAAAACCGTGTTTTGGTTAACATGTTGAAGAAAATACTGCCGTGCAGCAAGCCGATCCATATCAAATTGAATATGACCATTTTCATCATAAAGATTAAGCATTGCATTTAGCGCATGATAGTCCATGATTTGTCCCGACTTTTGTGATTGTTTTATACTAACTGTTTCCAAAATCTTTCCAATCCCTTCTTTACACAAATGACGTCTTCATCAGTGCCACGCAATTCAAAACGATACAGGCAAGGTACAAAACATTTTTCAGCAATAATCTTACTTGCTAAATTGTAATAACGACCAAAATTACGATTCCCTCCACCAATGACACCACGAATGAATTTGCGATTCTCACTTTCATTGAGAAAACGAATAACCGCTTTTGGTACAGCCCCTCTTCCTTCACCATCTGCATAGGTAGGAACGACTAATACATAAGGCTCATCAACTAATATAGATGGTTTTTTTTTATCAATCTTGAAGAGCCTTTGGCCAAGCTGTGAGACAAAATGTTCAGTATTACCCGTTGTACTCGAATAATAAACAATCAGTCCCATTAAACACAAAGACCACTAATCATATCTGGTCTAAAACCAGACCAATGATTCTCACCACAAACAACCACAGGAACCTGACGATACCCCAGAGATTGAACAAAAGTATATGCCTGTTCATCGCGGGAAATGTCTACAATACGATAATGAATACCTTTAGCATCAAAAGCGCGACGCGTGGCGTCACATTGAACGCAAGACGGCTTGCTATAAATAGTGATCGACATTTTCTTCAACTTTCATAATTTAAAAAAAACCACCCCTCAAAGGGCATTAATTCTAATAATTTTAAGATACTCAAGAATAACAAAAAACAGTAATTGTAAACAAACACACACAGCCACACTCTTGTTCAAACAACACATAGCTTTTTGAACATAACAGAAATCCCCATCAAGTAACTTCAAAACTATGATGAACATAAATGACTATTCTACAACTTAAACGGTAACGCATTTTAGTTATAAAACAATCTTTTGCTTGCATTACAATTCCCTCCTGCTGCCTAAAAACTAACGTCCCTCCCCAGCAGTTGCTTCCCAATGCATAGTTTTACTCTTTATATGATAAAATCGACTTACAAAAACAAAAGGGAATTCCCTGGAGAGAGACATTCCAACAGAAACACTACTCTATTCTTTGCCGATAAACTCTTTGCGACATATTACGGAAATAACTTAGACGCCAAACGAAACACACACTACCCTCACTTGTGCCTATTTAGAATCACCAATCGTTTCAGTACTATATATAGTATACACACTCTCTATTTCGTCAAGGAAAATTCAACCATTATTTTGAATTTTCCACGATCTTCCTCTTAAAATTTTCGACTCCCAAAATATATGTAATACTATAACATTTTATTGACAAATGTTATAGTATTACATATTGTTCAAGATAAATAAAAGGTGGTATAATTATGGGTCTGCATTTCGAAAGTGCAACATTAGGATATGTAAATAGAATAGCAATAGAGAGCTTTTCAGCAAAATTAAACGCTGGCTCATTGGTAGCAATAATAGGTGATAATGGTGCTGGGAAATCTACACTGCTAAAAGCACTTGCGGGATTGATTAAACCTCTCAAAGGTAAAATCACAAAACCGAAGAAAAGTCGGATTGCCTATCTTGCCCAACAGTGTGATATAGATCAAACATTTCCAATTGATGTAAAAGCGCTGATAAAAACGGGGCTGTGGTCTTTTTGCGGATTATGGAAAAACCAGCGCTCTTATGACTCTAAAATTCAGAATGCACTTGAAGCGGTTGGGCTTACGGCACTCGCTAGACGTTCACTTGATACGCTCTCTAAGGGCCAGTTGCAACGCGCCCTCTTTGCACGTATTATTGTACAAGATGCCGATATTATCTTACTTGATGAACCTTTCAATGGTGTAGATCGTAATACCCAAAAAGACCTTCTTGCGTTGATCACACACTGGCAAAAACAAGGACGAACAGTTCTTACAGCACTCCATGATCCACTCATTGTGCAAAAATATTTTCCTCAAATGATTCACATTAATGAAAAAAATGCCTTTTATGGAGAAACAAAACAGTTTTTCCGCGGCACTATTGATCACGTTATGCTATCTTTTGCATCCAATTCATTGTGTATCAGCGCACTCAAACAACATTTTCCCCTCAGTGATTCTTACTCTATTAGGTTATAATACGTGTATGCATTTTTTCTTGCCCCCTTCATTGATTTCCACTTTATGCAAAGCGCCCTTATCGGTTCAATCCTTCTGTCTATTAGCGCTTGTCCTGTTGGTGTATTTTTGATGCTGCGCGGAATGAGTTTAACAGGAGATGCCATATCCCACGCTATTCTTCCCGGTGTTGCAGCTGCTTTTCTTTTTTGTGGATTTTCGCTACTATCCATGACGCTCGGCGGCATCTTAGCTGGCGTCATTGTTGCTTTAGCAACCGTCGTGATTTCACGAAATAGCTTTCAGAAAGAGGACGCGTCCATGACAGTCTTTTATCTAATTGCACTCGCAGCAGGTGTCATTATTGTTTCACTTAAAAATTCTACGATTGATCTGCTTCATCTTTTATTCGGTTCAGTACTTGCACTTGATACACAAGCTCTTCTAATGATCACTACTATAATGTTGATCACAGTATGTAGCCTCCGTATTTTTTGGCGTGCATTCGTAGTAGAAAGCTTTGATCCCCTTTTTTTTAAATCACTCTCTCCATTGAGTAAATATGTTCATGTATTATTACTTGGACTTGTGGTGTTGAATCTGGTTGGTGGTTTTCAATCACTGGGAACATTACTTTCTGTCGGTATTATGATGATCCCAGCTATTACAGCCCGTTTTTGGCTTTCGCGTCTTGGTCCTATCTGCATACTTTCCACCCTTTTAGGAATCGTTGCTAGCATATGCGGTCTATTGCTTTCTTTTCATCTGTCTCTTCCTTCCGGGCCTGCTATCATCATGGCTGCAGGATCTATTTATCTTTTTTCCTGCTTCATAAGTCCACGCGGCTTTATTGTGGTATGGCTTCCTCATCTCTTTTATACATCTCTCCCCACCTCAAGGAAATAACGTGTTTAAACTCATTCAACAATGTTTTCTGCTTGGAACGCTTCTATTGCTTGTCCTTTTTACAGCTTCTGCTTCTGCATATAATAAGATTCAGGTTATTGCGAGCTTTTCTATTCTTGCAGATTTAGTAAAAAACGTAGGAGGTGACCATATTTCTATGACTAGTTTGGTTGGCCCTAATGCGAATACCCACACGTATGAACCTACCCCTCGTGATGCCCAAGCTCTTAGAGATGCGCATATTATTTTCATCAATGGATTACATTTAGAAGGTTTCATGGACCGTCTCATCACAGCAAGCGGTACAAAAGCGCTTCTTGTCGAAGTGAGTGCCAATATTCCCGTTCTCGAAATTAAAAATCAAGAACATAGTATCCAACAACATCACCGCCACCACATTGATATTGATCCACATGCTTGGCAAACCATCCCTAATGTTGAAACTTATATCAAAAATATCGCAACGGCTTTCTGTAAAATTGATCACCAATCCTGCGTAAGTTACAACGAAAATGCTGCATCCTATCTCCAAAAGCTTAAAGCAGCACAAGAAAAACTTAAAATAAAGATTGCAACGATTCCAAAAGATAAGCGTATTATTATCACATCTCACGATGCCTTTGGCTATTTTGCTCAAGAATATGGTTTTACCATACTTGCACCCCAAAGTGCTTCAACGGAATCTGAAGCGACTGCAGCTGATGTAGCCAAACTTATCAAACAAATTAAAACCAATAAGGCAACCGCCTTATTTGTTGAAAATATTTCTAATCCCCGCCTCATAAAACAGATTTCAAAAGAAACAGGTTTAAAAATCGGTGGAACACTTTATTCTGATGCGTTATCAAACGAAAATGGTCCTGCTACAACTTATCTCGATATGATGGAACATAATGTTAACACTATTATCAATGCGATAATAAAACACTAAGATGTATCTATTATATAAAGGGATAATAAAAAAATAATAAAATCATAATCAGCATTACTAAAATGATTTGTTCTATTCTTTTAAGGATTCCTAAAATTCTCAGATAAATTATGAGACACAAATTAACAGAATTCATAGTCAAGTTATAAGACGTTTTTTCATCATTTCTAAAATACTATTTTAAGCTTAAAGAAATATCTGACAAACAAAAATACCATTGATGCTTAAACTTACTTTATCGTTTTTGAAATTTTCTAAATGCGCATTTGGTTACTCCTGAAAAGAGCCCGTTTATGCAAAATTTCTGCAAGCACAATTCTATGTTTTATTTTAAAATTGTTTTTTACCTATAAATTAACATCATCCACTTGATAATTTTTCTATTTTGATTTTGATGCCAAGAGAAACATCTCATAAATCATAGTTTTAGAACTGTCAAAGAATGCTAAAAAAGCATTGTTTGTTATAGATAGAGAACATCGTTAGACAACCCGAAGTAATCTCCTGAAACTTAAGACCAAGGTTTGTTAGGCAGCTTTTAAAACACGAATCTAAAGCATGATTTTGGTAAGTGGACGAGAAAGTTTGAGAGGACAAGAGCTTCGCAATAAATGAAAAAATCCGCTCTCTTAAACATTCTCATTATGAGAATGCAAACAATTTCCTCAAAACTATCGTTCCCACATTATAGGAAAAATACCACAAAACTAAAAAATCTCTTGAAAAAATAAATTCGAGTACAGCAATAGCCATAACTGAACAATTTTTATTATTTGTACCTTTAAACTTTCTGCCTGCCTTGCTCATTTGAACTGTTTCAATTTTCTATCAGATGTTTGCATGGTAATATCCTATTAACACATGGTCGTTTTCACAAAGGAAAAACTGATGAACTTAAACAAATTTGTTTGACCTTTTGGTGGTTCCTGTTTAAATGAGCCAATATATTTCTGAAATAAAACTGTCATGGCATGCTCATGCGTAATACTATAAATCTAGGAGAAACCTGTATTGCACCACTTCAGAAAGGGGGAACTATGAAATGTCTTTATCTCTCCATCGCAGCATTTGCAGTTGCGATCAGCATGACAACAACAAGTTTTGCGCAAACAAAGATTAGTTTCTGGCATTCTATGAGCGGCGAGCTGGGAAAACAAACTGAAAATCTCATTAACGATTTTAACGCTAGTCAATCTGAGTACAAAGTTATTCCTTCATTTCGCGGTGAATATGAAGAAGGCATGGTTTCCCTTATTTCAGCATTTCGCGGAAGACAACAACCAGTTCTCACCCAAATCTATGAAATTGGCACTGGAACCCTGATGGCTGCAAAAGGCGCTGTGTATCCCATTTATCAACTTATGGCTGATACAAAACAAGAATTTGATCCTACTGATTACTTGCCTGCTATCAGTGGCTATTATTCTGATGTTAAGGGACGAATGCTGGCTATGCCATTCAATGCTTCAACACCAATCCTTTATTATAATAAAGATATCTTTAAAAAAGCAGGACTTGATCCGGAACAGCCTCCTAAAACATGGCGAGATATAGAAAATTTCTCCAAAAAAATCCTTGAGACTAAAGCAGCGAGTTGTGGCTTTACAATGTCTTATGCATCTCAATGGATTGGCATAGAAAATTTTTCAGCATTGCACAATGTTCCTTTTGGAACGAAAGAAAATGGTTTTAGTGGACTTGATTCAAAACTTGTCTTTAATGGTCCTTTACAAGTACGTATGTGGACCGATCTTAAAAAATGGTCTGATCAAGGTATTTTTCGCTACGGAGGTCCAGCAGGAGCTTTAGATGCAACACCAATGTTTATGACACAAAATTGCGCAATCTTTATGCAGTCTTCAGGATCTCGTGCAGGAATCCTTTCTGAAGCGCAATTTGAGGTTGGATTTGGTATGCTGCCTTATTATGATGATGTGGAAGGTGCACCACAAAACTCAATCATTGGAGGTGCTTCCATTTGGGTTTTGAAAGGTCATACCCCTGAAGAATATGCAGGTGCAGCTGCTTTCCTTAAATACCTCTCAAGAGCAGATAACCAAGCTAAGTGGCATCAGATAACGGGTTACCTTCCAACAACAAAGGCTGCTTACGAATTGAGTAAACAACAGCATTACTACGATAAAAATGTTGGTGCAGATATTGCCATTAAACAAATCACTCTCAATCCACCAACCGTTAACTCAAAGGGTATAAGATTTGGTAATTTGCCGCAAATTCGTTCTATTCTTGATCAAGAATTAGAAGCTGTCCTTAGTGGTTCAAAAACACCAAAAGATGGATTAGACGAAACTGTCGAACGTGGTAATAAGCTCTTACGTGAATTTGAAAAAGCCAATCATTAAGGTTTCTTTATGATTATTGAATATAAAAAGTTTAACCAAATAGTTAAGACTTTTTATTTCTTTTTTTTTCGCCTTTTTAAAGTCTCTGTATTTAAAGAACCCTACGGATGCAAGAAAAACACGCATATTTCAAAAATATTCTACTCGCTTACTGGCTGCTTTTACCTCAGCTCATTGTGACTTTTTTATTTTTCTTTTGGCCTGCTGCCCAAGCAATAAAATCGTCTTTCGAGCGTGAAGATCCTTTTGGATTTACGACAACTTTTATTGGATTTGAAAATTATGTGACTATTTTTTCTGATCTTGCTTATCTGAAATCACTTCTTACAACCGCAATATTTTCCATTTCGGTTACTGTCGTTTCGATGACGATAGCACTTCTTTTAGCGGTCTGTGTTGATCGTGTTATCCAGGCAAAAAAGTTCTACACAACACTTTTGCTCTGGCCTTATGCTGTGGCTCCAGTATTGGCGGGTATATTATGGTTGTTTATCTTTCATCCAACCATCGGAATTATCCCTGCTCTTTTAGAAAAGATAGGTATTATATGGAATTATCGTATTAATGGTACTCAAGCAATGATCCTTATTGTGATTGCAGCTAGCTGGAAACAGATCTCCTATAATTTTCTCTTTTTTCTTGCGAGTCTCCAGTCTGTTCCACGTTCCCAAATAGAGGCAGCAGCAATTGACGGTGCCAGCCCTTTTAAACGATTTTGGACCGTAGTTTTTCCGCAAATTTCGCCAACTACTTTTTTTCTTCTTATAGTCAACATCCATTATGTCATGTTTGATACATTTGGTATTATCGATAATATAACCTCTGGAGGTCCTGCACGTGCAACAAATACTCTCGTCTACAAAGTATACGATGATGGTTTTAAAAATCAAATAATCGGTGCATCAGCAGCACAATCAACAATATTAATGTTGATGGTTATTGTCCTAACATTTATCCAGTTCCGCTGGATTGAACGTCGCGTACAATATTAGGAAGTGAATTATGGTTGAAAATCGCCCTATTCTGAAATCTCTAACCCACCTTATTCTTATTGTTGGTATTATCATTATTTGCTTTCCGGTTTACGTTGCTATCATTGCATCAACCCATAGTTCAGCAGCATTTAGTTCAGGAACACTTCCTCTTTTACCAGGAGATCATACTCTAGAAAACTATAAAACAATCTTTGGTGATGGCCTTGTACAACTCGGACTACCCAGTCTTTGGCCACTTTTAATGAATTCGCTTATTATGGCATTTGGTATTAGTATTGGAAAAATTATTATTTCGCTCTTTTCCGCTTATGCAATTGTTTACATGCGTTTTCCTTTCCGAAAAACTACTTTTGCTCTCATCTTTATCACACTGATGCTTCCTGTCGAAGTTCGTATTATTCCAACATATGCAATCGTCGCACAGTTGGGTATGATAAACACCTACGGTGGAATGATTATTCCACTTATTGCATCTGCAACTGCTACATTTTTATTTCGTCAGTTTTTTTTAACTGTTCCTGATGAACTCTTAGAAGCTGCTCGTGTTGATGGTGCAGGACCATTTAGATTTTTTAAAGATATTCTTCTCCCGCTCAGCAAAAGCAATATCGCCGCTTTGTTTATTATTATGTTCATTTATGGGTGGATACAGTATCTCTGGCCTCTTATAGCTACAACTGATCAAAATCATCAAACGATTCTTATTATTCTAAAACAGCTTATTGTTGAATCAGTTCAACACAATCCTCAATGGAATATACTTATGGCAGTATCGGTCGTTGCCATGGTACCGCCCGTTCTTATCGTCATTTGCATGCAGCGACTTTTTATCAAAGGCCTTATTGAAACGGAGAAATGACTGTGGCCATAATTCAGTTATCAAATATAAAAAAACAGTATGACAACGGCATTCCGGTCATTGATGATTTAAATTTGACGGTTGCCGATAGGGAACTTCTTGTCCTTGTTGGTCCTTCAGGATGTGGAAAATCAACGCTCTTGCGCATTATTGCAGGGCTTGAACAAGTCACCGCTGGAGAACTCTATATCGATAATGAGTATATCAATAATCGTGAACCAGCGGATCGTGATATCGCTATGGTTTTTCAAAATTACGCACTCTATCCCCATATGACAGTTCGTGGAAATTTAGAATATGGTCTTAAAAATCGTAAAACCCCTAAAGATGAGATAAATAGACGTATTACACACGCCGCAAAACTTTTGCAAATAGAGTCATTTCTGGATCGTAAACCACGACAACTATCAGGAGGACAACGCCAACGTGTTGCAATGGGACGCGTGATTGTTCGTCAACCACGTGTCTTTCTTTTTGATGAACCGCTCTCCAATCTTGATGCAAAATTGCGAGCGCAAATGTGTATTGAGATTAAAACACTCCAGCGTTCATTAGGGACAACAAGCCTCTATGTTACCCATGATCAACTAGAAGCAATGACACTCGCTGATAGAATCGTTGTCATGAATAAAGGAGCTATCGAGCAAATTGGAACACCAATGGAAATTTACGATTATCCTGCAACAACATTTGTTGCTGATTTTATTGGTTCCCCTCCTATGAACTTTCTCGATCGCCAAATTCTAGAACAATATTTAGGACATTCATTATCTTATAGTAAAGAAACTGATCTTTTAGCATTCAGACCAGAAATCATTTTATTAGGAGAATATCCAGATCAAGGACCTGTCTTTCACACAAAAATTGAGCTTATCAAACCGGTAGGGACAGGAAGCCATGTTGTAACACGTTGGAATGAAAATATCTTTACCATTGAAATAAAAGAGCGTTTGACACACGACTATGGCAAAAAACTTAACTTCACTGTCGCTTATCAAAATTTTCATACCTTTAATAAGACCACTGGAAAACGTATATGCAATAAGTAAATAAAGTAGAAAGTTCAACCTTATAAGCAGGCTTCAATAAATATTTGCTACATTTTTCTTATTAATCTCATTTTTTAAATAATATAGCCTTTTTGTATTATAGATCTATGCTTTTTTATCTTTGTGCACGCAATTGTAAAGCGAGATCAGGTTGATCTGTTGTGATATAATGTACAGGCATATCAAGCCAATGCGATAACCGAGCTCTCCCGTTGATTGTCCATACCCCTACCGTAAAACCAGCATCAAGTGCAGCTTCGATAAAATCCCGTGAAACAATGGAACCATATAAACTCAGATCAGAATATCCCAATTGTTTCCACTCAGAAAAATGATGGTACAGATTACCTTCAAAGCTATCAATACATGGGCCAGATGTTATTCCTGCTTCAATAAAGGGACGAAGGCTTGTAGGATCAAAACTAATTGCAGAAACCCGCTCTGCTAAATTTCGGCCTTTTATCAATGCAAGCGCTTTCTGAGATAAAAGCGTTTCACGCTCAATTTCACCACATGTTTTAATCTCAAGGTGCAATGCAATGTTAGTTGGTGCTAAAAGATCGAGCAGTTCTTCTAATAAAGGAGGAGGTTCAGTGCTTCCTTTTACGCAGAGTTGTTTGCGTGTCTCATTATCAATATCGTGAATATATCCTGTTTTCCCAACCAATTGTTCTAAATGAAAATCATGAAACACAACCACTTCACCACTTTTTAGCAAATGAACATCGCATTCAACCTCATCAACTCCTAACCCAATTGCATGACGAAATGCCGAAAGTGTATTTTCAGGATAAAGATGAGCCCCTCCACGGTGTGCAATAATTTTTTTCTCAGACATATAAAATTTCACATTTCTCAATTTTAAACGATACTCACGAACATACGATCAAATAATCATTTTTAAAAATCACAATAGATAGAAGATAATTTTTAGGAAACTGCATTCTCCTACTTACGTACTCTAATACCAAATTTAAACAATATTCTATTCTTAAAAGATTTGTATTGCATTTTCATTATTCCCACTCAATGGTACTGGGGGGTTTTGAGGTTACATCATAAACAACACGATTAATACCCCTTACTTCGTTAATAATACGTGCCGCTGTTTTGCTTAAAAAGCCCATATCATAAGGATAAAAGTCAGCGGTCATTCCATCCACAGATGTGACCGCACGAAGAGCACAAACAAATTCATAAGTGCGTCCATCACCCATCACACCGACAGTCCGAACAGGAAGAAGAACAGCAAAAGCCTGCCAAATCTCATCATAAAGACCAGCTTTACGAATTTCATCAAGGTAGATGGCATCCGCTTCACGTAAAATTTCTAATTTTTCACGTGTAACTGCGCCTGGACATCGAATTGCAAGACCAGGACCTGGAAAAGGATGACGCCTAATAAACTGCTCAGGTAATCCTAATTCTCGCCCTAGCGAACGAACCTCATCCTTAAACAGTTCACGCAACGGTTCTATAAGTTTCATATTCATCCGTTCTGGTAACCCCCCTACATTATGATGGCTTTTAATTGTTACCGATTTACCAATCGCTGAAACACTCTCAATCACATCTGGATAAAGTGTACCCTGTGCTAAAAATTCTGCACCTCCGATCTTTTTGGTTTCTTCTTCAAAAACTTCAATAAAAAGGTGACCAATTGTTTTGCGCTTTTTTTCTGGATCTGTCTCACCTTCTAGAGCATGGAGAAATATGTTGGCAGCATTCACGTGAATAAGTTCTATATTATAATGATCACGAAAGAGCGTGAGAACTTCTTCAGCTTCATTCTTGCGCATCAACCCATGATCTACCAAAATACATGTTAGTTGATCTCCTATCGCTTCATGGAGAAGCACAGCCACAACGGATGAATCCACCCCACCTGAAAGACCACAAATCACACGACTTTTTCCAACTTTTTGTCGTATTGTAGCAATTGCCTGCTCACGATAAGCAGCCATTGACCAATCGCCTTTAAGACCAGAGATTTTATGAATAAAATTTTGCAAAAGCTTTGTACCATCTGGGGTATGAACAACTTCAGGATGAAATTGCACTGCATAAAGACGCTTTTTTTCATCAGCAATAGCAGCATAAGGAGCGCCTTTTGAAGTTCCTATGACGCGAAAACCTTCTGGTAAAGCCGTCACACGATCACCGTGACTCATCCATACTTGATAATGAGAGCCTTTTTCCCACACACCATCAAACAATGCACTCTCTTCTTGCACCTCTAAAAAAGCGCGCCCAAATTCACGCTCATGTCCCGCTTCAACTTTTCCATTAAGTTGAACACACATGACTTGTTCACCATAACAAATACCAAGAACTGGAACACCAATTTCAAAAATTTCCATAGGAATACGCGGCGAACCATCATCAATAACTGAATAAGGACTACCTGATAAAATAACAGCTTTAGGTCTTATCCGCTTGAGACTTTCTAAAGCAGATTGAAAAGGGACAATTTCACAATAGACACCCATTGCTCGCACCCGCCGTGCGATAAGTTGTGTAACTTGTGAACCAAAGTCAATAATAAGAACAGCGTCTGGATGTGATATGCTCATAAAAAACCAATCAATTATTGTAAAAGAGAACCAATAAGATTTATTATTCAATCTTCTCTTTTTCACAAGCCTATTCACCTGAGAAAAAGGTTCTGCTCATAAAATTTAAGATAAAAAATGTAAAAGTACGTATCAATGTTTTTTTTGCAACACAGATAAAAAGAAACCATCTGTTTTTGTTGTTGCGGGTGATAAGGTGAGTCCATAATTTGAAAAAAGCGGTTGAACAGAAGAAGAACTAAAATGTTTTTGCCAAAGTGCACGCATATCGATTGGATAAAAATTGGTATACTGTTGAAGAAAACGGAAAATTTGTTCTTCATTTTCATCCACGAAAAGAGAACATGTAATATAGACTAAACATCCATTTGGTTTAAGATAATCTATAGCTTCATTTAAAATAGTTCTCTGTTCTATTTGGCGTTGTCTTACCTGTTCCGACGTTAAACGCCATTTTGTATCTGGTCGCCGCCTCCATGTTCCTGTACCACTACATGGTGCATCCAGCAAAACAATATCCATTCGACCTACTAACGGCTTTAATTCTTCTCTATGTCCACGTGATTGTACATTCCGAACACCAGCGCGTCGGAGACGATCAAAAATAGGGGCTAAACGCGCTTTATCTGAATCATAAGCATAAATTTGTCCCTTATTTTCCATACTGGCAGCTAAAGCCAACGTTTTGCCACCAGCCCCAGCACAATAATCCAAGACCTGCATATTTGCTTTTGCTTCGACAAGATAAGCAACAATCTGAGATCCTAAATCTTGTATTTCAAAGTACCCCTTTTGAAAAGCTGGTTCAGCTTGGACATTGGGATGACGTTCAAATTTCTCAATCGGCGCAATTCTTAAGGCTTGCGGAAACCATGACAACGGTTCAGCTTTTGTTTTTGATAATTTCTGTAAAATCTTCTCTGGCGTTGCCTTCAGGCTATTCACACGTAAATCTAAAGAAGGACGTGTTGCTAATGCAGCAGCTTCAATGACCCAATTGTCCGAGAATGAAGAAAGAAGATGTGTTTGACACCATTGTGGAATATCACCACGAATATAGTCTGGTGCATCAACTAACCGCTGTTTTTGCCATGATTGGCGCTGCTTATCCCCTAATAGCTGTGGTGCAAATCGATCTCCTGCCAACGCACTATCAATTTGTTCAATCGTCATTTTACCAGTGTCTAATAGGGTACCAAAAACGATATCTCGGATATCATCGCTCTCCATACGCCATTGTAAGGAATAACGCCGTCTTAAGACATCATAAACGATTGTACCAATCGCCGCGCGATCACCTGCTCCAGCAAAACGATGACAAACTCCCCAATCTTTCAAGGCTTCCCCTATTGGACGATATCGAATTTCTATCTCTCTTAGAACATCTATTGCTGCTTGCAAACGACCACCTAATCGCATTCATTTCTCCCATTGCATTTCAATAAAATTCTAAACCATTGAAGTAAAGAACAACCTTATCTCTCTTATTGCCAGTGGAATCTTCCCAAAACTATCTCAAATTTACATTGCAAACCTTGTGATTCTGATCATACTTTTTAGTGAATCAAAACTTTTCCTTTCATGTGCTCTCTGTTTATATTCCTCTTACTCTAAAATACATAGACTCTCCCTTAGTCCACTACGATAGGGGGTATCCTTAAAATCTCTTTTTCAATGTACATTTACAAAATGTCATCTTCCCTTCTTTCTTGGTAAATTAAATTGCCATAGCTCGCTCTAAACAGCACGTAACATCCATTATCTATCATCTTGAAAATATTCTCTTTCTGAAAGGATAAAAAATTCTTCTCTTAAGGCCAGCACACGTATCCTATTATTAATAAAATATTAACTTTTTCGAAAACACTTGGAACCACTATTTGGCATGACCGTTTTTACTGTACTGGTTTTAAGCCAGATAATTTAAAAGGAGAAAATAATGAACACTTACAATAATGGGAAAACAACTTCATCTAAAAGCCGTCACAATACAATGCCCTCAAACAATGGAAAGAAATCCATCGATCAGGCTAACACTCGCCAACGTGCGTCAAAGTCGGAGCGGAAGACTATAAAAAGTTAATTCCCTTAATTTTATATAACCCACGGAAGGAATTGGAATATGATCCTCCAATTCTTTCCTTGCTAAAATCATTACACTAAATTATAAAAAGGAAAAAGGGTAGAACCTCTGTATTTTCAAAAGATTTTGTATCATGTAACATAATTCTAAACTCTTAAATATCAAACAGGACCCCGGTAATTTGGACTCTCCCGTGTGATAGCGACATCGTGTGTATGGCTTTCATGAAGCCCAGCATTGGTGATCCGGACAAACGTTGCTTTTTTACGAAATTCAGCTAAATCTTTCGCCCCAACATACCCCATTGAAGCACGCAACCCACCAGCTAGTTGGTGTAGAACCGATGCTATAGGTCCTTTATAGGCCACTTGTCCCTCCACACCTTCAGGAACTAATTTAAGTTCATCACGTACTTCATCCTGAAAATAGCGATCTGCCGACCCCCTTGCCATAGCACCAACTGATCCCATACCACGATAGGCTTTAAAAGAGCGCCCTTGATAAAGATAAACGTCGCCAGGACTTTCATCTGTACCTGCTAAAAGAGAACCAATCATAGCAGCACAAGCCCCACCTGCTAAAGCTTTAGCAAAATCACCCGAAGCTTTGATGCCACCATCAGCAATGACAGGAATATCTGCTTTTTCAGCAACTTCTGCAGCATTCATAATAGCTGCAAGTTGAGGCACACCAACACCTGCAACAATTCGTGTTGTGCAAATAGAACCAGGACCAATACCAACCTTTACCGCATCTGCACCACTATCAATTAATGCCTGCGTTGCTTGAGAAGTCGCTACATTACCAGCAATAACAGCTATAGAACACGCCATTTTTTTAATTCGCTCAACGGTTTCTAGCACACGTTGAGAATGCCCATGCGCTGTATCAATCACCAGCACATCTACACCTGCATCAATGAGCCGTTCAGCCCGCTCAATCCCATCACGCCCCACACTACTAGCAGCTCCAACACGCAAACGACCTTGAGAATCTTTAGCTGCGTTTGGATTTAATTGTGCTTTTTCAATATCCTTAACTGTTATCAAACCGACACAACGATTTTGTTCATCTACAACCAATAATTTTTCAATACGGTGATGATGTAAAAGATACTTCGCTTCACTGAGTTGAACATTTTCACGTACCGTAATCAAATTTTCATGCGTCATTAATTCATAAATTTTTTGTTTTGGATCCGATGCAAAACGCACATCCCTATTCGTCAAAATACCAACAAGCCGTCCTGCAGTCTCACCTTTAGCACCATTTTCAACAACTGGAATACCTGAAATACCATATGAGCGCATCAAAGCTTTTGCCTCTTCAAGTGTTGCATCTGGTCCCATTGTTACTGGATTAACAACCATACCAGATTCAAATTTTTTTACTTGACGAACTTCTTCAGCTTGCTCTGTAGGAGACATATTCCGATGGATAACACCAAGACCACCAGCTTGCGCCATAGCAATAGCTAAACGCGATTCTGTTACAGTATCCATTGCAGCAGAAAGCAATGGCAAATTTAACTTAATATCAGCTGCAATACGTGTTCTAAGATCTACTTGGCCAGGCATAACAAGAGAATGACCAGGCTGTAAAAGCACGTCATCAAAAGTCAGTGCCAATGCACCTGTCCCCGTTTCAACAATTTTTGCCATAGCCAAATTCCTTTTATAATAAAATACCGCAAGGTGCTTTAAAATAACAACTGCGGTTTTCATACGTTGTGGATTGGCACAAAAATATGCCATTTTACAAAAAAAATAAAAATAATTTTTTTATTATAGCTTATAAAATCTACAATTGCGATTCAATGGGCAGCCAACTTATTATTTTTGAAAACGCGCGGCGCCAAAATTTGCTTTCTGGCTCATAATCTATGCTGTACTGTTTTTCATTTTCAATAAAATCCCAGTAAATACGGTTATTATCCCCAAGACGGAGATGATAACTCATTTCACCTGTTGTTTCTTCAGAAAAAAGCAAATCTAGCATTGCTGTAATCGGTTCACATTCAAAAAGAATACCCATTTCTGTATTCAGTGCAGCTGATCTGGGATCAAAGTTTAAAGATCCAATAAACGCAGTTTTACGATCAACCAAAAAAGCTTTGGTATGTAAACTTGTCCTACTCGATCGAAAGAGCCGCAATCCGTGCGTGTTTCCATCTGGCTTTAACTCATAAAGTTTAACACCATTTTTTAAGAGTGCTTTACGATATGGTACATAACCACCATGCACCAGTGCTACATCAGTGGCTGCTAAAGAATTTGTAAGAATTTTTACATCAACACCCTTTAAAACCAAATTGCTAAAATTCTGTGTGCCTACCTTGCCAGGAACAAAATAAGGTGATGTAATTTGGACCGTTTTTTTAGCATCTCCAATAACCTGTGAAAGTGCCTTTATGAGCCAATTTCCCGACTTTTTACGCAATGCTTTTTCTGGAGGATCAGAAAGAACAACAACTTTATCTGCTAAAAATAACCGCTTTCCTGTCTGGAGAAAAAAATCAAAATTAATATGCTTTTTGACATAATCTAAATAAACCTTTGCAGCTTTGGAATCACGAAATTGTCGTAATTTATCCTTCCAATAACCAAGGTCACCTGCAGTTTTAGGAGCAACCAAAGTATGAATCGGCAAAACCACAGCACTATTCCAAAAGTCATCAAAAACAGTTTCCACCTTTTTAACCGAAGGACCGATTAACATCAGATCCAAATCTCGAAAATGTGATTCCTCACCAACATCAAAATAAGAATCTGCAAGATTACGTCCTCCTACAAAAGCTACTCGACCATCCACAATAAAAGCTTTATTATGCATTCTGCGTGTTACGGTAATTGCCCGCAATATAATCTCTAAGCCACGGCGTAATCCCCCCTTACGTGATAGTCCTGGATTAAACATTCTGACCTCAATATGAGGATGTTTATCCAGTGCAATATAAGCTGGATCACGTGCCTGAGCATTAATATCATCTAAAAGAAGACGTACTCGAACACCACGATCAGCTGCCTCCACTATTTCACTTAATAATAAACGTCCCGTTAAATCATCATCCCAAATATAATACATCAGATCAAGACTACGTCCCGCCTGTGCTGCGCCTATTGCACGAACACAAAACGCATCCAAATTGCTGATGATGAGTGAAAGGGCGTCTTTATCAACCCCTAATCCATCCCTCTCCTCTGCCAATAGGCTGATTATACGGTCAAGCTTGGTTTCATCTTTCTTAACAGCTAATGCATAAGAACATACCCCTCTAGCACTTTTCACAAAACGTCCATATGTATAAATCGCCAACACAGACGCAATAAAAAAAAATATGATAAAATCGATAGCAATTTGTAACAGAGTCAAAGAGAATAAACTTTCCATTTTTAAGACACCGTATAGCCCCCGATACGGATCACAACATTAAAATTAACGATCATGTCTTAATCATTGCAACAGATGGAATACCATCTCTTGCTTAAGAGAATATAAACCCAATATCAATGATTTCAGAATTTTAGCTCTCATACTAAAAAGTATAAAAGTTATCTCTCATCTTAAATGAATATAAATCGAACTAACGTTGTGAAAACTAAAATAAGAAAAGATAATTGCAAATAATTCAGTACTTATTAAGTCTTCAAGACTATCTTCAATATCTAAGATTTATAACAAAGAATATTTCTTTTAAAAACCAAAATCCCTTCCCTGCCTTCACTAAAAGCTACTTCAGTTTTTCTGAAAATCACGCCTCTCATAAATGGAAATCTGTTACGGATTTTAATTGCGTTCTTGGCTTTTCTTTACTCTCAATTCCTCTATTTTTCGATAAAGCGTAGAACGCCCGATATGAAGACGGCGAGCAATCTCACTCATATGTCCCTTATAATGTTGAACCGCTTTTTCGATAATATCATGTTCCATCTCTGCAAAAGTGCGAACATGCCCATCAGCATTTAAAAATTGTATGGATTCCTGTTCATGATCTTCTTGAACATCACTTTCAATAATATTTGGAACGCTTATCAACGGATTCCCCATCAATTGGGGAAAATCCCGCACAGTTAACAATGGCCCCTCACTGAGTAAAACTGCACGAAATAGAAAATTCTCAAGTTCACCACGATTACCAGGCCAATCATACTGCATAAGCAAGGAAAGAGCTGATCCCGCTAAACCATGCACATGCGACCGGCCCGTTTCCGTAATAATGCGGTCGATCAAACGTTGCGTAAGCTCTGGAAAATCATCTCTCAATTCCCGCAAAGCAGGAACACCGATTGATAATTGAGAAAGCTGTTCAAACAAACTGCGCGAAAAATAATCTTCTTTAACCAAATCTGAAAGCCGAGATGCTGAAATAGCTATGATCCGGAAAGGGGGAGTATTGTTCTTTGTTATCTTTTCCCTCTCCTGAAGATAACCAGCGAAACGCTTTTGCTGTATGGGCTCGAGTCGATCAACATCACAAAGACAAAGAGTCCCCTTTTCAAGAGCAGAGACCAGTGGCAAAAATTCTTTAAACCACTGACGCTCTTCCTCCTCTGGGTCAACGATAGCTGAACATTGGAAGCGAATAAAAGCCCCATCCGATAACAAACCTTCATGATGAATAATGCGTGCCAGTGTTTCACGACCAGTTCCACCTTCACCTTCTATCAAAAGATTCTGTAAAGAAGCTGCTGCATTCCTCGATTGTTCCAGAACTATCTGCATTGCCTTACTTTTTATGCAGAGGTCAGAAAATCGTAAATGATTCTCATTTTTGCGCCTAATATAACGAACCTCACGCTCTAATGCAGAAATAAGAGCAAGAGTATCCAGAGTAACTCTTAACCGTAATGATGTAACTGGATGAATCCAATAATCAATAGCCCCAGCTGCTAAAGCTTTCTGGAGTAAACCTTGATTCTCTTGTTGTGCTATCACAACAATAGGAACAGAAACACCAGCAACCCTAATCATTTTAATCAAATCACCCACACTCAAATCACTCATCGCAACATCAAGGAGTGCAAGCACAATATTTTTGCGTCTGTGTAAAAGATCGATCGTACGGAGTCCATTTTCTGCTTCAATAACACGGTGACCAAAACCTCGGAGCATAGCAGAAAGTTCTATACGTCTTCCATAATCTTCACTCGCAACAAGAATGGGACCAACCATAATTTCAATAATCTCCCTTGAGACTATTAAACGGCTTAATGTAAAAATTGTTGTAAACCATAAGAAATATTTCACCTCTTGTGTTTCATCTACGAATTTCATCAAGCTGCTAATTAAATACAACATTAAGGCATTTTTTTCTATTTTTTTGCTTTTTCATTGATTTTTATCAAATTTTTCATCTTGACTCGTGAAGTAATTTAACAATGTTATAGAGGCTAGAGAATAAAATAATATAAATAGAGTAAAACAAATGAAACATATCTGCCGTATTTTATATCTTACCATTACCGCTTTGGTATTAAGTGCCTGCATCTTTTCACAATATTACGGGCAAAATATACCAGCTGGAATTGATGGTAAATGGGTTGATGAAAACGGCATTATTTCTTTTTTTCGCAATGGTGTTTTTGAAACACATGCAGCAGATACTGAAGAAAAACTATCAGAAGGCACATATAATTATGTTAGTGCTCAAAATATAGAAATTGAAATACGCTCCATTCTTCGTGGAACCGTATCCAAAGTCGAGTGTATGATATCACGGGATGCAATGAAACTTCTTTGCACATCACATACAGGATCACAGTTTTCTCTTAATAGGAAACTTTGATAAAATAAAAGCCCTGGCTTCTTTTGGAAACATGGTAAGTCGCATAATCAGGAAGTATAATCTCTCCCCTTGATAAGGGGTTTTCTCTAAAATACATAAAATACTGATACCGCATTCTAACGATAAAACCTGCAAATACTATGGTATGTTCAAGAAACCATTTTTTCCAAGAAATATCCCCGGTTGTCGTCGAACAGAGTTTTATCTTTTTGTTTTTAAATCTATTTTATTCTGGAACAAAACCCAATTTGATGTGTGTACTCCAACTTACACCACACCAATACGCAAAAGATCATGGAAATGAACAATTCCCACTGGTTTTTTGTTCTCAACTACAAAAAAAGCTCCAATATGGTGATCATTAATAAACGCTGTTGCAGCACCAACCAACGTATTTGGCTCCACAATTTTAGGATTTTTTGTCATCACCTCATCAACATTAAATTTTGATAAGTTAAAGTGAATGTTGCGT
Organism: Bartonella phoceensis; assembly: GCF_902825145.1. Lineage (GTDB taxonomy): Bacteria > Pseudomonadota > Alphaproteobacteria > Rhizobiales > Rhizobiaceae > Bartonella > Bartonella phoceensis. The sequence continues at coordinate 21,383 of NZ_CADEAD010000001.1, read as the reverse complement.
GCAAGATCACCATCGGTCACAATCCCGATCAGCTCACCTTTTTGATTCACAACACCAACACATCCAAAATGTTTTTCAACCAAAACATGCATCGCTTCAGTCATAGTTGCTCCCTGTGCAACTAAAGGAATACGATCACCCTCATGCATAATATCACGCACATATTTTAGGCTTGCACCGAGCGAGCCACCAGGATGATAAATTTTGAAATCCGTTGCACTAAAGCCACGCATTTCTAAAAGAGCAACAGCTAATGCATCTCCCATCGCTAATTGCATAATGGTTGAAGTTGTAGGAGCAAGACCATGAGGACAAGCCTCTTCTATTTTTGGCAATAAAAGTACAATATCAGCTTGTCGTCCTAATACAGAGTTTTTACCCGATGTCATGGCAATAAGTGGTATGCGAAAACGTGCAGCATGCTTAATAATACCACTTAATTCCAAAGTTTCACCAGACCATGATAAGGCGAGAATAACATCATCAGATCCAATCATACCAAGATCACCATGATTGGCTTCTGCAGCATGAACAAAAAAGGCAGGCGTCCCCGTCGAAGCTAGGGTTGCAGCAATTTTTGTACCTATATGACCGCTCTTCCCAAGACCAGTAATCACCACATGGCCATTAGCATTCCTGATGGTTTGAACAGCAGTTTTAAAGGAAGAAGAAAGATTTCCAAGAAGAGCTACTTCAAGCGCCTTTAGACCTTGTTTTTCACTTGCAAGAGTTTTTAACGCTGATGTGATAGCACCCTGCAAAGCTATATGAGAAGCTTGTATTGTCATAATCAAATATGATAAATGAAATTAAATGAGAGATCTACATCATTTTTCAACTTTAATGGTTTCTAGTAAATTTTTTAATGAGGCAGAGACTTGGCAATGCATATCAGCGCGTGCCAAAGAGAATGCAACATTGGCTTCAATAAAACCAGTTTTAGAACCACAATCAAAGGTAAGTCCTTCTAATTGGAAACCAAAAAAATCCTGCTCACTTAAAAGCCTCACCATTGCATCTGTTAATTGAATTTCATTTCCCGTTCCTCGTTTTTGATTAGAGAGAATGTTAAAAATTTCTGGTTGTAAAATATAACGTCCATTGATGTACAGATTTGATGACGCTGTTCCTTTTGTTGGTTTTTCTATCATTTTTGTAATTTTAAAACCGTTTGCTATCTGCTTGCCTTTTCCAACAATACCATATTTATGCACTTCTTCAGGATCGCACTCCTGAACAGCAATAATATTTCCTCCACCGGTTTCCTTATAGAGATTTATCATCTCAGAAAGACATCCCTTTTTAGCTTGTATAAGCATATCCGGTAACAATAAAGCAAAAGGCTCCTCTCCAACCAACTCACGTGCACACCAAAGGGCATGCCCTAACCCTAAAGGCTGCTGTTGGCGCGTAAAAGAAGTCGTACCAGGTGGAGGTTGTAAATCGTGCAAATGTTCAAGTTCTTCTCTTTTACCACGTTCTGCAAGGGTTGTATATAATTCAACTTGCGCATCAAAATAATCCTCAATGACTGCTTTATTGCGCCCAGTAACAAAGATAAAATGCTCAATACCAGCTTCACGAGCCTCATCTACAACATATTGAATAACCGGCTTATCAACAACAGTCAGCATTTCTTTAGGAATTGTTTTTGTTGCAGGAAGAAAACGTGTACCAAGACCAGCCACGGGAAATACTGCTTTCCGGATTTTACACATTTACACCCTCCTACCCCTCATTCATCGTATAGCTTTATAAATTCATTTAACATATGTTTTTACCAAATGGTAAAAAAGATATCTTATTGTTTTGATTGCCATTATAATGGACAGGAAAGAGATGCAAGAGTATAATAATCCATTGAGAACATTCCCTTAAACAAATAATTTGTTTTAGCTTTTTTATACGCTTGATAACATCGTCAATAACACCAAATACAAAATAATGTTTTGCGTATTAAAATATTTAAATATTAAGGGGAATTTAAAAATGCAAAAAACAGAATCTAAAACTTTTTCTTCTTTAAAGAAATTGATCAATCGAGGAACTCTTATCATAGGTTTTACCGCTTTTTACATGTTTTTTGCACAATTTTTACACGCTGATAGTGGTTTTAAATACTGGATTAAAGAATTTAGAAAAACAGCTCTTGCCAACAATATTTCATCCTCCACGTTTGATATAGCTTTTCAAGGTATCAGTGCAATTGATCCAGAAGTCTTAAAAAGGGCCGCATATCAACCAGAATTTGTTGATCCTTCATGGAACTACTTCGACAATCGTGTTCATGATATTGCGATTGTGGAAGGACAGCGCCAAGCTCAAAAATGGCAAAAGTGGTTGCCTCAAATTGAGCAACGTTTTGGTGTTGACCGTAATATTCTCCTAGCTATTTGGTCAATGGAAAGCAATTATGGAAAAATTTTAGCAAATAAAGGTGTAATGCGTGATACCATTCGCTCACTTGCAACCCTAGCCTATGCTGATAAAAAACGTGCAAAATATGCACAGGCACAACTCATTGCTGCCATGAAAATTCTCCAAAGCGGTGAAATTAGACGTGTACAACTTACTGGATCTTGGGCCGGTGCAATGGGACATACGCAATTTATTCCAAGCAGTTATCTTGCCTACGCCATTGACATGAATGGAGATGGACGACGTGATATCTGGACTTCTGTCCCAGATGCTTTAGCTACTGCTGCTAATCTTCTCCACATGAATGGTTGGCAACCTAACCTTCCTTGGGGAGTAGAAGTTAAATTGCCACAAGGGAAAAACCTCCCCGAAGATTGGCATTCCTTTGAGCAATGGGCAAAGCTAGGTGTAAAACACGCGAACGGACAGCCTTTGCCTTTATCACCTGAACGTGCAATATTGAAATATCCAGATGGACTAAAAGGGCCGATATTTTTAGTAACAAAAAATTTCTTTGTGCTTAAACGTTATAATAATGCAGATCGCTATGCTTTCGCGGTCGCCCTTCTCGCTAACCGCATTGCTGGACATCCTGGATTGATTCAGGATTGGCAAAGACCATTCGAACCTCTTACTTTCCATGAGCGCAAAGAATTGCAATCTCGCTTAATGGCACTTGGCTATTATAAAGGAGAAATTGATGGCAAAATCGGTACCGTCTCTCGAAAAGCACTTAAAGCTTTTCAACTACGACACGGCTTAACGGCTAATGGATATCCAACTCGTGAAGTTCTTTTTCTTCTTCGAAAACAATAATTTGGAGTAAAGTATTTGTCGTATTCATGCCCGATATACTTAATCTTCTTGTTGTTCTCGCTCTTCGTTGTAAGTGTCATACAACCATCTCCAAGTAAAGCGACGAATTTTTTTAAATGGTTGGTAGAACAGAACAAACAAGAGCAACCACAACAACACCCACAAATTATAGAACAGAAGAGATACAAACCACAAAAAAAGACTGTAACACAAAAATCCGTACAAAAAATAAAAAAAGAAAATGCAAAACGCATTCTCGTTATAGGGGACTTTGTAGCTTCTGCTGTTGCCGATGCGCTTAAGAAGTTTTTTATGGATAATCGTGATATTATCATCATAAATCATACGATACCGAATTCTGGTTTGGTCCGCACTGATCAAACTTCTTGGAAAAGTCATATTTCTAAGCTCATTGATAAAAATAAACCCGACGTTATTATCATAGTGATTGGTGCTAATGATAATCAACCAATAACAACGTCTTATGGCGTATTCAATACAATGCAGCCAGAATGGCTCAATGCCTACAAGCAGAGAATTTCCGAAATTGCTGAAAACCTTCATATTTCAGGGAAACCGTGGATATGGATGGGACAACCTGCTTTTGGAAATGATAATTTGACACAAAAAATGAAAATTCTTAATGAGCTCTACAAACAAAAAACAGAAGCAGCAGGAGGATATTTTATCGATATTTGGAATGCTTTCATTGATGAACGCGGACAATTTTCTTTTTCAGGCTATGATATAAACGGAAAAGTCGTTAGATTACGTGCACATGATGGTATGAATTTTACCCCTGAAGGAAAAAGAAAACTTGCTTCTTATTTAGAAAAAAAATTGGAAAATATTTTAAATTTTCATACACTTCCCCATGAAAATCCACTTTTGGTCAATCTCAATACTCTAAAATTTACGCAAGCAGCACGAAAGATTGAACGTCAATCTCCTATGAGCCTTCATGATATAGCACAACAAAATACTGAATTAATCAATAAAATCGATCAAAGATTCATAAAAAGATCGTGGCCTCCGGAAAATGGTCATCAAAAAGATCGTGCTGATAATTTTTCTTTCCCCTGATAACTTTAAAGTACGAAATTTTCATTTGCTCCACAAATGAAAAACTCCCGTTTATATGACCATAATTTTGCATAAACCCCAACCGTAGAAAAGAACACAACAACGGTATGGCTCACACCATACCGTCATCTCTTACAACCCACGTTTTTTTATCATAGCTTCTGGTGAAGGTAATCGTCCCCGAAATGCTTTATAGAGTTCCTCTGGATCACGGCTTCCTCCAGCAGAATAAATAAAACGCTTTAAGCGATCAGCAAGTTCCGAATTAAAAACATCACCTGTTTCTTCAAAAGCTTGAAAAGCATCAGCATCGAGTACTTCCGACCACATATAAGAATAGTAGCCAGCGGCATAACCATCTCCTGAAAATATATGCGTAAAATGTGCAGGACGATGACGCATAGTAATAGTGTTGGGCATTTGCAACTTTTCTAATTCCTGACGCTCAAATATTGTTGGATCAGTTACCGTTTTTCCCTGATGAAAAGCCATATCCACTAGAGCCGATGAGATAAATTCAACTGCAGCAAAACCAGCATTAAATATCTGTGCAGATAAAACTTTATCCATCAATGTTTGTGGCATAGGAAGCCCTGTTTTTGTATGTGTCGCATAAGATTTTAAAACTTCTGGTACTGTTAACCAATGTTCGTAAAGCTGAGATGGAAATTCAACAAAATCGCGCGAGACGGATGTTCCTGATACAGATGGCCATGTTACATCAGAAAGCAAACCATGCAATGCATGACCAAATTCGTGAAAAAGCGTACGTGCATCTTCAAGTGATAAAAGAGCAATCTCACCTTTGGGTGGCTTAGCAAAATTACAAATATTGTAGATAATAGGCTTTTGTCCGCCAGCCAATTTATGTTGGGATTGCAGTCCGTTCATCCATGCACCAGACCGTTTTGAAGGACGCGCAAAATAATCACCAATAAAATGTCCAAGCAAGCTTCCATCAGATTTTCTTACTTCCCACAAACGTGCATCAGGATGCCAAAGTGTAACATCACTTTTTTCTTCAAATGTAATGCCAAAGAGTTTTCCTGCTACTCCAAAAGCCGCTTTAATCATGCGATCAAGCTGAAAATAATATTTAATTTCAGAACCATCAAAAGAAAATTTTTCAGAGCGAAGTTTTTCAGCATAATAACGCCAATCCCACGCCTTTAAAGTTTCATTGCTTCCCTGATTATTTGCAAAGTTCTGCAATTCAATTTGTTCACTAGAAGCCTTAGCTCTTGCTCGTTCCCACACAGGCGTGAGTAAATCCATAACCGCATCAACACTTTTTGCCATAGTATTATCAAGTTTTAAATCTGCGAAGGATTTATATCCTAATAATTTAGCTTTCTCATCTCTCAGTGCAATAATCTCTGAAATAATAGCGCAATTATCATTTTCATTATTATTTTCCCCACGTTTAACCCAAGCTTGGAATGCATTCTCACGCAAATCACGACGATGAGAGAATTTTAGAAAAGGCTCAACAATTGAACGTGCTAAGGTTAATGCATAAGCACCTTCATGACCTCTCGCTCGCGCAATTTCCTTCATTGAAGCTATAAGATCATCAGGCAAACCAGATAAATCTGTCTGTTTTAAAAGTAAAATCCATTCAGCTTCATCTTTTAAGACATGCTGGCCAAAAGTAGCACTTAAAAAGGCAAGCTTCTCATTAATTTTTACAAGTCGTTCTTTACTTTCTTCATCAAGTTTTGCACCATTACAAACGAATTTTTTCCACCATAATTCAAGCACACGTGTTGTTTCACTATCATACATGCCCTGCTTTGATTGTTTATAGAGTGCATCCATTTTGGCAAATATTCGTGCATCCATCATTATTTTCGAAGAATAATGAGAAAGTTTTACAACAAACTCTCGTTCTAACTGCTGAATCAACGCGTTACTATGTGCACCTGAACGCAAGAAAAATATTGAACATACACGATCAAGTGCTTTGCCAGAAAGTTCAAAAGGTTGCAAAAAATTTTCAAACGTTGGTGGTTCTTTCACTCTCGCAATCATCTCTAGTTCTTCTTCTGCTTCTTGAAGAGCTTTTTCAAAAGCGGGTTTAAAATCTTCATCACTTATTGAAAAAAAATCCGGAAGCCCCGAAAATCCCTTCCAGTCCAGCACTGCTGCTTTTGTCATAACACACTCTCTCCATTATAAATTTAATGTAATAATGATTACCTTCACGACATAAATTGATAATATACTAAATTTATTTATTGAACTTCAAAAATACCTTTTAGGTCTCTCTTTTAAGAGCAGAACTAAAGGATATCTTTGTTATGAGGAGATAAACAAAAATGTGAATCCTACATACTTTATTCATGAAATTGTTTATAACCTGCAATCTATCCTTGACTTTATTTTAAATATTAACAATTGGAAGAGTGCAATTGGGGAACGTTTTTTTTAAAATTTTTAGAATTTTGTTTTATCTTATCTTATCTATGATCTGAATTTATAATTCTTCAATTTTTCGGAAGGTACTTTGTTATGACTGAAATTAAAACGACCTTCGACTTCAAAAATTCTTCTCCTGAAGCTCTTGCCGAAGAATTGAAAAATTATCATTTTGCCGATTCGATTGATATTATCAATGGTCTCGATATTATGGAACGCATAGCTATCTTAAGCCTTTTACCTCTGGATTATACCATTGAACTCTTTGATAAACCAGAGCTTGAGCAGCCAGCAGCTATTCTTGAACTTCTCCCTGTTAATCGTTCCGTAGAAATTCTTGATGGCATGTCTGCTGACGCCGCTGCCGACGTTTTTCAGGAAATGGATAAAGAAACCCGTACGCGGCTTTATGCATTGCTCAAACCCTTAACGCGTGCTGAACTAAAAAAACTTACCAGTTATCCTGATCATACAGCCGGTGCACTGATGACTACAGAGTTTATAGCTGTCCCCGCAAACTGGACCGTAAAAAAAACTCTGGATCACATTCGCGACGTCGAACGAACACGTGAGACAGTCTATACAAGCTATGTGATTGACCCCAAAACGGGAACTCTTCTCAAAGCTGTTTCACTGCGTAACCTTATTCTTGCTTCACCAGATGATAAAATTTTAAACGTCTCTACACATGACACACCCATAGCGATATCCCCCTTTACACATCATGAAGATATTGCACGTCTTTTTCAGCGCCACGATCTTCTCTCTGTACCGGTAATTGATGAGAGTAATCATGTTATTGGTATTGTGACAGTTGATGACGTACTTGACACAATGGTCGATGAAATGAGTGAAGATGCTTATAAGTTTGGGGGTATGGAAGCCCTTGATAAACCTTATATGCAGATCAATTTTCTCGGGATGATGAAAAAACGTGGTGGTTGGCTTGCACTCCTTTTTCTTGGCGAAATGTTAACCGCAAGCGCTATGCAGTATTTTGAAACAGAACTCGAAAAAGCAATCACTCTTACACTGTTTATTCCTCTTATCATGAGTTCAGGAGGAAATTCTGGTTCGCAAGCTACATCACTTATTATTCGTGCACTCGCTTTACGTGAACTCACACTCAAAGACTGGTGGAAAATTATCATCCGTGAAATTCCAGCAGGGATATCCCTTGGCCTTTTACTGGGAGTTATTGGAATGGTGCGTATTGCTCTTTGGCAAGAGTTCGGTATTTATAACTATGGTGAACATTGGATGTTCATTGCCATAACAGTGGGCACAGCTTTAGTTGGAATTGTCACCTTTGGTTCTTTATCCGGCTCTATGCTTCCCTTTATCCTTAAAGGTTTTGGGTTCGACCCAGCAAGTGCTTCAGCTCCTCTTGTCGCAACTTTAGTGGATGTGATGGGAATTGTGATCTACTTTTCTGTTGCTTCCCTTATTTTGTCTGGAACTCTGCTATAATAGGGGATACAAACGCACCTTATATAACTTTAAATTTCTTCTCTGTAAGCAATGGTTAGAAAAAACATGATTTTTAAAAACATAAAATAGCACCACATATCTTAGACAGGATCTCTGTATGCCGTCATAATTCATGATTTGAAATGCTTTTTATTATGGATTGAGTAAAAATTGTTCAATAGCAAATCAAGAGAGAAACATCTCTATAAAAGCAATTTTAGAAGAGAGAATCTGTATCCATTAAAGATGAGAACAAGTGCAATGTGAAAGAAAATACATATAAGCTAGCGCTATCAGTTTATTTTTCAGTTCCTAATGCTACAATTACTTTTGTATTAAGACAGTTTATTGGACACATGTTTCATTCTTTCTCAAATAATTTTTCCACATATCAATCTTTACTTTTAATGTGCAAATAACTGATTTTTTTCATTCATAATAAATGAAAAAGTATTCTTTGTATTGAGCAATGTAAATTAATAGAGAAAATAATGATCACTCTATTTATTATAAACCGATAATCTTCTAAAATATAACTTCATTGAATTTAGATATTTATTGACAAGAAAAAACTAAGGTGCGAACTTTATTACAAAAGAGCAAATGGATACTCTTTGTTTTCTTAGCACATATTCCATATGAAGTGCTTACGTATCGAAAATTTTTTTGGAAAATTTTCTAAATCAACAGAATCTCAAAAGTCTCTGCAAACGCCTTACCATAAAAATATTTCCTCCATCTTCCAAAATTATAAAAAAACATGTAAAAGGTCTTGTAAGATTGAAGTAAGGCCCACAAAAACGTTGGCTTAAACGAAATTTCATTAAACGAAAAGAAGAAAATTTATGCAATTGCGCAATATCGCCATCATTGCCCATGTTGACCATGGCAAAACAACGCTCGTAGACGAGCTTCTCAAGCAATCAGGAAACTTTCGCGATAATCAGCGTACCAGTGAGCGTATGATGGATTCAAACGACATTGAAAAAGAACGCGGAATTACAATCCTAGCAAAAGTCACATCTGTTGTTTGGAAAGATACCCGAATTAACATTGTTGACACACCGGGCCACGCTGATTTTGGTGGAGAAGTCGAACGTATTTTGAACATGGTTGATGGAGCAATTGTGCTTGTTGATGCCGCTGAAGGTCCAATGCCGCAAACAAAATTTGTTGTTGGAAAAGCATTGAAAGTAGGTTTACGCCCGATTGTCGCTATCAATAAGATTGATCGCGCTGATGCACGTGCTGATGAAGTTATTAATGAGGTTTTTGACCTTTTTGCTGCTCTTGATGCAACCGATGAACAGCTTGATTTTCCCATTCTGTACGGATCAGGTCGTGATGGATGGATGGCTGAATCGCCCGAAGGACCAAAAGATCAAGGACTTAGTCCTTTGTTTGATCTCGTAACTCGCCATGTCCCTTCTCCTAGTGTAGCAGAGGGACCATTCCGTATGATCGGAACTATTCTTGAAGCAGATCAATTTCTTGGACGGATTATTACAGGCCGTATTCATTCAGGCTCTATAAAATCTAATCAAAGTATCAAAGTTCTTGGGCAAGATGGAAAGATACTAGAAACTGGACGTATTTCGAAAATTTTGGCATTTCGTGGTCTGGAACGGCAGCCTATTGAAGAAAGTGGTGCTGGTGATATTGTAGCAATTGCAGGTCTACAAAAAGGTACCGTTGCGGATACTTTCTGTGATCCTTCCGTCACTGAGCCTCTTACTGCTCAACCCATTGATCCTCCCACTGTTACTATGAGCTTTCTTGTCAATGATAGTCCCCTTGCGGGAACTGAAGGAGATAAAGTAACAAGCCGTGTTATCCGTGATCGTCTGCTTAAAGAAGCGGAAGGAAATGTAGCTCTTAAAATTGAAGAATCAGCCGATAAAGATTCCTTTTACGTTTCAGGACGAGGAGAATTGCAACTTGCCGTTCTCATTGAAAATATGCGCCGTGAAGGATTTGAGCTGAGCGTTTCGCGTCCACGTGTCGTTATGCAAAAAGATGAAAATGGAAGCACTCTTGAACCAATCGAGGAAGTTGTTATCGACGTTGATGAGGAATATTCTGGAACTGTTGTTCAAAAAATGTCTGAACGTAAAGGCGAAATGGTTGAATTACGTTCTTCTGGAGGAAATCGTGTCCGTCTCGTCTTTTACGCACCAACGCGAGGACTTATTGGCTACCAATCTGAGCTTTTAACCGATACACGTGGTACAGCCATTATAAACCGTCTTTTCCATGCCTATGAACCTTATAAAGGAGACATTAGTGGCCGTGTTAATGGTGTCATGATTTCAAATGATCATGGTGAATCTGTCGCGTATGCTCTTTTTAATCTTGAAGATCGTGGACCTATGATAATCGATGCTGGTGTTAAAGTCTATCAAGGTATGATTATCGGTATTCATTCACGGGATAACGACTTAGAAGTGAATGTTTTAAAAGGAAAAAAACTCACCAACATGCGCGCTTCTGGAAAAGATGAAGCCGTAAAATTGACCCCTCCACTTAAAATGACATTAGAGCGTGCCTTGTCATGGATACAAGATGATGAACTTGTAGAAGTGACTCCTAAAAATATTCGTCTGCGTAAACTTTATCTGGATCCTAATGAACGCAAACGTTTTGAAAAAATACGTGCATCAACTTCAAGCTAATTTTATGGCTTTCTCAGTCAAATATTTTATTATACTTAGCTTCATCCCAGAAAGGATATTTACATGAATATTAAAGAAATCCCCGTTGGCAAAAATCCGCCAGAAGATATCAATGTCATTGTAGAAGTCTCCCTTGGTGGTCAACCAATAAAATATGAAATGGATAAAAAATCAGAGGCATTATTTGTTGATCGTTTTCTTCATACATCAATGGTTTATCCAGGAAATTATGGTTTTATTCCACATACACTTTCAGATGATGGTGATCCTATAGATGTTCTTATCTGTAATACGCGTCCACTCCTTCCCGGTTGTGTCATCAATGTTCGCCCCATTGGAGCTCTCATTATGGAAGATGATGGTGGTAAAGATGAAAAGATTATTGCTGTTCCTAGTTCTAAATTAACAAAACGCTATATCAATATCCATGACTATACAAATCTGCCTGAAATTACACTAAAACAAATTGAGCATTTTTTCGAACATTACAAAGACCTTGAGCCTGGAAAATGGGCGAAAATTGAAGGATGGCGTGATAAAAGTTTTGCACATGAATTGATCAAGCAAGCTATTAAGTGCAATAAAGAGATGTAGTGATTACAAATAAAGCCTGTTTTTTTGAATGGGCTTTTATCTTGAGGTACACTCTCCTAAAGAGAACCATATCTGCTTTAGCTTTTCCAAATGTATTGAGAAGTGAAGCTGTTTATAGCGAGATGTTGCACCACTTTTTAAATAAATACAAGAAGATGGAATTTTCCATTGCTTCGCTAAAAATTTAATGAGAGCTCTATTTGCTTTTCCATCTTCAGGAATAGCACGGAGGTGTATAACCAAATATTGCTTTCCATCATCCCTACACTCAACTCCCATTATCCGATCAATAGAAGCCTTTGGAGTGAGATGTACAAATAGAATTAAACCATGTGTATCGCTTTGATAAAACATCTTTATTCGTCTCATGTAGCCTTTTTATAGATATATATTTGTATAAGCGTACCACATGAAAACACGCGTAAAATAAATAACGATGAACGCTATAACAGGTGAAATATCAAGTGTTCCAAGATTTGGCAAACTCTGCCGGATACGACCTAGAACTGGCTCTGTAAGGCGATATAGAAAGTTCCCTATCAAAGCAACAAAGCGATTGCGCGTATTTATAATATTAAATACATAAAGCCAAGAAACGATAACTCTTGCGATTAAAACGTAAGTATAAACATCAAAAATAAAATCAATCACCTTAAGTAAGGTATAAATCATGCTTTATCCCTCTTTCAATTACAGAAAATCACACATAGAGCTTTTATGAAAATAAATCAGTTTATTGGATAATGGCTTTATACTTCAACATCCTTTTTTCCATGAATAGAAAATCCAAACATCCTCATTCTTCATCCCTGTATTATCATGATGATGAAACCGAAAAAATAAATGTCAGAATAAAAAATAGTCTGCCAAAACATGAAGTAACGACGAACAATCTGGGAACATTCAGAAAACTCTGAACTTTCCTTATAAAGTAATCTTGTTGTCTTAACCGTAAAGTTACTATAAAAAGCGTTTAAACTAAAAACGGCCCTAAAAGGCCGTTTTTGTCGTATTTTTTAAAATTATTTCTGCAAAGCAGTCAAACGATTAAGGGCATTGCTAAAACCATTCAGCTGAATAAACAAATCATTCAAAGGTGGTTCGCCTGGAGCGGCAATTGTCATAGCCAACTTCAAATGCTTTCCACCACGTAAAGCCGTCACGTAGTTTTTGTCAAAAACTACTGGAACCATGCAACCTGCTGGTACACAAGTCCGAATACCAGTTTCGATAACGGCTTTGCCTTCATCAACTTGTAAACGGATAGGCTTAGAAACTAAAACACCAAAAGGAACTATTAAACTACCAGATACCACGCCATCAGCATTGAGCATAACGTTCATAGCCACAACCACACGACCCTGATCATTCACTTCTTGACGGCCCATGAAACAAACTTTTCTTCCTTCCTGCACACTACAGCTAACATTCCACAAACCGTAGGCCTCAGTCAAAGAAGAAGCACCATTAGGCAATGTAGCTGCTGCAGATTTTGTTACAGCTGGCTTTGGATCTGATGCAAATGCTATAGAAGAAACACTCAAAAGAGTAAAAACCATAAGTAAATTAAATATTTTTTTCATCTTATATTCCAGTTCTTTACATAAAAGAGAAACATTTTTATTATCTTTTAATGATTATACATACTATAAAGCATCTCGCTAAAAAAAGAGCTTTCTATAATTATATAGCTTTTATAATCCTCTAAGGCTACCTCGAAATTCATTGACAATTTTCCTATAGACATGCTTTTTAAAAGAAATAACAATAGAAGGAAGAGTTTCTAGATCAACCCATTTCCACTGGTCGAACTCCGCTTTATTACCATCCGGCGGGGGATTTATTGCAATTTCAGACACATCTCCCGTAAACTGAAAAGCAAACCATTTTTGTATTTGTCCACAATATTTATCGTTTAACTTGCATCCAACAAGTTCTTGTGGAAAATCATAATGAAACCAATTCTGTGCTTCCTTAACCAATTTTACAGATCGGATACCCGTTTCTTCGTAAAGTTCACGACATGCCGCATTTAACGGCCCTTCATTCTCATCAATCCCCCCTTGAGGAAGCTGCCAACGATAAGACATTTCAGTATTAGGACGAATGCCCGTCATTAAACGGCGCCCGACCCAAACTTTACCTGTATGATTAAATACAACCATCCCAACACCCTTCCTATAAGGAAGAGTTTTCATATTAATCACTGCATCATCCATTCAATTATACCCCAAACTGTAGGCTATACATATTCTTTCTTACTTTAAAATATCCTTATTGGGATCTGGTGGAAATGCCACATTTGCCATTTCACCCCGTAACAACTTATAAGCCTCATGCAATTGAACATCATCCTTAGGGTCTTGTGGAACAAAAGCCGCTGAACCAGATCCTTTTTTATCTTCTCGCTTCCCTTTGATATGCCCTTTTAATGCAGATTCACCAAGCTTTACATCATAACCTTTATATTTTTCAGGCAGTGGTTGCTCTACAATAATATCAGGTGTAATGCCAGTTCCTTGAATTGAAGTACCAGACGGCGTATAATAAAGCGCTGTCGTTAAACGTAAAGCACCATCTTCGCCCAAAGGAATAATCGTTTGAACAGTCCCCTTACCAAAAGATTGTGTACCTAAAATTGTCGCACGACGGTGATCTTGTAATGCACCTGCAACAATTTCAGAAGCACTTGCCGAGCCACCATTAATGAGAACGATGAGAGGTTTTCCATTGGTGATATCCCCTGGCTTAGCGTCAAATCTCGTCACATCATTCTTTTTACGCCCACGGGTCGATACAATCTCACCTTGATTAAGAAAGGCACTCGAAACACTAACAGCCTGGTCTAAAAGCCCACCAGGATTAAGCCGCAAATCAAGGACATACCCCTTCAACTTATCTTGAGGAATATGAGACTGAATATCTTTAATCGCAGCTTGAAGATTACCAAAAGTCTGCTCAGAAAACTGAATGATTCTTAGATAACCAAGATCATCTTCAACGCGATATTTTACTGCCTTTATTTTAATGATATCGCGAATAACCTTAATTTCGAGCGGCTTGTCAACACCAGAACGAATAATTGTCAACGTAATGGGGGTTCCAGGAGTTCCCCGCATCTTATTAACAGCTTCATTCAATGTATGACCGTTCGTCTGTACACCATCAATTTTTGAAATGAGATCTCCCGCTAAAATACCTGCTTTTGAAGCAGGTGTATCATCCATTGGAGAAACAACTTTAATGAGGCCTTTCTCCATAGTAACTTCAATACCAAGTCCTCCGAATTCTCCCTTCGTAGAATCCCGCATCTCCTTGGCTTCTTGTGCATTCATATAAGATGAATGGGGGTCAAGTGATGTGAGCATTCCATTGACAGCATTTTCTATAAGCTTTTTATCATCCGGAATCGTCACATATTGCCTACGTACTTTCTCAAAAATATTGCCAAATAGGGCCAGCTCTCTATACGCATCATTTTCATTATTGGCAGCAACAGACTGCACCATTATCATTGAACTGGCGCCGAGCAATACCCCAGCGACCAAAAGAATAACTTTACGAATCATTTCGGTTCCTTTTCGTTTTTTCAGTCCGCCACCAAGGAGTTGGATTTATAGATTTTCCCTGCTTCCGAAACTCAATGTAAAGCATTGGAGCAGTTTTGCCTATATCCAATGCAACACTATTCGCAATAAATTGCATCCCCATCGTTCCAAGCGGTTCACCTGCAAGAACAAATTGTCCCTGCGTGACGTTGATTTTTGACATTCCAATAAGAACGATATGATAGCCATTTCCAACATTAAGAATAATTAATTGTCCATAAGAACGAAATGGCCCAGCAAAAGCAACAAGAGCATCTGCAGGAGATATCACAACAGCTGCTGCTTCTGTTTCAATTACTTCACCAAAGCGTGTCATCTGCGAATTATTATGTGCATGCTGAACTCTTGTTCCCAAAACAGGATAAAGCAAAGAACCTTTTCGATTTTCAAAATTGGACTTTTCTAACAATTGTAAATTTTCTCGTACCCACACTGAAACATCAGAATTAAGTTTTGATTGATGGTCAAGCTCTAAAATTAATTCTTCTAAAGAATGCGCTTTTTTAGCAAGAAAAACGTTCCTCTGTTTCTGCTCTGTAAGTTCTTCTTCTGATTTTTTTTGTAACTTTGCTTTTTTATCTAATAAAAGCTCTAAACGTTTCCGCTCCTCTGCTTGATTTTGCATTTTAATCTTTAATGCTGCAGATTCCATGGCAATTGAATTGCTTAAATTGGTTAACTCATGGAGACTTTCTTTTAAAGCCCGCGTTTTCTCTTGCATCTGAGATACGACAGCCCCTAATAAAACAGAACTGCGCACAGAATCTAATACATCCTCAGGCCGTACCATAAGAGCAGGAGGGGGATTTAACCCCATACGTTCTAATATAGCAAGAACTTCTGCAAATTCAGCGCGACGACTTTTTAAATTTTGGTGAACTTGTACCCGCTTTTCTATCATTTTTTTTAGCTTTTTTTCCCTTTCAGCAATATCATTTGTTATTACACGTTCTGCTCTAGCAGCTTTTATGAGTGCATCACTTAAAGCACGCTGATCTTTTTTTAAACCTTCAACTTGACGCGTAAGAAAAGCAACTTGCTCACGCGAGAGTGAAATATTCTGGTGAATTTTTTCCAACGCTTTATGTGCTTCTTCTACACTCCTCACTGTATTTTCAGCATGCGATACAGAAAAACAAAACCCCATACTTAAGAACAGCATAATAAATATCATGCATTCCTCATATAAATGTTGCATTTTTCTATGAAGAAGCTTTTTCATTTGCCCAACCATTAAGCACTATCGCACAAACTAGCGATGCTTTAAATGACGCCAGCTAAAACAATATTAATAAATACACAAATAATGATAAAAATTGCACAAAAATATTAAATACGATGATAAGGATGGTTACTCGCAATTGTTACAGCACGATAAAGTTGCTCTGAAAGAAGTATACGCGCAATTTGATGGGGCCACGTCATAAAACCAAAAGACAAAAGGAAATCAGCACGATTCCTTATCTGTTCATTATGCCCATCAGGCCCCCCTACAGCAATTACGAGATCGCGGATACCTTCATCACGATAAAACCCCAACTTTTCAGTAAAAGCGGATGATGAGATCGATTTTCCACGTTCATCCAATACGATTAATCGACACTTTTCAGGCAAAAACTCAATAAGCTTTTTTCCCTCTTCTTCCATACGCTGATACGCTGTCTGAGCACGACTTTCTGATATCTCCTGTAATTTTTTAAAATGAAATCCCACAGCCCCAGAAATTTTAGAAAAACGATCCAAATAATGCTCAACCAATTTATACTCTGCACCCCTCTTCATACGACCAACAGCAAAAATAGAAATTTGCATGCTAATGATCTCCAAAGAAAACTGATTTTGTATTATTTAAATCGGGAGAAAGCCATATTTTTTCTAAATTATAGAAGAGACGAATTTCTGGACGAAAAAGATGAACAATAATATCACCTGTATCAATCAATACCCAATCGCCTCCAGCAAGTCCTTCTACACTTGCAAGGCTATACCCACTGTCTTTCCAGGTACGTAACAAATGGTCAGAAACAGCAGAGATATGACGTTGTGAATGTGCTGAAGCTATAACCATGTAATCAGCTAAAGATGACTTACCCTGAATATCAATGGAAACAATATCTTCTGCTTTTGTATCCTCTAAACTCTTAAGAATAACCTTGAGACCATCGCTGACAAAAAAAATTGTTTCTTCTGTCGAAGATACAATACTGTAAGAATGTTTTTGTGAAATGCTTTTCAGATAAATATCCTTTCTTATAGTTTAGAATACAAAAAGAAGCAGAATCTTATAAAATGTTCAAGAAAAATTATTCTCCTTTAAACGAAGATTCGTTGAAGACTGAAAAGATAAAGGCCCATGTAAATAAGTCCAAGCTGGTGGCTTCATAAAAGGTAATCGTATACTTTTTCTCTCATCTACACGAAAAGAACGGTAAATGTTTGCCATAGGAGAAGAGAGTGCTGACATATGTGCAAAAGGACGATCGATAATTGCAATAGGAAGCATATATA
This sequence comes from Bartonella phoceensis, assembly GCF_902825145.1. GTDB lineage: Bacteria > Pseudomonadota > Alphaproteobacteria > Rhizobiales > Rhizobiaceae > Bartonella > Bartonella phoceensis. The sequence goes on along the minus strand of NZ_CADEAD010000001.1, from coordinate 3,796 downwards.
CAATATCATGCCATCGATACCAATGATGAACCGTTGCAAAACTATCTGCACCCATCACCCACACAAAATGTACTCCGCGGCAATGCATCAGAATATGAGAAATCGTATCACTTGATACCTTACTGCCTATCGCCTGTTCAAAACCCGTTACGCGAATCTTCGGATGATCAACGAGTTCAATACTTAGCCGCATTCTCTCATCTAAAGAGGGTAAGTGCGCACAATCTTTTAAGGGGTTTCCCGGAGTTATCATCCACCATAATTGATCGAGACGCAAACGGCGAATTGCACTTTTTGCAACAAGAAGATGTCCAGCATGCGGCGGATTAAAAGATCCGCCAAAAAGCCCCACAACATTCGATCTTTCAACATGTGGCATACGATTTTTCCAAAGAAAAAACGGATCTTTCAAGGCCTAACCTGTCCATTTCCTTTAATGTGATACTGAAATGATGTCAGCTGCTCAACCCCTATAGGGCCACGCGCATGCATTTTTCCCGTTGCAATACCAATTTCCGCTCCAAAACCAAATTCACCTCCATCAGCAAATTGTGTAGACGCATTATGAAGCAAAATAGCCGAATCCAAACGATCAAAAAATATTTTTACCACACGCATATCTTCAGCAATAATCGATTCTGTATGCCCTGATGAATAACGTTGAATGTGTGCAATAGCTCCCTCAATACCTTCAACTGTTTTGACAGAAAGAACTGCATCAAGATATTCGTGCGACCAATCTTCTTCAGAAGCTAATTTGAGATCTGGCATAAGCAAAACAATATCTTCTGTTGCACGAACTTCACACCCTTTCTCCTGTAATGCAGTCAAAACAGGAAGAAACTTTTTTAATGCCTGACGATCAATGAGAACCGTTTCGACAGCACCACATATACCTGTTCGTCGTAACTTCGCATTTAAAACAATATTGCGCGCCATATTCAAATTTGCCGATTGATCAATATAAATATGACAGAGCCCTTCTAAATGTGCAAAAGTTGGAACACGTGCGTCAGACTGGACACGTGCAACAAGGTTTTTTCCGCCACGAGGTATAATAACATCAATCATACCGTCCAAACCTTTAAGCATTTCTCCAACGGCATCACGGTCTGTCGTTCCAACCATTTGAACGGCATCTTTAGGAAAACCAGCCCACTCTAATCCTTGCACCAATGCTGAATGAAGTGCATGAGCAGAATGAAAACTATCCGAACCGCCGCGTAAAATTACAGCATTTCCAGCCTTCAAACACAAAGCGCTTGCATCAATTGTGACATTTGGTCGGCTTTCATAAATAATGCCAATTACACCAAAAGGCGTACAAACACGACTTATATGAAGTCCATTTGGACATGTCCATTCACGCATCACTTGCCCAATAGGATCAGGCAAAATAGCAATCTGGCGGACACTGTCTATGATTGCACGCAAACGCAATTCATCTAACTTGAGCCGATCAATCATCGCCGCCTTCAAATTATTCTGAGCAGCATTCACTAAGTCCTGACGATTGGCTTGTAAAATTTCAGCTGACTGAGCTTCTAAACTCAAAGCTACCATTTCTAATGCTTTATTTTTTTGTTCAGAAGACATAACAGCTAGTATCGCGGCAGCATAACGCGCTTTTAGCCCCATCTCCTTCATTTGTTCTTTTAAAGCCATAGTACTATCATCCAATCTGCCAAAACAATAAATAAGGTAGAAGATAACTTTTTTAAGCAGAATCGGTCAAGCAGCGTAAAACCATATCATTACGATGTACCATAGCAGAGCGTGCTTCATAGCCAAGAATAGATTCAATGTCTTCACTTTTACGCCCCATAATACGTACAACTTCATCTTTGCCGTAACTTACAAGTCCACGCGCAATCTCAACTCCATTTGTATCAATAATCGCAACCGTATCTCCACGATTAAATCTTCCCTCAACTGCAATAACTCCTGCAGCTAATAATGATTTCCCAGATTCAAGAGCCTTAACCGCTCCCTGATCAATCTTTAAAATACCAGATGGCTCCAAATGACCAGAAATCCAAGTTTTCCAGGCATTAACAGGCTTCTCACTGGCAGCAAAAAAACTTCTGCGTTCCCCCCTATCAATCGCCGCAAGAGGATTCATACGCTTACCCGAAGTAATAACCATCGCCGTTCCAGCGGAATTCGCTATTTTTCCCGCATCAAGCTTGGTCTTCATGCCTCCACGAGAAAGCTCGGAAGCAGCCATACCTGCCATTTTTTCAATATCGCTTGTAATTGATGCAATAAAAGGAATAAATTCAGCCGTTGGATCATAATGGGGAGACTTTGTATAAAGACCATCAATATCTGATAAAAGTACCAAAAGATCCGAACACATCATTGTTGCCACACGTGCCGCTAAACGATCATTATCACCATAGCGAATTTCACTTGTTGCAACAGTATCGTTCTCATTAATAACGGGGATCGCTCCAAAACGCAAAAGTACATTAATTGTAGCGCGTGCATTGAGATAACGCCGTCGTTCTTCCGTATCGAATAGAGTAAGTAAAATTTGACCTGTTTTTAATCCATATCGCGCAAGCGCGTCACTATATGTTTTCGCTAATTCAATTTGTCCCAAAGCAGCACATGCCTGACTCTCTTCTAACTTCAAAGCTCCTTTGGAAAGCTGGAGCAATGTCCTTCCTAAAGCAATAGCACCTGAAGATACTAATAAAATTTCAACGCCTTTTTGGCGCAACTGAGCAACATCACTTATCAAACTGTTGAGCCATTCAGTCCGTAAACCTGTCTGAGGATCAACCAAAAGCGCAGAGCCAACTTTGACCACAATGCGCTTATAGTGCACAAGTTTTTGTAATCCAACCGCCATCTTAATCAATCCTGCTCTTTTCCATCAACATCCTCTTTACGTGCCATTTCGATAACATGAGCAACAGTACGTAGCACTTTTTCTAAACCTTCACGACTGACCGCAGAAAACATCATAACAGATTTACCGGTTGCTCTTTGCAAAACTTCTCGTTTAGCTTTACACTCCTCAACAGTGAGAGTATCCATCTGACTTAACGCTATAATTTCGGTCTTACCACTCAAATTGTTACCATATGCCTCTAGTTCATTCCGCACAATATGATATGCTTTTGCTACATCTTCTTCTTGCGCAGAAATCAAATGAAGTAAAACACGACAACGCTCTACATGCCCTAAAAAACGATCCCCAATCCCCACACCTTCATGCGCCCCTTCAATCAAGCCAGGAATATCAGCCAAAACAAATTCACGCGTATCAATGCGTGCAACACCAAGGTGAGGATGGAGAGTGGTAAAAGGATAATTCGCAATTTTTGGTTTTGCAGCCGTCACAGAAGCTAAAAAAGTTGACTTTCCAGCATTTGGTAAACCAATAAGCCCACCATCAGCAATTAACTTCAAACGAAGCCATAGTCTGCGCTCTTCTCCAGCTAAACCCAGATTTGCACGGCGAGGTGCTCGATTCGTAGATGTGGTAAAATGAAGATTCCCAAAACCACCATTGCCTCCTTTTGCAAGACGATAACGTTGTCCAACTTCTGTTAAATCACAGATTAACGTTTCATTATCTTCTTCAAAAATTTGCGTACCAATCGGTACTTTAAGGATGATATCATCACCCTTTTCACCCGTCATGTTACGCCCCTTACCATGTCCCCCTGTTTTTGCTCTAAAATGCTGCTTATAGCGATAATCAATCAACGTGTTGAGGCCATCAACAACAAGAGCCCAAACATCACCCCCACGTCCCCCATTACCCCCTGCCTCTTTAAACAAT